>NZ_KQ970369.1 GCF_001579035.1 Streptococcus mitis | reverse complement strand
ATGGCATTCTTGGAATTAAAAAAATACAGAGAAACCAGCAAAGACGAGGTTCGCAAACCGTGGTTGGAGTTTTTCGGGAACAAACCCTTTACCCAACAACCCGAGCGAGCCATCAGCCAAGCAGACCAACTGCTGGACTACAAGAGCTGGTCCGAGGAGGACAGGAAAATGTTTAGTCAACTACGTATGCGTGAAGAACAA
>NZ_KQ970368.1 GCF_001579035.1 Streptococcus mitis | reverse complement strand
CGGAATGTCTTTACCGACTGAAGCACAGTGGGAATATGCTGCTAGAGGAGGAAGACAATCTGAATATCCTTGGGGAGATACTCTTTTAGAAGGTGGATATTATCATGCCAATACTTGGCAAGGAAGATTTCCTTATGAAAATACTGCCTTAGATGGATTTATAGGAACGGCTCCTGTCTATGAATTTTTACCTAATGATTTTGG
>NZ_KQ970367.1 GCF_001579035.1 Streptococcus mitis | reverse complement strand
AGGCTTAGAGCGCGGTGAAACCTTCAAAGCTATTGGACAGTCCATTCTAAAAGACCCGATCACTGTTTCCAAAGAAGTCAAACGAAATAAACAAATTAGAGACTCTACCTCTAATAACCTTCCTTGCCCTCTACTCGACAAAGCTCCCTTTGTCTGTAATGGCTGTCCTAAAAGAAGACAGAATTGTGGCTATAAGAAGATTTTATA
>NZ_KQ970366.1 GCF_001579035.1 Streptococcus mitis | reverse complement strand
AACATCAAAAGTTGAAGAATTTCATTACGTTTTTTCTCACCACCAGAGAAGCCTTCGTTGAGGTAACGCTCTGCCATTTCTTCTTTCATGTTGAGCAATTCCATCTTCTCGTCTAGTTTAGTAATAAACTCACGAACTGAAATCTTCTCATCGTCTTCTTTACCAGCATTCATAGCTGCACGAAGAAACTCAGCATTGGTAATTCCAGGAAT
>NZ_KQ970365.1 GCF_001579035.1 Streptococcus mitis | reverse complement strand
ACATTTACCTTCGTTCCGCCTGAATATACTAAGGAGACCAGTAGGGACAGCTGTACTTAAACTTGTTGTAAAATATACAAAAAAAGGAACAAATGAAACTTATTATGAAGGATTAGAATCACGCTTTTCAACTAATAATATTCAGGCAACGGAGTTAGTGGATAAGACTCCACTACAAAACTTAGTGAACGCAGCACCAGGCAAACGCCAAACC
>NZ_KQ970364.1 GCF_001579035.1 Streptococcus mitis | reverse complement strand
AAGGTAAGCTAACAGGTACAGCTACAGATAAGAGTCCACTACAAAACTTAGTGAATGCAGCACCAGGCAAACGCCAAACCCCAGCTTACTATAACGCTACGGATGAAAATAAGAGAGCTTATGACCAAGCAATCACAGCTGCAGAAGGCGTCTTGGCTAAAGCAAATGTGACACAAGCAGAAATCACAGCAGAAACAAGCAAAGTCGAAACAGCTC
>NZ_KQ970363.1 GCF_001579035.1 Streptococcus mitis | reverse complement strand
TATATAACATGGCTGTGCGGTTTTCCGATCGAAAATAGCGCTTGCCAGAAAAAGCTGTAGCTTCTTGCAGTAAATCTTCTTGGCTGTAGCCTTTGAGTCGCTTACGACCGTCAGCCAATCTTTCCAAATCGGTCAAAGTTGTGAGATTTTCCACGCTAACAACTTCCTCGTCCCCGACAGCCTTCATATAAATCTTACCAGACTCCTCAAAGACTAGTT
>NZ_KQ970362.1 GCF_001579035.1 Streptococcus mitis | reverse complement strand
TGAACATTTCAGAGAAGATTATAACATAGATATCTGAAATAAGCTAAACTATTTGTATCAAGATAAAGGAGGAAGTTATGAAAGCATTTAAAAAGTTGTTCAAACGTCATACATGGAATTTCGGTATTGTTAGCATTAGCTACAAAGTTAATCGTCGTGTGACAATCTAATTTTGACTGAAAGCAGATTTTCTATTCTAAGCATTTCAGCAGAAAAAA
>NZ_KQ970361.1 GCF_001579035.1 Streptococcus mitis | reverse complement strand
AACCGGAACTTCATCTGTTGTTCCATCTGGATACGTTACGATAACTGTTCCTGGTTTGTTTCCTGGTGTTGCTGTGTCTGGTGTTGCATCAGCTTTCCAACTATATCTTGTTCCTGCTGGTAATCCTGATGTATCTACACTTGTTTCCGCATCTGGAACTGCGTTATGGCTGACTTCTTGGTTTGGAGTCTTCGCACCTGGATTGTATTCGTCTTTTTGTT
>NZ_KQ970360.1 GCF_001579035.1 Streptococcus mitis | reverse complement strand
TTCCGTATCTAAGAGTACATCCTTAAGTGATTCCGTATCTAAGAGCACGTCATTGAGCGACTCAGCATCTAAGAGCACGTCATTGAGCGACTCAGCATCTAAGAGCACGTCCTTAAGTGATTCAGCATCTAAGAGCACGTCCTTATCTGACTCAGCCTCTAAGAGCACGTCCTTAAGTGATTCCGTATCTAAGAGTACATCCTTAAGTGATTCCGTATCTAAG
>NZ_KQ970359.1 GCF_001579035.1 Streptococcus mitis | reverse complement strand
CCTTCTCCAGTCCTTGTATGACATCTTGAAGTTGATTCATGACATCTTCCAAAGTTCAAAAGGCTTTATTCTTAAATCCACGTTTACGAATCTCTTTCCACACTTGTTCAATGGGGTTCATTTCTGGTGTGTATGGAGGAATAAATGCAAAGCTAATATTAGTCGGAATCTATCTTTAAGGTACTTGATTTATGCCATATAGCATTGTCCATGACAAGTAAAAGATAA
>NZ_KQ970358.1 GCF_001579035.1 Streptococcus mitis | reverse complement strand
ATGCTGAGTCACTTAAGGACGTGCTCTTAGAAACTGAATCGCTTAAGGACGTACTCTTAGATACGGAGTCACTTAAGGACGTGCTCTTAGATACGGAATCGCTTAAGGACGTACTCTTAGACGCTGAGTCGCTCTTAGAAACTGAATCACTTAAGGACGTGCTCTTAGATACGGAATCACTTAAGGACGTACTCTTAGATGCTGAGTCAGATAAGGACGTGCTCTTAGATG
>NZ_KQ970357.1 GCF_001579035.1 Streptococcus mitis | reverse complement strand
TAACCATGGGGGGAATGAGATTGAGGACGGAAACCAAGACCAGGGCCACAATCCCGACTAAATAACGGCGTTTTTCTAACTTGAAAAACCACCAAAGTTTTTGAATAATGGACATAAAATCCCTTTCTGATTGCAAATGGAAACCTGAGGCCAAAACCCCAGGTTTTTCTTATTCATAGGTTACGACTGTCACCGCACCCTTGTCATACTCAGCGATAAAGATATTGGCTACAT
>NZ_KQ970356.1 GCF_001579035.1 Streptococcus mitis | reverse complement strand
ATCATGGATTTTTCGACGGATTCGCGCCAATTCTTCACTGGCAAAATTTTCAATGAACCCTGCATCATTAAAGGCTTGGAGATTTCCTTGTAATTGCGGAAAATCGTGTAATTTTTCAAACCAAAGGGCTAATTCTTCCAAGCTGACATTTTCCAGATTGGCATAAAAACTTTGCAGCTCTCGGCTAGACAGAAGCACGCGCTTCAAGAGTAGGAACTCCTCGATATTGAGGTCCG
>NZ_KQ970355.1 GCF_001579035.1 Streptococcus mitis | reverse complement strand
CAACCTTGATGTCAGCTCCTCAACCGTCTATCGACATATCCGAAAAGGATACCTATCTATCGCTCCTATTGACCTAGCCAGAGCCGTTAAATTCAAAGAAAGAAGAAAAAGTAAGCTACCTTCCATCCCTAAAGAAGCTAAAAAAGGGCGGTCCTATGAGGATTTTCAAAACTATTTAGCACTGAATCAACTAGAATCTTGGCTGGAAATGGACACAGTTCTGGGCAGGATGGGAGGTAAAGTCCTACTTACCTTCAATCTC
>NZ_KQ970354.1 GCF_001579035.1 Streptococcus mitis | reverse complement strand
ACTTCTTCAAAAGAAACTTTTTCTCCGTTAATAGTTTCTGTGAAGTCATCTTCATCAAATTCAAAATCTTCTTTCTCTTCATCAAAATCAATGCTATAGGTAAAATCTATTTCAATTTTAGAGTTTGGAATTTCTAATTTAGAAAGTGGACGTTTTTTGATATCTTCTAAATTTATCTCATCACAGAACATAGGATTGTATCCATATTTAGCTTCATCATAGAGTAAAATTTCTTTTCCTGTATGTATATATTTTGCTACTAT
>NZ_KQ970353.1 GCF_001579035.1 Streptococcus mitis | reverse complement strand
ATTCTTGATCACTCATCTGATCAATTTCGGACCCCAACAGCATCTGATTGATATCCAAACCAACCTTTTCACAAACTGCTTGGGTAACTTTTTCGTTGTCTCCCGTCAAAATCTTTGTTTGAACTCCATGTTCTAACAGAGCCTTAATTGCTGGTGCTGCAGATGGTTTAGGAGGATCTAGGAAGGCTAAATAACCAGTTAGAATCATATCCCCTTCATCATCAACTGTATAGGCATGACCTTCCCTCAAACCTGACTTATAGGCAA
>NZ_KQ970352.1 GCF_001579035.1 Streptococcus mitis | reverse complement strand
AATATTTTCCAACTCAATCATAAAATGCCCCCTTTCAATAATTCTACTAGACTTCTTTTCTCCATCCTAGAAGCCAAAACTAGCACAAATAGTATATCCAGACATGTAAAGCCTGCAAACAGCAGAAGCGGCAAGAGCGCATGGGCAAAGAAAATCAAGACTAGAAGAGGGAGACTATAGCCCAGCAAGAGCAGAACGAGGAGAGGACGGTAGCGATCGACCAGTTTCCACCCCATAAACTTCTTGGTAATAATATCCCTGCGCTTCA
>NZ_KQ970351.1 GCF_001579035.1 Streptococcus mitis | reverse complement strand
CTCATGAGCGCTGAATGCGTAGTAACAACGAATCATGAGAAGTCAGCCGAACCCATAGTAGTGAAGAAACTTCTGTAATGGAAGTGGAGCGAAGGGGAGAATACTCAAACAGTCTGGGGAGAGACTGTTTGAGGTCTGTCGCTAGAAAGAGAAAACGACAGTTCGAAGTAATCCTACTTCACTTGTGTCTGTAAAACGAACGGTCTGATAGAACTGGACTCTGTCACGTATTGACTAGATGAAGGCTCACCAATATAAGATGTCCCTCAGA
>NZ_KQ970350.1 GCF_001579035.1 Streptococcus mitis | reverse complement strand
TAGAAGATCTTCTTATAGCCACAATTCTGTCTTCTTTTAGGACATCCATTACAGACAAAGGGAGCTTTGTCGAGTAGAGGGCAAGGAAGCTTATCACAAGTAGATTCTCTAACTTGTCTGTTTCGTTTGACCTCTTTGGAAACAGTAGTTGGGTCTTTTAGAATGGACTGTCCAATAGCTTTGAAGGTTTCACCGCGCTCTAAGCCTAGTTGGATATCATTACGGTCTGAAAGGGTAAGATGTTTATGTTTTGTCATAGTAGACCTCATTTCTAATT
>NZ_KQ970349.1 GCF_001579035.1 Streptococcus mitis | reverse complement strand
TATAATAGTAAGAGTTGAAAATAACAACTCTGGTCCGTTGGTCAAGGGGTTAAGACACCGCCTTTTCACGGCGGTAACACGGGTTCGAATCCCGTACGGACTATGGTATGTTGCGGTTGAAACACTTGATGAAAAAAGTTTAAAAAAGTTTCAAAAAAGTGTTGACAAGCGAAAGTGACTGTGATATACTAAACTAGTTGTCGCTTGAGAGAAGCGAGTGACAAAGACCTTTGAAAACTGAACAAGACGAACCAATGTGCAGGGCACTACAACATAAG
>NZ_KQ970348.1 GCF_001579035.1 Streptococcus mitis | reverse complement strand
AGTAAATGTGTGAAAAGCAATTTTAACAAAATCCAAAAAGCCATCGGTACCAGACTGGGTTTTGTCCTAACCCTTTTAATCCTCTATTGGCTCAAAACCTTATTAGCCTATGCCGTTGACTTTAATTTAGATATTCAAGTGGGCAAGTTGCAGGGAAATTACCTTGCCTTTATCGCCTTTTTCAATCCCCTTCCTTTGGGGCTACTCCTGCTGGCTCTAGCCCTCTATGCTCGCTCAACCAAGATTTTTTATGGTCTGAGTATAGCTATTTATAGCCTTTT
>NZ_KQ970347.1 GCF_001579035.1 Streptococcus mitis | reverse complement strand
TGCTTATTTCTATTTCCTATGTTGATAGTTTTATTCCTTGTCGTTCCGTCTTTAGCTGCAACAACAGTTCCATCCGCCCCGGTTCTTCCATTTTGAGGAGAAAAACTAGTTGAATAAATAGGATTAGTAAAACCATCTTGATCAGTAAAAACTTCTACTTTATACTGCGCCTTAGTACCATTAATGTCACCAGTATATCCTGTCTTAAAAGATACCTGAACTTTGGAACCTTCTTCCGAAGAATAAGCTTTGAAAACTTTTTCAATACCTCTAAATCCTTTA
>NZ_KQ970346.1 GCF_001579035.1 Streptococcus mitis | reverse complement strand
GTTTCCCATGATAAAACAGATAAAAGCCCACTTGAATAAGAGTATTCAGACTGTCCTTGGTCAAAAAGTTGAGTTCGTCAAACAAGATGAACAGGCCTTTACTCGTAAAAGAAGTTTATCACTAGAAACTATGATTCGTACAATTCTGGGAATGGGAGGGAAATCATTGTCAAAAGAATTACTAGATGCCAAACTGACAGTTTCAAATTCAGCCTTTGTTCAAAGGCGCTATCAGATAAAACCTGAAGCGTTCTATGCCCTATTTAAAGAATTTACAGCACCTATTCCACT
>NZ_KQ970345.1 GCF_001579035.1 Streptococcus mitis | reverse complement strand
AGATGTGGATAAAGTTGTTAATAACTAAACATCCTTGCCCGTATCCTCAAAAGTTTTTTATTACAATGTAAAAAGTCTTAACTTTTCTAACTAACTCCACTATTCTCTACCAAGGCTCCTCCCCTCCTAGCTAATAATTAAAATTTTCTCCTCATCAACAAGTGAAACAGTATTGTTTACAAAAATTATCGTACTTCCTCCCTTGAATTTAATACATGGAATAGACTATCAATTTAAAAGAAGAATCTATAAATTCCATTTAGCGATAAACAAGCATATATATCTCCATGGTTAT
>NZ_KQ970344.1 GCF_001579035.1 Streptococcus mitis | reverse complement strand
AATTTTTAATCGATTCGTGATAGCCCAGCTGGCACTGTTAAGTAATAGGTTGCCGTCAAGCTTGCTTCGCCTTGATTGACAAAAATCTCGATGGAATTTTTATCTAGAACAACTTCCAATTCTTTAGCTTCAATATCTACATACCGTCGACTAGTATCCTGTTCTTCTTCACCTAGAATTTTTTGAACAAGATGGCTACGATCAATGTAAACTTGCTGCGCCTTACTGTCATAACCAAATTCAAGATAATCTGTATCATTTCCTAAGCGGTAACGCTGATCACCATCAATTTGAATGTGATGGCCCC
>NZ_KQ970343.1 GCF_001579035.1 Streptococcus mitis | reverse complement strand
TCAGAATCTGAATCTGAGTCATTATCTGAGAGCGCATCAGCAAGTGAAAGTACAGAAGAATCTGAGTCATTATCTAAGAGCGAATCAGTAAGTGAAAGTGAATCAACATCCGCATCAGAGTCAGAATTTTGGAGTCAAGTAGTATCAGTAACTGAGTCAGTCTATAAGAGCAGAGCATTAAGCGACTCAGCCTCTAAGAGCACGTCCTTATCTGACTCAGCCTCTAAGAGCACGTCATTGAGTGACTCCGTATCTAAGAGCACGTCATTAAGCGACTCAGCTTCTAAGAGTACGTCCTTAAGCGATTCAGCTTCTAAGAGT
>NZ_KQ970342.1 GCF_001579035.1 Streptococcus mitis | reverse complement strand
TACGTAAAAAAACTATGTTTGAGAAAATAACCTTGTTTATCGTGATTATCATGCTAGTAGCAAGTTTATTGGGAATTTTTGCAACTGCAATTGGTGCCCTCAGTAATCTATAAAATAGATTCAAGAAAATTTAGTGACTGGGATTTCCCAGCCCTTTTTTAAAGTGAGAAGAAATAATGAGTATGTTTTTAGATACAGCCAAGATTAAGGTCAAGGCTGGTAATGGTGGTGATGGCATGGTTGCCTTTCGCCGTGAAAAATATGTCCCCAATGGTGGTCCTTGGGGTGGTGACGGAGGTCGTGGAGGCAATGTCATCTTCATT
>NZ_KQ970341.1 GCF_001579035.1 Streptococcus mitis | reverse complement strand
TATCTCAAAGATTCAGATGACTTTAGACAGTCGATTTACAATAGTTAAGACAAAAGGGACATCTCTCTGGAATGAACATTCAGAGAGGTGTTTTTTGCGCTCTTGTAAGGTTTGACCCTGTTTCTTGAAAATTACAGTTTGCTTGAATATGGAGTGATTTTCAGACTTTTCCACAGATTTATAAGAGTGGGAACATCTCATTAACCTTAGAGATAATAGACAACTGAGAGAGGAACAGTTCCGAAAAATTGGGTAATTCACAGAAGTTATAAACAACTTGTGGATAACCATGGAGATATATATGCTTGTTTATCGCTAAATGGAA
>NZ_KQ970340.1 GCF_001579035.1 Streptococcus mitis | reverse complement strand
AAAAAGGAGATTTTATTATGAAATCAAAAACACTTGCTTTAATTAGTGGTATCGTTGGTCTTGTGGGAGGAATTTTACTTCTTATTGGCCCATTTGTCTTGTTGGGAACAGCGGTAAATACAGCTGCTACAACTCTTAATGGAGGAGCTACTGCAGGGGCTGTTTCAGGTGTTGCCTTACTCTTGAATGCCTTGAAGATTGCAAATCTTGTTCTTGGTATCATTGCTATTGTTTACTATAAAGGAGATAATCGTGTAGGTGCAGCTCCGTCTGTACTAATGATTGTTTCTGGTGGAGTTAGTCTCATTCCATTCTTAGGATGGGTTGGG
>NZ_KQ970339.1 GCF_001579035.1 Streptococcus mitis | reverse complement strand
TGCCGTTCGGCATACGGCGGTTCAACTAACTTTTAACGCATGTCGTTCAAGGTAATAATCCAAACACGAAACCAGTCCACGTTTTTCAAGGACTGGTTTTGATATAGCACGTTTAAGTACCGACTTCTGAGCTACTAATTGGTAGTGGTCGCCCCAGCCAGATACCTTATCTGCTATCCATTTAGGAACTCCTAACTTAAGCAATCCCCATAATCGTCTCGATTTCTTCTTCCATTGCTTCCAGATAATCACTCGTAGGCGAGTACGCAAGCGCTCATCTATGCTGGCGACTATACTTTTCATATTTCCCAATGAGAAATAGTTTATCCATCCTCGAAT
>NZ_KQ970338.1 GCF_001579035.1 Streptococcus mitis | reverse complement strand
AACTCGGAGACCTTTTGATGCAAAGTAGCTGGCAAACCTACTCTCTCTAAAATCTCTTCCACCTTTTTGAGCTTGTCTTTCTTAGACAATTTCACATATTTCAGCGCCAGCATGAGATTGTACTCGACCGTTTCATCATCAATCAGGGCAAAATTTTGAAACAGATAAGAGATATGTTCACGGATTATTGTTTGTGACTTGGCAGAATTAACCGCTAGATTTGTCTGACCAAAAATCTCATACCGTCCGCTATATTCCCCATCTATCAAACCTAATAAATTTAACAAGGTCGACTTGCCACTGCCACTTTTTCCAACGATGGCAACTAAATCCCCCTGAT
>NZ_KQ970337.1 GCF_001579035.1 Streptococcus mitis | reverse complement strand
AAATGGGAAAACGTCTCGAACTCTACATGGAAGACGCCCTTTCTTGATGCACCCAGTTCAACACCAAGTCCTACTAAAAACCCTTCCTGGACTGGCTCAATCCTTTGGTTCTATCATTGATGCTTTGAGCTTCCCTGACGCTATCGCTACTCTCTGTGGCGATGATGTCTGTCTCGTCATCTGCGAAGATGCAGAAGCTGCTCAAAAATGCTTTGAAGAATTGAAAAAATTCGCTCCACCATTTTTCTTTGAAGAATAACAAAATCCCGTGTCTGATGAGGCACGGGACTTTTTAGCTTCTTTACTGAGATGGATTTTCCTTTTTAGTTCGTGCCAACCTGAAGGCA
>NZ_KQ970336.1 GCF_001579035.1 Streptococcus mitis | reverse complement strand
AAAGTTAATGTAGGAAAAGATAGTTTTGAAGGTTATACATTGACTATCGGTAAAAAAGTTATCGGAGAAATTGCCGAATTAGATGGACAATTTGCCATCATAAAGAATGGGAATGTCGATAGTTTTTATAAAAAATTGGAAAAAGCTGTGGAAATGTTGATTGAAAATTATAATTTAGCAAAATAAGTCTTGTTTTTTTGAAATTTTCATGATATAATAGTCCATGTTGATTGTAGGAGAGATAGCGAAGAGGCTAAACGCGGCGGACTGTAAATCCGCTCCTTCGGGTTCGGGGGTTCGAATCCCTCTCTCTCCATTTCATCAATGGGGTATAGCCAAGCGGTAAGG
>NZ_KQ970335.1 GCF_001579035.1 Streptococcus mitis | reverse complement strand
CTTGAGTTTCCAAATCATCTCTTGTCTCAATAGCACCCTCTAAAGCTGTAAGATAATCTGTCCTAGTTTTTAAATCTCCTGCCTGCAGTAACTTTCTTATTTTCTCTAATTTTTCTTGATAATTTCGAATAGTTTCTGGGGTTTTCCTATTCTCATCGCTATTTTGTTGCTCCAACAGTTTGTCATAAGCCTGTTGCAATAATGACTTCGCTATTTGTTTAGTATCTTGAGTAATATTAAAATTAAGTCCTGTAACTGGTAAAGCATACTGTAAAAACCTAGATTGATAACTCATCCCCAATACTTCATCGTCAGCTGAACTAATTCTCACCTTATACGACGCGACTCCTTTAGGCAAGTCTATTTCT
>NZ_KQ970334.1 GCF_001579035.1 Streptococcus mitis | reverse complement strand
ATTGTGTAGTCCAAGGCACCGTACTGACGAAGTGTTTCTACTTGCGTACGAACTGTTGATTCTTTTTGTCCAATCGCTACGTAGATACAGATCATGTCTTGATCTTTTTGGTTCAAGATTGTATCAATCGCAATGGTTGTTTTCCCTGTCTGACGGTCACCGATAATCAACTCACGTTGACCACGGCCAATCGGTACAAGGGCGTCAATAGCTTTCAAACCAGTTTGCAATGGTTCTGAGACTGACTTACGTTGCATAACACCAGGAGCTGGCGCTTCTACTGGACGAGTTTTATCAGTGTGGATTTCTCCCAGACCGTCAACTGGACGACCAAGCGGATCCACAACACGACCAATCAGACTTTCACCTACT
>NZ_KQ970333.1 GCF_001579035.1 Streptococcus mitis | reverse complement strand
GCGAAACTCTAAAGTCCAAAAAAGGTAGCCGTAACCTATATGCGTAAATTATGAGAGTAAACGAGGAAAGATGTACGGCTTATCCCGTGAGGTCTCATGAGCGCTAAAAGCGTAGTAATAACGAATCATGAGAAGTCAGCCGAGCCCATAGTAGTGAGGAAGCTTCTGTAATGGAAGTGGAGCGAAGGGGCGAACAACTAATCGAAGTAATCCTACTTCACTTGTGTCTGTAAAACGAACGGTCTGATAGAACTGGACTCTGTCACGTACTGACTAGATGAAGGTTCACCAATATAAGATGTCCCTCAGGCACCAAAACAAGAAAGGAATACGCACATGTCAAAGTTGCTGGATAAAATATTATCACGCGAAAA
>NZ_KQ970332.1 GCF_001579035.1 Streptococcus mitis | reverse complement strand
ATATAAAACTAGAAATCTCTAAATATTTTATCCAAGGAGATTGAGACATCTTACTTTTAAACTGACTGATTTTCCTATACTCGCTAGCTAATCTAGTATCAAAATCTTTACCAATTATATTAAAGATTAAGAACTCCAGGATAAAAATACTGATTAATACGATATAAGTAGAAACCTTTCCTGGGAAAAATTTATTGATTAAAATTGGAAAACTCATTAACAGAATCGAGTTTATAGCCAAACAAATGGATACTATTTTATTCTTCACAGAGTATATAGGTAACGATACTATCGAATAGAGAAACGCTAAAAAAATAAGCAAGAAATACTCTGTGCTGCTAATTAGCGGCGCCCTTAATGATAAAAATAGATAGGCACCCC
>NZ_KQ970331.1 GCF_001579035.1 Streptococcus mitis | reverse complement strand
ACTGGTGTTTTCCTTAGGGACTTCCTTTTGAATTTCTTTGACAATGGTTGTCGTCTGGCTTGTCGTAGGTTCTTTTTTAGTATTTTTATTATTGTCCAAGGCGTTCATGATTGTGATACTTGCGGTAATCAAGCCAAGGATACTAGCGATAGTAGCAACGGTTTTTTTGAAAGACCGTAAAGCCTTTTTTGATGTGTTCTGTTTTTGGTTTTGAGGTTCTACGATAATTAGACATACATTCTCTCCTTTGATTAAAATTTATTATACCGCATTTCTTTAAAAAAATCTTAAAAAAAGAGGAATTGCCCTTTCTTGTCGCAGGCTCCGTTTCATGATACAATAGAAGAAGTGATTTTAGAAAGCGTGAGAAAACATGATTTACTT
>NZ_KQ970330.1 GCF_001579035.1 Streptococcus mitis | reverse complement strand
AAGGTAACGAGTATGGATTTTATGTTCCATGGTATGTCTAACATAACTAACTTAGATGTGACGCATTTTGACACAAGTAAAGTAACGCGTATGAATGCTATGTTCTTTGCTATGTCTAACATAACTAACTTAGATGTGACGAATTTTGACACAAGTAAAGTAACGAATATGGCTTATATGTTCGGTAATATGTCTAACATAACTAACTTAGATGTGACGCATTTTGACACAAGTAAAGTAACGGATATGACTGGTATGTTCCATGGTATGTCTAACATAACTAACTTAGATGTGACGCATTTTGACACAAGTAAAGTAACGAATATGGGTGATATGTTCCATGGTATGTCTAACATAACTAACTTAGATGTGACGAATTTTGACACAAGT
>NZ_KQ970329.1 GCF_001579035.1 Streptococcus mitis | reverse complement strand
ACCTGGGGCACTAGCCTCATCCAGACTGGCAAAAGACCAACTCGAACCCGTCACATCCGCAGTGATACGAGAGACCTTGCCCACCTTGCCCATAGAAATGGTCACATATTCCTGTTCAGGATTAAGGGTTTTAAAGCCTCGTGTATAGTTCATCAAGTCTAAGACATCTTGCTCCGTATGGGCCATCACCGCAACCTTAACAAGTTTTGGATTTAAGCTCGTCAACTCTGACAAGATTTCCATCATATTTTCAGGTGTTCCTTGGAAATTGTGGTAACTCAAAACGAGATTTGGGAAGTCCAGCATTTCTTCAAAAACATCCTTGTAGCTATAGTACTCAAAATCAATATAGTCTGGTTGATAGAGTTGCGCCACTTCCTTGATTAGATGGATATATTCTTCT
>NZ_KQ970328.1 GCF_001579035.1 Streptococcus mitis | reverse complement strand
CCTCAAAAAGCGCCTCTGCACGTTCAAAGGTATCTGAAGTAACACCTACTGCACCTGCAACTAGAAGACGACCAAACTCATCTTTCGCCGCATTTGGAAACTCAATAACTTTTTCAATATCTTTGATAGTAATCAAACCAGAAAGACGGCCTTCTTCATCGACCAAAGGAAGCTTTTCAATACGGTGCTCTTGAAGAATACTCTCAGCTGTTGAAAGATCTGTACCTACAGGAGCAGTCACAAGATTTTCACTGGTCATATGATTTGAGATTGGTTGGTTATAGTCTGAAATAAAACGAAGATCTCGGTTTGTCAAAATACCAACCAATTTACGATTTTCAAGTGTTTCAACAACTGGAACACCACTGATGCGGTAACGACCCATAAGCTCATCTGCTTCAGCAATTG
>NZ_KQ970327.1 GCF_001579035.1 Streptococcus mitis | reverse complement strand
GACGGAAAAAGACCAGTGTCGGCAATTATGTATGTTTGGAATAGCGGAGATATGGTGTATAACGTAAAAAAATAAACTATTTGAAACAACAATTTAATAAAGGAGAAAAGCTCATGAACAAATTTAAGAAGAGAAAATTGTTACAAGAATATCAAGTCAAACAAATGGAAGAATTTGAAGAGAACTTACCGATGGAAAAGAAATTATTTTATGAATTATTTGATTATCTAAATGATAAATCAGAAACGGTAGAGTGTAATCACGATTTTTCTTTAACAAATGAGTTTTTGAAAGATAAAAATGCGGATATTGAAAAGGTTATAGAATTTTTGCGAGAAAATGGTGCTGGTTGCGATTGTGAAGTGATTTTTAATGTTGAGGAAAAGTTTGAAGAATAAAATGTTTGTATT
>NZ_KQ970326.1 GCF_001579035.1 Streptococcus mitis | reverse complement strand
CTTCTTCTGGTACTCAAATTTGAACTTACCGTAGTCCATAATTTTTGCAACAGGCGGTTTGGCTTAAGGTTGAATCAATACTAGGTCAACATTAGCGTTATCAGCCAAAGCTTGCGCTTCACTGAGTGGCTTGATGCCTAGCTGTTCTCCTTCAAGACCAATCAAGCGAACTTCACGTACACGAATCTCATCATTGATGAATAAGTCTTGCTTTGCTATGGTTTTCACCTCTTTTGTTTTATTAGAGAAAAACAATAGCGGACTCGTAAATATACAAGCCCGCACGTTATGATAGCGTTTCTTAGAAACTTTTCATCCGTAGGGCCAGGCAACTTAATGTCACAAGGCGAGAAGCTCTCACTTCTGCTTTTCCCAACTTTTATATGATACCAAGTTTTCTAGCTCTTGTC
>NZ_KQ970325.1 GCF_001579035.1 Streptococcus mitis | reverse complement strand
TGAAAAGACTATAATTTTACATGGAAATGTGCTAAACTAGAGAGAGTGGATTATCGCCATTGATTTAGGCTTTCTGGTTTCTGATCAGGGCGCGAGTTGGGCAATTTTTAACAGCCTCTAAGACATCCTGACTAGGAGAAATTTCTTTTTCCAGTTGGTCAGGATCATCGTAAAAACGCACGATTCCATTATCGTGGTAATCAAATAAATCAGAATAAGTTTGGCAAAGTCCACAGGCGATACATCGTTCAGGTATAAGTGTGATTTTCATGTTCATATTTATATTGTAATAAGAAAAGTAAAAAAAAACAAGGAGTAGGGTATGGAAAAAGAACCGTGGCAAGAAGATATTTATGATCAAGAAGAATCAAGAGCAGAGCGTCGGCATCGAAACCACGGAGGGGCTGATAGGATGG
>NZ_KQ970324.1 GCF_001579035.1 Streptococcus mitis | reverse complement strand
CTCATGATGATGTAGAGGGTGATATCCGCCATACTGAAGCCCTGAATCAAAGACTCTTGCGAAGAATCAAAGACAGCCTTCCAGAGATAAAAGGCCACAAAAGCCCCCATGACATCCCCAATCCGATAAAGAATAAAGTTGACTCGATAGGTAATCAACTCCTGAACCCCTGCATTGATAAAGGGTTTATAACGTCTCCACAATTTGACCATCTTAGAGCTCCTTTCGATAGAAACGACGGATAATATCCTCAATATCCGTATCCACCATCTTCAAATCGCGGATCTCAAAATCAGACAGGGTTTGCTTGATAATATCAGCTGACTGGTAGCGAGAACTATCGAATTCAATGTTGAGGCTATTCCCCTGTCTATCAATAATCATATCAGGTAGACCTTCATAGTGAGAAAGGAGATGACT
>NZ_KQ970323.1 GCF_001579035.1 Streptococcus mitis | reverse complement strand
TCAAACTCTAAAGTCCAAAAAGGTAGTCGTAACCTATATGCGTAAATCACGAGAGTAATTGAATTCGGACTAAGGTTTGTGTGAAAAAGATAAATCTTCCTAGAGCCTAAAGACTCTGCGTCAGATTTCCTATTTTCACTGTAACCTTTTAACGTCCTCATATCTTGTATAAACGAGGAAAGATGTACGACTTATCCCGTGAGGTCTCATGAGCGCTGAAAGCGTAGTAACAACGAATCATGAGAAGTCAGCCGAACCCATAGTAGTGAGGAAACTTCTGTAATGGAAGTGGAGCGAAGGGGTGAACAACTAATTGAAGTAATCCTACTTCACTTGTGTCTGTAAAACGAGTGGTCTGATAGAACTGGAGTCTATCACGTATTGACTAGATGAAGGCTCACCAATATAAGATGTCCCTCAGG
>NZ_KQ970322.1 GCF_001579035.1 Streptococcus mitis | reverse complement strand
ATCAGCTAGGACATGCCAGTACACAAGTCACTGACCTCTATACCCATATCGTCAACGATGAACAAAAGAATGCCTTGGATAGTTTATAATTTTACGTAATATAACTTATGTAAAATATTTATCAAAAAAGAAGCTGCTAAAAATAAGCAACTTCTTTTTCTTTATATCTGATACCAGTAAAGTAGCGTGGAATATCAATTGTTTCTATATTTTTGAAGTTCTCGTCTACCTACTACTAATTAAAATAATGTAGATAAGGAAGGATATTTTTGCTTGTAGGAATTTTAAAAATCAAGCTTTTCTGGATTCAAATCTCTTCATAATCACAGTTAAACGCCAACGATAGAGCGTCCCACTCACGATTAGACTAATAATCAAACCAATCCAGTAAGAATAAGCTCCAAAATCTGTTAGGGAGTCGAATACCATAG
>NZ_KQ970321.1 GCF_001579035.1 Streptococcus mitis | reverse complement strand
ATCCGTGAGGAACTAGCTACATTAAGAGACCAATTGGCTCAGACAGAAGAGATTTTCTTCATGGATATTCCCCTACTTTTTGAGCAGGACTACGTCTCTTGGTTTGATGAGACTTGGTTGGTCTATGTAGACCGAGATGTCCAAGTAGAACGTCTAATGAAAAGGGACCACTTGTCCAAAGATGAATCTGAGTCGCGTCTGGCAGCTCAGTGGCCTTTAGAGAAAAAGAAAGATTTGGCCAGCCATGTTTTAAACAACAATGGAAATCAGGACCAGCTTCTTACTCAGGTGTTCTCCCTGCTTGAGGGAGGTAAGAAAGATGACAGAGATTAACTGGAAGGATAATCTGCGCATTGCCTGGTTTGGTAATTTTCTGACTGGAGCCAGTATTTCTTTGGTTGTGCCTTTTATGCCCATCTTTGTGGAAAATCTAGGTGTAGGAAGT
>NZ_KQ970320.1 GCF_001579035.1 Streptococcus mitis | reverse complement strand
GTTTTTTAGAATTATTTCTTGACCAAAGTGCTGGACTAGAGCCTCAAACAGACGACCACCAAGTCTCTGTAGTTGGTGGACAACCGCGTCGGCATCCACCACTTGAAAGCCTTGCTTTCTTAGAAAATTTGTCACGGTTGACTTACCAGAGGCAATTCCTCCTGTGATTCCAATGATTTTTCCCATCAGTCCCTCCTTTGACAGTTTGGACAAAAGTGGGTGCCTCGTCCGCCTAGTTGGATTTTCTCAATGATGGTGGCACAACGTGAACATTCTTGACCAGCCTTGTCATAGACCTGATGAAAATCCTGCATAGTTCCATCTTCCCCAAAGGCATTGGTATAAGTCCGAATGGTTGAGCCACCTTTTTCAACAGCCTGTCCCAAAACAGCAATGGTCTGGTCATGAATGGCAGTCACTTCTGCTGCTGTCAAAGTCTGGGAAGGTCTAG
>NZ_KQ970319.1 GCF_001579035.1 Streptococcus mitis | reverse complement strand
TTATGTGGGAGTAAATCCACATTTTGCAACATTGATAGATTTTCTAGAAAAAACAAGGACTAGAAAATTTAACAGAAGGTTCGATTGCTATCGATGGAGATCGATTGTTTGGGAATTGCTTTACTTATCTAGCAGATGGTCAAGCAGGGACCTTCTTTGAAACCCACCAAAAATATTTGGATATTCATTTAGTTTTGGAAAACGAAGAAGCCATGGCTGTTACGTCGCCAGAAAATGTAAGCGTTACCCAAGAGTATGATGAAGAGAAGGATATTGAATTATACACAGGGAAAGTGGAACAGTTGGTTCATTTGAGAGCTGGCGAATGCCTCATCACTTTTCCAGAAGATTTACATCAACCCAAGGTTCGTATAAATGATGAACCTGTGAAAAAAGTTGTCTTTAAAGTTGCGATTTCTTAATGTAGAAAGGGAAGAACAATGAAAAAAATG
>NZ_KQ970318.1 GCF_001579035.1 Streptococcus mitis | reverse complement strand
AAATGATAAAGTCCATCGTTAATCGGCGATGGACTAGAATGCTTTTTGAAAACAGATGAGTATAAGTTAGAACAAGGAAAACATTACAATGTAGCCATCCATTCACCTTGCAAAAAAACTTATCAGAATGCTGTTTTATCTTCTCAAAAACGAGCTACCCTTTGACGAACAAAAAGTGATGTAACTTCTGAATTTGACACAGGATTACCTTTGAAAAAATGGATTTTTTCAAAGGATTTTTGACGTGCTCTAAAATCAGCAAATTTGAAACAAGAAATATTTTAGATAAAACTATTGACTTTTCTTATAGTTTGTCTTTTTTAATCTTATATCTAAAATTTAATATTCATTTATGCAATTTTAGATATAGCTATTGAAAATAGACTTTCTTCAGCGAATTTGTTCCTATTTTCTATCCAATGTCCGAAGTGCCGCTTGATAGGTTTGCTCCATC
>NZ_KQ970317.1 GCF_001579035.1 Streptococcus mitis | reverse complement strand
CTATACTTATATACGGTTTGAAAAAACTGCCTAAGACAGTAGGGGAGTTCGACTCATAAGGATCCTACCGAGGACAAAACGTATCATGTAAAAAGAAGCGTATTGTACTTTCGTGTCTAGGTTTGAGCGCGTTTTTCTTTTTGAAAAATTCCCCAAGCAAAATAATTACGGAGGTGAACACACTAATGAGTGAAGCAATTATTGCTAAAAAAGCGGAACTAGTTGACGTAGTAGCTGAAAAAATGAAAGCTGCTGCATCTATTGTCGTTGTAGACGCTCGTGGTTTGACAGTTGAGCAAGATACAGTTCTTCGTCGTGAGCTTCGTGGAAGCGAAGTTGAGTACAAAGTCATTAAAAACTCAATCTTACGTCGTGCAGCTGAAAAAGCTGGTCTTGAAGAACTTGCATCAGTATTTGTTGGACCATCTGCAGTAGCATTTTCTAACGAAGATGTTAT
>NZ_KQ970316.1 GCF_001579035.1 Streptococcus mitis | reverse complement strand
GATTTCTATTCTGGTTTTATTTAAACAGGAGAAGCTCAAAGCCTTACACCTTGAGAAACGAATTCCGCTTAATATGGATAAAATCAAGGAAGGAGTTCGCTTAGGTCTGCCTATTGGGGGACTGTCTTCGCGGAAGTGGCTATTTTTTCTGTGGTTGGCTTGATTATGGCTAAGTTTTCGTCCTTGATTATCGCTAGTCATCAGTCAGCTATGAACTTTTCAAGTCTTATGTACGCCTTTCCTATGAGTATTTCATCTGCTATGGCTATTGTCGTTTCCTATGAAGTGGGAGCCAAGCGATTTGATGATGCTAAAACCTATATTGGTCTAGGAAGATGGACTGCCCTCATTTTTGCGGCCTTCACCTTAACCTTCCTTTACATTTTTAGGGGAAATGTGGCCAGTCTTTATGGTAACGACCCAGAATTTATCGATTTGACAGCGCGTTTTTTGACTTACAGCCTTTTCTT
>NZ_KQ970315.1 GCF_001579035.1 Streptococcus mitis | reverse complement strand
AATTTCTAACACAAGTTTATCGGCCAAGTCCTTCATTTCAGCTAATGATTTACCAGAACGAGCCGCATCTCCCAAAATTTTATGGACTAATATAGTACCTGCGACACCTCGACGACCTTGGGTATAGAGACTATTTTCAACAGCGATATCATCATCAACGACAACGCTTGCTACGTCAATACCTTCCATTTCAGCAAGTTCTTGTGCAATTTCAAAGTTCATAATGTCACCAGAATAGTTCTTGATAACCATGAAAACTCCAGCACCTTCATCAGCTGCCTTAATGGCTTCTAAAATTTGGTCCGGAGTTGGTGAGGTAAAGACTGCTCCACAAATGGCAGCAGACAACATTCCATCTCCTACAAATCCAGCATGACTTGGTTCATGTCCTGAGCCTCCACCAGAAATGAGTCCAACTTTTCCTGTCTTTTCTGCCTTTCTAACGATAACATCAAAACCATCTAAACGTTCTACCAAATCATCATGCATGAATGACAACCCC
>NZ_KQ970314.1 GCF_001579035.1 Streptococcus mitis | reverse complement strand
AGCCGTGGAGGAGGTAACAGTCTTTGCCAAACTTTCTCCTGACCAAAAAGCAAGGATTATTTTGCAATTTAAGGCTAATGGTCATGCTGTAGGCTATATGGGGGATGGAATCAATGACGCTCCTTCTATGAAAGTTGCAGATGTGGGGATTTCTGTTGATACAGCAGTAGATATTGCCAAAGAAACAGCTGATGTTATCCTACTTGATAAGGATCTCATGGTGCTGGAAAAAGGACTTGTTGAAGGTCGTAAGGTCTATGCCAATATGACTAAATATATCAAAATGACAGTGAGTTCTAATTTTGGAAATATCTTATCCCTATTGGTCTCTGGAATCTTTTTGCCATTTTTACCAATGGCACCAGTCCATTTGATTATCCTAAATCTAGTCTATGATTTGTCTTGTATTGCCTTGCCTTTTGACAAGGTTGATAAAGATTTTTTGAGAAATCCGCATACCTGGGAAGCCAAGTCTATCACACGTTTCATGGTTTGGATGGGGCCTATCTCTTCTGCCTTTGATATTTTGACCTTTATTTTGCTCTATTTTATCATTGTACCCATGACGACAG
>NZ_KQ970313.1 GCF_001579035.1 Streptococcus mitis | reverse complement strand
ATTTGATTGCTGAACATCAGGTTGAGAAAATCTTTCGGATGAAGACCGAAGAGTCTAGGGAAAACTTTATGGCTCTCCTCAAAGATGTTCCGCTTGATTTTATCACAGTGACCTATGAGATTATTGATAAGCTCTCAAAGAAATATCATTATCCGATTCAAGAGTATCTCTACGTAACCTTGACAGATCATATTTACTGTTCTTACCAAGCTCTAGCACAAGGAAGGTACAAGGATAGTAATCTGCCAGATATTTCCGCTAAGTATCCTGTCGCTTTTCAAATCGCAAATGAAGCATTTGGAATTTATCGTCAAAAACTGACCGATCATTTTCCTGAAGACGAAATTATTCGGATTGCTTATCATTTCATCAATGCCGAAGGCGAGAATGAAGTAGAAGTAGTTAAGTCGATTGATAAGAGGAAAGAAATTCTCAGGAATGTTGAGGAAGTTTTAAAAGATTACGCTATTCAACGAACTAAAAAGAATAACCATTTCTATGATCGCTTTATGATACATTTGAATTATTTCTTGGATTATTTGGATAGATCCAGAGATGATAATCAGTCACTTCTGGATA
>NZ_KQ970312.1 GCF_001579035.1 Streptococcus mitis | reverse complement strand
GTAAAGGAAAGGGGGGCTTTTTGTTTAAAATGTAAGAAATTGTCACGAAATTAAAATGAAGTTCTTACATAAGCGAATCATAAAAAATTTCATTTTGATTTTAAAACAGTTCAAGAAAGTCAAAAAATTATTCTATTTGAAAGAGAGGTGCCTACTGTGAAAGTCAATAAAATCCGTATGCGGGAAACAGTGATTTCCTATGCTTTCCTAGCACCAGTGTTGTTCTTCTTTATCATCTTTGTGTTGGCTCCAATGATTATGGGCTTCATCACAAGTTTCTTTAACTATTCTATGACTAGCTTTGAATTTGTGGGCTTAGATAACTATATCCGTATGTTTAAAGATCCTGTCTTTACAAAATCTCTGATTAACACAGTTATTTTGGTTATTGGGTCTGTACCAGTTGTTGTTCTATTCTCACTCTTTGTAGCATCGCAAACCTATCACCAAAATGCTATCGCTAGATCATTCTATCGCTTTGTATTCTTCCTTCCAGTTGTTACAGGTAGTGTTGCCGTAACAGTTGTATGGAAATGGATCTATGATCCGCTATCAGGTATCTTGAACTTTGTGCTTAAATCAAGTCATATCATTACTCAAAACATTTC
>NZ_KQ970311.1 GCF_001579035.1 Streptococcus mitis | reverse complement strand
AGCACGTCCTTAAGTGATTCCGTATCTAAGAGCACGTCCTTAAGTGAAAGTAACATCAGAATCTGAGAGTAAATACAAAATTAATTTAGTGAAAATACCATCATTAAGTAAATCTGATTCTGAAAGTAAAAGTACATCAGAATCTGAGTCAGCATCTAAGAGTACATCATTAAGTGATTCAGCATCTAAGAGCACATCCTTAAGTGATTCAGCATCTAAGAGTACGTCCTTAAGCGATTCAGCTTCTAAGAGCACGTCCTTAAGTGACTCAGCAAGTGAAAGTACATCCGCCTCTGAATCAATATCAGCATTAGCAAGTATATCAGTCTCTGAATCAATATCAGCAGATAGATTGCATTCTGAATCAACATCAGAAGTAACAGGAAATTCAAGTAATAAATTACCGAATACTGGTACAGAAGCTTCAGTATCATCTATCGTTCTTGCTGCTTTGGCTGGTGTAACTGGAATAGGTTTACTAGCTAAACGCCGTCACGATGAAAATGAAGACGAGGCATAATGTATCTGTTTGATTCATTTTGTTGAAAAATATATCTAAGTAAATCCTGAAAAGTTTCAACTTTTCAGGATTTCTTTTTTGTAATGTTAGTGAACTGATATAAAAAATGTTATAATTAGTAGTAAGAATTATG
>NZ_KQ970310.1 GCF_001579035.1 Streptococcus mitis | reverse complement strand
GAGCGCTTAGCTCTGATTCAGATGATGGAGGCTTCTCCCTTTCGAGAAAGCTCTTGTTATTATGGATAGAGGCTATGAAAGTTACAATCTTATAGCTCATTTTCAAGAAAAAGGTTGGCTTTATATCATCCGCATTCGAGATGGGAAACAATCCATGTATTCCTCCTTCAACTTGCCAAATACGGAGTGTTTTGATCAAACATTTTCTCTAACATTATCACGAAAGCAAACCAATCAACTCAAAAAACGTTATCATGATTTCCCCAATGACTATCATTTTATTCCACACAATTCTACTTTTGATTTTCTTCCAGAAACAAGTCAAAAACAGGACCCTGTAGCAGTCTATGAACTTCCTTTCCGTATGGTGCGTTTAGAAGTGAAAGAAGGAAAATACGAAACTCTGGTGACCAATACAGACTATTCAGTCCAAGAATTAAAAAATCTCTACGCCAGCAGATGGGGCATAGAGACTAGTTTTCGTGACCTGAAATACAGTGTTGGCTTGGTTAATTTTCATGCAAAAAAGAAGGAAGGGATTCTCCAAGAAATCTTTGCTCACTTTACAAATTTTAACTTTTGTCGTTGGGTAATCTCGCAAGTTGCCATCGATAATAGTCACAAAAAACAAAGATATAAAGTTTGTTTCTCAGATGCAGCTTATGCCTGCCGTTTGTTTTTTAACGGTTCCCTTTCTT
>NZ_KQ970309.1 GCF_001579035.1 Streptococcus mitis | reverse complement strand
TCTGCAAATGGCTAGATGGTAAGAAGTAGACCGACTGACTAGCCTATAAACACCCGTTAAATCGCTAAGATACGTCAAAAAAGACCCTTAACTACCGACATAGTTAGGGGCTTTGGTGTTCTAATGAACCTTATACACTAACAACATTCTAGCATATAATCTACAATAGTTCAAGCATTAAGCAATGTTGATGATCTAAATTTAATGTGAGCTAACTTCTCAAAGTAACTTCCACTTACCTAACCGAAGTGGAAGTTAGTCTAAAACGGATTTTTATGGTGGAATTAAGTGTGAGACGTTTGAGTTAGAAATGAGATTCACTATGACAAAACATAAACACCTTACCCTTTCAGACCGTAATGACATCCAATTAGGCTTAGAGCGCGGTGAAACCTTCAAAGCTATCGGACAATCCATTCTAAAAGACCCTACTACTGTTTCTAAAGAAGTCAAACGAAACAGACAAGTCCGAGAGTCTACTTGTGATAACCTCCCTTGCCCTCTGCTCGACAAAGCTCCCTTTGTCTGTAACGGATGCCTTAAAAGAAGACAGAATTGTGGCTATAAGAAGATTTTATACCTCGCTAAACAAGCTCAAAAGCAGTACGAACAAACTCTTGTCGAATCTCGTGAAGGAACTCCTCTCAATTCCAAGACCTTCTGGGACATGGACAAAGTCATTTCTGATGGTGTTAAAAAGGGACAACACATCTATCATATCCTCAAAACTCA
>NZ_KQ970308.1 GCF_001579035.1 Streptococcus mitis | reverse complement strand
CACCAAAACAAGAAAGGAATACGCACATGTCAAAATTGCTAGATAAGATATTATCACGCGAAAATATGCTGGAAGCCTACAATCAAGTAAAATCCAATAAAGGCTCAGCTGGGATTGATGGAATGACTATCGAAGAGATGGATAATTATCTCAGACAAAACTGGCGCTTGACTAAGGAACTGATAAAACAGAGAAAATATAAGCCTCAACCAGTTCTCAGAGTTGAGATTCCCAAACCAAACGGAGGCATCCGTCAACTAGGAATTCCAACAGTTATGGATAGAATGATTCAACAGGCCATTGTTCAAGTCATTAGCCCTATTTGTGAACCTCATTTCTCAGATACGAGCTATGGATTCAGACCAAATAGGTCATGTGAAAAAGCCATCATGAAGCTCTTAGAGTACTTAAATGACGGCTATGAGTGGATAGTGGATATAGACCTAGAGAAATTTTTCGATACAGTTCCTCAAGATAGATTGATGTCCTTAGTACATAATATTATCGAAGACGGAGATACGGAATCCTTGATTCGTAAGTATCTTCATTCAGGTGTTATCATTAATGGTCAGCGTCATAAAACGCTAGTTGGTACACCACAGGGAGGAAATTTATCTCCTCTCTTATCCAATATTATGCTTAATGAATTGGACAAGGAATTAGAAAAGAGGGGACTTCGATTTGTGCGCTACGCAGATGATTGTGTGATTACGGTCGGAAGCGAGGCAGCCGCTAAGCGTGTGATGTATTCAGTCAGTCGTTTTATTGAGAAACGGCTAGGTTTGAAAGTAAA
>NZ_KQ970307.1 GCF_001579035.1 Streptococcus mitis | reverse complement strand
GTTGATGGGGGAAAAATTTGCGCAATTTCAAAGAGCAAGTCATCCGAGATCTTATCCTCATTTTCAGAGAAAATTCGACCCAGCCCCTCACTCTCATAACAAAAACCAAAGGATTTACCAGACAGATTAAGTCGAATAAAAGGCTTATTTTCTAGAGTGAAACTAGGTTCAGCATTGTAGAGGTTCAGTTCCTGACTAAGTTCTAAAAAATAATCCGTCGCTGCTTCAGGACTCTTTTTCTGGTAGAGTTCTGCAAAGTAAGCATTGACCACACTAGGCGGAGGAGTGATCAGTGACAACTGCTCCTGCTCTGTCTTACCAGCTAGAAGTTGATCCAGATAGACCTTGTCTAGACTTGTATAACCCCCATATTTTAGAGCCAACGTTTTAATATCAGTCATAAAATTCCTCTAACCTCCATTTATTTTTCTCGGAAATGTAGCCTGTAATCACTTCACCGTCATCCTGATAATCGCGTTCTTCCAGAATTGCAACACTCTCTAAATCATGAATCTTGTAGGACTTTGAGACAGGCACGCGCAGGGTAAAGGATTCAAAAATATCCTTGATTTTCTCTAAAAACAAAGCCTGTAAGTTCTCACGACTATCCTCAGACTTGGCAGAAATGAGGGCGTAGGGCGTTTGGGTAGGCGTAAAATCTTCCACCAAATCCGCTTTATTATAAAGGGTCAGGCGAGGAATATCCTCCATATCCAAGTCTTTCATGATAGACAAGACTGTTTTTTCATGCTCTTCGTGGTAAGGATTGCTGGCATCGATAACATGAACCAGAAGGTCCACATGCTTGCTTTCT
>NZ_KQ970306.1 GCF_001579035.1 Streptococcus mitis | reverse complement strand
GCTCTTAGATACGGAATCACTTAAGGACGTGCTCTTAGATGCTGAGTCGCTTAAGGACGTGCTCTTAGAAACTGAATCGCTCAATGACGTGCTCTTAGAAGCTGAGTCGCTCAATGACGTGCTCTTAGATACGGAATCACTTAAGGATGTACTCTTAGATACGGAATCACTTAAGGACGTGCTCTTAGAAGCTGAGTCGCTTAAGGATGTACTCTTAGATACGGAATCACTTAAGGACGTGCTCTTAGAGGCTGAGTCGCTTAAGGACGTGCTCTTAGAGGCTGAGTCGCTTAAGGACGTGCTCTTAGAGGCTGAGTCGCTCAATGACGTGCTCTTAGAAGCTGACTCAGATTCTGATGTACTTTTACTTTCAGAATCAGATTTACTTAATGATGGATTTTCACTAAATAATTTTGATTTACTCTCAGATTCTGATGTACTTTCACTTAAGGACGTGCTCTTAGAAACTGAGTCGCTCAATGACGTGCTCTTAGATGCTGAGTCAGATAAGGACGTGCTCTTAGAGGCTGAATCACTTAAGGACGTGCTCTTAGAGGCTGAGTCGCTTAAGGACGTGCTCTTAGATGCTGAGTCGCTCAATGACGTGCTCTTAGATGCTGAGTCACTTAAGGACGTGCTCTTAGAAGCTGAGTCGCTCAATGACGTGCTCTTAGATACGGAATCACTTAAGGACGTGCTCTTAGATGCTGAATCACTTAAGGATGTGCTCTTAGATGCTGAATCACTTAATGATGTACTCTTAGATGCTGACTCAGATTCTGATGTACTTTTACTTTCAGAATCAGATTTACTTAATGATGGATTTTCACTAAATAATTTTGATTTACTCTCAGATTCTGATGTACTTTCGCTTAAGGACGTACTCTTAGATGCTGAGTCACTTAAGGACGTGCTCTTAGATACGGAA
>NZ_KQ970305.1 GCF_001579035.1 Streptococcus mitis | reverse complement strand
AACCAGTTGTACAAATACCTCCTCAAGCATATATTCCTATTCCAATGGGTATTGAAAAAATGGCCAATTTGATTCTTGAGAATATTTAATAAACATATAAAATGCCATTGAATATTTAAGTTAAGCTAAATTGTTTTGAGTTTGATATAAACTGATTTAAGTGTATAAAATGCTTCAATATATGAAAACATACGTTTTAGGAGGGAATAAATGTGTTAAACATTAAAGAGAAAGATATCCTTCAATTTTTAATAAAAAATAAGGAACGTTTTGTTACAAGCAAAGAACTGGCAGAATATTTATCCTGTTCAGATAGAACTGTCCGTAATGCACTGAAATTAATTGAGAAGACAATGATAATTCAAGGCGTCCAGTTGATTTCAAAACAAGGTCAAGGGTATCAAATGTTTTTTGAGAATCAAGGTGCTTACCAGGAGTTTAGACAAACTTATGAACTGGAAGAAGACTATACGAAAACTGCGGTTTCAAAAGGTGATGATCGTTTAGTATTTATCTTAAATAAATTATTATTTGAGCAAGTTCCAGTTCTTTTTGATGATTTAGCTGATGAACTTTACGTTAGTCGTTCAACATTATCTCATGATTTCAAAAAGATACGAGTGATGTTATCAGAGTATAATTTGTCTATTGAGAGTAGGGCGAATAAAGGAGTCTATGTCTCAGGTGAGGAACGTGATAAACGACGTTTTATCATGCATTATTTCCTAGAGAATCAATTTTTAAAAACATTACATTGTTATGTGAAATTTAACTTTTTTGATCAAACTGTTCCATTAGAAGAATTTGCTAGAATTGTTTTGGATGAATGCCAAGAGGCCAACCTAAAACTATCTGATTTTGTACTACAGAACTTAGTAGTTCACATAGCATTGTCTATGATTCGTTTAAAATCCGGATTTGAAATAAAAAATATAGACTGTCAGATGACTGATGATGCAATAGAGAGAAAGGTTGCCCAAAGAATTCTTTCTAAAGTAAGTCAAGTAACAAATCAGGAATTTCCAGTTCAGGAAATAGACTACATTACTTTGCATTTGTT
>NZ_KQ970304.1 GCF_001579035.1 Streptococcus mitis | reverse complement strand
CCTCCTCAAAATAACTATGAAATTTACTTAAATTGACAATAGCGACCTCTTCAACAAAATGTTTTCCAATGTCAAAGTCTGGATCATTTTTTCCAAACTCTTTCTTTATCGCTTTTTCGGCCAGCGAAGGTAAAGCGAATATACTTGCTCCGTTTTTTAAGGCAAGCGCTTGACCGTGTTTATTTACTATTCGATAACCCACATCAAACGGTCTGATTTCCATTGGGATTTTTATGCGTTTACTTTGATTCTTCATTCCTTCTTCAAGCGTTTGTATCATCACTCCACCTCTTCAATCTCAATCCCTAGGCAATCAAACACCCAGCCGAAGCCAGCTTCTTCTAGTTGTTTGCGAGTAAAATGTGAGCAAGCGCCGTTGTACATAAACGAAATTTCTTTTAGTTTTGTTTTAGCTAAATACTGACCAGACGCCTTTATCTTCACTGCATACTGCTTCTCTTCCTCAACCTCGTAGCCAAAAATCCAAGCTTGAGCAAAGAGTTCCTGGTTCTCCCAATCCATTAACCATTCATAAATTTCAGGACATGGAAGTTGAATAGCACCGCCTAAAGATAAATCTCCTTTTTTCTTACATTCCTCAATCCAATCCGCCACACACTGCGGAATTTTGACCGGTTGCGGTTCGTCTAGTTGTTCAAAGATTTCTTTAACATCTTCCCACCAAACTGCATAACCTTGATAATTGCCAATTATTGTTTTTCGTTCTTCGAATTTCTCAATCAATTCCTTAAGTTTCATCTTCCAACTCCTTTATTTTCTTCCTCAATTCTTTATTCTTTTTCTTCAACAAATCGCGCTCCAGCGCTCTAATCCGTCTCTTGCGTGCATCGCACGGCTTCGAATACTCGATTATCTTCTCTTCATTTTGCTCAATTGTACGTTTCAGTCCGTCAAGCTCAGCCTGTTTATCGTACTTCATCTTCTAAAAATCTTTCAATAGCTTCTCTATAGGAGACTTTCACCAGACCGTCTAAGTCGTTCAGGGCTTCAATATAGTCTGGACGACCTTGCCCATACTGCTTTTTCAAAAACTCAACAAAGAGATGAATTTCCTGATAGGTTACTCCAATCATATTTCTTACCTCCTATCAAATCCCA
>NZ_KQ970303.1 GCF_001579035.1 Streptococcus mitis | reverse complement strand
TAACCTTGATGTCAGCTCCTCAACCGTCTATCGACACATCCGAAAAGGATACCTATCTATCGCTCCTATTGACCTAGCCAGAGCCGTTAAATTCAAAGAAAGACGGAAAAGTAAGCTACCTTCCATCCCTAAAGAAGCTAAAAAAGGCCGTTCCTATGAGGATTTCCAAAACTATTTAGCACTGAATCAACTAGACTCTTGGCTGGAAATGGACACAGTTATGGGGAGAATGGGAGGTAAAGTCCTACTCACCTTCAATCTATCTTTCTGTAACTTTATCTTCGCTAGACTTCTGGATAATAAAACTGCCCTTGAGGTTACCAAACATCTCTATGACATCAAGAACACTCTTCACCAAGCTGATAAAGATTTCTGTCAACTCTTTCCTGTCATTCTTACCGATAATGGTGGAGAGTTTGCAAGGGTTGATGACATCGAAATGGATGTGCGAGGAGAGAGTAAACTCTTCTTTTGTGACCCTAATCGCTCTGACCAGAAAAGCAGAATTGAGAAAAATCACACGCTAATTCGCGACATTCTACCTAAGGGAACTTCTTTTGACAATTTAACTCAAGAGGATATCAATCTCGTTTGTTCGCATGTCAACAGCGTCAAACGTGCTGCTTTAAATGGAAAGTCAGCCTATGAACTCTTTGCATTTACCTATGGAGAAGAAATTCCTAAGCTTCTCGGCATTTCTAAAATACCTGCAGAAGACGTCTGTCAGTCGTCTACATTACTCCAACATAAGTTCTAAAAACTAACCTAAAACCCCATTCCAACGTCTCACACTAACTTCCATCATAGCGGAACTTAATCTGAAACGCTTTCAGATGAGGGGATTTTGTGCGCTCTTTTTTTCGATTCCTTTCGGCTACAAAAGCGATGAAATCAAGCATGAGTAAAACCAGTGGAACTTACCCTGACACGGATTTCTACTGGTTTTTACGATTTTTATCAGACTAACTTCCACTTGGATTAGCAGTGGAACTTAGTTTGGGAATTTACCAAATTTAATGTGATATACTATTTTTGTCATCGGTTACCGATTACGTTCCTTACGGTTCGTGAGAGGAGGTGAAACTAATGAACCTTGCCCCAGAGCTCGTTCTTACTATT
>NZ_KQ970302.1 GCF_001579035.1 Streptococcus mitis | reverse complement strand
GATTCTTACTTCTGGTACACAAATGTTTATCGTTACCATGGGTGGTACTGGTGCGACACTGGTTGTTCCATTCATGTTTATGTGGTTAACAAAATCAAAACGTAACCGTGCAATCGGACGTGCTTCAGTAGTTCCTACCTTCTTCGGTGTAAATGAACCAATCTTGTTTGGTGCACCACTTGTATTGAACCCAATCTTCTTCATTCCATTTATCTTTGCTCCAATCGCAAACGTTTGGATCTTCAAATTCTTTATTGAAACTCTTGGAATGAACTCATTTACTGCTAATCTACCATGGACAACTCCAGCTCCACTAGGTCTAGTTCTTGGTACGAACTTCCAAGTTCTATCATTCATTCTTGCTGCCCTTCTAATCGTGGTTGACGTAGTCATTTACTATCCATTCCTTAAGGTCTATGATGAACAAATTCTTGAAGAAGAGCGTTCAGGTAAATCTAATGATGAATTGAAAGAAAAAGTTGCTGCAAACTTCAACACTGCAAAAGCAGATGCTATTCTTGAAAAAGCGGGTGTCGATGCAGCACAAAATACCATCACTGAAGAAACAAATGTCCTCGTTCTCTGTGCAGGTGGAGGTACAAGTGGTCTCCTTGCAAATGCTTTGAACAAAGCAGCTGCAGAATATAATGTTCCTGTGAGAGCAGCAGCAGGTGGTTATGGTGCTCACCGTGAAATGTTACCAGAGTTTGATTTGGTTATCCTTGCCCCTCAAGTTGCTTCAAACTTTGAAGATATGAAAGCAGAAACAGATAAACTCGGTATTAAACTTGCCAAGACAGAAGGCGCTCAATACATCAAATTAACTCGTGATGGAAAAGGTGCTCTTGCATTTGTACAAGCGCAATTCGATTAAGGCTAGGGACTGTGAAACAGTCTCCTATCCTTACGGAAATCGCTATGGCGAATTTCCTAATCGCCTTGTTAATTCGTCGGTAAAAAGATATCGTTTTTACCTCCTCATGTCACAATTCGATTAAGGCTAGGAACTGTGAAATAGTCTCCTCTCGTTACGGAAATCACTATGGCGAATTTCCTAATCGCCTTGTTAATTCGTCGGTAAAAAGATATCGTTTTTACCTCCTCATGTCACAATTCGGTGACTTGGTACAAGAAGTGAGATGGAGAAGGATTGCTCACTG
>NZ_KQ970301.1 GCF_001579035.1 Streptococcus mitis | reverse complement strand
GTAAGAATCTTGTCAGCATGCATCCCTTGTTGGAGAAGGTTCAAGTTGACTTCAGCATTTGCATAGGTAATTGCTGCGATAGCAGGTTCAACAATAGATGGACCATGGATACCAACAAACCAGAAGAAGGCAAAGGCACCAAAGATAATCGTAATACCTAGATAACCATCAGCAGCAGAGAATAATGGTGCAAAGAATTTACCGATTGATTCAGCTACGCTTGCACCAACAAAATGACGAGCTAGTAAATCAAGAGCATAAAGTGAAATAACTGAGAGAGTGAATGGAATCACATCTTTAAAGACTTGTGAGATATTTGGTGGAACTTCGTCAGGCATACGAATAGTGACGTTGTTCTTAACACAAACCTTATAGATGGCCACAGTAACAAAGGCAGCAAGGAAGGCTGAAAGCAAACCTTTTGTCCCTAAGAATCCAGTAGCTAGACCATTTTCGATAGGATCAGCTGCCAACATCAACAAACCAACAATTGCTGCCAACAATGTTGACATATAGTTGATTTGATTGGTTTTCTCCATGCTTCGATTGACTGAGTCAGTCAAAGATTTAGCTGTTGTACCAGCTACCAAGAGAGCCAGAATACCCATAGAATAGCTATAAGGTTTCATCAGAAAGGCTACAACTTCATCAGACCATTTAAAGCCCCATGAGTTTGGTACAAAGGCAATCAAGATAAAGATACTTGAGAAGAGAATAACAGGCATACCTGCAATGAAACCATCACGAATAGCACGAAGATAGATATTACGAGATAGTTTCTCAAAGAAAGGTTTTCCTTTCTCGATAAATGCAATTAGTTTATTCATTATTTAACTCCTCTCTTGTAGAGTTCAATTAAGTGGTGCATCAAATCTTTTAATAAGATGGTGGTCATCAAGTGGTCTTGGCCATGCATCATGGTTACACTATAAGCTAAATCTTCACCAGCTGCTTCCTTGGTCAATAGACTTGTTTGCGCGTGGTGAGCCTCTGCAATACAGCTACCAGCTTCCTCTACCAGAGCGTCCGCTTTTGCAAAATCACCAGCTTCAGCAGATTTCAAGGCTTCCAATAGTTTTGAACGAGCGTCGCCAGCATAGGCTACGATTTCAAAACCTAACAATGTTACTTCTTCTCTATTCATGATAGAATTCTCCTTATATATTTTTAATTAAATTTTTATGACAATAAACGTTGGATATGTAGAACTAGATAGACTCGTTCACTTTTATACAAATCAAGACCCGTATGTTGCGTAATCACATCATAGATCTTGGAACCAATCTCGAAGGCTTTTGGATAGGATTGTTTAATATGATCTTCCATATCCAGAAGTGATTG
>NZ_KQ970300.1 GCF_001579035.1 Streptococcus mitis | reverse complement strand
AGTCCGTACGGGATTCGAACCCGTGTTACCGCCGTGAAAAGGCGGTGTCTTAACCCCTTGACCAACGGACCAGAGTTGTTATTTTCAACTCTTACTATTATACCGACTTTTTATTTTTTGTCAATAACTTTTTCTAATTTTTTTCATTTTTTTCAAATCAACTTTTTCTAACTTATAGTAAAAAGAGCCAGAATTGTACTGACTCTTCTATTTCTCATTAAACTTATAAGCACGTTCTTCTCCCCACCAATAGGGCATTAGTTCTGCGACTTTCACTGTTTTTCTTTGTATCATAGTCCATCATGAATTCTGCATCTTTATTTTCAGCATTCAGTTCTAAAAGGAATTCTCTACAAGCACCGCAAGGCATGGCTGAACTTCCACCATAAGGTGCTTTGTCTCGAAAGGCTAATACTTTTTTAACCTTAGTTTGTCCTGAAAATTGGTACATATTAAAGAGTGCCGCCCGCTCTGCGCAGAGATGGAAAACACCACAGGTTCCCTCCATACAGAATCCTGTAAATATTTGTCCATCTTCTGCTTCTACTGCAGCCACAACATGGTTAGCGTAAACAAAATCAGATACTTCATGTGGATTGTATAGTTTCTGTGCTTCTTTGTACATCTTTTCCCAGATGTCCATTATTGTACCTTTCTTACTTAGAGATTTCTTTTAGCATGTTTTCGATATGCTGGATTGATTTTTCACGTCCAAGCAAGAAAATTGTATCTGGTAATTCTGGTCCATGCATTTCACCTGAAACAGCGATACGAATAGGCATGAAAAGATTTTTCCCTTTAATACCTGTTTCTTTTTGGACTGCTTTAATTTGTGGGAAGATATTTTCTGTTACAAATTCATCATCTGTCATCGCTTCAAGTTTTGCCTTGAAGGTTTCAAGAACTGTTGGAACTGTTTCACCCGCCATGACTTCACGCTCTGCTTCGGTCAATTCTGGAAAATCTGAGAAGAAGAGATCTGTCAATGGAATAATTTCATCAACTGATTTCATTTGTGGCTTATAGAGTTCTACCAATTTTTCAGCCTTATCAGTCAATCGACCTGCTTCCTCTAAGAATGGTTTTGCCATTTCAAAGATAGTTTCTAGGTCTGCATTCTTGATATAATCATTGCTCATCCAGTCGAGTTTTTTCTGGTCAAAGGCAGCTGGAGACTTGCTGAGGCGATTTTCATCGAAAAGTTTAATGAGTTCTTCACGAGAGAAGATTTCATCTTCGCCACCTGGGTTCCAACCAAGAAGAGCAATAAAGTTAAAGACTGCTTCTGGTAAATAACCTTTTTTACGGTAGTCTTCGATAAACTGAAGGGTGTTGGTATCGCGTTTAGACAATTTTTTCCCAGTTTCAGAGTTGATAATCAAGGT
>NZ_KQ970299.1 GCF_001579035.1 Streptococcus mitis | reverse complement strand
AAAGGATAGAGGTGTTTATGGACGTCTTACAACAGATAGAACATTTCTTCATGAACGTGCTACCATCGGCTTCACCGATTATTATCGCTTGGCTTAGCTACAAATTGCCGAAAAAAGCCAAAGAAGAAACAGATAAAATTGTCTCGGAACTAACCGATGTCAAGAAACAAATCAAAGATGTCCAAGAAACTGCATGCGACAGCAACACCAAAATTGATGAAGTACAAGCCAAGCTAAAACTGCACGATGAAGCGCACCTTGTCACGATGAGGATGCGCCTAGACCGTGATATTCGCAGGGCTATTCGTCGTGGTTTTACCACCAAGGATGAGTTCTACGTGGTCGAGAACATGCACAATAGCTATAAAGCCTTGGGTGGCAATGGCTACATTGACCACTTGTACAACAATTTTGAAGCGTTGCAAATCAGAGACGATATCTTAGTTGAAGATGAGAAAGGGGCGCGGTAATGCGCCAGAAAGGAAAAACACATGACACAATTTAATGAAATCATTATTGCTTTTGCTACAGGATTCTTAGCAGTAGCAGTAGGAAATATCGTAAAAGCAGTGAAAGAGTATCTTTTACGCAAAGGCGGAGAGAAAGCTGTAAAAATCGCTGAAATCCTAGCTAAAAACGCGGTGCACGCCGTGGAGCAGGTAGCACAAGAGACAGGCTTTAAAGGTGATGAAAAACTGGAACAGGCTCGTGATAAAGTCCGAGCTGAGCTTACAAAATACAACATTAGCATGACTGATAAGGACTTGGACACCTTCGTAGAATCAGCCGTGAAGCAGATGAATGACTCATGGAAAGGAGATGCTGCTAATGTCTAAGAAACAAGATATGATTAACGACCTCATGGCTCACGCTGATGCAGGAACTGGGGTTGACTATGATAAGATGTACGGCTATCAATGTGCTGATGTGACGTGCTACGGAATCTACGAGTATTTCGGTACTCGTCTATGGGGGAATGCTATCGACTTGCTACGGTCCGCAGAATCAGCAGGCTTACAAGTCGTCTATGGCGCTCAATATCCAAAAGCTGGCTGGTTCTTCGTTAAGAACTTCGTGGCAGGCGATGGAGTGAATTATGGTCATACTGGTCTTGTCTATGAGGACTCTGACGGTTCTACAATCAAGACTATTGAACAGAATATTGACGAGAACGCTGATTTCTTGGAAGTCGGTGGCCCTTGTCGCTACAACGAGCGCTCTGTCGATTCGATTGTGGGGTATATCGTGCCGCCTGAAGAAGAGGAATCAGGCTGGAAGCATGATGGTACAGGCTGGTGGTGGCGTCGCAAAGATGGCTCATATCCAACTGCTAAATTTGAAGCAGTTGATGGAAATTGGTTCTACTTCAACGAAAACGGCTATATGTATGAGAATCAATGGCTACTTCATACAGATGGTAAGTGGTACTGGTTTGACAAAGATGGCTACATGGCCAATAGCGGCTGGAAGAAAATCAATGGCAAATGGTACTACTTCAATGCAGACGGTGCCATGCAGACTGGTTGGGTTAAATACTACGAGAAATGGTATTATCTCAATTCAGAGAATGGCTACATGGTATCGAATACTTTCGTACCATACAATAGCGGATACTACCTCATGCTTGAAGATGGACGCTTGGCTGAAAAAGAAAGCTTCAAAATTGAGCCAGACGGCTTAATTACTACTAAATAATCTTGAAAATAAATAGAAAGGAAACTTTCTA
>NZ_KQ970298.1 GCF_001579035.1 Streptococcus mitis | reverse complement strand
CGGGTGAGCAGTTAGCTTCTACTATTTCCGCAAGTCCAAGAGGCGTTGATATCATCGCTCCACACGTTCGTGTACAGTCGGATATGTTGGTAGACGGTGCGGTCACTGCTAGGAAGATGGCAGCTGGCTCCGTGACTGCTGAACATATCCAAGCTGGTGCGATCACAGGAGATAAAATCAACGTAGATGATGCCCTGATTCGGAACCTGACCGCTAGAGATGCCTTGATTGACAAACTGACATCTAAACGCATATTTGCGACAAAAATTGAATCAGTCATTACTAGCTCAACTGTTTTAGAGGGCTATAAGGGATGGATTGGTGGATTTCAATTAGGAACGCATGATTCAGGTTCTGGTCGTTGGCTTACTGGTCGGAATCACTTCTCGGTTGGAATGGGTGATGGTGAAGGTGGCAGCGGACGTACAGCACTTTGGGTAAATTGGGGATCTGATTGGAGCGAACCTGGATACTATGCATGGTTTGTAAAAAATAATGGCAAGATGTATTGTTATAATACTGCTGAATTTTGGAAAACACCAATTATCCACGGCGACCTAAAAGTTACAGGTAAAATATTCTATGACAATGGTACTTGGATATATTCAAGTGAGTACGAAAAGATAGGACGAAGCAGTAAAGATTATTTCTATTTGGAAAAAGCTAGTGGTTCCAGAGACTGGTTTCCAGCTTGGAATGATGCATCTGACCGACGATATAAGGAGAATATCAAAGATAGTGAAGTATCTGCTCTTGAAATAATCAATAACCTTAAAACTTACAGTTATCGTAAAAATATTGATGGACAAATTGAAGATATAGCTTGCGGTATCATGGCTCAAGATGTCAAAAAGTATGCATCTGACGCTTTTCGTGAAACGCCAGATGGAATCTATACCTATAATACCTTTGCTTTGGTTCCTTACCTCATCAAAGCCATCCAAGAACTAGACCAGAAAATCAAAGAAATGGAGTACACACATGGATAATCACATAATCGACAAGCTAGTCACTGAGACGCTCGCTAACCGCTTGGCTGAGGGCGAATTGGGTCGTGCGCATTTAGAAGCACGCTATACGCTGACTTTGGCTGAATTACAGGGCTTTAAAGCCGTGCTGGAATACGAGCCAGCCCTCCAAGAACTTTTTGACGAAACGCAAGCGAAAATGAAAGGAACTAACGCATGACTTACAAATTAACAGGAAGCCCGATTTTGAAAGGGGAAAAGAATGTAACGATCGTAACGATTGAGAAAGAAGAACCTGGTCGCTACAGTTATGAGCGTGTTGAATTACCAGGCAATCGCACGCAGGACAATGAAGAAGTGCTGATTCAAGCAGTTCTTGACTTCATCCGCACAGAACTTAACCCAACGAGTGCCATCGTTACTACTCAAGCTAAATTAGAGCAGACTCTGACTAAATTGGAACAGACTGAACAGAAAGTAGCTCAAACTCAAGCAAACCTTGAACAAACTAAAGAAAAATTGACGCAAGCAGAAGCGAAGCAGACGGCTACAGACCAAGCAGTTAAGCACAATCAGGAAGAAACTGACCGCTATGGGAAAATCATTCATGCGGTCGTTTTAAATGCTGTAGCAGGCAAGACAATCGCTTATGGAACTAACTACAAGGAATTGGTAGAGTTGATTCCACTTGCTGAAGTTGGGAAACATTACTTGGCACATGACTTGATTACCATCGAAGATCTAGCGCACGTTGAGGTAGACGGAGAAGGCAAGCGTATCTTGGTTCAGTTGAACAAGGAATTCACGTATAATGGCGAACCAGTCAGCGACTTTGCCCGAAACGGTCGTCTTGAAATGGACGGAACAGGGGCAGCATGGAAGTACGAA
>NZ_KQ970297.1 GCF_001579035.1 Streptococcus mitis | reverse complement strand
CAGTTGATACCGTCATTCTCTCCCCTAAACCAATTTCAGGAACAGAAACAGATTTTACTACAACATTGTTTCCTGGAGGAACGTCTAAATAAACAGACCTACCAACTCCTTTCCCTTTATGAGCAATTGTAGCCGAAAGGTAATTTATTTGACCTTTTTCATTTCGCCCCACATTATAATCTACACCAGCCGCTCCTATCCCTGAATCAGTAACCGTTCTTAATTTAACTTTAGAGTCCGTCGGTTCTAACTCAACCTTAACAGTTATTTGAGGAACAAGATAATCTATCCCCTCTTTAAAACTATATGAAGAAAATATCCAATTATATGCCGGCTTTTCCGTTCCAATATACAATGATGCTGAAGGTCCGCCACCAACCATCAATTTAGTTGAATTAGGTGCTATAACTCCAGTATTAGTCAACAAACCGCCTTTATAAACTAATGTACTAGGAACAGTAGCAGTTGAACCTAATCCAGCCCCTACATTCTTAATTGCTTGTTTTAGAGTACCATCAATTTTTACAGATGTTCCTGATACAAATTCTCCAACAGAATGACCCATTTTTTTAAGCTCATCCGCTACTGCACCACCTACAGCTTTAACTTCATCAAAATGCTCGATAGTATAACCCAACACAACACAAGCAACTATACCCAATACAACCCAAGGTAAAACTGCAGGATTTAGACCTCCAAGAAGCAACCCTCCAGACAATGCCCCTGCATCTGCCTTAACTACTTTAGGCTTAAATGCACTAGTAAAAAGTAATGTAACTATACAAAAACAAACTGCTATTTTTTTAATAATTTTTTTCATTTTGCTCCTTATCAAAAAAAGCACCCTTTCGAGTGCTTTTGATTAAAAGAATTTCTTGAGCAATGATACTGCAAAGCGAGAAGCAAGGCTCACTCCCAAAATAGCGGCACCAATTGGCAAGACAGACGGAACTGTCTGCAGAACTGCGTCCTTAACAGGTGCTAAAAGTTCAGCTGTAATCATAGAAAAATCCTCCAAAATTGTTTTTTTAGGTATAGTTTAACGTCTTTACCCATAGACAAGTTTTTAGAATACAAATTGTTTTAGTAAATGGTTTATAAAGAAAAATAAAAGGAGACCAGGAATGACAATCACTCCGTAAAAAGTAATGACATTTGCCTGCATATGGTACAAATCGTAATCTTTTTCAACTTTGGTAACTATCTTTGCTATTTTTTCATCAGTCTCGGTTTGCTTGCCGTTTTCTTCTGTCAGCTTAGATAGATTTTTCAATTCTTCTAGAATTTCATCAGAATCTTGTTTCTTCTCTTGATTTTCATCTTGCTTTTTCTTTTCAAGTTGCTCTTGTTCCTGTTTATCTTTATCAATGCGCTCATTAAATTTCTTTAATTCGTCATAGACTTTATTTGTTGCTTTTGTCTGTTCATTCAATTTCTCAAGTAAACTTTTATTGTAAGACTCAAATACACTTGAGAGGTTTGAATTATCTTCAGGCTTCATTATGCAGCCACATCAACCGCTTCAACATTTTCAAAACGGTCAAAGGCAACTTTTTTAGTCGCAATATTAACGGTCATGAACATTTCAGCTTTTGCAGGTAATGGATTACGAGCAATCAAAGCATATTGTGCTGATGTAAGGCTATATTTTACAGGCAATAGACCTACAACATTTTCAGGATCTTCATTCACTAAAGGAAGTACCCACACTGTAACGCCTGACACCTGTCGTTGCGTTTTCTCGTCTGTAAAATCATAGGGACGAGCACCCAAAATTAGAACATCATTTTTCATTGTTTTCCTCTTTTCTTTTTTGTTGTTCACTTATATATTCGTAAATACATTTCAAAAAAAAGAAAAAAATCCAAATTTTTTTTGGATTGATTTTAGCCATTATATATTTATTTCACGTTTCATTGACAGTAAGAAACCAGGGACTAAACTTTTAAAATCGTCTGTCGGTCGGTCTAATGCCCCACCAACACGATTTCAAGTTTAATCTGTCCCTGCTTACTGTCCAATGAACTTTCGCGACATAAAACGATTAACTAATTTTATTTTTCAATCTATTACATCTTTTTCTTTTTTTTGCTATACTAGTATCGCTCTCGGTTACCGATTGCGTTCCTATGGTTCGTGAAAGGAGGTGAGCTTATTGCATTACATTTTTGACGTCTTACTTGCTATTATGGCGGAAGTAGCTGCACACTACATCTGCAAGTGGTTAGATAGCAAGGACAAAGACCGAAGCTAGCCCAAGATACCCGTTAATCTGAAAAGAACGTAAAAAAAGCCCTGGAGGACTGCCATCCTCTGGGGCTTTGGTGTGCTATTGCATTACATTTTATAACTCAATTATACCACATTATTCTGTTTTATTTTACTTTAAATAATAATTTTTACGTTCCCAGTTCCATATTGCTACAATTTCACGACCTGAAGAAGTGCCGTCTTTATCCTCTCCAGTTTGAACAAGATTACCATCTTCTAAATCATCAAAGTCCAGGTCTTTTTTGATTTCCTTAAACAGCTTACCAAATCCAATTTGTCTTTTTCGGTGCAATCCTGTCAGCATATCATCTACTATCTGCAGTTTCTCCTGATCTGTAAAATCCGTTTTTTCATCAGTCACATCAAACGGTTTTACAGGATATTTTGCAGTCTCCAAAATAGCACCTTTTAGCCCTTTGCCTTTATCAGCCTTGACGGCTCGAATATCAACTAAAGGAGTATAATCTAGCTTCATAGCTTTCTGCCAAAGTTCCGTCCATTCCTCCTGTTTTAAATAGTCAGCTTTTGACCTGAAATAGCCTGGCTTAACCATTAGTAAAACGTGCAGATGAGGATGATAGCTGTCTAATTCTTTGGAATAAGTAACCTCTGTCGCTCTTAAAAATCCGATTAAGTTTTTATCGACTTTTTTATACTTCATCAGCCTATTAAACCCTATAAGAATATCTGTCATGGATTTATTGAGTTCTTGACCTGTCACATTTTTAACAGTCAAAGTCAAGAATAGGAAGCGCCCTTTCGGTTGCCTAGTCATAGCTTCTTCAACAATTTTACTTGCTTGATATGAGTACTTCATCGACCTTCTCCAGTTGCACAGAGCACACAGCTTATTTTTGCAGAAATAAGACTGATATAGTTTCTTCGTTCCGTCAGACTGCTCAACAAATTTTAGAACTTCAGCGCATTGATATACTCGCTCAAATGAACGATAACCCAAAATATCTAACTGTCCTGCCAGTTCAATATTTTTTAATTTGCGTTCTCTCCATTTTCTATCTTTTCCAGTCTTTGATATATCCTGAAATACTTGATTTTTGACTTCTGTCATGTTATAATTTACCTGTAATTACAAAGAAATATAGAAAAAAGTCCTTGCAATTTTCCTAGCTTTTTATGATTTTGATTGAACACCTAAATTATATCAAAAGCTTTCACAAAAAACAAGGCTTTTTTTGTGCCTAAAAAGTCAGTAATATCAAGGGTTTAAGCCTGTTTTTATACCTGATTTTTAAAATCTTGTTATTTCTATATGTATCAAGATAAGAAGAAAGCCCCTGCGGGGGCTTTCTCAAGGGGCTTTCAGCCCCTTTTTTTAGCCCTTATTTACTGCTTCAGCCATCTTTTGAATTTTGGCATAAGTGTCATATTTTTCTCTAAGTTCTTTCGATTGCACGAAACTTCTGCGCCATAATCTACGCAACTTCATTTTTGCTTCAGGACGGTCGCAAACTGCGTTATAATCTTCTGCATCAAATGCCCTTGTAAAAGTCCAACGTCCTGCAATCGTTCGACACTCGACAACCTCAAATGTCTGTTCTCTCAACTGCTTCACTACACGAGTAAAGACCTGACTTGTACCAACAATTTTTATACGCTGTTTCCGTTGTTGCGTAATCTCTGCCAGCAAGCCTTCAGGGAATTTTTGCCAAGCACTTGAGTTATATTCATTTTGTATCTCATCGATGGCAAATATAACCCCTTTTAATCCATTTCTCAGCTCGAAAAGTTGTTGCCAGCTCTCCATAGCTATATCTTGATGAACATAGCCAAAATTCGTGCAAATAATGGCTTCAGGATACTTCTTTCTCATCCTTTCAAGATATTCTGTCATAGCCATAGTTTTTCCGCCACCTTGACGACCACAATACAAGGTCAGACCGTATTCTCTAAATTCTTTCCCATTCCTGACACGATGATATAAATCATAAGACAAAGCGCCTATAAAGCTAAAAATCTTCAAATATGCAGGCTTTTCCGAAAGTACCTCAAATTGCTTTCCTCGAATACCTTTTTTTCTCATAAACAATAACCAATGCTAAACAGATAAAACGGGCGCCCGCAAATGCGGGCTTTCCGTTTTATCCTGCCTACCCTTTCTTATTTTTTTAGTTAATAAACGGTATTCGATGTATAAGCCAATTTATACATTTCGTACCGAAAAGCGAAACATAAAAAGTAGATATCAACCCTATACAGATAAAAATATCTCTAAAAGGCACAAATGGCGATGCCTCATATAGTATATTCGATACTGCATTTAAAGCTGATACAAAATTATTTACAAATTCAAAAGATGGAAATAAACCTATCAACCACTCTAAAATTTTAAAACAAACATCTAAAATACCTTGTATCATCTTTAATCCTCCGCCACTTTATGGAATTTCCGTGCAAAGAATAAAGCCATCAAAACATAAGCTAAAGCCCTAAAAAACATTTTGATTGGCGAAGCCAATTTAGTTGCTATTGCTCCGTTTAATATCACATAATTAGAACCCAAAATATTAATACTCATATCGCTGAATGTGTCCTTATCATTAAAATCATACCTTAAGGGAACCATCACAGGGAATTTTCTCCTAAAAATGTCATTTAAACCGCTCAAACGTCCCCTTAACCATGTTTCATCAATAGAGAATGTCCACGTTATAGCCCCTGTAATTGCGTCAGAAATGACTTTAGAGAGAGTTTGAAGAAATTCCCATATCTTACTTAAAATGTTTATTATGCCCCCAGGAATAGCTAAAATAGCTTGTAAAATTTTAGCAAGCCAATCCCATAAAGCTTTTAATCCATTTAAAATTGCTCCAGGTATTCCAAGAATTGCATTCAATAACTTTTTAAGCCATTCTATAATCTTATCCAACCATCCAAGGCCTGTACCTGCTGCAGTAGTTGCGCCACTACCTGCAAGAGTTCCAGCTCCTGCCAATTCACCTGCTCCAGTTAGCGAACCAGTACCAGGTATTTCACCAATCCCAAGAGAACCAGCTCCAACCTCAGGAACCGCTGGATTAGCAACCCCTGTACCTGCCCTAATCTTGTTTAACTCTCTTAATTGATCATCAGAATAAGTCTTATCTGATACCCTAGGAAGAGCAGGTAAACTCAAAGAAGCCACCTGAGCATCACTTTTAAAAGTTACTGTTTCGCTATTTTTAGGAAATGCCGTGTCTATATATTTATCAACGCTAGAACTATCAATAGCACCCTGTTTCAGTTTTT
>NZ_KQ970296.1 GCF_001579035.1 Streptococcus mitis | reverse complement strand
GTTGTAGTACTGAACAATGAAAAAACAATAAATCTGTCAGTGACAGAAATGAGTGAGAACTCAAACTTTTAATGAGAGTTTGATCCTGGCTCAGGACGAACGCTGGCGGCGTGCCTAATACATGCAAGTAGAACGCTGAAGGAGGAGCTTGCTTCTCTGGATGAGTTGCGAACGGGTGAGTAACGCGTAGGTAACCTGCCTGGTAGCGGGGGATAACTATTGGAAACGATAGCTAATACCGCATAAGAGTAGATATCGCATGACATTTACTTAAAAGGTGCAATTGCATCACTACCAGATGGACCTGCGTTGTATTAGCTAGTTGGTGGGGTAACGGCTTACCAAGGCGACGATACATAGCCGACCTGAGAGGGTGATCGGCCACACTGGGACTGAGACACGGCCCAGACTCCTACGGGAGGCAGCAGTAGGGAATCTTCGGCAATGGACGGAAGTCTGACCGAGCAACGCCGCGTGAGTGAAGAAGGTTTTCGGATCGTAAAGCTCTGTTGTAAGAGAAGAACGAGTGTGAGAGTGGAAAGTTCACACTGTGACGGTATCTTACCAGAAAGGGACGGCTAACTACGTGCCAGCAGCCGCGGTAATACGTAGGTCCCGAGCGTTGTCCGGATTTATTGGGCGTAAAGCGAGCGCAGGCGGTTAGATAAGTCTGAAGTTAAAGGCTGTGGCTTAACCATAGTACGCTTTGGAAACTGTTTAACTTGAGTGCAAGAGGGGAGAGTGGAATTCCATGTGTAGCGGTGAAATGCGTAGATATATGGAGGAACACCGGTGGCGAAAGCGGCTCTCTGGCTTGTAACTGACGCTGAGGCTCGAAAGCGTGGGGAGCAAACAGGATTAGATACCCTGGTAGTCCACGCCGTAAACGATGAGTGCTAGGTGTTAGACCCTTTCCGGGGTTTAGTGCCGTAGCTAACGCATTAAGCACTCCGCCTGGGGAGTACGACCGCAAGGTTGAAACTCAAAGGAATTGACGGGGGCCCGCACAAGCGGTGGAGCATGTGGTTTAATTCGAAGCAACGCGAAGAACCTTACCAGGTCTTGACATCCCTCTGACCACTCTAGAGATAGAGTTTTCCTTCGGGACAGAGGTGACAGGTGGTGCATGGTTGTCGTCAGCTCGTGTCGTGAGATGTTGGGTTAAGTCCCGCAACGAGCGCAACCCCTATTGTTAGTTGCCATCATTCAGTTGGGCACTCTAGCGAGACTGCCGGTAATAAACCGGAGGAAGGTGGGGATGACGTCAAATCATCATGCCCCTTATGACCTGGGCTACACACGTGCTACAATGGCTGGTACAACGAGTCGCAAGCCGGTGACGGCAAGCTAATCTCTTAAAGCCAGTCTCAGTTCGGATTGTAGGCTGCAACTCGCCTACATGAAGTCGGAATCGCTAGTAATCGCGGATCAGCACGCCGCGGTGAATACGTTCCCGGGCCTTGTACACACCGCCCGTCACACCACGAGAGTTTGTAACACCCGAAGTCGGTGAGGTAACCGTAAGGAGCCAGCCGCCTAAGGTGGGATAGATGATTGGGGTGAAGTCGTAACAAGGTAGCCGTATCGGAAGGTGCGGCTGGATCACCTCCTTTCTAAGGAAAAGGAACTGCGCATTGGTCTTGTTTAGTCTTGAGAGGTCTTGTGGGGCCTTAGCTCAGCTGGGAGAGCGCCTGCTTTGCACGCAGGAGGTCAGCGGTTCGATCCCGCTAGGCTCCATTGGTGAGAGATCACCAAGTAATGCACATTGAAAATTGAATATCTATATCAAATAGTAACAAGAAAATAAACCGAAAACGCTGTAGTATTAATAAGAGTTTATGACTGAAAGGTCAGAAAAATAAGGTTAAGTTAATAAGGGCGCACGGTGGATGCCTTGGCACTAGGAGCCGAAGAAGGACGTGACAAACGACGATATGCCTTGGGTAGCTGTAAGTAAGCGATGATCCAGGGATTTCCGAATGGGGGAACCCAACAGGTACTACCTGTTACCCGCATCTGTTAAGGATGTGAGGAGGAAGACGCAGTGAACTGAAACATCTAAGTAGCTGCAGGAAGAGAAAGCAAAAGCGATTGCCTGAGTAGCGGCGAGCGAAACGGCAGAAGGGCAAACCGAAGAGTTTACTCTTCGGGGTTGTAGGACTGCAATGTGGACTCAAAGATTATAGAAGAATGATTTGGGAAGATCAGCCAAAGAGAGTAATAGCCTCGTATTTAAAATAGTCTTTGTACCTAGCAGTATCCTGAGTACGGCGGGACACGCGAAATCCCGTCGGAATCTGGGAGGACCATCTCCCAACCCTAAATACTCCCTAGTGACCGATAGTGAACCAGTACCGTGAGGGAAAGGTGAAAAGCACCCCGGGAGGGGAGTGAAATAGAACCTGAAACCGTGTGCCTACAACAAGTTCGAGCCCGTTAATGGGTGAGAGCGTGCCTTTTGTAGAATGAACCGGCGAGTTACGTTATGATGCGAGGTTAAGTTGAAGAGACGGAGCCGTAGGGAAACCGAGTCTGAATAGGGCGCCTTAGTATCATGACGTAGACCCGAAACCATGTGACCTACCCATGAGCAGGTTGAAGGTGCGGTAAGACGCACTGGAGGACCGAACCAGGGCACGTTGAAAAGTGCTTGGATGACTTGTGGGTAGCGGAGAAATTCCAAACGAACTTGGAGATAGCTGGTTCTCTCCGAAATAGCTTTAGGGCTAGCGTCGACATAAAGATTCTTGGAGGTAGAGCACTGTTTGGGTGAGGGGTCCATCCCGGATTACCAATCTCAGATAAACTCCGAATGCCAATGAATTATGGTCGGCAGTCAGACTGCGAGTGCTAAGATCCGTAGTCGAAAGGGAAACAGCCCAGACCACCAGCTAAGGTCCCAAAATAATTGTTAAGTGGAAAAGGATGTGGGGTTGCACAGACAACTAGGATGTTAGCTTAGAAGCAGCTATTCATTCAAAGAGTGCGTAATAGCTCACTAGTCGAGTGACCCTGCGCCGAAAATGTACCGGGGCTAAAACAATTTACCGAAGCTGTGGATACCTTTATAGGTATGGTAGGAGAGCGTTCTATGTGTGAAGAAGGTGTACCGTGAGGAGTGCTGGAACGCATAGAAGTGAGAATGCCGGTATGAGTAGCGAAAGACAGGTGAGAATCCTGTCCACCGTAAGACTAAGGTTTCCAGGGGAAGGCTCGTCCGCCCTGGGTTAGTCGGGACCTAAGGAGAGACCGAAAGGTGTATCCGATGGACAACAGGTTGATATTCCTGTACTAGAGTATGTAGTGATGGAGGGACGCAGTAGGCTAACTAAAGCAGACGATTGGAAGAGTCTGTCTAAGCAGTAAGGTGTGAATTGAGTTAAATGCTTAGTTCTATAACATTGAGCTGTGATGGGGAGCGAAGTTTAGTAGCGAAGTTAGTGACGTCACACTGCCAAGAAAAGCTTCTAGCGTTTAAACATACTCTACCCGTACCGCAAACCGACACAGGTAGTCGAGGCGAGTAGCCTCAGGTGAGCGAGAGAACTCTCGTTAAGGAACTCGGCAAAATGACCCCGTAACTTCGGGAGAAGGGGTGCTGACTTTAAGTCAGCCGCAGTGAATAGGCCCAAGCAACTGTTTATCAAAAACACAGCTCTCTGCTAAATCGTAAGATGATGTATAGGGGGTGACGCCTGCCCGGTGCTGGAAGGTTAAGAGGAGTGCTTAGCGTAAGCGAAGGTATGAATTGAAGCCCCAGTAAACGGCGGCCGTAACTATAACGGTCCTAAGGTAGCGAAATTCCTTGTCGGGTAAGTTCCGACCCGCACGAAAGGCGTAATGATTTGGGCACTGTCTCAACGAGAGACTCGGTGAAATTTTAGTACCTGTGAAGATGCAGGTTACCCGCGACAGGACGGAAAGACCCCATGGAGCTTTACTGCAGTTTGATATTGAGTGTCTGTACCACATGTACAGGATAGGTAGGAGTCTATGAGATCGGGACGCCAGTTTCGAAGGAGACGTTGTTGGGATACTACCCTTGTGTTATGGCCACTCTAACCCAGATAGGTGATCCCTATCGGAGACAGTGTCTGACGGGCAGTTTGACTGGGGCGGTCGCCTCCTAAAAGGTAACGGAGGCGCCCAAAGGTTCCCTCAGAATGGTTGGAAATCATTCGCAGAGTGTAAAGGTATAAGGGAGCTTGACTGCGAGAGCTACAACTCGAGCAGGGACGAAAGTCGGGCTTAGTGATCCGGTGGTTCCGTATGGAAGGGCCATCGCTCAACGGATAAAAGCTACCCTGGGGATAACAGGCTTATCTCCCCCAAGAGTTCACATCGACGGGGAGGTTTGGCACCTCGATGTCGGCTCGTCGCATCCTGGGGCTGTAGTCGGTCCCAAGGGTTGGGCTGTTCGCCCATTAAAGCGGCACGCGAGCTGGGTTCAGAACGTCGTGAGACAGTTCGGTCCCTATCCGTCGCGGGCGTAGGAAATTTGAGAGGATCTGCTCCTAGTACGAGAGGACCAGAGTGGACTTACCGCTGGTGTACCAGTTGTCTTGCCAAAGGCATCGCTGGGTAGCTATGTAGGGAAGGGATAAACGCTGAAAGCATCTAAGTGTGAAACCCACCTCAAGATGAGATTTCCCATGATTATATATCAGTAAGAGCCCTGAGAGATGATCAGGTAGATAGGTTAGAAGTGGAAGTGTGGCGACACATGTAGCGGACTAATACTAATAGCTCGAGGACTTATCCAAAGTAACTGAGAATATGAAAGCGAGAGGTTTTCTTGATTTGAATAGATATTCAATTTTGAGTAGGTATTACTCAGAGTTAAGTGACGATAGCCTAGGAGATACACCTGTACCCATGCCGAACACAGAAGTTAAGCCCTAGAACGCCGGAAGTAGTTGGGGGTTGCCCCCTGTGAGATATGGAAG
>NZ_KQ970295.1 GCF_001579035.1 Streptococcus mitis | reverse complement strand
ACCAAAATCTCATGATGCAAGACTCCAGACTAAGCGACTTGTTCTTGAAGAAAGTAAAGTTTATAGTTTACAGGATGTATTCAATTCATCTAATTTAAGTGTTGAAGAACAAGAACAAATTACTAAAGATGTTTTAAACTTCGTTGAAATTGAAGGAAATTCAATGGATAGAACTATTATGAGGACTGTTATCCGAAGATTAAGTCCTTCAGAAGTTAAAGAGATAGCACTTTCTAGTGATCCAGCTGGGACTCTAGTAGGAATGCTCCCTGGTATAGGTAATGTGTATTCGGCCTTAAAATATTTATCTGACGATATGTATCTTACAGCGGCTAGAAATGGTTGGGGATTGGAATACGTGATTGCTGTAGATAGAGATAACCCAACATCTACAGGAATAAACTTTTATTGGAACTACGTTAAATAAAATTTAATGTGACTACAAAAATATCCTTGTAGCGATTCAAGCTGCAAGGATTTTTTTTACACATAGGTTGTTTAGACACAGAAGTTGTTATCTTTACAGTTTTTTTCAATCTCTGTTCATTTGTTGTGTCTGCATTACAATAAAAAATAAATAGACGTATTTTTTTAAAAAAAGATTACAAATTTATCATAGTAAAACGACGATTTAAATCGTCGTTTTTTGTATAACTCCCCCTGAAATTTGTTTTAATCATGCAAATTTTACGTATTTTTGATGCTGAGACGATGATTCTGGGGGCTTTCAGACTTTTTTGTGCATCATCTATCATCAAAAAAACCTAGAGCGCCAAGGGATAACGGTACTTTTTAAATAATTTCCTAAAGGAGTACGTTTTTCCGAAAAACAAGCATTTTTCGGAAAGTTTAACACTACACAACTTAATTAAGTGTACAAAGAACTATAACAAATTCATCCAGTCAATATCTAAACCCATTTCTCTCAAAACAGTATTAAATGATCGAGAAGGTAAAGAAGATTGAAGCAATCTGACTTCTTTATTTACATCAGATTTAAATTTTTTTAACTCTTTATTATTTAAAAATACTGAGACAGAAAATAATAATGTATATAAACTCTCTCTTAATCTTTTTAAATTGCTGTACACATTTCTTGTCAAAGTCCCTCTAGTTCTTTGAAGATTATTCACTTGAGTAGACATTGGAAATTTAGATAAATATCCCAAGAAGTCATCACCGATAATTATATTGACTTTCGTGCAATAGACCCTTTCATTGTGAGCGCAAATATTACGATATAAACTTAAAATTTGTATTAAGTTAGCTAAATCCACTAGGTCATCTGGAGTAGGTGTACTTTTACTTCCTCTAAGATTCAATTTTTTATAAATTAAATATTGGACATCTGATTTTTGTATTTGAAATAATTTACTTACACTACCAAAAGTAAGTATATTAACTAAAACCCACATAGGTATGTAAGTGTGTTTATCTAAATAGTCACCTATATATTTTTTTCTCTGACGTTGTTGTCCTATATTTTTATAGATCATCGCAATCGAGTCGTCATATATATTGGAATTCTGAACTTTTTTAAACTTTGGAGGAAATTTATGTTCAGGCCCCTGTGATATCCTAGACCCTACTTTATTTATTCGATATCCACTCTTATAAACTATTGTATTTATCTCAGTATCATTTAAGTTATAGTAGTTTCTTCTAAGATACTCACTTTCTCTATGAAGACTATTTCTCTGATTAGTTGAAGAGTTCTTACTATGATGTTCATAAAATGATTGAACTAGAGCATCCTTTATTTTTTCCTCTATATTCAAAATATATTTTAAAAGTATTAATCTAAGTTTCTCATCAAACTGATAGAGCTGTTCTAAATATTCTGGTCTTGTACCTAAAATATAGCAATCCTGATTAGGATTGAAATTACTAGGATAATTTCTTATATCTTCTAGAAATGGTCCTTTATATGCGTTTATTAAATTATAGTAATTATATTTTTTTACTATATTGCGCTGTTTTGGAGTCGATATATCCATTCTTCTGCTACGTAATATTTGCAGTCTTCTTCTAAACGATGTATACTCTTTTTCCATTTTTTCTCCAATAAAGAGAAAGAGCCCAGTAGTAAAACCACCAGACTCTCTCCATAATCTACTCATCTAGTATATAAAAAGAAGCACTGTTTGTCAAGGGAAATGTACTGACCCCAAAAGTTAGATTTTTTCTGTCTAACTTTTTGGGGTCAGTACATTTAGTGAATGCTGATTGCCGTTTTTTCCATAAGTGAGACGTTGTGATATAATATCTAAAAAGGAGTGGTAGATATGTTAGCAGAAAACAATGAACTAGAATACTTGTTGAATGTTAAAGATATTTGGGAGGATGAAGAAGATAACCAAGTATCTATCAACGCATATTGGAATTGGCTTGACCCAATCTATCTATAAAATTCAAAAATAGAGGCTTCAGCCTCTATTTTTTTTGCCATTATTTTCTGAAAAGTATCTTTAATTTTTTTAAAATTAAAGATACTTTTCATTGAAATCTAGGTAAAATAGAAATATACAGATTTAATAGAAACGGAGGTGGTTACATGTTTAAAATGGCAAAAAAATTAGATGTGATCTATAAGTATAGAAAAACACTATATTCTATCACTTTAGTATACAACTTAGTCTTTGTAATTCTAAGATTGTGTCGATTGATCTAACAGAAAAAAGAGATGTCTATATGGGCATTTCTTTTTTCTGTTAGACAAATCTATTTTCGAGTTGTTCGCGAAATCGGTGCGCGGTTCGCACCGACCATCTGGCCGCTTTTTTTTGCGGACAGGCGACCATTTCGGTCGCACGGGGTGAATTTTTTTGTCGAAGACGAAAAAAGAGGGCTCTCCCTCTGCCCCCCTGCAAGGGCGCTTTCTTTTTGACCCTGTCAAAAAGCAAAAAGCGTTTCTCTTTGCAAAGAGAAACAGAAACGTCCCTTTAGTGAGTGCTAGGAACTGAAAAATGGCTCTTTTTTGAGGGAATGGACTAACTGGCGAGAATAGCGATAGCGCTCGCCTTGCCCACTTCGGTGGGCGGTCGGCTGAAAGACGACAATGACGGCGAAGCCCTTTTTATCGAGTTTCAGGCATTGGGCTAGATTTAATGGCTCTATGGTCTTTATATAGTGCCACAAATTGCCGAAAAAGTGGGAAATATACTGCCCCACTTTTTCGGTTTTTTATGGACTTCTTACAAATCCATATTTTAGCTTTTTATGGACATATAAGATTTCCATAAATCATCAAAAAATGGACAACTTACATACCATAATTTCCGTAAAATATGGACTTCTAACCTTTCCATAAAATCCAAAATCATGGGCATATAACAAATCCGCTTTTCAGCAAAAAATGGGCATATAATACCGCCATAAATCTCAAAAAGATGGACAACTATAGTAAGCCATAAAATGCAAAATTATGGATATATTACTTTCCGTGATTTTTAGAAAAAATGGACATCTATAGTTGTCCATTTTTTAAATATTTTATGGACAACTTTATGAATCTATTGATAAAACAAGGTTTTTAGAAAGTTTTTAAAAAGTGCCACACCACGTTTTTTATTTTTCAAAAAATATGGCATAATATAGGTAAGTGAATATTTTTATAGAAAGAGTGTGTATTTTATGCAAAAGATGAGCCTCTCAGTCACGCATAGCGACAATAAAATAAATGTAAAACACAACAACCGAAACTTCGAGGAACAAGAGTGGGGGCACACAACAAACAGTCACATAGACCGCAGTTTGACACAGTACAATAGCACCTTTATCAAGCAGGATATCAGGGAAGCTTACCAAGAGGCTTTCGGAGAACCCTTAGAAGAGTATAACGCCAAACAAAAGCGTCAAGACCGTAAAATAGACGACTATTACGAGTACGTCAAAGGTCTTAACGATAGCCACAAAAGAAAAGGAAAAGGCGGAAAAGCTACAACTAAGTATAATGTCCAAGATGAAATCATTATCACAATCGGAAACAAGGAAACGTGGGACGAGCTCCACTCTCGCACCATTTCCTCAATCAATGACAAAAAGGAAGCCGAAAAGGTTTTTATCGAGTACAAGAAAAAGCTTGCTGACGAAATCTTTAAGAGATTTCTAGAGGATTTCCAAGCGAAACACAAACACCTCCACGTATTTAATGCCGTGGCGCACTACGACGAAGCAGGAGCGCCTCATATGCACATGACCTTTTTCGGCAAAGCTGAGGGCATGAAAAAGGGGCTACGGCTACAACCACGGACGACACGAGCGATTGCCCAAGATTTAGACGGGGATTTCTACCAAAAAATGCTCGAATCTGACCAAAAAAAATACGATTTAGCCAAGGAAAATCGGGAGCGGAAAAGGCAAGGTTTGGAACCGCTCCAAGGCGATCGCAAGGGTAATATGAGCGCAAGCGCCGACGTTTACACGCAGTTTTTGGCGGAAACAAAACAAATCTTGATTGACAAGGCACGGGAATTGGGCTTGGAGTACGTGGCTACAGGCACGCATGATTTCGGCGATATGGACCACTTCAAGGAAGCTGTGAAAAAAGGCAAAGAGGAAGCAGATAAAGAGGTCAATCAGTACAAGCAAGAAAAACTAGAAGAGATTAAAAAGCTAGATACAGAAATCAACGATAAGCAGGCAAAGAAGCAGGAAGCTGACAAAACCGCAGAGAAAGCTCAAGAGACTGCAAAACAGGCACAGAAAGACGCAGAGGATGCGCTACAATCGAAAGATGAAGCGACGAGGGAAGAGCGTATAGCACGAGAAAACGCCGAGCTTGCGAAGAAGCAGGCGGAAAGCTTCCGGAAAGAGCTAGAACGACTAAAAGCCGAGAAAGCGGCGCAGGAGAGCGAGCTGAACGAGCTTTCAGAAAAGATTGCTGACCAAACTTTAGAATTAGAAGAGACAAAGGAAGAAAAGGCGCTTCTTGAAGCTGATAAAAACTTCTTTAGAGAGCAGGTTCAGGAAAATATATCGAAAATTAGTGAGCAGAGCGCAAAAATCAGCGAACAAGAAGCGAAAATCAGCAAGAATGAAGATTTTATGGCGCAACAGGTACGCCAACACGACGAACAAATAGACTTTATCGGACGACGCACCCGAGCACTACAAGGACTTGAAAAAGCAAGCAAGGTAACATATGATGAAAAAGGCGTGTTTAAAACACTTGGTAAAGTCACTATGGATCAATCGCACTATGAAAATCTCAAGAAAAAAGCAGGCTTTTTCGATAGCTTAAAGGAATTTGCTAATGATATAGTATCTACAATCAAGGAAACAAGCGTATATAAGGCTCTACAAGCTGAGGTGGCTAAATGGAAAGGACTTTTTGAGTCGGAGCAGGCGAAAAATGCTGATTTAGAGAAAGAGAAAAATAATCTAGAAAAGGATAATGATAAGCTCCGTCAGGAGCTTGGAGACCTCTATTATCAGAATGCAATAAGTAAAGACATTGGCAAAATGTGCGAGAAATACTTGACGCAGGAAGAGAAAAACAAGCTATATCGCAAGCTAGATAATCGGGCGCAGGAACGAGAAGAAGAGGAAGAGCAACTAAGAAGAGACGATTTTAGCTATGACTACGATAGATAAGCATCAAGGCTGTTTACTAGCCTTTTTCAATAAATAAAAGAGACTAGCTTATAAAGTTAGTCTCTTATTTTAGATGTTATTTGAAGTATATATTTTAAAGGAGTATAATGAAAGGGAAGAAAACTTATTTATAGCTAGAAAGGTAAAAAATACGGGAACTATATTGCTAAAATAAGTTATATCGGTTTAAATTTTGCACATTATGGATTAGAAGAAAAAAGATGAAGTATGTAACTTTGTTTCTTGTTTTATTTATGATGTTTATGCCTGGTATCTACTCTAGCAATGCAGGAGGATGTGTCAATGATTAAGCAAAGAAAAAACATAGCATTATTTTTAAGTGTTGTAATTGGTGTTGTTCTGTTAAAATTTTTATTCCCGGGTTTAAGTTATTGGTTTGCTGATTTTTTCAAAAATCTGTTTTGATTAAAAAGTTTTTAGAGAAAAAATATTTTCTATAGGTTCTTTTAGAACTTTAGATAATTTTAAAGCTATTTCTACGAATGGTATTGTTTTATTATTTTCGATTAAACCGATCATTTGCCTTGAAATATTTATTTTCTTAGCTAATTCTTCCTGTGTCAACCCCTCTCTAACTCTAAATTGCTTTATATTATTTTGATAATTATTTTTGTCTAACATAATTATCACCTCTTTTTACACAAATTTTTCTTCGATTACTCATAGTATACCATGATTTAATTAAATAAATGGTATACTATGGGTAGCAAAGTCTTATATATCCATAAAATGGAGGTTCCCAATGACCCAAGAAAAAGAAAAAGAAAAAATCTTTTTGGAGTTGCAGGAAGAAATCAAAGCAGGAATAGAGGCGTATGAGAGAGGGGAGGGTATCCCCCTAGAAAAAGTGAAGGAATTGTTAAATAGATAAGAAAAAGCCCGTAATATAGGGCTTTTTAACTTGTCATTTCCTCGTTGATTTTACTATCTTTCGTGATAGCTTCCATCTGCTCTTCTTCAAGTTCTTCAAAAGTCAAGACTACCTGCTTATTAACTGTCAAGCTTTCGAAAAAGTGCAATAGCAGGCTATCGAAAGCAAGGAAGCCATCAGCTTCTTTGCTGAGTAGTTTCTTGCTAATCATTTTCTTAGTCACCTTTTGGATACTGGCGTAAGAAAGCTCAAGGGCTTGCGCAGTTGCTTGCAAAGAGCTTGTGTACATACGCTTGCCGTCTACTAGGCGAGCTTGCCCCCACAAGTGATTTAGGATAGTCGGCGCACTGTCTTCGTGGATTTCAAGTGCCGTTAGATACTGCTTAACAAGTAAATCCATCAGCAAGCTCTTATCTAAGCTTCTGTACGTGATTTCGAGCACTTCTGCCTCATGCAATACCTTTTTCTTACCTACCATCTCAAGGCTTGTATGCACGGCTTCACGTGACTTTCTTGGCTTGCGCCCTGCTCTTGACTTTTTCAGATTTTCAGGTGCTTCAGGCATATCTTCAGGCGCTTTCAGTAAAGAAGCAGGCATTTCTACCACTTCTTCCATAATGTCATCGTCTTCATATACGCCAAAGTCTTCAAAACCGTTGACTGTCTCGTCAACTCTCTTGCCATTCAAGCTTTTCACATGCTCAGGAACCGTGTAACGTCTCGGTGTTTCTGCTGCAATTATTCCGCCATCAAACGCTGATTTCTTTTTGTTTTCATTCATTTCTCAAAAACCCTTTTTGCAATTCTAATTATTTTTCCTTTTAACTAAATTCTTTATCAATATGTTTCATACTCTTATGATACCTCTTTTCAATTATTTTGTAAAGCAATAACAGAAAAATAATAAAATAATTAGAATTTATATAGATAAAAATATATATTATTTTTATATACTGTATATAAAAACCTATAAAACCTTGATAAAACTAACTTTATAACTTGATGACAGCTTTTGAATTTTGCTGATTTTTACCCCTCCAACTCCTATCTTTTTATCTCGTCTATTTTTTTGACAAGATAAAATGGTTGCGATTTTATAAAAGTGATTGATTCATTTTTTACTCTATTCTGTTAATTTATTATTCTATACTTTAGTTTTATTCTTTATCTTATCTATTCTAATTATTTTATATATAAAATGTATTTGTTATATAAAATAATCATTTTTATTTATTGTAAGAACATAACTAAAGGATCCGGTGATAAGGTTATACTGTATTATATAGTTTAATTATTTTAAATGCGTAAAGATAATTAAATTAGATGCGGGTGTAAAATTGAATTATTAAAATATAAGGTCATGTGGTTTCGGAAAATGGGTGCGAGGGCTTGGCAGGACTGAGAAGTCTGTGGTATGTGGTTAGGTTGTGTTTTTTGCAGATGAGAAAGTGGCTGGAAACGTTGATTTTACTAGATTCGTGGGCATTTGGTGGTAGTTTTGGCTTTTTAGTGAGTGGATGATCCGGGGGAAGCAGCAAGCTAGATGTAGGCTCCAGAGGCGTCAGAATGGCTTCTGTGGCGTTTTAAGTGGTAGGGGGTGTATTTATATGGTATTTTGTTTGAGGTGGCAAAATGGGGTTAAATTCGGCTCCTAGAGGCCTATTTATGTAGAATGCAAAAATAGGGCTAATTTCATAAGCTATTTCTTTAGAAAATGAAGTTGTTTTGTAAAGGTGGTATTATATATCGATTTTATATTGAAGTTCTGATTTGATTGATTTGAATAAGGAAATTGAGGGCCAAAATCGATTGTAATGTTTGAAGCAGGTCTAGTAGTGGGGAAAGAGGGCTTTTCGTTCTAGTATTTGTATTGTTTGTATGATAGATAAGTCATAAAGAGAGGGAGAGAAAGGCGTAGCCTTGTTAGCCAATCGTGGGAAAGTCTATTGATTTAGATAGAGTAGGTGGCGTAGCTAGTATAGGTTAGTAGACTGACTTTTTTAATTAGAATGATTTAGAACTATCTATTATCTGACGAATTAAATCTATTTTAGAAACATTGAATCCTTTTATTAGTGAATCTATATTGGGTAGATTCCTCCCTAAACAGACATTTCATATTAGGGATATCCCTTCTTCCTCCTCTTCTATAAGTATGTAATAGGTAATAGGTAATAGGTATACGTAGTAGCGCAACAAAACCACCTTTTCGCTTACTGCCCCAAGGGTTCATGGGTATTTTTTGAATTCTAATTATTACCAAATACACACTTTATTATTACCAAATACACACTTTATTATTACCAAATACACACTTTATTATTACCATTTCCACACCCAACTATTACTTTTTCGAAAAATAGTTGTAATTAAAAAATGAAAGTGATATAATCGATGTGTAGAATGAAGAAAGGAGCGGTAAATGAACGAATTAGTTAAGAAAGACGATAATTCTTTGGTCTCTAACATTGAAACAGGCCAGTTAGTGAAAAGTAAAAATTTCCTTTTCACCAATCTATCTCAAAGAATGAGTTTTAGTCAGAATGTTTTGTTTTCTCTAGCTTTACTACATAATGATATTGACGAAGATGGCTATGCCACCTCAACTTTTACTAAAAAAGACGTTGAGCGTTATTTGGATATTGTAGATTTTAAAAAAGGGCGGTCGACTCGTGTTATTGAAGATATAGAGCAGGTTGGAACTAATAGCATTGTAATGTTTGATGAACAAATGGTGACTGATCCTAAAAATGGTAAGTTGAAAGGGGTGCTTATTTTTGCCCAATACACTTACAACCAAGGGGTTTATCACTTTGTTTTTAATACAACTAAAATCAAATATAAGGATCAGTACATTACCCCCATCCTTGATATTTTGCGACGAAATGAAGTAAATCCAGTTGTCTATAACTTGGACATTTTTGCAAAACTGAACGCAAGCGGACAAGTCTTGTATGAGCAAATTTTACTAGCTACAAACGCAGGAAAGCGTGAACTGGTCTTTAATTTGGAGGGTTTGCGAAGCCTATTTGGGCTTGTTGGTGCTTCCATGCAGACTTTTGGTAATATCAAGCTAAAACATTTAGTGCCAGCAGTCGAAAAAATCAATAAGTTTGCAGGCGTTGGAGTTGTTTATAAACCTATCAAAGAGGGGCGGAAAATTACTGGAGTTAAAATCTACTGGACACTAGAAAAGGTTAAAATTCCAGCAACAGAAGCGCAAATTAAACTTGCTCATGAGCTTTACGCCGAGCTTACTTTAATGAATGCTAAAAACGTTGAGGCTCTAAAACTACAAGATATTGAACGTTGCACCAAAAACGACGCCCAAACCATTATTGATACGGCTATTAAGGCCAAAAAAGAGCTTGTCAAAAAGGCTCTTGAAAAAGATAAAGAAGCGAAACAATTAGAAGAAGCAATAAAAGCTAAACAAGATGAAGAAGCAGTAAAATTGGCTTCTATTGACGAATCAAAAGAGTTTGATGTACTTGAACTACCTGAACTTGAAACTATTGAGAATATCAACGAAGCTAAAGAAGAGGAAGTTGAAGAGTTTAGTCATTTGGATTTATTCTTTAATAGATACCCAAGTATGAGCATTAAAAATAGAGAAGCATTTATAGAGCTTTCTAAAACCTTTGATAGAGATGAAGCTTTAAAAGTTCTTGAACTTGCTGATGAAATTAAGAAAGCTAAAAAAGCTAGATCTTTCAACTACACTCTAAAGATTTTGAGAGAGTGGGCAGACAATGGTGTTAAAACAGTAAGCCAAGCTGAATCTTTCTATAAAGTCAATTACAATGACATACAAGAAAACTCAAGCACTGCTAAAACAAAATCAAGCACAAAACAAACCACAAGTAAAAGCAACGTTCCAAAGTGGAGCAATCCCGATTATGTGAATAAGCTTGACCCAAAAATTATCGATATGTTAGAAGAGTTTCACAAGTCGCAAGGAACTTTTGAAACTCCTGAGGCGCAAGCAGAAATCGCCCAAAGACGTGCAGAAATTGAGCAAGGACGGGCTAACCTTGAAGCCCAAAAGCAAGAACTGCTTGCACGTCTTGATAAGAAGTGTATCGATAAATAAATTTTAGAGGGGGTGGTAAATATCTAACCACCACTTGTTAGTTAATTTCATGATATAATATTGGTAGATAAGAAGTTTAGGAGTTCAATATGACTATTGAGGATAAAGATGCCGAACTAAAATTGAAAATTGGCAATAACATTCGAATGGCTCGTCTTAATAAAAACTTGACTCAAGCAGATGTTTGTGGGGATGAATCTGAACTAACTATTCGTCAACTCGCTCGTATTGAAAATGGTCAAGTATTAGTATCTCTGTCTAAATTATTGTTTTTATCCAAGGCATTAAATTTTCCCGTTAAAGATATAGTAGATATTGAAAAAATAGAAACACCCAAACGGTATCTGGAATTAAAAAATAAATTAATACGATCCCATACTTACGGGGATGAAAAACGTATTGGAATTTTAGAAGAAATGTTTGATGAAATATATGAGAATTTTTATGATCATCTACCAGAAGAAGAGCAACTACTAGTTGAAGTTTTACAAGTTCAATTAGATGTTTTTAGTAGTCGAGATGTTACTTATGGTTTGACTTTGTTAGAGGAATATTTTCATCAAATTTTAAAGAAAAAAAAGTATAGCTATAATGACCTTCTAATAATCAATTTGTATTTTCTTTGTTGTGCTATTGGACTAGAAGATAAAACTTATTTTGAAGAGTTATCTAAAAAAGTTTTATTGTATATTGATTATAGTGATAACGAACGTATCTATATACTTGAAAGAATATTGATAGGGATTTTAATACAAGTAAAAATAGAAGATTACTTAATTTATACAAAAGTTTTACGTGAGATAACTGAGGGTACAAATAATTTTCAACACAAACCAGTTATCTATGCTTTTGAAGCTAAATATTATTTAAAAGTAGAAAAAGATTATAAAAAAGCAGAGCAGTCATATAATAAAGCAATTGAATTTGCTAATATGCTTAATGATAAAGTTTTAGCTAACAATTTGATTAAAGAGAAAGAACTTGATTTAATTGAGATTTCATCAACTTAAAAGAGAACGAGAGGAGTATACAACTTCTCTCGTTCTCTTTATTTTTCTATTAATAGTATTTCATAGGTAAAAATAAAAGAACTTATTAGTAACCTGACTTAGATGTCATGTTCTTTTTATTTGTTTTGAAATACAATAGAACCATAAAGAAAGGGGTTACATCCCAAGGAAGGAGAATTTTATGTTATTTGCTACTACTTTACTATCAACTCTTATTTGGATGTTCTATTAATGACTAAGTATTTAAAATGTGAAGTATCTTCTCAATTTGTTGAACAAAAAATGATTACCATTAAAAATTACTCAGAAATGAGTAGTTTGTGCAAAATAGTGGTAAATCATAAATTATTTAAAATTCTGGTGTTATCCCCTGGGGAAGAAGAAACATTGATATATGAAGGTGATGAAGATATTAGAATAATTGAAATTACTGATTTAACAGAAAGCGAGGAAGAGTGATGAACTCAATTGTTGTTTCAAAGAATATCGTAAAAACATTTGGTACGAAAATTGCCTTAAATAAAATTAATTTTGAGATTAAAGAAGGAGAAATTTTTGGATTTTTAGGTCCTTCTGGATCTGGGAAAACAACTATGATAAACATTCTTACTGGTCAACTATTACAAGATGGTGGAAATTCCCAATTATTGGGAAAGGATTCTTATAGTCTGAATTCTACAGATCTAGAAAAAATCGGAATTGTTAGCGATAAGAGTGGTTTCTATGAAAAATTATCACTAGAAAAAAATCTACTATTATACGCGAAGCTTTATGGTGTTAATTTGAATAGAGTGGACGAGTTGCTTAATAAAGTGGGGCTGCTAGAGAGCAAAAGCATATTGGCAGAGCAATTATCTACAGGAATGAAGCAACGGATGTTACTCGCTCGTGCTTTAATTAATCAACCTAAAATTCTATTTTTGGATGAACCAACAAGTGGTTTGGATCCAACAACTTCAAAATCAATTCATGAGTTGCTAGTCGATTTAAAAGAAAATGGCACAACAATCTTTTTAACTACTCATGATATGAACGAAGCTACTTTATTATGTGATAATTTGGCGTTGTTAAATAAAGGAAAACTCATTGAACAAGGCAATCCAGCAGATATCATTCAAAAATATAACACAAATAAAAGGATAAAAATTATTTATAAAAATCGTGAAGAAAGAATCTTTGATTTTTCAGAATTAACAAAATTGAACATCGATGATATTATTTCTATTCATTCGTGTGAACCAACTTTGGAAGAAATTTTTATAGAATTAACGGGGGAAAAATTAAATGTTTAATCGACTTAAAGCATTGGTATGGTTAAGAAACCAAACTATTATTGCAAATAAAAATTTATTGGTCCAAATGTTGATGCCTTATGGTTTGTTATTTCTCTATAAGAATTTTATGAACTTGGGAGATGACAAGGGGCTTGATTTAATGTTCCTATGTTTATCAACGGCTATTGCTATGTCTGTAGGCAGTACAGTTTCTACTATCATTGCTGAAGAAAAGGAAAAAAATAATCTTAAAACACTTTTACTAAGTGGTGTACGACCATACGAATATATTATTTCGGTTTTAGTACATCCAGTTGCAGTTACTATTTTTAATATGATTTTGTTCCCTATTATTGCAGGCGCAGATATTTCTAAAATTTATTTAGAGTATGGTTTTGTAGTCATGTTGACAGCTATGGCTGTTATTCTCATTAATCTATGTATTGCTGCGATTTCTTCGACACAATCAAAAGCACAAATTAATGGTTTACCTATTATGTTGATTATTGCACTGGGGCCAAACTTATCTCAAATGAATACTGATATCGCTAATTTTATTAATTATACTTTTCTTGGAGCTTATACTGAATTATTTACAAAAACAGATTTTAGTTTAACTAGTCTTTCTTTTCAAGTATTAGTAGCTTGGATTATTGGTTTGTTAATTCTTACATCATTATCACTTAAGTTTAATAAGAATCCAAAAGCTAAAAAAAAGTTATTTAAAAAACAGGTAATAGAAATCAAAAAAAAATGAGTATGCTTAATGAACATTAAAATACCTGTTTTATGTAATTGTTAATATATGTTGATTTGTCGCAAGTCATGTAATTAGTTAAAAGAATATAGCAAAGGAGAACTTTTATGGTTAAAAAATTTATTATTGGTGTTGCAGTTGGTATATTCCTTTATTGTGAATTGAATTCATTGCTATAGCTTATTGAAAGAAAGGAAAAATCTCATGATCTTATTAGTAGCTATTGCGGGATTTACGTAGCAATTGTTAATTGTTGTAGATCAGTTTACTTTATTCCGGGTAAATTTAAGAAAAAATTTAAAAATTAGGAAGTTAAATTACAAATTAGTATGAAAGGAGAGCGATTCAATGCTTCTATTTATTGCAGGTTTTGTTGGAGGAGCCGCTGTGGTGTATTTCACACATCGTTAATTTACAAGTTGTTGTATTTTGATAATTGAATGAATCAGTATGAAAGGAGGACAATTTAATGGGATTATTTATTATTGGTGTCGCTGTTGGAATTTATTTATATTGTAAATAACTTATAGAGTTCTCGTTTAATAAAAAAGAAAGGAGAGTTACCATGCTAGGATTGGTGGTTGAAATATGTGTCGGTGTCGCTATTGGAATTTATTTATATTATAAATAGAATTATAAAGTTATCATTTGATTAAAAAGAAAGGAGGGTGAATATGGTAATATTTGCAGCCGGAGTTATTGTAGGTTTTGTAGGTGCTTGGGCATTAAAGCATTAAAATTGTACAAGTTATTTAATTTAAAATGATGATGAGCAAAAAATCTTTAAAATCAGAAAACGCATAGTGTCAGGTGTTTAACAACCTTGATACTATGCGTTTTATTGTGGGGAAGATCACTTCATTTTCTCCTGAGATTGAGCTTTTGCTAATCCTCGTTTTACTTCCGGTTAGAGATAATAAATTTATCGATGAACAGTAGCTGGTATAATGCAAGCACAAATCCCCAGAAACTACCACGAAGAGAGAATTCTTGATGATTAAGAGTAAACAAATCATGGTTTCCTACATAGATGCATGTCAAAATAACAAATAGAATCCAAAACAAATCAGTCCATTTATATTTTGAAAAATATTTTTTTAACATAAAAACACCTTCTTTCTTTACTACAATAACATTATATGATAAAATGTAAGCGAATACAAATAAAAAAGGAGAAAAGCTCATGAAAACTACTAAATTTTTTGCAGTTGCTATTTCTGCAGGTATCTTAACTTTTAGTCTCGCTTCGCCGTCTCTTGCCTTTGCGCAAAGTGTGGCACACCC
>NZ_KQ970294.1:24212-26403 GCF_001579035.1 Streptococcus mitis | reverse complement strand
GCGTCCGTTTGCTCCAGCTGCTCCATCTTGACCATCTTTAATAACAGCAGTTCCTAGAACCGTGTCTGTTCCTTCGTCAAACTGATTATTCGTATTCTTATCGCTATAGAACGTAAATGTCGCTTCTTTTCTCTCTTCATTACGATCTACTTTGACTTTTGGTGTTTCGCCGTCTTTACCATTCTTGATAATTGTTTCAACAGGTTTACTACCCGGTTGTGAAATCGTAAGGGTATGAGTTCCGTCATTGTTGTCCTTCATTGTAACTATCGGCGTTGGTGGCGTTAAGTCTACAACATCAATTGTAATGTCTTTTGTTATTGATTTACCTGCCTTTGTCACTGTTACCGGGATATCAAATGATCCAGCTACTGTTGGTGTCCCTGAAATAGTCTTAGTAGACTCATCATAACTTACTCCACCAGGTAATTTCGTTGTATCCACATTAAGCGTAGCTCCATCTGGTACTGTGAAAGTAATTGAACGAATAGATTTTCCTAGCGCAATCATTTGACGAGCATTTTTGATATCTAATGATAATGGATCCGATACTGAGTCATCTACTACCGTTACAGTGATAATCTCTTCCGCACTACCTTTACCTAATGTTTCAGAATCTAATGTTGCTTTTAAACGAACTTTATAGACACCTGGCTTGGTTGGAGTTCCGCTAATTGTACGATTTGCACTGTCATAATGCAGACCAGCAGTTGATTCAAGATAAGAATCTAAGTCTGTTTCTGGTAAATCCACACTTAAATAACGAGCACCTAAATCTGAATGTTCACTGTGAGAAACCACCATATTTTTAATCGTTTCACCCAGACGAATCGTTTGTTCTTTTTCTGTAACATTGATACTTACTGGAAGTGGGCGAACATTAATTTTAATATGTCCCCCCTCTACTGGAGATTCTGCCATTTCTGGGAAAGTAGCTCTATATGGAATTAAGTATTCTCCTACTTTTGTTGGTGTACCTGAAATAGTTCTACTTGCAGAGTCATAAGTAACTCCTGGAGGTAATTGACTTGTATCTACATCTAATCTAGCTTTGCTATCAGAAGGAGTTAAAACTACATTGTCAATAGCAGTTAGAACAGTCTTCTCTTGTTCCTTATTCTCAACTCCAACACTTAAATCACGTGATGTTACATTAATCGTTAATGTTGCACTTGCTGTTGAATTTCCACTAATAGTTGGACTTGTCGCTGTAAATGTCGCTGTATAAGTTCCTACTTTTGTAGGAGTACCTGAAACTGTTTTAGTCGTAGCATCATAGTTCACACCTGGAGGTAGTGAGCCTGAAGTTATCGCTAAATTAGCTCCATCTGCTTTCAACTTAATCGAAGGAAGTTCATCTAAAACTTTTACTGTCTTTGTATTATCAGGAATAGAAAAGTTTAATGGTACACTGTTTACTGTGATATTAATAGTTGCAGTTGCTGACTGAACACTACCCGAAGCAGTTCTTCTATTAACACTGCCATACACGCTGAAAGTCCCTACTTGAGTCGGAGTACCTGTGATTGTTCTTCTGTCCGTAGACCAGCTTAAACCTCTAGGTAAAGTACCTCTAACTGAACTTACAGTTGCATTGGCAGGGATTTTAAGTGTAATCGGAGCTATCTCATTACCTGCTGTAAATGTGTAACTAGCTGTTGGAACATTAAAGTTTCCTGGCGTTACTGTCAAATCAACTACTTTAGTAATGGAAGCCCCATCTTTTGTAGCAGTAACCGGAATCACATAATGTCCTTCATATAATCCTGTACCTGATAATGTTTTGCTATTGCTATCATACATAACACCATCTGGCAGTGTTCCTACTGTGACTGTAGCCCCTTCAGTTGCAGTTGCAACCATATCTGCGAATTTAGTTCCTTCTGAAACTGTTTGCTTATCATTCGTTACAGATAAAGTTAAATCAGAAACTGGTGGAGGGGTAACTGTATAGGTAAAGCTTGTCTTAATCTGACGGCTTTGACCTTCATTATTGGTATAAGTAGCTGTTACAATCGCTGTTTGTGGTGCATCTGTCCGTTTTAAAGCATAACCTGTTAGTCCTGTATTGTCAGCATTAGGACTTAGGTAAAGATGTCCCCCATCAGACTCAACTGATAGACTTGTAATCTTACTACCATTTGTCATTGAAACAGGAATAGTAGGGATAGCTTGCCCTTCTTGCCAGCTT
>NZ_KQ970294.1:20856-24192 GCF_001579035.1 Streptococcus mitis | reverse complement strand
AGCTTTGATCGGAAATAGGATTTAATCCATCCATTACTTCGAACTTATAAGTACGAGCTGGAACATTACCTCCAAAGTGTCCGTCTTTTGCTGTTGCAGTAATAGTATACACACCTGCAGCTAATGTATGCCCATTTTGTTTAACAATCTTATACTTCGTTGAATCTTCAGGATCTTGGGTAATCTCAACTCCATCTGGTTTACTATCAATCGTTAAAGTCGCATTTTCTTTATTTAACATCAAGTTTCCTAGATTCTGTTCCTTATCAGAGATAGGTACTGCAACTGGGATTGGGTTCGTTACACGGTAAAGCTTATCCGCATCAAGCATAACATCGGCATTTGTTATAGTATAATTACCAGTACCAGAATTATCTGGAGTCGTTTGAGAAATTTCTCTAGTTACTAAATTCAAATGAAATTTTTTCACCCGTCCAATATTATCCGTCACTTGAAAATCAAGAAAATAGGTTCCAGCTTTAGCTGGTAGGCTTTTGAAGTTTAAACGATAGGGGGAACTATCACCTATAAAGGTGCTTTTATAAATGAGGGGGCTACTAATATCATTTATTAACACACTGTGTCTTCTATCAAGATTCATGTCATATCCAAATACATTACCTGCTGTTGCGGGACCATCTTTTACAAGCTCGACCTTAACACCTGGACTACCTCCGGTTTGTTCTAATTTAGTGATGGTTACAGGTGCATTATTGCCTAATGAAGTATAATTACTTTTGTTACCTCTTAAAGCCAACCAAAGATTAGAAGTATATTGCAGGCTATCTGGTGTTGCATCCGCTATCGTTTGTGCTTTGCCACTAGAACGTAAAAAATAACCAAATGGAGTCACTGTCATATAAATTGTACTATTGCTTGCATCGAAATCAACAGAATTTCCTTTATTATCCTGATGCAAAGATTCTGCCAGCCAATACATAGGCGGATCTTCTATAGTTAGTCTAGCTGTAATCTTAATGTTAGGATCCTTTTTAGATTGCAATCCTATAGTATAGGTGCCACCTTGAATGGTATTATCTAAAGTAACCGTTTTGATTAAATAACGGTCATCTTTTCCTCCATCATTATAATGAAAGCCTAATTTCTTAGCATCTGGAGTTAGTTCAAGTTCATCAGAAGTAATATTTGTGAGTCCTATTTTATACTTCAATTCTATTGTGGAACCATCTTTTATAATTTCGTAATCAGGATTATTACGACCTATTTCTTTTCCAAAATACCGTTCTATTGTCATATATGGGGCTTCATTAGCTGCTGTTTCCGTCTCCAACATAAACCGAACATCCCCAGAATGTCCGTTTGCTTTTAATTCAGAGTACAGACGTTCTACGACAGCTGTTAATCGTTCTAGATTTGATTGTAATTCGGCTTTTGTTACGTTTTCTTTTGATAATAAGGCTTGAGCAGCAGCTTCTTCTTGTTTAGCTAATTGATAAGTAGCTTGCAAACCTGCTTTTGATAATTCACTTGGACGAACTTTTTTCAATAATTGTTCTGCTTCAGCATTTAATGCTTTGATTTCAATCATTGTATTCTCATAACGAACCTTTGCTTCTTTGTTCGCTACTGTTTCTGTTGTAGAAACTTTTTCTTCCTTCTCCTCACTTGCTAAGACTAGACCAGATTTTTTATCAACATATTCTACCGTATCTTTAAGAGCAACGGTACGTTCTTTAGGTGTTTCTGCTTCTCCAAAGCCCTCTACTTCGTAGACAAAAACATTATCTTCCCCTTCAACGATTTCTTTTGTAAAGCTTGTTGGATTGCCATCTGGAACATAGTAATTCTCTAATTGGCTATCATTTGCTAGTTCTCCACCAATTTCTGTGACTGTAACTTTTGCTTTTGCTTCAGTAGTTTCTACTGTTTTCGTCTTCGTTACTTCATGAACTACTTTGTGAGATTTACGATCTACATAGCGTACTTTATAGACAATACTTACTGCACGTTTAGCAGTAGCTGTCTCTTCATTCGATTTGACTTCTGTTGGTTTTGCTTCCGCATGTACACTAGCTGGTGCAACTATTTCTTCTTTTGGTTGAGCTGGTGTACTATCAAGTGGTTTCGTTTCGTTTGTCGGAGCATTATCTTCCTTCAACTCCGGTTTGTCTGCCGGTTTTGTTTCTGGTTTCGACTCACTTGCATTCGGTTGAGACGATGTAATAATCAGATGATTCGTCTCAACTGTTGAAGCATTGGTCACATCTGAAGCTGATCCATCTACTGGTTTTGGTTCTGGGTTTACATCATTCTCCTCTGCTTGAACGGTAGGCGTCAATCCTCCCAATAGTAAAGTAGTTCCCATTATACCAATTAACACTGAACTTGCTCCATACGCTTTATTCTTACGAATAGAATATATTTGCTGCTGTTCCACTTTTTTCACGTTTCTTATGTCCTTCCTTATTTCTGATGTTAGTTTTTATGATTCAAATCAGGAATATAAATAATCTGCTTAGAATTTTCGAACAGTTCTTCTGAATGAGTAAGCTCATCTTCTAAATGTTCTTTTATACGAACAAAGTCCTCTGTTTCTGAGTTCTCAAAAGCGCTTTTATAACGTAATAAAACTTCTTGTAACTCCTTAGATAACTCTGTTTTCTGTGCGATCACTTTGTTCTTAAGTTCATTCAATGTTTTCATTGTTCGATTAAAGCGTTCGAACTCATCCGAGATTGATTTATTTGCTGCATCAATCATCTCTGTTGCTTTTTGTTTAGCTTCTTCTACTAATTGTTTTGAAAACTGCTTTGCATCAATAATAGCTTCACTAATCAGTCCTTCTTTAGACTGGTATTTATATAATTGTGCATTTAACTGTTCAATGGCTTCATTCTTCCCAAGCAGTTCTTGTATGAGTCGATTATTTTCTCTTTCTAGATTTAGGATTAAGCCGTCTACTTCCTTTTTGTTATATCCAAAAAGGCTTCTTTTTATATCTTCCATAGTTCTTTCCTCTCTTGCAACAACTGAATGTAGAGTCAGATTTATAACATCTACATTTCTTTATGCTACTTCTTTAAATCATCTCAGTCTGAATTCCAACTGATTTTTTCGCTCTCCTTCATCTCATAGATCCTTTCCTCTACTTTCATTTCGCTTAAGGCTCTATGTACAAAAAACATATAGCGTTACAATACGTGATTTCTAACTGATTCACTTATTTTATGATATTTTAAGTCCCCTGCACATCAGGGTCATTTCTTTAGCACTTTATTATTCACATCCTTACTTCTACAATTGTTTCATTAGCACTAACAAAAAAACAATACAATAATATATACAAATTTATTGTTTTTTTATGCATAATTTTAC
>NZ_KQ970294.1:16758-20790 GCF_001579035.1 Streptococcus mitis | reverse complement strand
CCCCCGAGAATTGTCAAGTGTTTTTATATTAAGTTTTTGTTAAATTTTCTTCAATCCGTTCTGATTTCCTCGATAGAGCCAAGCTAATACTAATACTCAATGAAAATCAAAGAGCAAATTAGAAAGCTAACCGCAGGCTTTACTTGAGTGCGGCAAGGTGAAGCTGACGTGGTTTGAAGAAATTTTCGAAGAGTACAAACTTCAAAGCACCAAAGTCACTTTGACTCTGGTGCTTTTTTGACTTGATTTTAAAGCAAAAACCCACCAACCTGAGTTGATGAGTCCTTAAGCTATTTTCTAAATTTCCACTGGCTATAAATACCAAAACCGATAATCCAGATAGCTGAACCGATTGCTCCTACAAATGTAGACTCTTGTAAAAAGAGGGTTACAAAGACAAAGGCAAAGAAGAGCATGGTTAAAGGATTTAAGAAACGATAATGGGGCATGAGATAGCCATCCGCCATAAAGTCCTGTGACTTGCGATACTTAAGGTGAGCCACCATAATCAAGATATAAATGGCGATATAGACACCAGATGATGAAGCCGTAATCAAGGCAAAGGCATCCGAAACTCCTGGCAAGACGTTGATAAAGGCTGCTAGGGCAATCAAAACCGCTGAAGCGATGATGGCATTTTGTGGCACATTGTGGCGAGAAAGGGTATCTGCCTTGATCGCTTTTAGGAAGCGATTTGGCGAATCATGAGCAATCTGGTACAAATGGCGCCCTGTTGAATAAAGGGTTGAGTTAAGGGCAGATGCTGCTGAGGTCAAAACGACGAAGTTAATCAAGGCTGCTGCCCACTTGACACCGGCCAATTCAAATACTGTTACAAAAGGAGAATCCGCAGAAGCAAGCTCACGCCATGGAATGATAGCCATGATGGCTAAGAGGGCACCACCGTAGAAAAAGGCGATACGCAAAGGAATTTCCTTAACGGCTTTTGGCAAGACCTGACGTGGATTTTTGGTTTCAGAAGTTGTGACCCCGATAAACTCAATCATAAGGTAGGCAAAAAAGACCATCTGGAAGGCCATGACAAAGTTGACACCTCCATTTGGGAAGAGGGAGAAATTGTCAGCAATATTGGCTAAACTTGCTACTCCATGAGGTGTCTTAAAGCCTGTCAAGACCATAAAGACTCCTGTCGCAATCATGGCTAAAATAGCCACAATCTTGACCATCGCAAACCAAAACTCAACTTCTCCAAAGAGCTTCACCGCAATCAGATTAACCAAGGCTAGAATGGTCAAAAATCCAATCTCAATCATCCAACTCGGCCAAGTTGGGAACCAAAATTGCACATAATGTGCGATAGCAGTGATTTCCGCCATACCGATAAAGACAACCGATAGCCAGTAAGACCAAACCGAGAAATAGCCCCAGCCCTTACCCAAATGACGCGTGATAAAGTTGATAAAGGTATGTTGCTCAGGATCTTGGTAGAGCATTTCCCCAACCGCACGCATCATGAGGAACATGAAAGCCCCAGTAATCATATAAATCAGTACAATGGAAGGACCTGTTAGGCTGATAGAGCGACCCGCTCCCAGAAAGAGTCCTGTTCCGATTGTTCCCGCAATGGCCATAACCTGCACGTGACGATTGGTTAGACCACGCTCCATCTTATTTTTTTTCTTCTTTGAACTCATATCGTCTCCAATTTCAATTCAATTTAAAATGGAAAAAGGAGTGAGTGAAGCGCACAGCCTCCCCACTCCTTTTTTGTTTTTAGGCTGTTTTTTCAACCTTTAAGATTTTTACATCATAGCTACCAACAGGTGTTTCAATCGTTGCTGTGTCACCTGTTTTCTTGCCAATCAAGGCTTGTCCAATTGGGCTTTCATTTGAAACTTTACCTGCAAAGGCATCCGCACCAGCTGAACCTACGATAATATAAACTTCTTCTTCGTCCTCACCAATTTCTTGGATAGTGACTGTTTTACCAATCGCTACTTCGTCCTGGGCAACTGCGTCGCTATTGACGATTTCGGCATAGCGGATTTTTGTTTCCAAGCTAGAGATTTGTCCTTCGACAAAGGCTTGTTCATCCTTAGCTGCTTCGTACTCACTGTTTTCTGAAAGGTCACCGTATGAACGGGCAATCTTAATGCGTTCTACCACTTCTGGTCGACGGACCAATTTCAATTCTTCTAATTCTTTTTCAAGTTTTTCCTTTTCCTCAAGGGTCATAGGATATGTTTTTTCTGCCATTTTTCTCAACTTTCTTCTGATGATATTTTCGAAAGAAAATTATGTGAAGCATCACATAATTTTAGTTTGTTTGGTTTAATTTGCTGTTGACATGTTCAGCGACATTGCGGTCGTGGTCTTCTTGATTATTAGCATAGTAGACCTTGCCTTCTGTGACATCTGCTACAAAGTAGAGGTTATCGCTCTTAGTTTGATTGATGCTTGACTCAATCGCATCCAGACTTGGACTATCGACTGGACCAGGCATGAGACCTACATTTTTATAAACATTATAAGGTGAATCAATGTTGGTATCAATCGCAACATCCTCAGCTAGACTGATATTTTGCCCCAGTTTTCCTTGGGCATACAAGATTGCAATATTACTTTGAAGTGGCATATCACGATTCAAACGATTGTAGAATACACCTGCAATGAGCTTACGATCTTCTGTCTTGGCACCTTCTTTTTCGACCAAGGAAGCAATGGTCAACAACTCATTGACAGTCAAGTTTTTAGATTTGATAGTACTATAGTAAGGAGATAGGTTCTTATCCATAGCAGCTAACATCTCATCAATCAAGCTCTCAATAGTTGTGCTTTCCTTGATAGAGTAAGTAGCTGGGAAAAGGTATCCTTCCAAACGATAACGCGCACCGCTGTCTTTTGTAGGCAAGCTTTCAAGTAGACTCGGATATTTGGCAACTTCTTGACTGATAAACGTCTCATCTTGAACTTTTGCCAAGAAAGCCTCCGCTGTCAAAGGCTCTTTGAAGTCACCTTGCAATTGACCCACAGCTTGAGCAATTTGATCAATCGTATAACCTTCTGGAATTGTCAAAGTCGCAAGGACAGGTTCCTGTGGTTCAGCTGTTCCACCTTTTTGCAACTCTTTGAGTAAGTCTTCTGTACTCATACTCTTTTGCAAATTGTAGTAACCTGCTTTCAAATCGGTATAATTTTTATACTTGGCATAAAAGCTAAAAATCAGACCATGCTTTACCAAACCAGCTTTTTCAAGCGTCGTACCGATTTCTTGAACGTTTGAACCGTCAGGAATTTGAACCGTCACATATTTCTTAGAATTAGCATCAATAGGTAACAAAGAATCTAGCACGTACTGGTAACCAAAGTAACCACCTGCTGAGAGCAAGGCAAGGAATACAAGGAATGAAATCACAAAGGCTTTCACATGTGACTTCTTCTCTTTCTTAGGCTTAACGGGTTTTGCTCCTTCTCTACGGCTACGACGTGGTGTATCGCTGATGATATCCACTGTTTCTGTAGCAGGCGTAGGTGTTTCTGGACCTGCTTGTTCTGCTTTTTTCTCTGCCGTCTTATAGGAAACAGCTACCCTTGTTGGGGTTTCATTGTATTCTCTTTCAAGTTTCTTAGGTCTAACAGGACCTGGACCTGGTCTTGATCCACTTTCTTCCGCTGGAGAAGAAGGTACATCTTGACTTGGATGACTTGGAACACCAGGAGTTTCTCTTTGAATCTCATCTGCTGGAGAAGCTGGTACATCTTGACTTGGGTGAGTAGGCGCAGCAGGAGCTTTTCTCATAATCTCCTCTACCGTTGACAAGGAATCAGCCATGAGTTCTTCAGCTGAAGGTTCATTTGCAGGAGTGCGAACTACTGCCTCATCTTCTTTCAGAACTTCATCATAGCCTTTTACTTTTTCTAAATCTCTCAGAATCTGCTCTTTAAAGCTTAATTTCTCTTCTTCTCTTGACTTTTCACTCAAAAGTTTTTCCTCCTTGTTGACAATCCATAATATTATATCTTAAAAGTCCAAGAAAAGCAACCTATGATACTTTTCCTAGCTTATTTTTT
>NZ_KQ970294.1:8781-16738 GCF_001579035.1 Streptococcus mitis | reverse complement strand
AGCTTCCCAGACCATATCATACCAAGTTTCCCCTGCAAAGGTTGACTGGGACAGGCCTTCATTGACAAATCCGTGTTTTTCATAGTAGGCGATGAGATAGTCATGACAGGTTAGGTTAATGCCATCTCTCTCATCTTCAAGAGCAACTTCTTTCAAGGCTGTTAGCAATTTCTGACCCAGTCCGAGGCCCTGTGCCTCCTTGGCAATAGACAGACAGGTCACAGAGATATAGCCACCAGTCTCATGACTATAGTCTTTTATGTCTTCTGTAAAAGACTGGTCTTGCAGATAGCGGTGGGGGGCAACTGGCCCTTCGATATAACCCATGATCCTACCTTCTTTTTCTGCAACCAGAAAAGAGGTCTGAATTTCTCGCAAATGTGCCTCAAAAACAGAGCGAGGAATGGCTTCTTCAATCGAGAAATTTTCTAGTTCAATCTCAACGATACGATCTAAATCTTCTAATCTTGCTTTCCTGATTTTCATTTTGCCTCCAGATAAAAAGGATTAAACCAAATCATACTAAAACCCTGGCTAGTTGCATAAAGCGAAGTTTCTTCATCGATAAAACCGTTCATTTCAAAGTATGAAAGCAACTCATCAGGACTCTCCAAACGAATCCCTTTGTAATCCTGCTCAACTGCCACCTCTTTCAAGGCTGCAAGAAGAAGCGTTCCCAAGCCCTGTCTCTGATGGTCAGAATCAATAACTAAAGAATGTACTTTTAGACATTGCGGTTTGTCTGACTGAGGACTTGATAGAATATAGCCTAAAAGTTGATTTTCATCCCTAGCTAGAAGAAAGGTATCCGCACACTTACGGATACTTTCTTCTAAAATATGGGAAGGTTGCTGCTTTTCAGCTGGAAAAGATGTGGCCTGAAGTGCCTCTATCTCAGCCAAATCAGACTTACTTGCCTGAATAATCTTAATTGGAATTTCCATGGGAGCATCCTATTGAACATTACTTGTCAAGTTAGACAAGAGACGCTCAAATGAGTATTCATAGGTTTGGATGTCTCCTGCTCCCATAAAGACATAGACAGCATTGTCATGGTCTAGGAGGGGAGAAACATTTTCAACAGTGATCACTTGGTGTTTTTTGTTGATTTTGTTGGCTAGGTCTTCTACCTTAACATCTCCATGGTCCACTTCACGAGCAGATCCATAAATTTGTGCTAGGTAAACAGCATCCGCTTGGTTCAAAGCGTGAGCAAATTCGTCCAACAAGGCAATGGTTCTTGTAAAGGTATGCGGTTGGAAGACTGCTACAATTTCCTTGCTTGGGTATTTCTGACGAGCCGCATCCAAGGTCGCAATAATTTCTGTTGGATGGTGGGCAAAGTCATCGATAATAACTGTATCATTGACAATTTTCTCAGTGAAACGACGCTTAACACCGGCAAATGTTTTCAAGTGCTCACGCACCAAGTTCAAATCAAATCCTGCTGTGTAAAGAAGACCAATAACGGCTGTCGCATTCATGATATTGTGACGACCGAAGGTTGGAATGTGGAATTGCCCCAAGTCTTGTCCACGGAAATGAACGGTGAAGGTTGAACCAGTTGTTGAACGAAGAAGTTCGCTAGCTACAAAGTCATTACCTTCTGCTTCAAAACCATAGTAATAAATTGGTGCATCTGATGTAATTTTACGCAATTCTGCATCTTCACCATAGACAAAAAGACCCTTGGTAATTTGTTTAGCATAGTCGTTAAAGGCATTGAAAACATCCTCGAGACTTGTGAAATAGTCTGGATGGTCAAAGTCAATGTTGGTAATAATAGAGTATTCTGGGTGATAAGGCATGAAGTGACGCTCATATTCGTCAGATTCAAAGACAAAATATTTGGCATTGGCCGAACCACGACCTGTTCCATCTCCAATCAAGAAGCTAGTGTCTGTGATGTGAGACAAGACATGCGACAACATACCTGTCGTTGAAGTTTTTCCGTGCGCTCCTGCTACTCCCATGCTAACAAAGTCACGCATAAAGCTACCAAGAAACTCATGATAACGTTTGTAGCTGATACCATTTTGGTCTGCATAGGCAATTTCAACGTTGTTATCTGGACGGAAGGCATTTCCAGCGATAATTTCCATATCACCGTCTAGGTTCTTTTCATCAAAAGGAAGAATAGTAATTCCTGCCTGCTCAAGACCACGTTGAGTAAAGTAGTACTTTTCAACATCTGATCCCTGTACCTTATGCCCCATTTGGTGCAACATCAAGGCCAAGGCACTCATCCCTGATCCCTTAATTCCGATAAAATGATATGTCTTTGACATGTTTCCTCCCCTATTCTGTAATTCTGGTCAGATTCAACTCTTGGGCAACCCGACGTTCTTGTTCTGTTTGTTTACTTTTTTTATTGTAGATTTGGCTCTTCTTTAGAAAATCATAGTTGTTTTTCTTTGGAGCAGGTGCTGCCACTTCTTCATTCTTGGTAGGGATAGAATGAACTTCTTCCGCCAAGATATAATGAGACTGGGTCAATTTTTGGCTATATTTGACAAATTCACCAGGATTTTCCTTTTGGAAAGGCGCTGTCGGTTGATTGCCCTGTCTAAGAAGTCCTGATTTAGAATGACGTCTCGCACGGCTGAAATCCTGAGTTAGATAGTTAGCAGAGCGTTTCTTTTTCAAGTCTGCACGCGCTTCTTCACGCGCCACCTCCGCATAGCTCTTTCCTTCTTTTTTTACCCCTAAAGGAGCTTTTTTAGGTTTCTCGACTTGCTTTTCAATCGGTTTGACTGGCGCCTCTTCAGTAATAGGAGCCCATTCTAAATAATTTTTATCTCGATACTCACCCTTGATATTACTGATCAGATCAGACTCATCATAGAGATTCATGACTGGCATTTCAGTCAACATGACCTCGTCATCTGACACCAATGGAAATCGTTCTTGTTTCATTTTCTATTTCCTTTCAACACTTCATTATAGCGTATTGTCTTGATTTTTCAAGTGCTGGCTTCAGAAATTCCCAAAATTTCTCTAATTTCTGCTAGGGTAAGACTACCACGTGACTCTGTTCCATCCAATACTTGTGACACCAGATGTTTCTTCTGTTCTTGGAGTTCCTGAATTTTTTCTTCGATAGTTCCTTTAGTTACCAAGCGATAGACCTCAACCGTTTCTTCCTGTCCCATCCGATGGGCACGACCAATGGCTTGCGCCTCCACCGCAGGATTCCACCAAAGGTCAACCAAAATAACCGTATCAGCACCTGTCAGGTTCAGACCAACCCCACCCGCCTTGAGGGAAATCAGAAAGGCATCTCTTTCCCCTTGGTTAAAGGCTTTGGTCATGTCTTGTCTTTCCTTGGCTGGGGTTGAACCCGTAATTTTAAAGGAAGTCAAGCCTAAGTCTGGCAATTCTTGTTCAATTTTCTCCAACATTCCCTTGAACTGAGAGAAGATCAAGACACGGTGTCCACCGTCTGCCACCTGGACCAGCAGGTCTCGAAGACTATCCAGCTTGCCACTGGCTCCCTGATAATCTTCCATAAAGAGGGCAGGAGTGTCACAGATTTGGCGCAAGCGCATCAGACCAGATAAAATTTCCACACGACTTCGCTGAAATTCCTGGTCTGACACTTGAGCCAATCTATCTCTCATCTGTTGCAACTGGGCTAGGTAGATAGCCTTTTGCTGGTCTTCCAGTTCATTCTTATAAACTACTTCAATCAAGTCTGGTAATTCAGTCAGCACTTCTTCTTTCTTGCGCCTCATCACGAAAGGCTTGATAAACTGAGCCACGCGTTCAGCTGGCAATTTCATAAATTCTTTCTTGCTTGGCAAAAGTCCTGGCATGACGATTTGGAAAATAGACCACAACTCACCCAGATGGTTTTCAATCGGCGTTCCTGACAAGGCAAAGACCGACGGCACCACAAATTGTCTCAAGGTCTGGGCAATCTTGGTCTGGGCATTTTTCATGACCTGAGCCTCATCTAAGAAAAGGAAGTCAAAGGCCACTCCCCTGATAAAGTTCACTGTCCTGACGGAAAGTGGCATAGCTGGTCACATAGATTTGATGGCTCTCAGCAAGAATCTCTTCACGACTAGCTTTCAAACCATGAACAACAGCCACATCCAACTGTGGGGCAAACTTCTGAAATTCATCTGCCCAGTTGTAAATCAAACCTGACGGTGCTAAAACCAAAACCCGACTTTCTTTTGTCACTTGACTGGTCAAAAAAGCAATGGCCTGAAGAGTTTTCCCCAATCCCATATCATCAGCCAAAATCCCACCAAAACCATAATGATGGAGCATTTGTAGCCAGCCGATTCCCTTTTCCTGATAATCTCGCAAATCAGCCTGAACCTGAGTTGCTTGTCTAGGGAAGTCCTCTGGATGCGTCAAATCATGAGCCAGATTCTGGAATTCTTGTGAAAAAGAAACACGATCACGCCCTTCAAAGAGATGAGCTAAACTGTAGGCCAATGATTTCCGAGCCTGCAAGGAGCCATCTTTTAGTTCAAACTGCCCCAGTTCCTGTAAATTTTGGCGAATTTTCTTGGTTTCTTCATCGAAAAAGTAGACTTGTTTAGACGAATCAATATAAAAATCTTGATTGGCAACCAAGGCCTGCATGGCTTGGTCAATTTCCTCTTGGGCAATATCTTGAAAATCAAACTGGATTTCCAAGAGACCTCCCTTGGAAGCAATCTGCACTTGAGGACTTGCTAGACTATAAAGTTCTGCTAACTTGTCTGATAGGTCAACCTGCCCGAGTTTTTCAAAGATTGGAATGATTTCGTGAAAGAAATGATAGACAGACTCGGCTTTTAAGGCCTGACGCCAAGATTGAAAGTCTGCTTCAAAGCCCGCAGTCAAACAGACTTGGAAAACTCTTTCTTCTAAGTCAGCATCACTCGAAAATGGTAATTCTTCTAACTCTTGTCGGCTTGATACCTGCCTATCTCCATAATCAAACTGAATTTCTAAACGAATCCGATTATCTTCTTCCCTGTCAAAGTAAAAAGAGGGCGCAAAAGTTTTGATTTGTAACCGTTCTGGAGCTGAAACGATCCCCATCTGGCCAAAGAGCGTTAGACAAGAAGCCAACTTATCTCGGTCACTGCTATCAAATTGCAGGTATTTCTTTCCATGTTGATCCAAAGGTAGCGCTTTAATTTCCTTGAGAAGACGCATCTGCTGGTCTGTTAGAAAATAAACCTGACCTTTATGGAAAAGTACTGCTCCCTGATAAAAGACATTGACCCTTGGACTCTCGCTGATTTCCATTTCAAAATAATCCGAGTATTCTGTTACTGTAAAGGCAAATAGATTGGCATCAGCATGCATATCCTGAAAAAGCAGGGTCTGATAGCTATCCACTTGATGGTCAAATTGAAAATGCGGCAAGGTCATCAGTAAATTCACACCCTGCTCAAAAAAAGTCAGAGGGAAAAAGAGATGCCGACCCTGGTTTTGGAAAAAGAGGTCTGGAGCCTGTCCTTCCTCCATCAGTCCACGCAAGAAAGTCAGAAGTTCTTGGCTAGCCTCATCAAAGGCTTCCCAAGAAAGAGACTCCTCATAAATCTTGCCAATCATATAAGACTTTCTCTGCTCGACAATCCTTAAAAAGAGTGGAATATCCCGAATGACGTAGTATTTTTGGCTATTGATTTGGCCGATTCTCAGAGTCCACAAGATATGATTAGTTCCTGCTTCCACTTGCCCCACAGCCGATAATTCATAGGCACGTTCTGATTTTGGAGACAAGATTCGGTCCAAAAATTTGCCACCCAAGGTCACCTTGGTTTCAACGGCCTCTTTTTCCTCATGACCTTCTTCCAGACTCTGCAAGATTTCCTGACCACGCTCATCATTTTTCAGAAAATGCTCCAGCGCTGCCAAATGCACACAGTAGCCCCTCTTTTGGAAAAAATCGCAAGCACAAAAAACCAAATCATCCTCTAAACTATAGCGCAGTTCTTCTTCTGCAACGCGAGCGTAGAGCCGATTGTTCTTTTCCTTGATGATGTCAACCTTACCAGTTTCATAAAGGGCAACGCCTTCGATACGGACTTTCCCCGGAATCAATTTAGCCATATTTTTACCTTTACCTTATCTTTTTATTATACCATATTTTCCCCTATGAAAATAGCCTTCTAGGGATACTTTTCGGCTAATTTCAAGTTACCGAATTTCAAGTTACCCTGAGAAAATGAGGCTGAAATTTCCACTATTTCATAAACTTTTTTAAAGCGTAGCAGAATTGTGCAAAAGTTTTTTTCTTGTGCTAGAATGAAATTCGAATAGGAGGAACTCTAAATGTTAACATACGATTTAATTGTTATTGGATTTGGTAAAGCTGGTAAAACACTAGCAGGTAAATTGGCTTCAGCTGGCAAAAAAGTTGCCCTCGTTGAACGTAGCAAGGCTATGTACGGTGGAACTTGTATCAACATTGGTTGTATCCCAACTAAGACTTTGCTAGTTGCTGCTGAGAAGGACTTGTCTTTTGAAGAAGTGATTGCTACTAAAAACACGATCACTGGTCGCCTCAACGGTAAAAACTATGCGACTGTTGCTGGTACAGGCGTAGATATCTTTGATGCGGAAGCTCACTTCCTTTCAAATAAAGTCATCGAAATCCAAGCTGGTGATGAAAAGAAAGAACTGACTGCTGAAACAATCGTCATCAACACTGGTGCTGTTTCAAACGTCTTGCCAATCCCTGGACTTGCTACAAGCAAAAACATCTTTGACTCAACAGGTATCCAAAACTTGGACAAATTACCTGAAAAACTTGGAATCCTTGGTGGCGGAAATATCGGTCTTGAATTTGCCGGTCTTTACAACAAACTTGGAAGCAAGGTCACAGTCCTAGATGCCTTGGATACTTTCCTTCCTCGTGCAGAACCTTCCATCGCAGCTCTTGCTAAACAATATATGGAAGAAGATGGCATTGAATTGCTTCAAAATATCCATACTACTGAAATCAAAAACGACGGTGACCAAGTGCTTGTCGTAACTGAAAACGAAACTTACCGTTTCGATGCCCTTCTCTACGCAACTGGACGTAAACCAAATGTAGAACCACTTCAACTTGAAAATACAGATATTGAACTCACTGAACGTGGTGCTATTAAAGTAGACAAACATTGTCAAACAAACGTTCCTGGTGTCTTTGCAGTTGGAGATGTCAACGGTGGCCTTCAATTTACTTACATTTCACTGGATGACTTCCGTGTTGTTTACAGCTACCTTGCTGGAGATGGCAGCTACACACTTGAAGACCGTCTCAATGTACCAAACACCATGTTTATCACACCTGCACTTTCACAAGTTGGTTTGACTGAAAGCCAAGCAGCTGATTTGAAACTTCCATACGCAGTGAAAGAAATCCCTGTTGCAGCAATGCCTCGTGGTCACGTAAATGGAGACCTTCGCGGAGCTTTCAAAGCTGTTGTTAATACTGAAACAAAAGAAATTCTTGGAGCAAGCATCTTCTCAGAAGGTTCTCAAGAAATCATCAACATCATCACTGTTGCTATGGACAACAAGATTCCTTACACTTACTTCACAAAACAAATCTTCACTCACCCAACCTTGGCTGAGAACTTGAATGACTTGTTTGCGATTTAAGTTGAAATCTCATCTTAACTGACAGCCCTCTTTGGGCTGTTTTTGCTTCTGTGAAACACCAAATCTGTCTTTTCCCTCTTTTGTGATATAATAGAAACATGAACTTAAAAACTACTTTGGGCCTTCTTGCTGGGCGTTCTTCCCACTTGATTTTGAGCCGTCTTGGCCGTGGAAGTACCCTTCCAGGAAAACTTGCCCTTCAATTTGATAAAGATATTTTACAAAACCTAGCTAAGAACTACGAGATTGTCGTGGTCACTGGAACAAATGGAAAAACCCTGACAACTGCCCTCACTGTCGGCATTTTAAAAGAGGTTTATGGTCAAGTTCTGACCAACCCAAGCGGTGCCAACAT
>NZ_KQ970294.1:5559-8761 GCF_001579035.1 Streptococcus mitis | reverse complement strand
AAAATATTGCCGTTCTCGAAATTGACGAAGCCAGTCTATCTCGTATCTGTGACTATATCCAGCCAAGCCTTTTTGTCATCACCAATATCTTCCGTGACCAGATGGACCGCTATGGTGAGATTTACACAACTTACAAGATGATTTTAGATGCTATTCGTAAGGTGCCTACTGCCACTGTTCTCCTTAATGGAGACAGTCCACTTTTCTACAAGCCAGCTATTCCAAATCCTGTAAAATATTTTGGTTTTGACTTGGAGAAAGGTTCAGCCCAGCTGGCTCACTATAATACCGAAGGAATTCTCTGTCCTGACTGCCAAGGCATCCTCAAATATGAGCACAATACCTATGCAAACTTGGGTGCCTATATCTGTGAAAGCTGCGGATGTAAACGTCCTGAACTGGACTATCGTTTGACAGAACTGGTTGAGTTGACCAACAATCGTTCTCGCTTTGTCATTGACGGCCAAGAATACGGCATCCAAATCGGCGGGCTCTATAATATCTATAACGCCCTAGCTGCAGTTGCTATCGCCCGTTTTCTCGGTGCAGATTCGCAACTCATCAAACAGGGATTTGACAAGAGCCGTGCTGTCTTTGGACGCCAAGAAACCTTCCATATAGGTGACAAGGAATGCACCCTCGTCTTGATTAAAAATCCAGTCGGTGCGACCCAAGCTATCGAGATGATTAAACTAGCACCTTATCCATTTAGTCTATCTGTTCTTCTTAATGCCAACTATGCAGACGGTATTGATACTAGCTGGATTTGGGATGCGGACTTTGAACAGATAACTGACATGGATATTCCCGAAATCAACGCTGGCGGTGTTCGCCATTCTGAAATTGCACGTCGTCTCCGAGTAACAGGCTATCCAGCTGAAAAAATCACTGAAACAAGTAGTCTGGAACAAGTTCTTAAGACAATTGAGAACCAAGACTGCAAGCATGCTTATATTCTAGCTACCTATACTGCTATGCTGGAATTCCGCGAACTGCTGGCTAGTCGTCAGATTGTTAGAAAGGAGATGAACTAATGGTTTATACTTCACTTTCCTCAAAAGCTGGCAATTATCCCTATCAGCTCAACATTGCCCACCTCTACGGTAACCTCATGAATACCTACGGGGACAATGGAAACATCCTCATGCTCAAGTATGTGGCTGAAAAACTAGGGGCCCATGTGACCGTTGACATCGTTTCTCTCCATGATGACTTTGATGAAAACTACTATGACATCGCCTTTTTCGGTGGTGGCCAAGACTTTGAACAAAGTATTATTGCAGACGACCTACCTGCTAAAAAAGAGAGCATTGACAACTACATCCAAAACGACGGTGTGGTTCTGGCTATCTGTGGTGGTTTCCAACTATTGGGTCAATATTATGTTGAAGCTTCAGGGAGACGTATCGAAGGGCTAGGTGTCATGGGCCACTACACCCTCAACCAGACCAATAACCGTTTTATCGGTGACATCAAGATTCACAATGAAGATTTCGATGAAACCTACTATGGTTTTGAAAATCATCAGGGCCGCACCTTCCTCTCAGATGACCAAAAACCACTGGGACAGGTAGTCTATGGAAATGGAAACAATGAAGAAAAGATTGGTGAAGGGGTTCATTATAAGAATGTCTTTGGTTCCTACTTCCACGGACCTATCCTCTCTCGTAATGCCAATCTGGCTTATCGCCTAGTCACTACCGCCCTCAAGAAGAAATACGGTCAGGACATCCAACTCCCTGCCTATGAAGACATTCTCAGCCAAGAAATCGCTGAAGAATATAGCGACGTCAAAAGTAAGGCTGACTTTTCTTAAACAAAGTGAAACTATATCAAAGAACTCCGTTATCTTGTCGGAGTTTTTTGTCTTTTCTTTTACCCTTCTCCCTTGCATTTTCTCTCATTTTTTGCCAAAATAGAGGAGTAGAAAGAAGGTAGCATATGTCTAAATTACAACAAATCGTAACATATCTTGAATCAGAAAAACTAGACGTCGCTGTCGTATCTGACCCCGTCACAATCAATTACCTCACTGGCTTTTACAGTGATCCCCATGAACGCCAGATGTTCCTTTTTGTCCTAGCGGATCAAGAACCCCTCCTCTTTGTCCCAGCCCTTGAGGTTGAGCGTGCTACTAGCACTGTTTCCTTCCCAGTTGTGGGCTATGTGGATTCTGAAAATCCATGGCAAAAAATGAAACATGCTCTTCCACAGCTTGATTTCAAACGTGTAGCTGTTGAGTTTGACAATCTCATCTTGACAAAATATCATGGTTTAAAAACCGTTTTTGAAACTGCTGAGTTTGAAAACCTCACTCCTCGTATCCAACGTATGCGCCTCATCAAATCAGCTGACGAAGTGCAAAAAATGATGGTTGCAGGTCTCTATGCGGACAAGGCTGTCAATGTTGGTTTTGACAATATTTCTCTTGATAAGACTGAGACAGATATTATTGCCCAAATTGACTTTGCTATGAAACGTGAAGGCTATGAAATGAGCTTTGATACCATGGTCTTGACTGGCGATAATGCTGCAAATCCACACGGCATTCCGGCAGCTAATAAGGTTGAAAATGATGCTCTTCTCCTCTTTGATCTCGGTGTTCTAGTCAACGGCTATGCATCTGATATGACTCGTACGGTCGCTGTCGGCAAACCTGACCAATTCAAGAAAGACATTTACAACTTGACTCTTGAAGCCCAACAAGCTGCTCTTGACTTTATCAAACCAGGTGTGACTGCCCATGAAGTAGACCGTGCTGCCCGTGAGGTCATCGAAAAAGCTGGTTACGGCGAGTACTTCAACCACCGTCTTGGTCACGGTATCGGTATGGATGTCCACGAATTCCCATCTATCATGGAAGGAAACGACATGGTCATCGAAGAAGGCATGTGCTTCTCTGTTGAACCAGGTATCTATATCCCTGGTAAAGTCGGTGTCCGTATCGAAGACTGCGGTGTTGTAACCAAGGATGGCTTTGACCTCTTTACAAGCACCAGCAAGGATTTGCTTTATTTTGATTAAATCTACACAAAAAAGTTAGCTAGTTTAGCTAACTTTTTACTTTATCTTCTTGATACTTTGACTAAGAATAAATCCTACAATCATCCCCACCATATTTTGCATGAAATTTGGTAGGATTTCTGGTAGGGCTGCTGCCCAGCCATTCATCAATGTAGAACCCAAGGCGTAACCCCCTACC
>NZ_KQ970294.1:2540-5350 GCF_001579035.1 Streptococcus mitis | reverse complement strand
TGAGCTTTTCCTTTAAATCCTGCGAAAAATCCCTGCAAGCCATGGTTGACCAAGCTAAAGAACATCCACTGGGGATAGCCTGATAAGAGGTCAATCAAGAAACCTGCTAGTCCTCCTACTACAGCCCCTTCACGACTACCAAAATAGAAGGCCGTAAAGAAGACACCCGCATCTAAAAGAGTTAGAATGCCTGTCGGTGTTGGAATTTTTAAGAAATAGCCTAGAACCACAGAGAGGGCGGTTAATAGAGATACAAGGGCGATTTTAGTTGTTTTGGTTTGCTTCATATTGTCTCACTCCATACTGATCTGCTTGTGCAATAGCACGATAAACGAAAGCCTTAGAGCTTTCTACTGCTGGTAAAAGTTCATCACCTTTGACTAGGTGACTGGCAATGCTAGAGGCAAAGGTACAACCTGCACCAGCATTTTGCCCTTGAATGACAGGATTTTCTAGGACTGTAAAGGTTTGTCCGTCATAAAAGACATCTACAGCCTTGTCCTGACTAAGGCGATTGCCTCCCTTGATAATGACTGCTGGCGCTCCTAAGTCATGCAATTTCTGTGCTGCAGTTTTCATGTCTTCCAAGCTTTTAATTTCTTGACCAGCTAATAATTCTGCTTCTGGGAGGTTAGGCGTAATCACACTGACATGAGGGAAAAAGCGAATCAACTCTTGGCAGAGTTCACTAACTGCTACGTCATGCGTTTCCTTGCAGACCAATACAGGATCCAGAACCACAGGCACTCCTGGGCGTTGCTTGATAAAGTCCAATGCCTTCTCAGCCACACTGACAGTTGGTAGAAGACCAATCTTAATCCCTGCAAGCTCCACATCACGCAAGCTATCTAATTCATGTTGAAAAATGGTATCGTCAGTTGGAAAGACTTCAAAGCCCTTTTCCGTCAAGGCTGTCAAACAAGTCACTGCTACAAAACCATGCAAGCCGTTCAAGGTATAGGTAGCCAAATCAGATGACAGGCCACCTCCACTAAAAATATCATTTCCAGAAAGTGCTAAAATGCGATTATTCTTCATATCGAATCTCCTTTAAATACAAACCATTTGGTGCTGCAGTGGGACCTGCAAGCTGCCTGTCCTTTTTCTCCAAGATGAGGTCAATCTGCTCTACTGGTATGCGGTTATTGCCGATTTTGAGCAGTGTCCCCACCATATTGCGAATCTGCTTATACAAGAAGCCATTTCCTGAAAAGGTAAAGGTCAAAAATTGTCCTGTCTCATCAACCCTGAGAGCAGCTTCTGTGATAGTGCGAACCTTATCCTCCACACTGGTTCCAGAGGCTGTAAAGCCTGTGAAATCATGGGTGCCCTCTAGCTTTTTGACAGCCTCCTGCATCCGATCCACATCAAGCGGATAGGGAAAGTGAGTAGCATAGTGACGGCGCATAGGATTTTTAGGACTGCCCCTATCCACGATAAACTCATAGGTCTTGCTATGCTTGGCATAACGGCAATGAAAATCATCCGCCACGAGCTCAATCGAAATCACATCAATATCTTCAGGGGACTGGGTGTCCAAGGCAAAGCGAAGTTTTTCCTCATCCATTTGATAGGGCAAGTCAAAATGAATCACCTGTCCCAAAGCATGAACCCCACTATCTGTCCTACCAGCACCGTGAACAGTAATGGCTTGCCCTTTATTGAGTCTCGTCAAGGTTTTTTCAATTTCTTCCTGAACGCTCCGCGCATGAGGCTGGCGCTGAAAACCAGCAAAGGCGTAACCATCATAGGAAATAGTTGCTTTATATCTCGTCATAATTTCTATTTTATCAAGAAATTAGTCCAGTAACAAGCTAGAAAATTTACAACTGTCTGGGTACAAAATTCACGAAAAGAAAAACTTAGGAAACCAATCCTAAGTTCTCTTTTGAAGTAGGTACATGACAAAGATAGAGGTTACAATCAACCAACCTCCCAAAATTGTAAAGACCAGCATCCCATTGTGAGTCATCAAGCCAATTGCACCTAGAACAAATGGGGTCGTAAAGGCTCCAAAACTACAGCCTAATACAGCAAATGAAGTTGCTTGATTGAGGAGTTTAGCTGGAATTCGTTCAGAGACAAGTTGAAAAACTGTCGTCAAGGCTACACTGTAGGCAAAACCAGCCAGAATGCTTCCTGCTACTACCACCCACAAGGATGGAGCCAGAGCAATCACAATTTGCCCTAAACCGAAGGTAATACCAGACCAGAGGAGCAGTTTCTCTTTAAAGATAGAAATCAAGAAAGAAAAACTCACACCAGCCACAATCCCGATCAACTGCATGACACTAAGAACAAAACTAGATAACTGGGCATCTCCAAGTCCTCTTTCCACCATCAAACTTGGAATACGAATAGTAATAGCCGTATTGGTACAAACTACAACCGCTGCTTCAATAGCTAGGATAAAAATCAAGCCTTTCATTTCTCGAGTTAAACGACTTGCTTCCTTCGCTTTTTTCTTGACTTCTTTCTTTTCTTTTCCATAAGGGACAAAGAGCAGATAAAGAGTCAGCACCAAAAATCCAGCACTATAGGCTAGGAAGGTAGCTGTCCAACCAAAGGCCAACAACTGGCCGACTGCCAAGGTAATGAGAGAAGCCCCAACGACCTCTGCAGAACCGCGTAGCCCTAACATCTGAATTCGCGTTTTTCCTTGATAGCGTTCACTAATAATAGAAATGGCCTTGGCATTGATCATCCCAAGACCCAAACCAAAGAGAATCCGTGTTCCAAAGACAAAAGGATAAGCTTGATACCAAAAGGGAGCCGTCCCGCTCAATGATAAAATCAGCAAGCCCAAACTA
>NZ_KQ970294.1:0-2520 GCF_001579035.1 Streptococcus mitis | reverse complement strand
GTAATCGCTCAGGAAATATTTTTTCTAAGAAACCATTTAGCAGTAACATCATCATGATCCCAAAGGAAGGCAAGCTCGCCAAGAGCTCAATTTGTTCCTTAGGATAACCTTGATAATAGTCAAACATGGCTGGCAGGGCACTTGAAATCGAAAAGGAGGTAATCAAAACGAGGGAGAGAGCCAAAATACTGGCCCGTTCTAAAAGTTGTTTCATGAAATCTCTTTCTATATTTCTCTTAATCTTCTACTTTTTTGATAGTTATCAAACAAGCAAGAAAAGAAGAAGTCCCATTGGTTTGTAGACTCCTTCTTAAACTCGAAAATGAATTCCTTGTGTCTTAGGATGACTTTCTCTTGATTTGCTTAATAAAGTAGAAGATAAATCCTGCAACCATATAGGCAACAAAGATAATCAGACACCACTTGAATACGACATCCCAACCCTTGTTCACATTCAAAAAGAAGTAAGGGAAAGGATTATCCTTGGCATTTGGAATATTGAGTTTTAGAACCAAGCCATTAAAAAGAGCAAACATCATATACAGCAAGGGTAAAATCGTCCACACAATTGGATCCCAAATCTTGTATTGACCCTGTTTGTCAAAAAAGAGGGTATCCGCTAAAAACCAGAGAGGAACGATATAGTGGCAAAGGAAATTTTCCAGAGTATAGAAATTAGTCGCAATAGGCGCTAAGAGGAAATGGTAAATCACACAGGTAATCATGATACTCATAGTGACTCCACCTTTTAGACGCAAGAGGCTTGAACTTTGCCAGTTTTCACCTAAACGGCTCATAACTTTTAGAAGATAGAGCGTAAAAATAGTTACTAAAAGATTGGACAGAACCGTGTAATAGAGAAGCATCCCAAAACCACCATGCTTGGCGATTTCAAGATAAACTCCCGTAAAAGCCGCTAGAAACAAGAAGACACGGCTATAAAATACAAATTTATAGTGTTTTGACATACTTAAATCTTCTTCACAAACTCTGATTTGAGTTTCATGGCACCGAAGCCATCAATCTTACAGTCGATATTGTGGTCGCCTTCTACGATACGGATATTTTTCACGCGCGTCCCTTGTTTCAAATCTTTTGGCGCACCTTTTACTTTCAAATCCTTAATGAGGGTTACTGTATCACCGTCAGCCAATTTATTCCCGTTGGCATCAATAGCAACAAGGCCCTCTTCTACATCTGCAACTTCAGCAGGATTCCACTCATGAGCACACTCTGGGCAAACCAGTAGGGCACCGTCTTCGTAGACATACTCTGAGTTACATTTTGGACAATTTGGTAGGTTGTTCATGGTTTCTCCTTATCATCATTCACTATTCTTTGAAAATCAAAATTTCTCGAACAGCAACTATTATACCCTAAAATCAGCATTTTGACAAATTTAGAAAAAACCGATATCAATCTAGTTTTAAAACTTTATCACCACTATCAAACAAATGTCCTAAATCAATTGTTTATTTTATCTCTATTAGCCCAGTAATGGCGTCACTCTGTTATAAGCATCCAACAACGGGGTATACTGAAAAATCTCCAGACTAGGGAACTCAACGATAGTTCCTAATCTGGAGATTTTTAATATGTTATTAGACGTTTGCTTTCAACTTAGCAATAACCTCTTTAAGATTATCAATCAACTCTGCTTCAGTATGCTCAGAGCCTTTTTCATCTGCCAAGAAGGAAACTGCTTTTTGAAGTTCTTCTTGAGAGTTTTCAAGGACATCCTTATCTACTGTTTCAAGGTTTGAGTCTTTAAGAAGTTTACTTAATTCCTTGGCTAATTTCTCGAGTTCTGATTCTTTGTTGCGACGAGCTAGGAGGAAGAAGAGGAGACCTAAAAGCACTAGGATGCTTGCTGCAATAATCCCTACTGGGACTTGAGTTTGGGCTACAGGCTTATCTGCTTCTGGTGCTGACTCAGAAACTTTTTGTTCTCCAGCCTTCGTTGCTGACTGACTTTCCTTAATGGACTCTAGGGAAGCAATCGCATCTCTGACTGTTTGCAAGATATGGCGCAACCCTTGCTCTGTCAAACTATCATCTGCAAGAGCTTTCTTAGCCTCTGCCAAAACCAGACGTGCTGAATCTGTGGTAGGATTCGATACACCTGTCAATGCTCTCAAAAGATTTTCTAAGGTTTGAGTCTGCTTACTTAGTTCTGACTTGTCTAAAGTTCCTTGATCCTGAGTTGCTGAACGAACAGTATCGTCTTCTCTATTCGCTGTATTTACACTAGGTTCCGTAGTTGTCACTGGAGCTACAGACGAACGAGCAGTAGTTGTTGAGCCGCTGTCAGTGCTTCGTCCATCTTGTCCAGAATTTGCTTGCCCACTATCTGATGGACTTGTCGGTTCTGTAGTGTTCACATTCCCAGAATTTCCAGGTTGGTTATTAGGAACCGGAGTCTGAGTTTTTCCATTATCCGGCGCTGGGATAGGACTAGGAAGTGGAGCTGGTCTATATATAGGCATTTGCGCATTACCTTTACCACTCAAGTCACTGTTT
>NZ_KQ970293.1:34601-43906 GCF_001579035.1 Streptococcus mitis | reverse complement strand
TTCGCCGCTATAATGATCTTGTCGGACCTTTAGCTCAGCTGGTTAGAGCTCTCGGCTCATAACCGAGTGGTCGTAGGTTCAAGTCCTACAAGGTCCATTTGAATATTGGAGGATTACCCAAGTCCGGCTGAAGGGAACGGTCTTGAAAACCGTCAGGCGTGTAAAAGCGTGCGTGGGTTCGAATCCCACATCCTCCTTTTATATTAACGCGGGATGGAGCAGCTCGGTAGCTCGTCGGGCTCATAACCCGAAGGTCGTAGGTTCAAATCCTGCTCCCGCAATAAGGCTCGGTAGCTCAGTTGGTAGAGCAATGGATTGAAGCTCCATGTGTCGGCGGTTCGATTCCGTCTCGCGCCGTTTTATTGATAGTATTTATGCGGGTGTAGTTTAGTGGTAAAACTACAGCCTTCCAAGCTGTTGTCGCGAGTTCGATTCTCGTCACCCGCTTTGAACTTTGTTCAAATTACCAAGTTTTTAACTTGGGCGCGTAGCTCAGGTGGTTAGAGCGCACGCCTGATAAGCGTGAGGTCGGTGGTTCGAGTCCACTCGTGCCCATAGTGTTTAGTCCATTAGTAGGGGATTGTAATATTATCTGTTCACTAATAGGACACGGGCTTGTTCCCGTATAAACTATTTTGGAGGATTACCCAAGTCCGGCTGAAGGGAACGGTCTTGAAAACCGTCAGGCGTGTAAAAGCGTGCGTGGGTTCGAATCCCACATCCTCCTTTTATATTAACGCGGGATGGAGCAGCTCGGTAGCTCGTCGGGCTCATAACCCGAAGGTCGTAGGTTCAAATCCTGCTCCGCAATAAGGCTCGGTAGCTCAGTTGGTAGAGCAATGGATTGAAGCTCCATGTGTCGGCGGTTCGATTCCGTCTCGCGCCATTTATATATTTTGGAAGGGTAGCGAAGAGGCTAAACGCGGCGGACTGTAAATCCGCTCCTTCGGGTTCGGGGGTTCGAATCCCTCCCCTTCCATTTTACGGGCATAGTTTAAAGGTAGAACTAAGGTCTCCAAAACCTTCAGTGTGGGTTCAATTCCTACTGCCCGTGTTAATAGAATTGTGGCGGGTGTGGTGAAGTGGTTAACACACCAGATTGTGGCTCTGGCATGCGTGGGTTCGATCCCCATCACTCGCCTATTTTATATTATTGGGGTATAGCCAAGCGGTAAGGCAAGGGACTTTGACTCCCTCATGCGTTGGTTCGAATCCAGCTACCCCAGTTACTATTTGCCGGCGTGGCGGAATTGGCAGACGCGCTGGACTCAAAATCCAGTGTCCGCAAGGACGTGCCGGTTCGACCCCGGCCGCCGGTATAGTATAGCGATAAGGAACGTTGTAAGTCTTCGTTCCTTTTTTATGTTATTTTTGGTATAATAATACTTATCCAAATTTTATTTAGATTATGAAAGTGTAGGGAAGTATGTCTCGTTCTATCGATTTATTAAAACATCGGTATTTGAAAAATATTAAAGAAAATCCTGAATTGTTTATCGGAATTGAGCTGGAATATCCTGTTGTAAACTTGGAAGGGGATGATACAGATGTTGAAGTTATCAAGTACTTATTCCGATATTTAGTTTCTTCTTTTGATTTTACTGTCGAAAAGGTAGATGATTTTGGCAATCCGATCCAGTTAGTAGATCCGATAAGTCAGGATGCTATTTTGTTTGAAGTTTCCTATAGTACGATTGAGTTTGCATTTGGTAAGGCAGAAACAATTCAAGAGGTCGAAAATCGTTTCAATAATTATATGAATGTAATTCAGAGAAAGTTAGCTGAATCAAATCATGCTATTGTTGGCTGTGGAATTCATCCCAACTGGGATAAAAATGAGAATTGTCCAGTGGCTTATCCACGCTATCAGATGTTGATGGATTATTTGAATTTGAGTAGAAATATTACTAAATCAGATTTACATCATTTCCCTGAATATGGTGCTTTTATCTGTGGGAGCCAGGTTCAGCTGGATATTTCAAAGTCTAACTACTTACGAGTGATTAATGCTTTTACCCAAATTGAAGCAGTTAAGGCTTATTTATTTGCAAACTCTGAGTTTACAGGTGCGGATTGGGATACAAAAATCTCAAGAGATATTTTCTGGGAAGAATCGATGCATGGTATCTATCCAGAGAATGTTGGGGTCAATGCTAGACTCTTTAACGATGAGGATGATTTTTTTGATTATCTAGATCATTCTGCAATTTTTACTGCGGAACGTGATGGGCAAACCTATTATTTTTATCCGATTCAGGCTAGGGACTATTTGGCTACACCTGAAATTCAAGCATATGCACTTAATGGGGATGAGATTATTATTTATCCTCAAGAGAAGGATTTTGGGACACATCGTAGTTATCAGTACCAAGATTTAACGGCTCGCGGAACAGTCGAGTTTCGTAGTGTGTGTACTCAGCCTCTGGATAGAACCTTCGCTTCAGCAGCTTTTCACTTAGGATTATTAGTTAATTTAGATAAGTTAGAAGCTTATTTAGAAACAGCATCTTTCTTTAAAGAATTTGGGCGAAATTATAAGTTTTTAAGACGACAATTTTCTAAGAAAAAGCTTACAGATGAGGAAGAAACTGCGATTATTGAATTTTCCAAAGACTTACTTATCCTATCTGAGGAAGGACTGGAGATGAGAGATAAGGAAGAAATGATTTATTTAGAGCCTTTGAAGAAAGAATTGGGACTATAATTTCTTTTATAAAGGGAGAATTTTCTGAAAAATCATGATATAATGGAAGAGACTATAGATAAAGGATAGAGAGTAATGACATTAGTTTATCAATCAACGCGTGATGCCAACAATACAGTAACTGCTAGCCAAGCTATTTTGCAAGGTTTGGCGACGGACGGTGGTTTGTTTACACCGGTTACTTATCCAAAGGTAGATTTGGACTTTGACAAATTGAAAGATGCTTCTTATCAGGAAGTTGCTAAGTTAGTTTTGTCAGCATTTTTAGATGACTTTACAGCTGAAGAGTTGGACTACTGTATCAACAGTGCCTACGATAGTAAATTTGATACTCCATCTATCGCACCATTAGTGAAATTAGACGGGCAATATAACTTGGAACTTTTCCATGGTTCTACGATTGCCTTTAAGGATATGGCCTTGTCTATTTTGCCATACTTTATGACGACTGCTACTAAGAAACATGGTTTGGAAAATAAGATTGTCATCTTGACAGCGACATCTGGTGATACTGGGAAAGCTGCTATGGCAGGGTTTGCGGATGTTTCTGGTACTGAGATTATCGTCTTTTATCCAAAGGATGGTGTCAGCAAGGTACAAGAGTTGCAAATGACCACTCAGACTGGCGACAATACTCATGTTATCGCCATTGATGGGAACTTTGACGATGCGCAAACAAATGTGAAGCACATGTTTAACGACGTGGCTCTTCGTGAAAAATTATCGGCCAATAAGTTGCAATTTTCATCAGCTAACTCTATGAATATCGGTCGTTTGGTACCGCAGATTGTTTATTATGTTTATGCCTATGCTCAGCTTGTTAAGACTGGTGAGATTGTGGCTGGTGATAAGGTCAACTTCACAGTACCAACAGGAAACTTTGGAAATATCTTGGCTGCCTTTTATGCTAAGCAAATTGGTCTCCCAGTTGGTAAATTGATTTGTGCTTCAAACGACAACAATGTTTTGACAGACTTCTTCAAGACACGTGTTTACGATAAGAAGCGTGAGTTTAAGGTAACAACTAGCCCATCTATGGATATCTTAGTATCTTCAAACTTGGAGCGCCTGATTTTCCATCTTTTGGGGAATGATGCAGTTAAGACAGCTGAACTTATGAATGCCTTGAATACGCAAGGACAATATAAGTTGACAGACTTTGATGCAGAGATTTTGGACCTCTTTGCAGCTGAATATGCGACTGAGGAAGAAACAGCAGCAGAAATCAAGCGTGTTTATGAGTCAGATTCTTATATCGAGGATCCCCATACGGCGGTTGCCTCAGCAGTTTATAGAAAATACCAAGCTGCTACTGGCGATGCGACTAAGACAGTGATTGCTTCAACAGCTAGTCCATACAAGTTCCCAGTAGTTGCAGTAGAAGCTGTAACAGGGAAAGTTGGCTTGACTGACTTTGAAGCCTTGGCTCAATTACATGAAATCTCAGGCGTTGCAGTGCCACCAGCAGTTGATGGGCTTGAGACAGCTCCTGTTCGTCACAAGACAACAGTGGCAGCTGCTGATATGCAAGCAGCGGTTGAGGATTATCTAGGACTTTAAGACAGAAGGAGTAAACTCGGTTGGGAAACCAACTGAGTTTCTTTTCATCAGGAGGAAGGATTGTTTAAGAAAAATAAAGACATTCTTAATATTGCCTTGCCAGCTATGGGCGAAAACTTTTTGCAGATGCTCATGGGGATGGTGGACAGTTACTTGGTAGCCCATTTGGGCTTGATAGCTATTTCAGGTGTTTCAGTGGCTGGCAATATTATCACGATTTATCAGGCGATTTTCATTGCTCTAGGGGCAGCTATTTCTAGTGTTATTTCAAAAAGTTTGGGGCAGAAGGATCAGTCCAAGCTAGCCTATCATGTGACTGAGGCCTTGAAAATTACTTTACTCTTAAGTTTCCTTTTGGGAGCTTTGTCCATCTTCGCTGGGCAAGAGATGATAGGACTTTTGGGGACGGAGAGAACTGTAGCTGAGAGTGGTGGACTCTACCTATCTTTAGTTGGTGGTTCGATTGTTCTTTTGGGATTCATGACCAGTCTGGGTGCCTTGATTCGTGCAACGCATAATCCACGTCTGCCTCTCTATGTTAGTCTCTTGTCAAATGCTTTGAATATTCTCTTTTCCAGTCTAGCTATTTTTGTTCTTGATATGGGGATAGCTGGTGTTGCTTGGGGGACAATTCTGTCTCGTTTGGTTGGTCTTGTGATTTTATGGTCCCAATTAAAGTTGCCTTTTGAGAAACCGACTTTTGGTTTAGATAAGGAACTATTGACTTTAGCTTTACCAGCAGCTGGAGAGCGGCTTATGATGCGAGCTGGTGATGTCGTCATCATTGCCTTGGTCGTTTCTTTTGGAACGGAGGCAGTTGCTGGGAATGCAGTCGGAGAAGTCTTGACCCAGTTTAACTACATGCCTGCCTTTGGCGTCGCTACGGCAACGGTCATGCTAGTGGCCCGAGCAGTTGGAGAGGATAATTGGAAAAGAGTCGCTAGTTTGAGCAAACAAACCTTTTGGCTTTCTCTGGTTCTCATGTTACCCTTGACCTTCAGTATCTATGCTTTGGGTATACCACTAACTCATCTCTATACGACTGATTCTCTAGCGGTGGAGGCTAGTGTTCTAGTGACATTTTTTTCACTACTTGGTACTCCTATGACGATAGGAACAGTCATCTATACAGCAGTCTGGCAGGGTTTGGGCAATGCTCGGCTTCCCTTTTATGCGACAAGTATAGGAATGTGGTGTATCCGCATTGGAACAGGATATCTGATGGGAATTGTGCTTGGTTGGGGTTTGCCTGGTATTTGGGCAGGGACTCTCTTGGATAATGGTTTTCGCTGGTTATTTCTACGCTATCGTTACCAGCGCTATATGAGCTTGAAAGGATAGGAAATGCAAAAAACAGCTTTTATTTGGGATTTAGACGGGACTTTATTGGACTCTTACGAAGCGATTTTATCAGGGATTGAGGAGACTTTTGGTCAGTTTTCTATTCCTTATGATAAGGAGAAGGTGAGAGAGTTTATCCTCAAGTTTTCTGTGCAGGATTTGCTTGTGCAGGTAGCAGAAGAGCGAAAGCTAGATGTGGAAGTGCTAAATCAGGTACGTGCCCAGAGTCTGGCTGAGAAGAATGCTCAGGTAGTTTTGATGCCAGGTGCGCGTGAGGTTCTAAAGTGGGCAGACGCAGCGGGGATTCAACAGTTTGTCTACACTCATAAAGGAGATAATGCTTTTACCATTCTAAGAGACTTGGATTTGGGATCTTATTTTACAGAGATTATAACCAGTCAGAGTGGCTTTGCGCGCAAGCCTAATCCAGAAGTGGCTAACTATCTGTTAGACAAGTATCAGTTGGATCCTGAGAAAACCTATTATATAGGGGATCGGACTCTGGATGTGGAATTCGCCCAGAATAGTGGGATTCGAAGTATCAACTTTTTAGAGTCAACTTATGAAGGCAATCATAGGATTCAAGTACTAACAGACATTCCTCATATTTTTGAGAGTAAGTAACGATAAGATTGTGTCAGTTTTGTGACAGAGACCTAACAAACTATTTCAAGTAATCGAGTTTGTTACAAGGAACAGACAGTTCTGTTAAATAGGCCCGAGAGGGCTTTTTTCTGCATTTTTTGTGTTATGATAGACAGGTACTCATTTGAAAGGAATAGGAAAGAATGAAGAAAAGAATATTATTAGCTTCAACAGTAGCCTTGTCATTTGCCCCAGTATTGGCAACTCAAGCAGAAGAAGTTCTTTGGACTGCACGTAGTGTTGAGCAAATCCAAAACGATTTGACTAAAACGGATAACAAAACAAGTTATACCGTTCAGTATGGTGATACCTTGAGCACCATTGCAGAAGCCTTGGGTGTAGATGTCACAGTTCTTGCGAATTTGAATAAAATCACGAATATGGACTTGATTTTCCCAGAAACTGTTTTGACAACGACTGTCAATGAAGCTGAAGAAGTAACAGAAGTTGAAATCCAAACTCCTCAAGCAGATTCTAGTGAAGAAGCGACAACTGCGACAGCAGATTTGACAACTAATCAAGTAACCGTTGATGATCAAACTGTTCAAGTTGCAGCTCTTTCTCAACCAATTGCAGAAGCTCCAAAAGCAGTAGAAACTTCAAGTACAAAAGAAGTAGCAACAAGTTCAGAAGTTACAGAGACAGTGACTGCTTCAGAAGAAGTGACACCATCTACAGAAACTTCTGTCCCAGAGGAGCAAACAGCCGAAACAAGTAGTGCAGTTGAAGAAGCAGTTCCTCAGGCAACGACTCCAGCTGAATCAGCAGTAGAAGCAAAAGAAGTATCATCATCAAGTGAAGCTACACCAGTAGTTTCTACTTATCAACCAGAAGAGACGAAGATAGTTTCAACAACTTACACAGCTCCAGCTGCGCCTGATTATGCTGGACTGGCAGTCGCGAAATCTGAAAATGCTGGCCTTCAACCACAAACGGCTAGCTTTAAAGAAGAAATCGCCAACTTGTTTGGCATCACATCCTTTAGTGGTTACCGTCCAGGAGATAGTGGAGATCACGGAAAAGGTTTGGCTATCGATTTTATGGTACCAGAAAGCTCAGAACTAGGGGATAAGATTGCGGAATACGCTATTCAAAATATGGCCAGCCGTGGAATTAGTTACATCATCTGGAAACAACGTTTCTATGCTCCATTCGATAGCAAATATGGACCAGCTAACACTTGGAACCCAATGCCAGACCGTGGTAGCGTGACAGAAAATCACTATGACCACGTTCACGTTTCAATGAATGGATAAACCAGACTTTGTAATATCATTTTGACGAATGAGATCTAGCTTTCGTGATAGGGAGCAAGTCTCGTTCGTTTTTTCTTTGTCAATTTGAATGGAAAATGGGAAGTTTCTGTCTTGTAATGATTCAAGCAACATTCTTACAATTTATTTTACTTTGCAATATAATTGATTAGTCAACTATTGATAAATCAAGAAAAAGAGGAAAGAAATGATAGAGATTCAAGATTTACTGTATCAACTCCGCTTGTCTGAGCAAGCGAGCACGCAATTATTTGAAAAAAGGCTTGGGATTAGTTTGACACGGTATCAGATTTTACTGTTTTTGCTGGAGAATTCTCCCTGTAATCAAATGGGAGTTCAGGAGCGTTTGAAGATTGATCAGGCTGCTTTGACCCGACATTTCAAGATTCTGGAAAAGGAAGGTTTGGTGGAGCGTCATCGTAATCCTGAAAATCAGCGGGAAGTGTTGGTAGAGGCTACGAAGTATGCCAAGGAGCAGTTAGTGGTGAATCCACCTCTGCAGCATATTAAGGTTAAGCAAGAGATGGAAAGTATCTTAACAGAGTCTGAAAGAACAGAACTCGGCCGTTTATTAAATAAATTGGTTTTGGGTATTGAAAATATAGAAATTTAAGGAGAAAATATGTCAATTATGACAATCATTTTAGCAACGATTGTTGCTTTGGAGCATTTTTACATTTTTTATTTAGAAAGTATTGCAACGCAATCAGATGCGACTAGTCGTGTCTTTAACATGGACAAGGAAGAACTGGCTCGTCCGTCGGTAAGTTCACTGTTTAAAAATCAAGGGATTTATAATGGTCTGCTAGGAGTCTTTCTCCTGTATGGGATTTATTTCTCACAGAATTTAGAAATTGTGACTATTTTTGTCTTATTTGTGATTGGGGCGGCGGCTTACGGCTCTCTAACAGCAGATAAGAAAATTATTTTGAAGCAAGGTGGACCAGCTATTTTGACCTTGATGAGTATTTTATTCTTTAAATAAACTCAAAAATCAATCCTAGGCTCGCTAGTCCTTTTCACTCCAGAATAAGGGAAATATGTTATACTTGTTTTTAAGAAAAAAGTCTCATTGAATTGGTTTTGAGGAGTTAGAAATGAAAGTATTAGTGACAGGTTTTGAGCCCTTTGGAGGGGAAAAGGTCAATCCAGCCTTGGAGGCCATTAAAGGTTTACCAGCTGAAATCCATGGTGCTGAGGTTCGTTGGCTAGAAGTACCGACAGTCTTTCATAAATCGGCCCAAGTGTTGGAAGAAGAGATGAACCGTTATCAACCTGACTTTGTCCTTTGTATCGGGCAAGCGGGTGGAAGAACTAGCTTGACGCCTGAACGAGTGGCCATTAACCAAGACGATGCACGCATTCCTGATAATGAAGGAAATCAACCGATTGACCTTCCCATTCGAGCAGATGGTGCTTCGGCCTACTTTAGTAGTTTGCCTATTAAAGCGATGGTTCAAGCTATAAAAAAAGAGGGATTACCAGCCTCTGTTTCCAATACGGCAGGGACTTTTGTCTGCAATCATTTGATGTATCAGGCCCTCTATTTGGTAGAAAAGAAATTTCCACATGTTAAGGCAGGTTTTATGCATATTCCTTATATGATGGAACAGGTGGTGAATCGACCGACCACCCCAGCTATGAGTTTAGTGGATATTAGGCGAGGGATAGAAGCGGCAATCGGCGCCATTATCGAACATGGAGATGAGGATCTCAAGTTGGTAGGTGGAGAAACTCATTGATAGAAAAAAGCTTGAGGGAAAACCTTCAAGCTTTTGGAG
>NZ_KQ970293.1:32275-33157 GCF_001579035.1 Streptococcus mitis | reverse complement strand
CGTTTTTGAGCCAGTACAGATCGGTAGAAAATCATTTTATTGATTTGAATGTAGGGTAGGAGTGAGAAACTAGCAATCCCAAAGGTAATCCAATTGAGGAAGTACCAAGGAAGGAGTTGTAGGTCTAGGACAAAACGCTGGAACTTGTAACCTTTCATCAGGAAACGGCTGGTTTTAAGGATTTGTCCTGGTTTGGCTTGGCCTAAGTCTAGGGTGTCACAGAGGAGAAATTCTACCTGCGAATAGGCATAGTATTGTGGAATATAGAGACTATTTCCTATAATCATCAAGAGGATACTTGCTAGAAAGTAAAGACCAAATGTCATGAGGAAACGCTCGGTTTCAATTGACGTGAGATCCAGATTGGGAAACTCAGGATGAAGGACAACGAATTTCTTGGCTAAAAAGCTACTGTAAAAAAGAAAGTAAATTCCAAGCAAACTAGGGATACTCCATAAAAAGAGATAGAAACGTTTGAGAAGTAGGGTCAAAAAGGTTTGAGAAAAGCGCTCCTCATCAAAGAGAGCTAGGCTGTTTTTTACAGATGGCTTCGTTTTAGAATCTTTCATGAGTTTCAGCGTTGTATAGACTGAACTGGTTAGAAGAATAGATCCGATAAAGGAGACTAATAGTGGAAAAAGGTAGGCTTGGAATACATGACCAAGCACGCTTAAAAAGGATTGCTCTAAAATAGACTCGTTGATGTGCTCTAAGGGATTGAGGAAGCCAGACAAAATGACCAGCATGCTAGGTAAGAGATAGACGAGAAAGAGGCGGGGATTTTCAGCCTGAAATTGTCTGGCTTGCAGACGAACGGTTTTTAAATCAATTTTTGGGTATTTCATTCTCTCATTATACCATAAATAGTACATAGCTTGCTAA
>NZ_KQ970293.1:23092-32007 GCF_001579035.1 Streptococcus mitis | reverse complement strand
TCGTTTGAAATCAGTGGGGTTTCAGTAGGTCAACTAAAATTGAATACGAAATTGAATACGACACTACTTTTAGCTTGAGCGGATAAAATCCATGAGCTGATTAACGACTTCAACACGTTGATTATCGTTGATGTGGGTATACATATCAAGGGTAGTTTGAACATTGTTGTGACCTAATCTGTCTGAAATAATTTTGGCTGTAACACCAGCTTCAAAGAGGAGAGAAGCGTGTGTATGTCTAAACCCGTGAGGCGAAATTTTTTTAAGATTATTGTGTTTACGAAAGAATCTTAAAAGTTTCACTTTCATAGTTGCAGCTAAAAGCCATCCTCCGCCATTGTTCGTAAAAATATAATTCGAATCATGTTTATAAGGCACACCAGCCTGGAAATATTCTTTTATTTGTTGACGTTTCCAGAGTTTTAATACATTCAGAGTCTCATCATCTAAGGTGATAACCCTCGTACTCCTTTTGGTTTTAGGATCCTGAACAGTTTGCTTGTCACCAATTACGACAGCTGTACGAGAAATACTTAACAACTTATTTTCAAAGTCAACATCTGACCACATGAGTCCGATAGCTTCTCCAGTTCTCAATCCTGAAAAAGCGAGTAAGTGGAAAAAAGTGTAGTCTACTGGTTTGCAATTTGCTTTGTAAACTTTAAGGAACTTGGTTAGTTCCTGCTTTGTATAGTAGTTTTCTTTGCCCTTTAAGGGTCTATTTTTAGGCTTGATAATCTTGTCTAAAGGATTTGACTTAATAATATCAAGAGAAGTGGCATACTTGAAAATACGGCTGATGACAGAGTAGTAATTGGCATAGAGGATATAGCGATTACTTAACTTGATAGCAACCTTTTGACAATAAGCTACACTGATCTGCTGGATTTTCATATCTGTAAAATACAAGTCAATCATAACATCAAGTTTTTTCTTAACGTTCTGATAGGTTGTTGGTTTCACAGTGCTCTTATAGCTATCAAGCCACAACTCAGCGACTTCAGCGAAAGTAGGGTTCTGGAAATCTTCATTATTTGAAAAACCGTTCTCTTCAACGTCTAAGAGGAGGTCACGTTCGGCAGCCTTTGCCTCTTTTATGGTTTTAAAACCACGGCGTGTTGTACGTTTTTCTTTTCCAGTGGCAGGGTCTATACCCAGATATGTTTGAAAGAGATATCTAGTCTCTCCTTTTTTTGTAAGGTATTTTTTTATCATAAAAAAGTCCTTTCTTTTCGATTGCTTGCCCGCATAGTTGAAAAGGTGTAGAACTTATGATAAACTATAGTTGTATTTTTTTATCATCCTTTCCATTGATTGCTTGATGGAAAGTTGAATCCTCACACTCAGAGTCGCCAAACTTTGCGAGTGTGGGGATTTTTTTATTTTTTAGCAAGACGCCATACTGTTAAATCTAAATAGTAAGTTAAGTTACTTTTACGAGAAACGACTCTCTCAGTTTCGATATTTAGGGTTTTATATGGTCCTCCTCTACCTGTAAGGATTGCATCATATCTGTAATTTAGATTAGAAATGTAGGATGAAACTTGTGTTGCAATCATAGCTGGTAAGTATCCGACAAAGATATTATTCACTAAAACTTTGACAGCATTTTTATCATGCGGATTTGAAGGTTCTGGTAATAGTTGAACGTCTACTGTTTTCAATTTATTGTATTTGTAAACAGGTTTATATGTTTCAAGCATATAAGATTTCAAACTCTTATTATCTTTCCCAAAATAATGGACACCCTTGGAAAGAAAATCAGCTGCAATCTCAGCTTCTTCTTGATGATAATTTGTTCCCATTAATAAGAAATCATCTCGGAAAACAATTGTATCAATCTGTGGACTGTAATTTTCAACTTTCTTCTTTTTCTCTCGCTTTGCAGTTAAACGACCAATAATGTAAGTTATAAAACCAGTAATAAACAAGAAGAAGCCGAGAGGTGGAAATAAAAATAGGAATATAGCACCTAAAAACATAAAGACAAGCCCAGCTTCTTTATATTCTTTTGGAGTGTGTTGCTTTTTGCCGTTCGAGGCAAGAATAGATTGCTGTTTGTTGTTGACCACTTTCTTCTTTCTCTTTTTGGATGATTTAAACAAATCCGAAAGTCCAAAGGTTGTCTTATGATAAACCTTGTTATACATGGCTTTCTTTGGATTTTTAACCCATCCCATCCCTTTTTTACCATAGCCAGGGATAATAGCTTTTTTAGCCTGTCTTTTCCATTTACTAGTAGTTCTAGCTTTTAAACTTCTGGTCAGACTTGGTTTTCTCATTCCTATTTTCATAAGTTTCTCCTTTTAATTTTCTATTGGCATGAAGTTTCCGACTATTTTTCCAATAATCCTTGGATCTTCGTCATATGGTGCGAATTTATCTTTATACTTGCTATTGATAGAGACGAGTCTAAGACCGTCTTTTTCTCTATAAACTTTTTTAATGTAAGTTTGGCCATCCCACTCAACTGCATAAACAGCACCATCATAGTCAAATCCTGTTTCTTTGATAAGAACGACCTCTCCATTCATGTACTTAGGTTCCATTGAGTCTCCAAAAACCCAAGAGGCAAAATCGTGGTCTAAGTCTTTGTCATAAAAAACAGTGTCATAGTTACCATCGTTGAAGTATGAGAATCCAGTACCAGCTGAAAGTTTTTCAAAAACACGGTATTCAAAAAGCTTTTCCTCAATCATAATCACTTTATTATTCTGCTCTTTTAATTGTTCATTAGCATAGTTCAGAACTTTTTGTTTTCTTGGAGTTGACAACTTTACAACTTTTTCAGTAATTTTTTGGACAAGAGGGGAAGTAGGGATTTTTACTTCTTTTACTTCTTGAGTTTTATCTTCTATTAAGTCTGATTTATTAACACCGAAATAGTCCGCAAGTAATTCTATTTTTCCTATCCGAGGATAAGTTATACCCTTTAACCAATCTCTTACAGTAGTGTATTTTAATCCTAAATCAGAACAAAGTTTATTTCTATCAACGTCTCTGCTGGTCATTAACTTTTCCAAGTTCGCAGAGAAAATTTCTTTACTTTTATTATTGCTCATTTGTATCACTCCTTTATATAGTATATATTACGGCAAAAACGCAAAAAAGTAAAGAAAAAATAAAAAAATACGATAAAAACGCAAAAAACACTTGACATTACGGTTTAACCGCATTATAATAGAGTCATAGTTGAGTCACTCAATTATAAAAAAGATAGAAAGGACTGTAAAATGCAAAAAATGACTCTAAAAACATTGAGAACTCTAAAAAATTGGAGACAAGCGGATGCAGCCGAGGCTATTGATGTCTCTGTTGATACTTGGGGAAATTGGGAAAGAGGGAAAACAGAACCTACTGTAACCCAAGCTTATCAAATCGCTACTACTTTTGGTGTGTCTATTGATGACATTATTTTTTTACACGACATTGCGGTTTAACCGCAACAAGGAGGGAACATTATGAACAACGCAGCGCAAAAAGTAACACGGATTGACAAAGATGCCTGGGAGATTGCTACGGAGCTGGCGAACGAGTACGGTGTATCTATTTGTCACATCATTAGCGAGAGCGTCCGCTACTGTGCAGAGAATGCCGAATTTAAGGAGATGGACGTTGTCGTTAAACGATTGGTAGTCGGCAGTAAGGTGCTGGAGTAGGAGGGGAAGATGGAAGAACTAGTATGGTTTTACTTTGTTGTCATAATCAATCTTATTATTGGTTTTGCCACATACTACGCTAGCAAAAGAGATAGAAAAAAGCGCATCGACGAGTATAAGAAAATACAAGATGATGAGCTTGAAAGAGTTAGAAAAAAATTTAATTTATGATTTTTTAGAAGTCTTTTGAATAAATTTTTTATTTAGGTTTTATTTGTGATTGTTAGCTTTATCAGCTAATTTTAAAGCTTTGTCCAAATCAACTTCGCCTGTAATGGTTTTGTAGATAATATCATTTATCTTCATAGCCTTGTCGGTTTCAGTATCAAGCTGAGATACTTTTTCAAGTTCTTGTAACCGTAATTCATGAGCTTGTTTGATTTTTTCAAGATCTAAGGCATGTTGCTGTTTTAGAGTATCTATCTGATGATGAAATTCTTTTTCGAGTTTTTCAACAGTATGTGAATGTTCTTTGGCTTGTTTTTCAATCTCAGCTTTATTGTTAGCTTTTGATGCGACATATGACAATAACCCTGAGATTATTGCAAGAATGATACTAATTACAGGTTGAATAAGAGCTTGATATTCCATAAGATTTCTCCAATCGTTTTATTTTGATTATACCACATTTGAAAGGAACATTATGAACGAAATTTTTAACTTTCACGGACAGGAAGTCCGTACTTTGACAATTGATGACGAGCCGTGGTTTGTCGGTAAGGATGTAGCGGATATCCTAGGATATAGCAAGGCTAGAAATGCGATTGCTCTTCACGTTGATGAAGAGGACGCCCTAAAACAGGGCATCCCTACTAGTGGTGGAACACAGGACATGATTATCATCAACGAATCTGGTCTCTACTCTCTTATCTTATCCAGCAAGTTGCCCCAGGCCAAGGAATTCAAGCGTTGGGTAACATCAGAGGTTTTACCAGCTATTCGAAAGCAGGGTGGATTTATCCGTGAGGATTTGGACGAGGATGCCTTTATCGCTCTGTTTACTGGCCAGAAGAAATTACGTGAGCAACAGGCGACCATGCTGGAAGATATTGACTATCTCAAGAGTGAGCAACCGATTCATCCTAGCTACGCTCAATCGCTACTGAAGAAGCGTAAGGCTCGTGTAGTGGCTTGCCTGGGTGGTATTGACAGTCCAGCTTATGCGGATAAGATTTTTGCTCAGTCGGTCTTTAGACAAGCTGAGATTGATTTCAAGGACCACTTCAACATTAGTCGCTATGACTTGCTACCCAAGAAGCATGCGGATGCCGCTCTAGTTTACTGGATGACTTGGGAACCAAGCACAAATACCAAGATGAAGATTATGGAACTGAACGCTTTTAGTCAAGCGTAGGGAGGGGAAAAATGAGACCAAGACGATATCCGTATAGAGGAGAAAAAGAGTCCACCTTTGTGAAGGCAGACCCTGAGTTGGTAAAAAGATTATCAGGAAATACTAATTTTCTTGAGCGTTTACAAGTTGTGTTAGCAACGAAACTGTAGTTTCTGTGCTAAGTCTATAAACAGCAAGAGTGCTGTAAAGAATGGCTTTTCTAACTTCTATATCGATAGGATATTCTTGAAATACTTCATCCAGCATATTTTCGATAGTAGGAATGGCATCATTTATGATTTCGTTAGAAACTTGTAAAACATCTTCTTTAGTAAGTTTTGCCATATAAAACTCCCTCCTTTCTATTGATTTTTTGACTAAAACGGTGAGAGGTCCTAGTCAAAATTATTATAGCAATTTAGGAGGATATTACATCAGTCTTGAGACTGATATAGGAGGTTGAATGGAAGATAAAATCATTGAACTTGCTGATTACTTCATCAGTGAATCTACAACGTACAGAGAAGCTAAAATAGCGTGTGAGAAGCTATTTAGACAAGTCAGCCATGAGATAGAACTCAGGGCGATGGAAAGTAAAACAGTTTGACAACAACGCAAAAAAAGCCTGACGGAAATCAGGTGCACACTTAAATTATTAAAACCATTATATCACAAAAATGCTTGCCCGCATAGTTGAGAGGATGTAAAAAAATGGAAGGTATAACGCTACAATTACGATTGGACGGCGAAAGTGCTGAATTGTTCACAAACCAATTACTGGCCTTTGCTGAAAAGCAGGTCAAGGCGCAGTTAGAGAATGATCGCATGCCAATCAATCAACAGGCTTTGATGAAGAGGTTCGGCTTCAATCATGGCTATATTAAGAAGTTAGAACGTAAAGGATTAAGATTTCGTAAGCAAGGGAAAGATATTATGTACGATGTCAATGATGTTTATGAGATTTTGGAATTAGAAAAAGAAGTACGAAAATTAAGAGCATAAGGAGATAGAAAAATGTTTGAACCACCGATTTTAGACCAGTTAATGGGTGTTGGAGCCTTGCTGATTGGATTTGCAGGGGCTTGCCGTCATATCAAATTGCAAGAGGAGCGTAAGGAAAAAGAAAGACGAGAAGAGCAAGAATTTGCGTCTATGATTATCCAAGTGCGTAATCATGCATATGAACGTGGTAGAGAGGACAAATGGCAAGAAATTCGCAAGAATATTCGCAGAGAGTTCAAAGGATTCACATATGACAACGAACCGCCTGTAGGATTGCGCCCTGAGCCGTTAGCTTTGCCAGAACCTAAACAGTCTGCAATCAGATTTTTGTAATGAGGAGGTCAGGAAATGGAAAGATTGATTCAATGGCTGGATGACCAGATTATGTATATCAAAGAAGCGATAGAAAAGGGATCAGATAAAAGACATTTTATTACGATTTGGGAATATGATCATAAAAATCTATTATTGGTCAAAGAATACATAACTGACTATGAAAAATTAACCAAGGACTATGAAAAACTAGTTAAGGACTATGAAAAACTAACCAAGGACAATCATGATGTGGCCTCTCAAAACCGTCTGCTCAAGCTTGAAAAACTAGAGTTAGAAGGCAGGCATATCTATGATGATATGCGGATGAAGTACCGTGCGAACCGTAGGAAGTGGGGAGCTCGGCATGTCTGAAATCAAATGGATTAAAATTACTACTGATGTTTTTGACGATGAAAAAATCTGTCTTATCGATGCACTTCCTGATCATGATGCTATTCTGGTAATTTGGTTCAAAATTCTAGTGTTGGCTGGAAAATTGAATAAAAATGGAGTTTTAGCAATTTCACCTAATTTAGTTTATACAGATGAAATGTTAGCTAATAGATTCCAAAGACCCCTCAACACTGTTAGGATGGCCTTGGGAATATTTGAACGGTTCGGTATGATTGAGGTTATTGAGGGTGTCATTACCTTGCCAAACTGGGAAAAACATCAAAACGTTGATGGAATGGAGAAAATCAAGGAACAGACACGTAACCGTGTAGCCAAATACCGCAAAAAACAGAAAAATCTTGCTCTTGGTAACGTTACAGGTAACGTTACAGTAACGGACGGTAACGCACTAGAAGAAGATAAAGAAAAGAATAAGAATAGATTAGATAAAGATAAGAATAAGAGAAGAATAACTACTACTAATAGTAGTAGTGGTCAAGAAAATATCTTAGAACTGTTTCAATCTGAATTTCGTAGACTCTTATCTGGATTTGAGATTGAAGAAATAAACCATCTCCTAAATGAGAATGATGTGGATTTGGTGAAAGAAGCATTGAAGACTGCTATTAACTCAGGAAAGCCGAACATCAAATATATTGGCGGTATTTTAAGAAATTGGGAGATGAACAATGTCACGACTGTTGAGCAAGTTCGTCAATCCGAAAAGAAGAACAAGGATAAGAAAGCAGAACAGGAGGCCAAGGACGAATGGGGGTATTAGAACTGATTGAACAATTCGAGATAGACTATTATCCGTTAAGCTACGAGAAGAAAACTCTTTTAGCAGGACAACCAATTCATCAAGTGATTACCTGCTTGTCTGAAATGGCGAGTTGGCACGAATGCGGAGGTCGTCTGTCATGGTAGACAATGTATTTGAGGAAATTGTCTTATCTTATCACAGGAATACAGAACAACAAGAAGAGTTTTGCGAAAAGCACAACATTCCTTTGATAAAGATATTGAGGACTGAGAGTGTTGTGTGCCGTATGTGTGAATCTGAGCGAATCCATGAAGAGAATCAGGCAAGAGTGAATGAACTGGCCGACGCTGAGAATGAACGAGAGAGGAAATACTATCTTGAGAAGTTTTCTCTTTATGATGAGGTTTTGAAAAATGCAACCTTGGACAATTTTGAGACACCTACTGAAAAAGAAGCGGAAAAGCTAGCTTTTGCAAGACGGATTTGTCGTGAGTGGTCTGAGGGTGCTAGGAACAACATCGTGCTTCAAGGAGAAGCTGGGACTGGTAAGAGCCATTTGGCTTTTGCGATGGTAAAAGCCTTATCTGAGTACACGAAAGAGATTGCTATTTTCATCAACGTAACTGACTTGCTGATGAAGATTAAAGCTGATTTTAGTCAGGAAGAGTTTCTGGTCAATAAAATTGCTAGTGCTAAGTTCTTGGTTTTGGATGATTTAGGAATGGAAAAAGATAGCGAATGGTCATTTACTATTCTCTACAATATCTTGAATAAGCGTTCAAACACAATCATTACCACAAATTTGATTTCTGCCGATATTCAAAAAAGATATGGCAGACCTTTCATGTCCAGACTAATGAAGGGTGTAGATAAAGACCATTTGATGGTTTTCAATGATTTGACAAACAAGCGGAAGCAATATTTTTAGAACGGAGGTGGCTGATGTTTATTTTAAAGCATGGGACAAGAGAGGATAAGCCCTTTCTGATGTCCGCAGTTATCGGTGTGACTGGCTTGGACATTTCATGTTCAGAGGAGAAGAAAGCCTTGCGGTTTGTTTCTCGTGGGGCAGCCTTACAGGTTGGCAAGGCATTGAGGGGTTCCTTTGGGAATTTTTACCCTGTTGAGGTGGAGTGATGTTAAATCTTTACTTCGTCTACAATGGACACTGCAAGTTTTACCTTGGGACGTTTGACACTGTCGACGATCTCATTGAGCAGATGGAAGACCATCAATGGGCTTTCTCAGGTATTACCAGACCAAAATTCAAAAAATACATCGGGAAAGACGATGTGAGGTTTGATTATGGTGCTGTAGATTGCTATTACTTAGCAACAAAATCAACGTGCCGCGAACCACGTTAAAAGCGAGCTAGAATATGCGTCAGACTTGGACAAATGACGTATAAAGAATTTCACTCACGCTTGCCTCGCTCACAAATTGGCAGGCG
>NZ_KQ970293.1:20587-22368 GCF_001579035.1 Streptococcus mitis | reverse complement strand
TTGAGGGATGATTATCAAGAATTACAAATATGATTTTTCGAGTGGCAGAATATGCTACACAATTGATTTTGATGGCTATGAACAAGCCATGGAACACACAAAGACAGAATACGGAAGTGTACAAAGAAATGATATTGATGATTTCTTAAGTACGGTTGAGGAATACGACTTTCAAGAAGCTGAGATGATTGAAGCATTCGTTGACTTTCAAAATGATTTGCTCTTATATGGAATTGGTTTTGAATTGAAAAATGAGGTGCAGTGATGAATAATGAAGTCTTTGAAGAATTGAAAAAGCTTATGAGTTATTTTCCCGACTCATTTATAAACAGGCAATTAGAACTTATTCTCATCCCAAAAACAAACACATACTTTTCTTTAAGAGATTGTTTGACAAAGAATGATGTCATTTCAAAGGTACTAATGTGGTGTACTAGGGATATATCCAAAGCTAGACCTTATCAACAACAAAAGCGAAATATCGACTTTTATGTAGATAATCGCACACGTTTAGAAAAATATTTAGGTTCAAATATTAATGTAGATGTGATTTATCATTGCTTAGGAAATGGAATTAACAAAGAACTCACATACAGATTTATCGAGGGTGGTTTTGATATGACTTTACTTTATAAGGAGATTACAGAATGAAACGTTTTATCGCAATCTGGATATTATTATCTGCTGGACTAAACATCTGGCAGATGGACAGGATTCGAGATTTGGAAGAGAAGAAGCCGCTGGTTATCTATAAGGTTGATAACGCAGGCGCTGAGATTTTTGGCAAGGTCGTTGAGAAAGGACGGCATGGGAAGCTGTACACAGTGACTATCAGAGATTATGGGATTTTTGTAGTTACGAAAGAACAGTTTGAGAAAATCAAAGTTGGGGATGAGGCGATGTTGTGAAATTATTTCTTCACGAAGATTGTATGGACGTCATGAAAAGATATCCTGACAACTATTTTGATTTAGCTATTGTAGATCCTCCATATTTTTCTGGTCCAGAAAAAAGAGAATACTATGGTCGAAAAATCAGTCCGATTGGTGTCAATAGACTGTATGACAAAATATCGGAGTGGAAAGTTCCAAATAGAGATTATTTTGATGAGTTATTTAGAGTTTCAAAAAATCAAATCATTTGGGGAGTGAACTACTTCGACTATTCTTTTGGTTCTGGCCGTATCGTTTGGGATAAAGTTAATGGACAGTCCAGTTTCTCGGATTGTGAGATAGCATACTGCAGTTTATATGACAGCACACGCTTATTTCGATATATGTGGAATGGTATGATGCAAGGAAAGTCAATATCTGAAGGTCATATACAACAAGGAAATAAGGCCTTAAATGAGGTTAGAATCCATCCGACACAAAAACCGATAAATCTTTATCTTTGGTTACTTCAAACTTACGCAAAAGACGGAGACAAGATTCTTGATACTCATGTTGGTTCAGCAAGTAGTTTAATCGCTTGTCAAGAATTAGGTTTTGAGTATGTAGGTTGCGAGCTTGACAAAAGAATCTTTAACCTTGCCAAACAGAGACTTGATACTTATGAGAAGCAAATAAAATTATTTTAAAAAGGAATAGGAGGATTTGGTATGATACCGAAGTACAGAGTGTGGGATAAAGAATTGCAAACAATGCTAGATGTTTCTTTGATAGATTTTAAAAAAGGTGTTTTAGTTGGTGAGCATTGGGAATTTGGTGAAACAAATTTCATAAGTTTTGACGAAATCGTACTCATGCAATCAACAGGACTCAAGGATAAGAATGGTAAGG
>NZ_KQ970293.1:17330-20489 GCF_001579035.1 Streptococcus mitis | reverse complement strand
GGAGGGGATATAGTTAGACAAGTACGAACTCAGCCAACAACAGAAAATGAAGTAATCATAGGTGTTGTAACCATGATTGAGGGAGCTTGGTTGATTATGAATGATTGCGAGAAATTAGCTAGCTATTTGTGGTCAGAAACTGACGAGAACGAAATCATTGGCAATATCTATGAAAATAAAGATATTTTGGAGGATAAGGAATGAACCCAGAAATAATTGACAACATAAACAAACCAAGCCACTACCAAGGTCGGTATGGTATGGAATCTATCGATGCTTTAAGAAACTTCATGACAGATGAGCAGATAAAAGGATTCTATCTAGGTAACAGTTTGAAGTACATACTACGACACCAGAAGAAAAACGGTCTGGAAGACCTGAAAAAAGCCAGAAAGAATCTTGACTGGCTAATCGAAGAGATGGAACATGAGAATTAAAACATTAATGGGAACAATCATCAATGTTGATAGGATAAAGCGCAGTATCACAGTTGAGGGTATTGAATTAGGCTCAGATTGTCGCGCTTTAGTATCTAAACACAAAGATGGTACAGGTACAATAACACTAGTTTTTGGTGGGAAAATAATTTAAAAAAGGAGTAAAAACAATGTTTATACAATATAATCACGAAACAGGAAAAACGACACTTACAAAACTTGCTAAGGGCGGTATCATTACAGTTGCAGCTGTTGCTTCACTTGGGATTTTTCGTCTCACGGCTGTGAAACGTATCCCAGCTAATACAGTTGGGGTTAAGGTTAGCGCAATTGGTGGTGTTCAAGAAAATACTCTGCAAACAGGATATCATCTAAAAATGCCATTTATTGACAAAGTCTACACTTTATCTACGTCTGTTCAAACAAAAACAATGGAGAAAATCACGACTCAGACAAAAGACGGTCAATGATTGAATACGAATATCGATGTGAAATATCGTGTCAATAAGGAAAAAGCCATGACGGTATTTTCTAATTACACTACCTTGAAAACAGTAAATGATAGTGTAGTATCTCCAGCAGTTCAACGTGCTATAGAATCGGTAACTGGTAATTACGATATCTATGATGTACTAGGTGACAAGCGTACTGAGGTCTATGAGGCGATTGATAAGGCTCTCAAAGAAAAATTTGAGTCTTATGATTTGGAGTTTGTATCTTTCACGATTACAGACCAAGATGCAGGAGATGAGATTGAAGCAGCAATCAAAAATGAATCGGTCAAACAAAAGGAAATCGACACTGCAAAACAAGAACAGGAAAAGGCTAAAGTTGAAGCTGATACTAAAAAAGTTCAGGCTCAAGCAGAAGCAGACGCAGGTATCATCAAAGCAGAAGGTGAGGCCAAGGCTAACAAAGCTAAGTCAGACTCAATCACAGATAATCTTATCCGGATGAAAGAAGCAGAAGCCAGAGAGAAACATGGCTGGGTCACTGTTAACGGTGCAGGTAGTGTGATCACGAATAAAGAATAGAATTTAAACGGTATAGAAATGAGGTGAGTGATGCCTTTCTTTCCAGAAATAAACCAAGTCAAAACAAAAGAAAACGCCAAGAAAGTATTAGAAGGATATCCTCATTGGCGTCGTGTAGCGAATGATACAGATGGTCAGAAGGTGACAACTACGTACTCTTTTACACCTCGGTGTCCTGGGAATAATGCAACTAGTCAAGTTGAGAAATTGGCAATTCGAAAAGTTGATGCAGAGTTAGAGATAGATGCTATTGAGCAGGCAGTTAGTAATTTACATGATCCTTACTATCGTAAAATCATATACGAGAAGTACCTTGTATGGTATCCTAAAAAAGATGAAACAGTATATAATGAGCTTGCAATCTCAGAAAGTTCATATTATGAAATTCTTGGAAAGGCTCTACTGGCATTTGCAGAGCTATATCGAAATGGTGAACAAATTGTAATTCTGGAGTAAGAGCGGAGTAAGTCAAGAGTAATTATCAATTTTAACGTGCTAAAATAGTATTATCCAATGATTGGCAATGAACAGTCATGAGGACTCCTAAAAATACAGAGGCTTCGGCCTCTTAGACAGTAAGGACAGGGAGATACTGAGCCCCCTATCGGTGATGACAAAACTATGCAAATGAAGCAGATGCTTCGTGAATTACTACCAAAAGGAGAATAGAAATTATGACAGATAATGCAATGAAAGCTGGAACACTTTTTAAACCAGAACTAGTAACAGAATTGATTGACAAGGTACAGGGGAAATCTGTACTAGCTAAATTGTCAGCACAAACTCCAATCCCATTTAATGGAGTAGAGCAATTCATCTTCAACCTTGAAGGAAATGCGCATTAGCAGGTTGTTTGGGTCTCCTTGAAACTTTTACCAAGCGTGCGTTTTACTGCTAGACCAGCTGGTTCAATTCCAGCTACTGTCATATTCAATGCCACGGCCAGTGGCTTTTTATGTAGGAAGGAGAGGTACATGAAGAAAGTAGAACCAATTCGTGATCTAGATGATATCGAACGAATCAAAGATTACTTGAAAAATAAAAGTGATAGAAACTATGTTCTTTTCATGTTTGGAATCTATTCTGGTCTAAGAGTGAGCGACATAGTACCTCTTCAAGTTAAGCAAGTAATTGCTGATAGGATTGAACTAAAAGAGAAGAAGACTGGGAAGATAAGGTATTTTCCAATCAGCCCCCCACTAAGAAAAGAAATCAATCGATACATTAAAGATAATCAGTTAGCAGAGTATGATTATCTCTTTCCAAGTAAAAAGAAAAAGCGAACAGATGGTGTTCGTATCACACACATTGGAAGAGTAGCAGTATATCAAATGCTACAAGATGCAGCTAAGTATGTAGGATTGAATCACATAGGAACTCATTCGATGAGGAAGACGTTTGGATATCATCATTACAAAAAGAATAACAATATAGCTATCCTTCAAAAGATATTTAATCACTCTACACCAGACATCACACTAGGATATATTTGTTACAGCCAAGATGAACTTGACCAGAGTATACTATCATTTGACTACTAAATAACCTATCTATTTTACATAATGAGAAAATGTAAATTAGTTTTTAGAAAAATATAGTGGAAGCCTTGGTACTCCTGACTTTGAAGTTGTTTAATTTTATTTAACAGAATATAAGATATGTTAAATATAAGAGGGGGTGGGTGCACT
>NZ_KQ970293.1:7781-17072 GCF_001579035.1 Streptococcus mitis | reverse complement strand
CCCTCCCCTTAAAAAGAAAGGACCCCTCCCTAGATGAATACCAATCCCCTCCGAGCGGACCGTAGTGGACCCCATAGAGTAGCCTTTGAGAAGAACAAGAAGATTATCTTAAAGACAAGAAACACTTGTGGGATATGTGGTCAGCCTGTAGACAAAGACCTGAGATATCCTCATCCATTAAGTCCAGTCATTGACCACATTGTTCCAGTAAATAAGAACGGACATCCATCTGACATAGCTAACTTGCAGTTGGCGCATTGGCAATGCAATAGACAGAAGTCTGACAAGCTATATGCTGATGAGAAGACAAACGGAACAAAGGTCATTGGTAATAGGAACTTGCCACAAAGTACAGATTGGTTTAAATATAAGAGTTAATATTAAAACCATCAGTAATCATTTACAAAAATAAATAGACCTTGTTTTTAAAAAATAATTAGATAGAGATTGAAAAAAAGGACGAGTGTTCCTGCCAAGGTGGGGGGGATGACCCCCTCCCCCTCGGTGCTTCAGGGCTTCACACCGTCACTGTACATTTTTTCTCGCGGGAAATGAAAGGTAGTTGTATAAAATGACATTGAAAGGTATGGGCTATCTCAGGAAGAAGCTAGCCAATTACAAAATGGGTGTAGATACTAGATACAATCAGTATGCTATGCAACACAATGACATAGATGTTGGTATTACGATACCACCTCAAATCAGGCAACAATATCGGGCGGTCTTAGGTTGGGCTGCTAAGGGTGTTGATAGCTTAGCAGACCGTTTGGTCTTTCGTGAGTTTGCTAATGATGAGTTTGGGGCAAATGAAATCTTTGCTCAGAACAATCCAGATGTATTCTTTGATAGCGCGATCCTTTCAGCATTGATTGGGTCGTGTTGTTTTGTCTACATATCGCAAGGGGATGATGATGACGCTCCTCGGTTGCAGGTTATCGAGGCAAGCAATGCGACTGGTGTTCTGGATCCTATCACTGGCTTGCTGACTGAGGGATATGCAGTACTGAAGCGAGACGACAATGGTTATGCCGTGCTTGAGGTTTATTTCACTGGTGATGTGACTTGGTTCTATCCAAAAGATGGTAAGCCGTTTGCAATCGGAAATCCAACGGGTGTTCCTTTGCTAGTGCCAGTCATTCATAGACCTGATGCGGTTCGTCCGTTTGGTCGGTCACGAATTACTCGGGCTGGAATGTACTATCAGAGATACGCTAAACGAACGCTTGAACGGTCAGATGTCACTGCTGAGTTCTATTCATTCCCTCAGAAGTATGTGTTGGGGTTGAGTCAAGATGCTGAGGCGATTGATACTTGGAAAGCGACTGTATCTAGCTTGCTGACCTTTACTAAAGATGATGAAGGGGACAATCCGAACGTGGGACAATTCACCACGTCCAGCATGTCTCCTTTTACTGAGCAGTTACGGACTGCAGCAGCTGGATTCGCTGGGGAAATGGGATTGACCTTGGATGATCTTGGATTTGTTTCGGATAATCCGTCATCTGTTGAAGCTATCAAAGCTAGTCATGAGAACTTGCGGTTAGCTGGTCGAAAAGCTCAGCGCTCTCTAGGCTCTGGTTTGCTAAATGTGGCTTATGTCGCTACTTGTTTACGTGATGAGTTTCCGTATTTGAGGAAACAGTTCAATAAAACGGTAGTGAAGTGGGAACCTTTGTTTGAGGCGGACGCTAACATGCTGACCTTGATTGGTGATGGTGTTATCAAACTGAATCAAGCGGTGCCTGGTTATATGGATGCTGAAACCATCCGTGATTTGACTGGAATTAAAGGGTCAGACAAGCCTGCTCCAGTAGTGAAGGAGGTTGCAGATGGTGGAGGATATCGTTCCGAGCCTGCTCAAGAAAATCAAGTCTGAGTTTGAAGGTGCTAGGCTAGACAGTGAAGTTTTGAAAGACTTGCTGTCTAAACTACATCATAGCAAGGCAAGTTATTTGGACGCTAATCAATATGCTATTGAAATTGGGGAGATACTTTCTAAGGCTCTGGGAGCCTCTCTAACGAACGAAACGCTACCAGACGGTAAAATGTACTACAATATCGCTCAACGTGTGCTGACGGACGTTCTGGGGCGAAATTACGAGCTTGTGAGTGATTATGCTGAACAAGTTCAGAAGAATTTGAACTCTGAGGCTAAAATAGGGTTAGCTGCTCAGGTTCCTGAACTCAATCAAGACCGAATTGATGGTCTGGTTAATCGTTTAGCAAGTGAGGAAAGTTTTGATGATGTTCGTTGGCTATTAGAAGAGCCTGTTGTGAACTTTACTCAATCGATAATTGATGATAGCATCCAGAAAAATGCGGAATTTCATCATAAATCTGGCTTGCAACCAGAGATTGTAAGAAAAGCTGCTTATCATTGTTGTGAATGGTGTCAGGAAGTTCAAGGTACTTATAAATACCCAAGAGTTCCAAAGGATATTTATCGAAGGCACAAACGTTGTAAATGCACTGTTGATTATGATCCTAAAAGTGGAAAGGTCCAAAATGTTTGGAGTAAGGCATGGAGTAAAAGTGACAAAAGTGATAAAATAGAAACAAGAAAAAGTATAGGGATACAATCTGAAATTAGTCAGGTTAGAAAACTTGCTCTTCAAATAGGGATAACTTCAAATCCTATCAAGAAAAGTTCTAAAAAATTAACCGAAGAAGAAATTATTCAAGCGATTAGTGGTGGAGATAAGACAAAAGGCTCTTGTTCATCAGCTGCATTCGCTTATATAGGGAATAAAGGTGGATATACTGTTCTAGATTTTAGAGGTGGAGAGAGTTGCGATTTCTTTTCTAGGAATAGTAGAATCAGTATGATTGGAAACCTACCAGGTGTTAAGATGTATGTCGCAAAAAACACAAATGATTTCAAAGCTACAAAGGAATTGTTGGAAAATGTAGAAAACGGTAATGAATACTATTTGGCAACAGGTAGGCATGCTGCAATCATTAGGAAGAATGATAATCTAGTTGAATATTTGGAGCTTCAATCAAAAATTGTAAATGGGTTTAAACCATTTGATGACACTGTTTTGAAAAAAAGATTTAAGGCTCAGAAATCTCATGCTGTAAGGGGACGTAAATATGATGTAGATAGCTATCTTATTGATGTAAATTCATTAAAAGACAATCCTGAATTTCATAACATATTGAGTTTCCTTAACACAGCTGAATCTAAACAAATGAAAGGTATCGAAGGACATGAAAAGTGATTACGAAGAAGTGAATTGGTCAGAGTATTGTTACAAGGAAAACGATGATGATAAAATCTGGTGGGTTGATACTTCATGGTATGCCAAAGGATTGATGCTTATCACATTTGATAAAAAGAAGTTCTATAACCTTTTTGAAGATTATCCTCAAAACATGACTTCTGAGGAGATTGAAATCTTTGATAAAGAAAATCCATTTTGGGAAGATTACTTTTCAGATAGAAAATAATATGTTAGAGCACTTGTAAGGGTGCTTTTATTATGCTTAGAAAGGAGTAATGATGGGAAACACGATTGATTTTTTAGAGAAAAAGTCTAGTCTGGAGCGCGGTGCTTCTGTGAAAGAAATTTTAGAGGAAAATCTTGAGGCTAGTCATGACTACACTTCGGTATTGGTAGTTTCTTTGGATAAAGATGGTGAGATAAATCTTGGCTATAGCTGGGATAGTAGTTTGCAGGCATTGGGAATGCTAGATGTTGCTAAAAACTATATTTTGAACGTAATCAATTAAATCATCCCAGCGATAGGGTTATCATGCGGTACGATTGAAAGGAGCAGTGGATGGCTAGAAAGAAACTTGGCAATCAGAATCCTACTCAATCGGTAATTTTAAAATACGTCAAGAAAAATTCTAAGGCAAAAGAAGCGATTGAGCTTTATGAAAGAACTGGGTTATCTTGTTACTCTTGGCAGATAAACCTATTGACCCCTATGATGGCCGTTGACAAAGATGGCCTATGGGTTCATCAGAAGTTTGGCTACTCTATCCCACGGCGTAATGGTAAGACTGAAGTTGTTTATATTTTTGAAATCTGGGGTCTGCACGACGGGATGAACATTCTGCATACGGCCCACCGAATATCCACCTCTCATTCCTCTTTTGAAAAGGTTAAGAGATATCTTGAAAAGATGGGGTATGTGGATGGAGAGGATTTTAACTCTATCAGAGCTAAGGGACAAGAGCGAATTGAACTTTACTCAACAGGTGGTGTAATCCAATTTCGTACTAGGACATCAAATGGTGGACTTGGTGAAGGATTTGACATGATGATTATCGATGAGGCTCAGGAATATACAACTGAGCAGGAGTCGGCCTTGAAATATACGGTAACGGATAGTAGCAATCCAATCACAATCATGTGTGGGACACCACCTACACCTGTTTCAAATGGGACGGTATTCACAAATTACCGTAAGAATTGCCTGTTTGGGAAAGGAAAATACTCAGGTTGGGCAGAATGGTCGGTCTCTGAGGAAAAAGAAATCGATGATGTCGATGCCTGGTATAACTCCAATCCCTCTATGGGTTACCATTTGAATGAGCGGAAGATAGAAGCTGAGCTTGGTGATGATAAGCTAGATCATAATGTTCAGCGTTTGGGTTATTGGCCAGAATACAACCAGAAATCTGCTATTTCGGAAACGGAATGGAATGAGTTGTGTGTGGACTCTATGCCTGACTTATCAGGTAAGTTGTTTGTCGGAGTCAAATATGGCCAAGATGGCGCAAACGTGGCATTAAGTATTGCTGTTCGTACTGTAGATGAGCGGATTTTTGTTGAGACGATTGACTGTCAGTCAGTTCGTAACGGAAATGACTGGATTTTGGATTTTGTCAAGCGTGCCGATGTGGCTACTATCGTAGTCGATGGAGCAAGCGGTCAGAAAATCCTTGATGAAGAGTTGAAAAAGGAACGTATGAAGAGCGTGATATTGCCTACGGTTAAGGAAATCATCGTGGCTAACTCTATGTGGGAACAAGGGATTTATCAAAAGACCTTGTGCCATGCTGGTCAACCGTCTTTGAAGAAAATCACAACCAACTGTGAGAAGCGGAATATCGGTTCAAACGGTGGGTTTGGCTATCGCTCGCATTTTGCGGATATGGATATTTCTTTGATGGATAGCGCCTTGCTTGCGCATTGGGCTTGTGTGACAACTAAGCCTAAGAAAAAGCAAAAAATCAGTTATTAAGAGGAGCGGTTGAGAGACTGCTTTTTTTGATGCCTAAAAAATTACCGAACTGCCGGGAAAGCAGGAGAAAGGAGACATGAAGATGTCTGAATTTAAAACGATTGAAACACAGGAAGAGCTAGATAACATCGTGAAGGAACGTCTCAGACGTGAGCGTGAAAAATTCGGTGATTATGATGATCTCAAGAAACGTGTTTCAGAACTAGAGTCTGAAAATGACGCTTTGAAAGCTACTGTTGAAGATAACAAGCAAACCAGAGCGGGATTAGACGCTCAAATCACTGAATTGCAGGGGCAAGTGAGCAATTATGAAACTGCTAGCTTGCGAACTCGTATCGCTTTACAAAATGGCTTGCCTTATGACTTAGCTGACCGTCTTCAAGGTGCTGACGAAGAGGCATTGAGGGCTGATGCTGAGCGTCTAGCTGGTTTTATGCGTCCAGCAACACCTCAAGCGCCACTAAGAGATACTGAACCACCTATCGGTGATACCAAAGAAATGCAAATGAAGCAGATGCTTCATGAATTACAACCAAAAGGAGAATAGAAATTATGGCAGATAATGCAATGAAAACTGGAACGCTTTTTAAACCAGAAGTAGTAAAAGAATTGATTAGCAAGGTGCAGGGTAAATCTGTACTAGCTAAATTGTCAGCACAAACCCCAATTCCGTTCAATGGAGTGGAGCAATTCATCTTCAATCTTGAAGGAAATGCGCAAATCGTCGGAGAAGGCGAACAGAAACAAGCTGGTAAAGCTAAAATCACTTCAAAAGTAATTAAACCGCTTAAATTCGTTTATCAAGCTCGTATCACAGATGAGTTCAAATATGCTTCAGAAGAAAAACAAATGAACTTCTTGTCAGCCTATATGGATGGATTTGCTAAGAAGATTGCGGAAGCCTTTGACCTTGCTGCTCTTCATGGTTTGGAACCAAAAACAATGACGGACGCTTCTTTCCGTGCAACAAACTCATTTGACGGATTGATTACTGGGAATATTGTTAATTATGATGAAGCACATATTGATGACAATATTGATACCGCAGTTCAAACAATTGTAGCAAAAGGTGGTGAAGTGACAGGTATTGCCTTGTCACCAACTGCAGGCCAAAACTTGGCTAAAATCAAAGTCAACGGTGTTGTTCAATATCCAGAGTTCCGCTTTGGTCAAAACCCTGATTCATTCTACGGTATGAAATCAGACATCAATAAGAATCTTACTGTTAATGGCGGTACTGCTGAAACAGACCACGCTATTGTAGGTGACTTCCAAAATCGCTTCAAGTGGGGCTATGCCGAAAACATTCCTATGGAAATCATTGAATACGGGGATCCAGACGGCGCTGGTCGTGACCTTAAAGCTTACAATGAAATCTGTTTACGTGCAGAAGCCTTTATCGGCTGGGGTATTCTTGATGAAGAAGCCTTCGCTCGTGTGAAAGCGTAAATTTTATGGCTTTATACCGTGATTTAAAATCAGGTGTTATAATCGCCTCTGAGTGTATTCTCGGAGGTGATTGGGTACCTGTGGAAGATACGGCACCAAGCGGAGGAGATATGACCGTAGCGGAATTGAAGTCTAGTTTGGATGAATTGGGCATTGATTACGATAAGAGTTCAAAAAAATCCGATTTGGTAGCCTTGTACGAGGAAAACAAGGGTTAAGCTATGGAAAATTTTGCAACGATTGAAGACTTGGAATTGTTGTGGCGCTCATTGAAATTTGATGAGCGTGCAAGGGCCGAGGCTTTGTTGGAAGTTGTATCTAATTCTTTGCGAGTTGAAGCTGAAAAAGTCGGTAAAGACCTTGATGATATGGTAGCTGAGAGCGTGTCATTCGCTAGTGTTGCCAAGTCTGTCACGGTCGATATCGTGGCACGAACCTTAATGACCTCAACAGACCATGAACCGATGACTCAGGTATCTGAAAGTGCCTTGGGTTATTCGTTTAGTGGTTCTTACCTTGTCCCTGGAGGCGGTCTCTTTATTAAAGACACCGAACTCAAAAGGCTTGGTTTGAAGAAAAAACAACGATATGGAGCGATTGAAATTTATGACCTACCTAAAAGGAATCCCTGTCATTTTAATAGACAAGGTGGAAATTGGTAACGACGATTTCGGTCATCCAATCCATCGTGATGTTGAGATTGAGGTTCAAAATGTATTGGTTGCTCCAACTTCATCAGAGGACGTCATCAATCAAATGAATTTGACTGGGAAAAAGGCGGAATATACACTTGGTATTCCCAAAGGAGATACTAACAAGTGGGAAAACCGTGAGGTCGAGTTTTTTGGTCGTAAATGGCGGACGATTGGCATCCCTCAAGAGGGGATTGAGTCAATGATTCCATTATCTTGGAATAGAAAGGTTATGGTTGAAGTTTATGAGTGATATGAAATTTCAATTGAACTCGGCTGGCGTGTCTGCTTTGCTACGTTCTTCCGAAATGCAGGGTATTTTGAGAGAAAAGGGGCAAGGGATTGCAAGCCGAGCTGGTGAAGGGTTTGAATTGACCGTATCGCCAGGGCAGAAGCGTGCCAATGCAAAAGTTAGTACGACTGACATCAAGAGCATGGCTAGAAATAAAAAACATAATATTTTACTGAAGGCTATGAGATGATCGAATTAGTTATAAAGAAATTTTTGGACGGACAGTTAGATGTTCCGTCTTTTTTTGAGCATAAACCGAAAATGCCTGAAAGTTATGTCATTTTAGAAAAGACTGGAAGCGGTGGAAGCGACTACGTTCATTCCGCCACATTCGCTTTTCAAAGTTATGCACCATCACTCGAAAAGGCTGCTGAGCTGAATGAGAAAGTCAAGAAAGTAGTTGAGGATCTCATCACGGTCAACGAAGTTAGCGGTGTGCATCACAATAGTGACTACAACTTTACAGACACGGAAACGAAGCAATATCGCTATCAAGCGGTATATGACATCAATTATTTTTAAAAAGGAGGTGTAGTTTTGGCGCCAGAATTAGAAGCACCAGAAGTAAGAACACCAAATGCAGAATCAACAGGAGGAAAGAATATGACGACTGCATCAGCATCAAATGTAACGGCTGCAAAGCCTAAAATTGGAGGAGCAGTATCTACTGCACCAACTGGAACAAATCTACCACTAAATGCCAAAACAGTATTGGATGCTGCATTTAAAACGCTAGGTTACATTTCAGAAGATGGGGTGACTAATGAGAACTCGCCAGAAAGCGAAGTAGTTAAAGCGTGGGGCGGACAAACAGTCTTGTCTTCTCAAACTGAAAAAAAGACACCTTCAAATACAAATTGATTGAAGGTCTGAACGTTGAAGTCTTGAAAGAAGTGTATGGGCCAGATAACGTTTCAGGAACGCTTGAAACAGGTATCACTGTCAAAGCTAACGGTAAAGAATTGCCAGAACATAGCTTGGTTATTGATACATTGTTGAAAAACGGCTATGCAAAACGTGTTGTGATTCCTCGTGGTAAGGTGAGTGAAATTGGCGAAATCAGCTATAAAGACGGCGAGCCTATCGGCTATGAATTGACTATCACTGCATTACCAGACAAAGACGAAAATACTCACTACGAATACATTCAAGGAGCGTAAACTAAATGGAAGAAATCTTAAAAGGAAAAACGGAATCAGGGTTTGAGTACAAAATCCCTAAAAAACGATTGAGAAATTATTATCTTCTCAAATCTGTCGCGAAAGTTGAAAAGCAAGATCTTGAAGAAACAGAAACATTTTTAAATCTTCTATTTGGTAAAGAACAAGCACTAGCGTTTTTAAAACATTTGGAGGATGAAGATGAAATCGTGGACTCTGAAGTATTGTTTGCAGATATTAAGAGTATCTTTGATAAAAGTAATGACTTAAAAAAATCCTAGTCCTTGCTCAGATGATTAGCTTAGACGAGGATGCTCTTGTCTGTGATTTAGCGGAAACCTATCACATATACGACTACAAACAGCTACCTTTAAATCAGGTGGCTGTTTTTGCGTATGGTTTACGTGATGATTCACGGATAAAGCAGATCATGTCTGACCAAATCGTCCCTCTGGAAATTACTTTACTTGCAAGTATCGTAGACAGACTTTCGCTTTCTTTG
>NZ_KQ970293.1:3306-7761 GCF_001579035.1 Streptococcus mitis | reverse complement strand
ACTTGCAAGTATCGTAGACAGACTTTCGCTTTCTTTGTGGTTGCAAACAAAAGATGGTCAAAAGGGTGTTAATCGCCCGACGTCAATTGCTGAGTTGCTTACAAAAAATCACAAAGAAGAGAGTGACGAAAGGGATTATCTCGTTTTCGAATCTGGTGAGGACTTTGAAAATTATCGCAAGGCTTTACTTGCGAAAACAGGAGGTGAGGAATAGTGGCGACCGAATTAGGAAAAGCCTATGTACAAATCATTCCGTCTGCTAAAGGCATTAGTGGCATGATTCACAAGGAAATGGGTGGTGAAGTCGCCTCCGCTGGCGTTAGCGCAGGCGAATCCCTCGGATCCAAAATGATGGGGGCTGTTTCAGGAGTTATTGCTGCTGCAGGAATTGGTAAGGCCATTGGAGCATCCATAACTGAAGGGGCAGCACTACAACAATCGCTTGGTGGTGTCGAAACCCTATTTAAAGATTCAGCTGATAAGGTCAAAGGCTTTGCAAACGAGGCCTACAAAACAACAGGTCTATCGGCCAATGCCTATATGGAAAATGTTACGGGTTTCTCAGCCAGCTTGTTGCAATCGCTCGGTGGAGATACAGATAAGGCGGCAGAAACAGCTAACATGGCCATGATTGATATGTCGGATAATGCGAACAAGATGGGGACATCTATGGAAAGCATTCAGCTGGCTTATCAAGGTTTTGCCAAGCAAAACTACACCATGCTTGATAACTTAAAATTGGGTTATGGTGGTACAAAACAAGAAATGCAACGGCTTCTGGCCGACGCAGAAAAATTGACAGGTGTTAAGTATGACATTAATAATTTGTCAGATGTTTATAGCGCCATTCACGCTATCCAAGAGAATTTGGATATCACTGGCACAACAGCAAGAGAAGCAGCAACAACTTTCACAGGCTCCTTTGAATCGATGAAAGCAGCTGCTCAAAACGTTTTAGGTAAAATTGCGATTGGCGAAAATGTAACTCCAGCCTTACAATCGCTATTAGAAACTACTAAAACTTTCCTTTTTGGCAACTTCTTACCAATGATAGGAAATATCTTATCAGGACTAGGAGTAGTACTGACCGAAGGCGTAAGCTCTTTAGCTTCTCAGCTTTTTGGGGACGCTTTTGGTAGTGCAGTCTATGACCAAATCGGACGTGTGACAGGGATTTTCCAAACCTTTTTTGATATGATCTTCGGGTCAATGGATAGGCAAGGGAATATCGATATCCTAAACACGTTAGGATTTAGCGATGAAGCGGCAACCCAAATTGTTAATATTGCGGACAATATCCGTGTAACCTTTGAGAATATCGGGTCAGTTATCGGTAATGTTGGTAGCATCGTAGCTGATTTTGTAGGCGATCTCTTAGGAATTCAGGGTGGTGAGCAGGGAGTCAATCTTCTTGGAACTGCTTTTGAAATTTTGAGTTCAGCATTGAGAATCAGCTCTTCTATCCTAAAAGAAATCACTAACTTTTTCAAAGAAAATAAATTAGCAGCTGATTTACTGAAGACAGCGGTAGTTGCTCTCGGCGTTGGTTTGCCAGTAATGAAATTTGCAAACTTTTTACAAGGTTTAGGCGGAATAAGTGGAGTTCTTGGAATTGCTAAGACAGCAATAACAACTTTTGCTACGAGTATTACGGCAGCTATTTCTTCAATCCCACTTATAGGATGGATTGCAGCTGCGGTTGCCGCATTAGCTTGGTTCTTCACTCAAACTGAAACAGGTAGACAAATATGGTCATCTTTTGTAGATTGGATCAAACAGGCATGGCAGGGGATTGCTGATTTCTTTGTAGGCCTTTGGTCTGGTATCTCTGAAGGTGCTAGTAATTTGTGGGTAAGTATTCAAGAGGCTGCATCTGTGGCATGGACAGCTATCACAACAGCAGTGATGGCGATTGTTCAACCGTTCATTAATGGATTCATGAATATTTGGAACAATATTTCAGATGGTCTTGCTCAAATTTGGGAAGGAATTAAGATGATTTTTCAAGGTGCTTGGGACTTCATCAAATCTATTTTCTTGGGTGCTATTCTCGTCATCATCGACCTTGTGACAGGGAATTTCACCCAGCTAGGAGCTGACCTTTCTCTAATTTGGGATGGCATTAAAAATGGCGTATCCATGATTTGGGAAGGTATCAAGACATACTTCTCTGGAGTTGTAGATGTTATCGTAGGGTATGGTAAAGCAACTTTTGAAAACTTTTCCAGCACTCTCAGTACAATCTGGAAAGGGTTGTCTGATGCAGGTAAGGCTATCTTTGATGGTTTTGCTCAGATATTATCTAACATCTGGAACACTATCAAATCTGTCGCAAGCAGTGCCTGGGAAGGTTTGAAATCAACTGTCTTAGGTCTGATTGATGGACTTGTCCAAGGCGCTCAGAGAGCATGGGAAAGTATGAAGCAAGGTGTTAGTGACCTTGTAAGTAATGTTACGAGTATCTTCGATGGTATTCGTAATATCGACCTATGGTCAGCAGGTAAGGCTATTCTTGATGGATTTCTAGGCGGTTTGAAATCCGCTTGGGACTCAGTGACTGATTTCGTCGGAGGTATTGCTGGTTGGATTCGTGACCACAAAGGTCCGATTGAATACGACCGCAAGCTCTTGATTCCTGCTGGTAATGCGATTATGCAAGGTTTGGATAGAGGGTTGCAGGACCGTTTCAAAGATGTTAAGAAATCCGTCAGCGGAATGGCTGGCGAAATCTCAAACGCATTTTCAAATGATGATTTTGGTTTGAGTGGAACACCTGCCATTGCCAAAAATATTGAAGCAAGTTTGGCTATGCCAAGCGCTCAACTCGAGGCAAAAGACAGTCAAACCGTGTCTGAGATAGCGATTTTGAGAGCAAGTATGGAGAAGATCCTTACTGCTATCCTTGAAAAGCCGTCAGATACTTACCTGGACGCCGATAAAATTTCAATGAGCGTCTACCAACGCCAAGGTGCAATTTATGCTAGGGAGGGAATTTAATGGAATACATGATTATCAATGGTTTCAATACTTCAACCATTCCTAAATGTGTTGTGACCGACTTTGGTGAGGTAGAGGCTGCTAAACCTAAAGTTTCAGAAACAGCTACTCTATTTGGGGTTAACGGGAATTACCGTGTCTTGGACGGTGCTTATGAGAGTTATGAACGAACATTTGCATTTTACCTTCCAAGGACGGTAGACCCGTCTAAAATCGTTGAGAGATTCCAACCAAATGATAATACGCTAGAGTTTAGCTACCAGCTAGGCTCTTTATTTTATGCTGACTTCATCAGTGCAAAATATAAACCTCATGGGATGCACGGCTGGAAACTAGAAATTAAGTTGAGTATGCAACCGTTCCGTTATCAGAAAGGTGTTGCTCCTCTTATCTTTACCGCAAGTGGAAATATCGACAATCCAGGCTCTGTTTATAGTGAGCCTGTGATTGAGATTGAAGGGGATGGAGATATTTCTTTGACTATCGGACGGACAACTATGCACTTGACCATTAGACGAAAAGTGACCATTGACTGTAGGCATAAGAAACAAAATATCTATAATGCAGATGGTGCAGTGCAAAATACTTTACGTAAACGTGGAGGATTCTTTGAATTAGCAGTCGGGAATAACGGTCTGGTCTTTACTGGTGCGGTCCATAAGGTCACAGTTCGGCCAAATTGGAGGTATATCTTATGATTTATCTTACTGAAGGCAATACGCCTTTAAATGAGGCCTACAATGACGAAATCGTTCAGGAACGAAACAATACCTATCAACTGACCTTTCGTTTTCCTACATCGGATCCCAAGTGGGAATTGCTGAAAGAGGAAACCTTTTTGACAGCTGATGACCTGCATAGTGAGCAGGATTTTTATATTTTTGAGGTTGAAAAGCAACAAGGATATATTCAAGTCTATGCCAATCAGGTTATCAGTTTGTTAAATAATTACATCGTCAGCTCTATCGAGGTTGATCGTGTCAGTGGTACAAGGGTGTTGAGTGCTTTTGCTGGTAGTATTACCAGAACCAATCCCTTTTCTTTTTTCTCGGATATTGACGACAGGCATACGCTCAACATCAAGGACAAGAATGCTATGGAGGTCTTGGCCAAAGACAAGCATTCTATCCTTGGTCAGTGGGGCGGAGATATGGTGCGAAATGGCTATAACTTACGTTTGCTGAAGAATGGCGGTTCTGAAAATGAATCGCTTTTTATGTACAAGAAAAATCTATCTAGCTACCAGCATAAGACCTCAACGAAATCTTTGAAAACTCGGATAACCTTTAAAACAACCGTTAAAGGCGAGGGAGAAAAGGCGCCTGACGTTGATTATGTAGTAGTGATTGATAGTCCCTTACTTGGGAAATATAGCCAAATCTATGAAGCAGTTGTTGAGGTCAATGACCAGAACGTCAAGGACCAAGCTAGCTTGATCGAATACGGTAAGCAGTATTT
>NZ_KQ970293.1:0-3175 GCF_001579035.1 Streptococcus mitis | reverse complement strand
GGCCAGAGCGATGTAGCAGTTCGGATGTTCGATGTGGTCAGCATCTACCATGAATGGTACGGGCTTGATGTTCGTAAGAAAATCACGAAATATACCTATTCGCCAATGGCAAAACGTCTAAAATCAATAGGTTTTGGGACATTCCAGTCTAGTCTGGCTAATGCGATAGGTGGGATTGTAAATGATGCCGTTTTGAATGAAAGCCGAAATCTGCATAAGATTTTTGAAGAACGTTTGAAAAAGGAAATCGCAAACGCTGACCGTGTATTTGATGCTGAATTTGCCAAGCATGAGAGAAACATCACGGATGCCATCGAGCAGTACAAGGCTAAGGCCGAAGAAATGGGCGCTAAAATCCATGAGGTAATGGAGAAAGAGCGTCCTGAGCTCGTGAAGCTTATTCGTGAGGAGTTGATGAGTGGTGCGGACTCAATCGCTGAATTAAGCAAGAAACTGGAGCAGGTCAGTGAAACTGCAAGAGTCAACGCAAGCTTGATAGGTGGGGACGGGAATACCCAGTACAACAAGAATCGCCTCTATGGTGGCACGGCCAAGAAAATCAGTTACGGAACGGATTTCGTAGAGGTCGGACACAATGGAGACGGTTTTGAGGTTGGCAAAAAATACGTCATTAGCTGGTCCGCAACCTGCACGCCTTACGGCAAGACAGATGTGACTGTGGTAGTCAATAAGAATCCATTTTATGGTGGCCATGTTCATCTTGCGCCTGCTAATACAGCCATGCCAGCGATTGAGAAAGACCTGACCCAGAAAGAAGAGCAGGTCTTGGCAGTCTACTACGGTGCTTATCGTCTGACCTTCTCAGGCGACTGGTATCAGGATTTAGAGCAGTCTGTGACGATTGATAATCGGACGACACGGATTGAACTAGAGCCAGTCTATAAGACGGTTGCGGATGGGCAAAATGCAAGATATGAGGGAAGTTGGAGCGAGAATCCAACTTTTATTTTTGATGGAGGTAGAACATGACGGAAACAATCCCAGTAAGGGTTCAACATAAACGCATGTCAGCGAGTGATTGGGCAAGTAGCACTCTGGTCTTGCTTGACGGAGAGTTAGGTATTGAGAGCGACACTGGTAAGGTCAAGGTCGGAAACGGTACTGACCAATTCTCAGCCCTGCAGTATTTAACTGGTCCCAAAGGCGACCGTGGAGAACGTGGTTTGAAAGGGGAACAAGGTATCCAAGGAGCTCAAGGAGAGCGAGGAGCTCAAGGGGAACGAGGAGAACAAGGTATTCAAGGTCCACCAGGACGCGATGGTGTGGTTACGTTTGAAAGTCTGAGTACGGAACAGAAAAATTCGCTCAAGGGGGAAACAGGTTCAACGGGAAGCTCTGTATTTGTCAGATATTCAGAACATAGTGATGGTCATGATATGACAGATGTCGTTACAGAAAACAGTGTCTATATTGGAATTTGCACAGCTCCTACAGCACCCCAAAAATATACGGCTTATCAGTGGATGAGAATTAAAGATGACAATTTAGATGTCACAGTTGAAAATAATATTTTAAAAATCAAAAAAGGAAGTAAGGTGAGTGAAGTGACGCTACCGAAAAATGATCTTGTCATTGCCTACCAGTTGGCAAATCAGCTTGTCAATCCAACACAAAAGAATTCATTTACGTTGGCCTTAAATACAAAAAAAGGATTAGGAGCAGCAATGATTGTGTTGAAAGGAGATGACCCTGGTAGTCCATTAGCTGAGAATCGTCCGTTGCTGAACGTAGAAACCTTTGCAGATTTAAACGTATTGAGTGGAGATTTACTATCATGGATTTTACCGATTAGTGGCTATCAAAATTGGGAAACAATGCTCATCAGTAATTTTGAGATATTAGATTTATATTTAAAAAATGTGACAGTTGTTCCAGATAATGTAAAACAATATTTGAATGCTGAAATGAATAAGAACTCAGTGCTGTTTCAATTCTTAGCAGGTCATCCGAATGTTTCAAAACTTATAAGCGGTACTCCGATTGACTTTGGTCCACTGAATCGCCTAAAAGAATACCTTGCTATAATCGAAAACGACACCTTATTGACACAATTGTTTAGCAATCCGAATAACTTAAATTATCTGTTCTCAAATGCAACAGCTGTCCAAGCCCTGTTCTCAAATACAACGGTTGTCCAAGCTCTGTTCTCAAATGCAACGGTTATCCAAACTATATTCTCAAATGCAACAGCTCTCCAAACTATATTCTCAAATGCAACGGCTGTCCAAACTATATTCTCAAATGCAACGGTTATCCAAACTATATTCTCAAATGCAACAGCTCTCCAAACTATATTCTCAAATGCAACGGCTGTCCAAACTATATTCTCAAATGCAACGGCTGTCCAAGCTATATTCTCAAATGCAACGGCTGTCCAAACTCTTATTGCTCATAATGATGTGTTACAGCAACATGCTAAAACGCTTTACACTACTGTATCGACATCTAATAAATGGATCAATACGGGATTCAACTCAGCTTATTCCTCTATAACATTTCCAACTTCCGCAAAAAGTATTGTATTTGTAAATGCAGGAGGCTATTATTCTAATGGAGCAGGTCGAGTTTCTCATCCTGACAAAACAATTGCAGGGGAAGGTCGTATGACAAGGATATCTAGTGAACGCAAATTAAATACAGACAATCTAATTGTGACGTTTCCAGGTGGAAGTGGAAAAGGTGTTTCAACATCTGATATCGCTGGTTTCATCTATGAGATTTGGAAACTGAAAGAATAGGAGGCTAACACATGGACATTACCATTCAAAATGTTCGTTCGCCTGCTTTGGAGCATAACGGACGGTATTACAAAGTCTTTCAACCACGGACACGAGATGAACTGTTAAAACTGCACCACATGGGTTGTCTGGGTGACACGGTGCTGACGGATATCCAGTTGGAGCAAGGAGATTTTCCGACTAGCTTTGTTGAGCCTACCATCACACAACGTACCCTGTCAGGTCTCTTCAAGGACATGCGCTCAATAGAGTTGGAATTGAGAGACCCGAACAGCACTCTCTGGGGCAAAATCCAGCAGAATAATAAAGGGGCGCTGACCCAGTTCTTTGATGAGAATGTCAAGAGTGCCATCGCTCAGACTGCTGAAGAAATCAGGCAGGAAGTGCGAGACGCTGCTAATAGTGCGAGGGTACAA
>NZ_KQ970292.1:69065-73109 GCF_001579035.1 Streptococcus mitis | reverse complement strand
TTGTTCTTTCACCGCAGGCTCAGGCTTGCGGTTTTTTATTTGCTCTGAAAATTGATTCGTTAACTTCAACAAATAGCTTTATATAGCGTTTTGTAAAAAATAAAAACAGTGCATTAATCACTGATCCTTTTGTAAACTATTAGAATTAAATTGCAACCTTCTCAACTATACGGGCAAAAGTGAATACGATGATGAATACGATTTAAAAAAATAACGACAATTGACAGAAATGATTTAAAAGAAAAATAAGTAAAAACTCAACTATCAACAAGCAACGGAAAGTACTTGTAAACACAAATTCTTTATACCATAGTTCGTGACAGTTCCGGCTTTTTTTGATAAAATCATACAGTATGCCCTCGGGCACAAAGTATGAACTGGGACTGTCTTTCCCAGCTTCGGAGGTAAAAAATGTCAGATTCACCAATCAAATATCGTTTGATTAAGAAAGAAAAACACACGGGAGCTCGTCTGGGCGAAATCATCACTCCCCACGGTACCTTCCCAACACCTATGTTTATGCCAGTTGGGACCCAAGCCACTGTCAAAACTCAGTCACCTGAAGAATTGAAGGAGATGGGTTCGGGAATTATCCTGTCAAACACCTATCATCTCTGGCTTCGCCCTGGAGATGAACTCATCGCACGCGCTGGTGGTCTCCACAAGTTCATGAATTGGGACCAGCCTATTTTGACAGATAGTGGTGGTTTTCAGGTTTATTCCTTAGCAGATAGCCGTAATATCACAGAAGAAGGAGTAACCTTTAAAAACCATCTCAATGGTTCTAAGATGTTCCTATCGCCAGAAAAAGCCATCTCTATTCAGAACAATCTGGGTTCAGACATCATGATGTCCTTTGACGAATGTCCTCAGTTTTATCAACCATACGACTACGTTAAGAAATCAATCGAGCGTACCAGTCGTTGGGCTGAGCGTGGTTTGAAGGCTCATCGTCGTCCACATGACCAAGGTTTGTTTGGAATTGTACAGGGGGCAGGCTTTGAAGACCTTCGTCGACAATCGGCTCATGACCTTGTCAGCATGGATTTCCCAGGCTATTCTATCGGTGGTTTGGCAGTGGGAGAAACCCATGAAGAGATGAATGCTGTCTTGGACTTCACAACTCAACTGCTGCCTGAAAACAAACCTCGCTATTTGATGGGTGTGGGAGCACCAGATAGCTTGATTGATGGGGTGATTCGTGGGGTGGATATGTTTGACTGTGTCTTGCCGACTCGAATCGCTCGTAATGGGACTTGTATGACTAGTCAGGGACGTTTGGTTGTCAAAAATGCTCAGTTTGCTGAGGACTTTACACCACTGGATCCTGAGTGTGATTGTTACACATGTAAGAACTATACACGTGCTTATCTTCGTCACCTACTCAAGGCTGATGAAATCTTTGGTATCCGCTTGACAAGCTATCATAATCTTTACTTCTTGCTTAACCTGATGAAGCAAGTGCGACAAGCCATCATGGATGACAATCTCTTGGAATTCCGTGAGTATTTTGTGGAAAAATATGGCTACAATAAGTCAGGGCGTAATTTCTAAAATGGAATTGATATAAGCTAAAAATCCTAAGTTTTCTCTTGGGATTTTTCTTCTTTTTTTGATAGAATAAAGTGTACAATGAAAGGGAGAATAAACTCGTATGCGCATTAAATGGTTTTCCTTGATTAGGATTACAGGTTTACTATTGGTACTCTTGTATCATTTCTTTCAGACGATCTTTCCTGGAGGATTTTTCGGGGTAGATGTCTTTTTCACATTTTCAGGTTTCCTGATTACGGCTCTACTCATCGAAGAGTTTTCTAAAAATCATGAGATTGACTTGATTGGATTTTTTAGGAGACGCTTTTATCGGATTGTGCCACCTGTGGTTTTGATGGTCTTGGTAACCATGCCCTTTACCTTTCTAGTTCGACAAGATTATGTGGCTGGAATTGGTGGTCAGATTGCGGGTGTCTTAGGCTTTATGACCAACTTCTATGAGCTCCTAACAGGTGGGAGTTATGAATCTCAGTTCATTCCACATTTGTTTGTTCATAATTGGAGCTTGGCTGTTGAGGTTCACTACTATATCCTCTGGGGATTGGCAGTTTGGTTCTTATCCAAACAGGCTAAATCAAATGGTCAGTTGAGGGGGCTGGTCTTTCTCTTATCTGCTACTGCCTTCTTGATCAGCTTCTTCTCCATGTTTATTGGTAGTTTTCTAGTGGCCTCTTATTCCTCTGTTTACTTCTCCAGTTTAACTCATGTTTCTCCATTCTTTTTGGGAAGTATCCTAGCAACGATTGTAGGCGTTCGTCAGACGACTTCCCTAGTTAAGCAATTGGATAAAATCTGGGATTTACGCAAGACCCTTTTAGTTTTTGGAGGAGGTTTTGGCTTCTTACTCATTTTGACCTTCTTTGTCAAATTTACCTATCTCTTTGCCTATCTTATGGGCTTCTTGCTTGCCAGCCTTGCAGCCCTTGCTATGATTCTGGCGGCGCGTGTCTTACATGAGAAGACTCCTAACGTACAGGAGCCAAAGATGATTAGCTTTTTAGCGGATACTAGCTATGCAGTTTATCTTTTCCATTGGCCTTTCTACATTATTTTCTCACAGTTGACATCAAATCTTCTTGCTGTGTTATTAACTTTGATTTTTTCTTATGGATTTGCCAGTCTTTCATTTTATGTATTGGAACCTTGGATTGCAGGCAAGAGCACACCTATTTTACAAACCATTCGTCCCCTGCCTTATATTCGCGCAATTCTTGCAACAAGTACAGGAATCTTGGTCTTCATTGTCTTCTTAGTGACTTTGTTGGCACCACAAGTGGGAGCGTTTGAGACAGACTTAACTGTCAATGGTTTGAAGCAAGCTGCTAGTAATATTGCCCAAACAAAAGTGATGGCAGAACGAGCAGAAGCTGATAGTTTGGGGATTGCTGATGGCACTATGTTAATTGGTGACTCGGTGGCTTTAAGGGCAAATACAGCTTTGCAGACAGCCCTTCCTGGAGCACAGATAAATGCTCAGGTCAGCAGAACAACCAAGAATGCCAATGAAATCATGCTAAACAATAGCCAGAATAAATTTCTACCAAAGATGGTAGTTATTGCAACTGGTGTGAATAATCCTGAAAATTACAAGGAAGATTGGGATAGTATCGTGAAAAATCTTCCTAAGGGCCACCATATGGTTTTGGTGACTCCTTATGAGGGAGATAAGACAAAAGAGACCTATGCCATCGTTGAGAAGGCTGCTGCCTATATGAGAGAATTGGCAGAGACGACTCCTTACATCACGATAGCAGATTGGAATCAAGCTGCTAAGGAACATCCAGAAATCTGGGCAGGAACAGACCAAGTCCATTTCGGAAGTGACACTAGCAAAATTGAAGCAGGAGCAAAATTGTATGCAGATACCATTGCTACAGCTTTGCAAACAGCTCAAGACAAGCCAGTCAAATCAAAATAACTTATATTAAGAAGAGAAGAGTTGGAGAAATCCAGCTCTTTTAAAATATCTTTAGAAAATAGGTCTATACCATTTACAAATAAAAAAGAAAGGTTTATAATGTAATTGACATAATAAATTGTAGAATCAATCTTTTAAGGAGGTTAACATTATGCCTAACTATATTAAAGCGGATCAGTTTTTCTACCCACACGGAATTCGTCGTGGTGGTTACTTAGAACTTGTTGATGGCAAATTTGGGAAACATGTGGATCAAATTCCTGAAGGAGCAGAGGTTCTTGACTATACTGGTTATAGCATTGCACCAGGTCTTGTGGATACTCATATTCATGGATATGCAGGTGTAGATGTGATGGACAACAATATTGAAGGTACATTGCATACTATGAGTGAAGGACTTCTTAGTACCGGTGTTACCAGTTTCTTGCCCACAACTTTAACAGCCACTTATGAGCAATTGCTTGCAGTCACTGAAAATCTTGGAAACCATTATAAAGAAGCAACAGGTGCTAAGATTCGTGGGATTTATTATGAAGGTCCATATTTCACAGAAACTTTTAAGGGGGCACAAA
>NZ_KQ970292.1:67955-69045 GCF_001579035.1 Streptococcus mitis | reverse complement strand
GCACAAAATCCAACTTATATGAGAGACCCGGGTGTTGAGGAGTTTCATTCTTGGCAGGATGCTGCAAAAGGGATGCTAAATAAAATCGCTATTGCACCAGAACGTGATGGGGTGGAAGATTTTGTACGTACTATTACAGGTGAAGGTGTGACAGTTGCACTTGGACACTCAGATGCGACATTTGAACAAGCTAAGAAGGCAGTTGATGCTGGAGCTAGTGTATGGGTACATGCCTATAATGGGATGCGTGGTTTAACACACCGCGAACTAGGTATGGTAGGAGCTATGTATGAGCTCCCACATACTTACGCAGAATTGATTTGTGATGGTTATCACGTAGATCCAAAAGCTTGTGAGATTTTACTTAAGCAAAAGGGGACAGAAAACATCGCTCTTATTACGGACTGTATGACAGCTGGTGGGCTTGAAGACGGTGACTATATGTTGGGAGAATTCCCTGTTGTAGTAGCAAATGGAACTGCACGTCTCAAATCTACTGGTAATTTGGCAGGTTCTATCCTCAAACTTAAAGATGGTATGAGAAATGTAGTCGAGTGGGGTATTGCAAATCCACACGAAGCGGTCATGATGGCTAGCCTTAACCCAGCAAAATCTGTTAATATTGACGATGTCTGTGGACAAATTCGTGAAGGTTATGATGCAGATTTTATTGTTTTAGACAAAGATTTGGAATTGGTAGCAACCTACCTAGACGGTGTGAAACGTTATCAAGCATAAGAGAGAAGGCAGAAGTTAGAGACTAGCTTCTGCTTTTTTATGTATGGTACTTTACTGGTAAACAAAAAAGTTAAAAAAATCACAAAAATCTTGAATAAACAAATGAAAAGGCTTACAATTATATTATAAACAGTACAAATAAAAAAACGGAGGAGTACTTTATGAAAGCCTATACTTATGTTAAACCAGGACTTGCTTCTTTTGTTGATGTAGACAAACCAGTTATTCGCAAGCCAACAGACGCTATTGTGCGTATCGTAAAAACTACTATTTGTGGAACAGACCTCCATATTATCAAAGGGGATGTTCCTGCTTGTCAAAGTGGTACCATTCTTGGTCACGAAGGGATTGG
>NZ_KQ970292.1:64107-67935 GCF_001579035.1 Streptococcus mitis | reverse complement strand
TTCCTGCTTGTCAAAGTGGTACCATTCTTGGTCACGAAGGGATTGGGATTGTTGAAGAAGTTGGAGAAGGAGTTTCTAACTTCAAAAAAGGCGACAAGGTCTTGATTTCTTGTGTCTGTGCCTGTGGTAAATGTTACTACTGTAAAAAAGGAATCTATGCCCACTGTGAAGACGAAGGGGGCTGGATTTTCGGTCACTTGATTGACGGTATGCAGGCTGAATATCTACGTGTCCCTCATGCAGATAACACTCTTTACCACACTCCAGAAGACTTGTCAGATGAAGCCTTGGTTATGCTATCAGACATTCTGCCTACTGGATATGAAATTGGTGTCTTAAAAGGGAAGGTAGAGCCTGGTTGCAGCGTAGCCATTATTGGTTCAGGTCCAGTTGGTTTAGCAGCTCTTTTGACAGCTCAATTCTATTCACCAGCTAAATTGATTATGGTGGACTTAGACGATAACCGCTTGGAAACTGCTGTATCATTTGGTGCGACTCATAAGGTTAATTCTTCAGACCCTGAAAAAGCCATTAAAGAAATTTATGATTTGACAGATGGTCGTGGTGTAGATGTTGCTATCGAAGCTGTTGGTATTCCTGCAACATTTGATTTCTGTCAAAAGATTATCGGTGTAGACGGAACGGTTGCCAACTGTGGTGTACATGGTAAACCAGTCGAATTCGATTTGGACAAACTTTGGATTCGCAACATCAATGTAACAACTGGTTTGGTATCTACAAATACAACTCCACAATTGTTGAAAGCACTTGAAAGTCATAAGATTGAACCAGAAAAATTGGTAACTCATTATTTCAAACTCAGTGAAATTGAAAAAGCCTACGAAGTCTTCGGTAAGGCAGCAGACCACCATGCAATCAAAGTCATTATTGAAAACGATATTTCTGAAGCCTAGGTAGTAACAATATTTTGGAACATAAGCAAATAGAAATTCAGTCATCCATCAGATGGCTGGATTTTTTATCAAAAAATTAAGAAATGAGCATATTTCTTTCCTTGTTTGGCGGAATTAGTTATAATATACGGTACGAAGGAATGAATGAATATGTATCGTGTTATAGAAATGTACGGAGATTTTGAACCCTGGTGGTTCTTAGAAGGTTGGGAAGAAGACATTGTAGCAAGTAAGAAATTTGACCAGTATTATGATGCTCTCAAATACTACAAAACTTGCTGGTTTAGATTGGAACAAGAATCCCCTCTTTATAAAAGCAGAAGCGATTTGATGACCATTTTTTGGGACCCGGAAGACCAACGCTGGTGCGATGAATGTGATGAGTATTTACAACAATACCATTCTTTGGCTCTTTTACAGGATGAGCAGGTTATTCCAGATGAAAAACTACGCCCAGGCTATGAAAAACAAACAGGTAAGGAAAGACACCGTTCTTGCCGTATGAAATTAAAATAGAGAAAAAGTAACTTTTTTGGAGTTGCTTTTTTTATTTTTCCAAATCTTTGCGAATAGTATAGGTGAGGAGGTAAGTATGGTTCAAGAAATTGCACAAGAAATCATTCGTTCGGCTCGGAAAAAAGGGGCGCAAGACATTTATTTTGTCCCCAAGTTAGACGCCTATGAGCTTCATATGAGGGTAGGAGACGAGCGCTGTAAAATTGGTTGTTATGATTTTGAAAAGTTTGCGGCCGTCATCAGTCACTTCAAGTTTGTGGCAGGTATGAATGTGGGAGAAAAGCGACGTAGTCAGCTTGGTTCCTGCGACTATGCCTATGATGATAAGATGGCGTCCCTACGTCTATCTACCGTAGGCGATTATCGAGGACATGAGAGTTTAGTAATTCGCTTGTTGCATGATGAGGAGCAGGATTTGCATTTTTGGTTTCAGAATATTGATGAACTGGGCAAGCAGTACAGGCAACGTGGTCTCTATCTCTTTGCTGGTCCAGTCGGAAGTGGCAAGACGACCTTGATGCATGAATTGGCTAAATCTCTCTTTAAAGGACAGCAAGTTATGTCCATCGAAGATCCTGTCGAAATCAAGCAGGACGACATGCTTCAGTTGCAGTTGAACGAAGCAATCGGACTAAACTATGAAAATTTGATCAAGCTTTCCTTACGTCATCGGCCAGACCTCCTAATTATCGGAGAAATTCGAGACAGCGAGACGGCGCGTGCGGTAGTCAGAGCTAGTTTGACAGGTGCGACAGTCTTTTCAACCATTCATGCCAAGAGTATCCGAGGTGTTTATGAACGCCTGCTGGAGTTGGGTGTAAGTGAGGAGGAATTAGCGGTCGTTCTGCAAGGAGTCTGCTACCAGAGATTAATCGGGGGAGGAGGAATCGTTGACTTTGCCAACAAAGACTATCAAGAACACCAGCCAACTAGCTGGAATGAACAGATTGACCAGCTTCTTAAAGATGGACATATCACAAGTCTTCAAGCTGAGACGGAAAAAATTAGCTACAGCTAAGCAAAAAAATATCATTACTTTGTTTAACAATCTCTTTTCCAGCGGTTTTCATCTGGTGGAGACAATCTCTTTTTTAGATAGGAGTGCTTTGTTAGACAAGCAGTGTGTGACACAAATGCGCACGGGCTTGTCTCAGGGGAAATCATTCTCAGAAATGATGGCTAGTTTAGGCTTTTCAAGCGCCATTGTCACTCAGTTATCCCTAGCGGAAGTTCATGGGAATCTTCATCTGAGTTTGGGAAAGATAGAAGAGTATCTAGACAATCTGGCCAAGGTTAAGAAAAAACTAATTGAAGTAGCGACCTATCCCTTGATTTTGCTGGGTTTTCTTCTCTTAATTATGCTGGGACTACGGAATTACCTGCTACCACAACTGGATAGTAGCAATATTGCCACTCAAATTATCGGTAATCTGCCACAAATCTTTCTAGGCATGGTAGGGTTTGTTTCCATACTTGCCCTTTTAGCACTCACTTTTTATAAAAGAAGTTCTAAGATGCGCGTCTTTTCTATCTTAGCACGCCTTCCCTTTTTTGGAATCTTTGTGCAGACCTATTTGACAGCCTATTACGCGCGTGAGTGGGGGAATATGATTTCGCAGGGAATGGAGCTGACGCAGATTTTTCAAATGATGCAGGAACAAGGTTCCCAACTCTTTAAAGAAATCGGCCAAGACCTAGCTCAATCCCTACAAAATGGCTGCGAATTTTCTCAAACCATAGCAACCTATCCTTTCTTTAAGAAAGAGTTGAGTCTCATCATCGAGTATGGGGAAGTCAAGTCCAAGCTGGGTAGTGAGTTGGAAATCTATGCTGAAAAAACTTGGGAAGCATTTTTTACCCGAGTCAACCGCACCATGAATCTGGTGCAGCCACTGGTTTTTATCTTTGTGGCACTGATTATCGTTTTACTTTATGCGGCAATGCTGATGCCCATGTATCAAAATATGGAGGTGAATTTTTAAAATGAAAAAAATGATGACATTCTTGAAAAAAGCTAAGGTTAAAGCTTTCACTCTGGTAGAGATGTTAGTGGTCCTTTTAATCATCAGCGTGCTTCTCTTGCTCTTTGTACCTAATTTGACCAAGCAAAAAGAGGCTGTCAATGACAAAGGAAAAGCTGCTGTTGTTAAGGTGGTGGAAAGTCAGGCAGAACTTTATATCTTGGATAAAAATGAAGATGCTAGCCTAAGTAAGTTACAAGCAGATGGGCGCATCACGGAAGAACAGGCTAAAGCCTATAAAGAATACCATGATAAAAATGGAGGAGCAAATCGTAAAGTCAATGATTAAGGCCTTTACCATGCTTGAAAGTCTCTTGGTTTTGGGACTTGTAAGTATCCTTGCCTTGGGCTTATCTGGCTCTGTCCAGTCCACTTTT
>NZ_KQ970292.1:36509-64087 GCF_001579035.1 Streptococcus mitis | reverse complement strand
AGTTTGAAGAACTCTATCGGGAAACCCAAAAACGCAGTGTAGCTAGTCAGCAAAAGACTAGTCTAAACTTAGATGGGCAGACGATCAGTAACGGCAGTCAAAAGTTGACAGTTCCTAAAGGAATTCAGGCACCATCAGGACAAAGTATTACATTTGACCGAGCTGGGGGCAATTCGTCTCTGGCTAAGGTTGAATTTCAGACTAGTAAAGGAATGATTCGTTATCAATTATATCTAGGAAATGGAAAAATTAAACGCATTAAGGAAACAAAAAATTAGGGCAGTAATTTTACTGGAAGCAGTAGTCGCTCTAGCTATCTTTGCTAGCATCGCGACCCTCCTTTTGGGACAAATTCAAAAAAATAGGCGAGAAGAAGCAAAAATCTTGCAGAAAGAAGAAGTTGTGCGTGTAGCTAAGATGGCTCTGCAGACAGGTCAAAATCAGGTAAAGATAAATGGAGTTGAGATTCAGGTGTTTTCTAGTGAAAAAGGATTGGAGGTCTACCATGGTTCAGAACAGTTGTTGGCTATCAAAGAGCCATAAGGTCAAGGCTTTCACTTTGTTGGAATCCCTGATTGCCCTCATTGTCATCAGTGGAAGTTTACTTCTCTTTCAAGCTATGAGTCAGCTTCTCATTTCAGAAGTTCGCTACCAGCAACAAAGCGAGCAAAAGGAGTGGCTCTTGTTTGTGGACCAGTTGGAGGCAGAATTAGACCGTTCGCAGTTCGAAAAAGTGGAGGGTAACCGCCTCTATATGAAGCAGGATGGCAAGGATATCGCTATAGGTAAGTCTAAATCGGATGATTTTCGAAAAACTGATGCCAGTGGACGAGGTTATCAACCTATGGTTTATGGCCTCAAATTAGCTCAGATTACAGAGGATAATCAACTGGTTCGCTTTCGTTTTCAATTCCAAAAAGGCTTAGAAAGGGAGTTCATCTATCGTGTGGAAAAAGAAAAAAGTTAAGGCAGGTGTTCTCCTCTATGCAGTCACCATGGCAGCCATCTTTAGTCTTTTGTTGCAATTTTACTTGAACCGACAGGTCGCCCACCATCGAGACTATGCTTTAAATAAAGAAAAGTTGATTGCTTTTGCTATGGCCAAGCGAACCAAAGATAAGGTTGAGCAAGAAAGTGGGGAACAGGCCTTTAATCTGGGTCAGGTGAGTTATCAAAATAAGAAAACAAGCTTGGTGACAAGGGTTCGTATGCCTAAGAGTCAATATGAGTTCCTGTTTCCTTCCGTTAAAATAAAAGAAGAGAAAAGAGACAAAAAGGAAGAGGTAGAGACCGATTCAAGCGAAAAAGTGGAGAAGAAAAAATCAGAAAAGAAGCCTGAAAAGAAAGAGAATTCCTAGCCAATCAAGCTACTTTGTGCTAAACTAAAAGCATGAAATATGATTTTAACCACAAAGCAGAAACTTTTGATTCACCTAAAAATATCTTCCTCGCAAACTTGGTTTGTCAAGCAGTCGAGAAACAGATTGATCTTCTATCAGACAAAGAAATTTTGGATTTCGGTGGAGGGACGGGCCTATTAGCCTTGCCTCTAGCCAAGCAGGCCAAGTCTGTAACATTGGTGGATATTTCGGAGAAAATGCTGGAGCAAGCTCGTTTGAAAGCGGAGCAGCAAGACATCAAGAATATCCAGTTTTTGGAGCAAGATTTACTGGAAAAACCCTTGGAGCAAGAGTTTGATCTCGTTGTTGTTTGTCGAGTTCTTCACCATATGCCTGATTTGGATGAGGCTCTCTCACTGTTTCATCAACATTTGAAGGAAGATGGACAACTCCTACTTGCTGATTTTACCAAGACAGAAGCTAATCATCATGGATTTGATTTAGCTGAACTGGAAAACAAGCTAATTCAGCACGGTTTTTCATCTGTGCATAGTCAGATCCTCTATAGCGCTGAAGACCTATTTCAAGGAAATTACTCAGAACTCTTTTTAACAGTAGCTCAAAAATCACTCGCCTAGTCAGGGAGTGATTTTTCTATAAGGATGGAAAAAAGAAGGGAAATTTGATAAGATAGGAATATGGATTTTGAAAAAATTGAACAAGCTTATACCTATATACTGGAGAATGTCCAAGTCATTCAAAGTGATTTGGCTACCAACTTTTATGACGCCCTGGTGGAACAAAACAGCATCTATTTGGATGGTGAGACTGAGTTAGAGCAGGTCAAGGAGAACAATCAGGCTCTTAAGCGTTTAGCACTACGCAAAGAAGAATGGCTCAAGACCTACCAGTTTCTCTTGATGAAGGCTGGGCAGACAGAACCCTTGCAGGCCAATCACCAGTTTACACCAGATGCTATTGCTTTACTTTTGGTGTTTATTGTGGAAGAGTTGTTTAAAGAAGAGGAAATTACTATCCTCGAAATGGGTTCTGGGATGGGAATTCTGGGCGCTACTTTCTTAACCTCGCTTGATAAAAAGGTGGATTATTTGGGAATGGAAGTGGATGATTTGCTGATTGATTTGGCGGCTAGTATGGCAGATGTAATTGGTTTGCAGGCTGGCTTTGTCCAAGGAGATGCCGTTCGTCCACAAATGCTCAAAGAAAGCGATGTGGTCATCAGCGACTTGCCTGTCGGCTATTATCCTGATAATGCCGTTGCGTCGCGCCATCAAGTTGCTTCTAGTCAAGAACATACTTACGCCCATCACTTGCTCATGGAACAAGGGCTTAAGTACCTCAAGTCAGATGGATATGCTATTTTTCTCGCTCCGAGTGATTTGTTGACCAGTCCTCAAAGTGACTTGTTGAAAGGCTGGTTGAAAGAAGAAGCAAGTCTGGTTGCTATGATTAGTTTACCTGAAAATCTCTTTGCCAGTTCTAAACAATCTAAGACTATTTTTATCTTACAGAAGAAAAATGAAATAGCAGTGGAGCCTTTTGTTTATCCACTTGCTAGCTTGCAAGATGCAAGTGTTTTAATGAAATTTAAAGAAAATTTTCAAAAATGGACTCAAGGTACTGAAATATAAAATAGATTTTGTTATAATAGTTGAAAACGCTTAAAAGAGGTAATTGATAATGACAAAAACAATTGCAATCAATGCAGGAAGTTCAAGTTTGAAATGGCAATTATACTTAATGCCAGAAGAAAAAGTATTGGCGAAAGGTTTGATCGAACGTATCGGTTTGAAAGATTCAATTTCAACTGTAAAATTTGACGGCCGTTCTGAACAACAAATTTTAGATATTGAAAATCACACACAAGCTGTTAAAATTTTATTGGATGACTTGATTCGTTTCGATATTATCAAGGCTTATGACGAGATTACAGGTGTTGGACACCGTGTTGTTGCCGGTGGAGAATATTTCAAAGAATCAACAGTTGTTGAGGGGGATGTTTTAGAAAAAGTTGAAGAGTTGAGCTTGTTGGCTCCTCTCCACAATCCAGCCAATGCGGCAGGTGTTCGTGCCTTTAAGGAATTGTTGCCAGACATTACCAGTGTAGTTGTTTTTGATACTTCCTTCCACACAACTATGCCAGAGAAAGCTTATCGCTACCCTCTACCAACAAAATATTACACAGAAAACAAGGTTCGTAAATACGGTGCCCACGGTACAAGTCACCAGTTTGTAGCAGGAGAAGCTGCAAAACTCTTGGGACGTCCATTAGAAGACTTGAAGTTGATTACCTGTCATATTGGTAACGGAGGCTCAATTACAGCTGTGAAAGCTGGTAAGTCTGTCGACACTTCTATGGGCTTCACTCCTCTGGGTGGTATTATGATGGGAACTCGTACAGGGGACATTGATCCAGCTATCATTCCTTACTTAATGCAATATACAGATGATTTTAACACACCAGAAGATATTAGTCGTGTTCTGAATCGTGAATCAGGTCTTTTGGGAGTTTCTGCTAATTCTAGCGATATGCGCGATATAGAAGCAGCTGTAGCAGAAGGGAATCACGACGCTAGCTTGGCTTATGAAATGTATGTTGACCGTATCCAAAAACATATCGGTCAGTACCTTGCAGTGCTAAATGGAGCAGATGCCATTGTTTTCACAGCAGGTGTCGGTGAAAATGCAGCGAATTTCCGACGTGATGTAATCTCAGGAATTTCGTGGTTTGGTTGTGATGTTGATGATGAAAAGAATGTCTTTGGTGTGACAGGAGACATCTCAACAGATGAAGCGAAAATCCGTGTTTTGGTTATTCCAACTGATGAAGAATTGGTCATTGCCCGTGACGTTGAACGCTTGAAAAAATAAGTAAAACTAGAAAAAATATTTAGGACAAGGAGTTGGGAAAGAGATTTTCCGGCTCCTTTTTCTGATGAAATTGTCCAAAACCTTGCTATGATTGGCTTTTTTGAAAAATATGGTATAATAGTAGTAATTTAATAGATGGAGTTGAGTTTTGAAGAAAAACTTTCGTGTAAAAAGAGAGAAAGATTTTAAGGCGATTTTCAAGGAGGGGACAAGTTTTGCTAATCGTAAATTTGTTGTCTACCAATTAGAAAACCAGAAAAACCATTTTCGAGTAGGTCTATCAGTTAGCAAGAAACTGGGGAATGCCGTCACTAGAAATCAAATCAAGCGACGGATTCGGCATATTATCCAGAATGCAAAAGGGAGTCTGGTAGAAGATGTCGACTTTGTTGTCATTGCTCGGAAAGGGGTCGAAACCTTGGAATACGCAGAGATGGAGAAAAATCTACTCCACGTATTAAAATTATCAAAGATTTACCAGGAAGGAAATGGGAGTGAAAAAGAAACTACAGTTGACTAGTTTGCTAGGTCTGTCTCTATTGATCATGACAGCCTGTGCGACTAATGGGGCAACTAGTGATATTACAGCCGATTCGGCTGATTTTTGGAGTAAATTTGTTTACTTCTTTGCGGAAATCATTCGCTTTTTATCGTTTGATATCAGTATCGGAGTGGGGATTATTCTCTTTACGGTCTTGATTCGTACAGTGCTCTTGCCAGTCTTCCAAGTGCAAATGGTGGCTTCTAGGAAAATGCAGGAAGCTCAACCACGCATTAAGGCGCTTCGAGAACAATATCCAGGTCGAGATATGGAAAGCAGAACCAAGCTAGAGCAGGAAATGCGTAAAGTCTTTAAAGAAATGGGTGTCAGACAGTCAGATTCTCTTTGGCCGATTTTGATTCAGATGCCGGTTATTTTGGCCTTGTTCCAAGCTCTATCAAGAGTTGACTTTTTAAAGACAGGTCATTTCTTATGGATTAACCTTGGTGGTGTGGATACAACCCTTGTTCTTCCGATTTTAGCAGCTGTATTCACCTTTTTAAGTACTTGGTTGTCCAACAAAGCCTTGTCTGAGCGTAATGGCGCTACGACTGCGATGATGTATGGGATTCCGGTCTTGATTTTTATCTTTGCAGTTTATGCACCGGGTGGAGTCGCCCTATACTGGACAGTGTCCAATGCTTATCAAGTCTTGCAAACCTATTTCTTGAACAATCCATTCAAGATTATTGCAGAGCGAGAGGCGGTAGTTCAGGCACAGAAAGATTTGGAAAATAGAAAAAGAAAAGCCAAGAAAAAGGCTCAGAAAACGAAATAATAAGGAGGAATCTGGTAATGGTAGTATTTACAGGTTCAACTGTTGAAGAAGCAATCCAAAAAGGATTGAAGGAATTAGATATTCCAAGGAAGAAGGCACATATTAAAGTCATTTCTCGTGAGAAAAAAGGCTTTCTTGGTTTATTTGGTAAAAAACCAGCCCAAGTGGATATTGAAGCGATTAGTGAAACGACTGTTGTCAAAGCAAATCAACAGGCAGTAAAAGGAGTTCCGAAAAAAATCAATGATTTGAATGAGCCTGTTAAAACAGTCAGTGAAGCAACTGTTGACTTGGGTCATGTTGTAGAAGCAATTAAAAAGATTGAGGAAGAAGGCCAAGGTATTTCTGATGAAGTCAAGGCTGAAATCTTAAAACATGAAAGACATGCCAGCACTATCTTAGAAGAAACTGGTCATATTGAGATTTTAAATGAACTTCAAATCGAGGAAGCGATGAGGGAAGAAGCGGGCGCTGATGACCTTGAAACTGAGCAAGACCAAACTGAAAATCAAGACTTGACAGAGATGGGCTTGAAAGTTGAACCGAGCTTTGATATTGCCCAGGTGGCTACGGATGTGACTGCCTATGTTCAAGCAATTGTGGATGACATGGATGTTGAAGCCACACTTTCAAATGATTATAACCGTCGTAGTATCAATTTGCAAATTGATACTAACGAACCAGGTCGTATTATCGGCTACCATGGTAAAGTCTTGAAGGCCTTGCAACTGTTGGCTCAAAATTATCTTTACAACCGCTATTCCAGAACCTTCTACGTTACAATCAATGTCAATGATTATGTCGAACACCGTGCAGAAGTTTTGCAGACCTATGCGCAAAAATTGGCGACTCGTGTTTTAGACGAAGGGCGTAGTCATCAAACAGATCCCATGTCGAATAGTGAACGCAAGATTATCCACCGTATTATTTCACGTATGGATGGCGTGACGAGTTACTCTGAGGGTGACGAGCCCAATCGCTATGTCGTTGTAGATACAGAATAAGTAAAATCAGGGTTCTCCTGATTTTTTGCTAGCTAGAGGAGATGAAACGGATGTTGAATAAGATAAGAGATTATTTAGATTTTGCTGGTTTGCAGTACCGTAATCCTGATAAAGCGGGAGCAGAACGAGAGAAGATGCTGGAATTCCGCCACAAAGGTCAAGAGGCACGAAAGGCTTTTACAGAACTGGCTAAAGTATTTCAAGCAAGCCATCCAGAATGGGAACTCCAACAGACTAGCCAGTGGATGAATCAGGCGCAACGTTTACGACCACATTTTTGGGTTTATTTACAGAGAGACGGACAAGTGACAGAACCTATGATGGCCCTTCGTTTGTATGGGACATCTGCTGACTTTGGGATTTCTTTAGAGGTCAGTTTTGTTGAACGTAAGAAAGACGAACAGACCTTAGACAAGCAAGCCAAGGTTTTAGACATTCCAACCGTTGAAGGAATTTATTATCTAGCTTACTCTGATGGCCAAAGTCAACGGTGGGAGGCGAATGAAGAAAAGCGTCGTACTTTACGCGAGAAGGTGAGAAGTCAAGAAGTTCGAAAAGTGTTAGTTAAGGCAGATGTTTCTTTTATAGAAACCCAATCATTAGAAATGATTTTAGGAAAATTAGAAGAAGCTTATGAGCGCTTGCTTCCCTATTATCAGGCGACCAGAGAGTAGAAAATAGGAGACTTATCTAGCGTCGAATTGTTTAATTGCTATTCTATGTATTTTTTCATATAATAGTAAAATAGAATGTGTGATACAATAATCACCTCAAATAGAAAGGAAATTCTATGTCAAATCTATCTGTTAATGCAATTCGTTTCCTAGGTATTGACGCTATCAACAAAGCCAACTCAGGTCACCCAGGTGTGGTTATGGGAGCGGCTCCGATGGCATACAGCCTCTTTACAAAACAACTTCGTATCAATCCAGCTAAACCAAACTGGATTAACCGCGACCGCTTTATTCTTTCAGCAGGTCATGGTTCAATGCTTCTTTATGCCCTTCTTCATCTTTCTGGTTTTGAAGATGTCAGCATGGATGAGATCAAGAGCTTCCGTCAATGGGGTTCAAAAACACCAGGCCACCCAGAATTTGGCCATACAGCAGGGATTGATGCTACAACAGGTCCTCTAGGTCAAGGGATTTCAACTGCCACTGGTTTTGCCCAAGCAGAACGTTTCTTGGCAGCCAAATATAACCGCGAAGGTTACAATATCTTTGACCACTATACATACGTTATCTGTGGAGATGGAGACTTGATGGAAGGTGTCTCAAGCGAGGCAGCTTCATACGCAGGTTTGCAAAAACTAGACAAGTTGGTTGTTCTTTATGATTCAAATGACATCAACTTGGATGGTGAGACAAAGGATTCCTTCACTGAAAGCGTTCGTGACCGTTACAATGCCTACGGTTGGCATACTGCCTTGGTTGAAGATGGAACAGACTTGGAAGCCATCCATGCTGCTATCGAAACAGCAAAAGTTTCAGGCAAACCATCTTTGATTGAAGTGAAGACGGTTATTGGATACGGTTCTCCAAATAAACAAGGAACCAATGCTGTACACGGTGCCCCTCTTGGAGCAGATGAAACTGCAGCTACTCGTCAAGCTCTTGGTTGGGACTACGAGCCGTTTGAAATCCCAGAACAAGTTTATGCTGATTTCAAAGAACATGTTGCAGACCGTGGCGCATCAGCTTATCAAACTTGGACTAAATTAGTTGCTGATTATAAAGAAGCTCACCCAGAATTGGCTGCAGAAGTAGAAGCTATTATTGATGGACGTGATCCAGTTGAAGTGACTCCAGCAGACTTCCCAGCTTTAGAAAATGGTTTCTCTCAAGCAACTCGTAACTCGAGTCAGGATGCTTTGAACGTTGTGGCAACTAAGTTACCAACCTTCCTAGGTGGATCAGCTGACCTAGCTCACTCAAACATGACTTACATTAAAACAGATGGACTTCAAGACGATGCTAATCGCTTGAACCGTAACATTCAGTTTGGTGTTCGTGAATTTGCAATGGGAACGATCTTGAACGGGATGGCTCTTCACGGTGGACTTCGTGTATACGGAGGAACTTTCTTCGTCTTCTCTGACTATGTGAAGGCAGCTGTTCGCTTGTCAGCCTTACAAGGACTTCCTGTGACTTATGTCTTTACCCACGATTCAATCGCGGTTGGGGAAGACGGTCCAACGCACGAACCAGTTGAGCACTTGGCAGGTCTTCGTGCTATGCCAAATCTAAATGTTTTTCGTCCAGCAGATGCGCGTGAAACGCAAGCAGCTTGGTACCTTGCAGTGACAAGTGAGAAAACACCAACTGCCCTTGTCTTGACCCGTCAAAACTTGACTGTTGAAGAGGGAACAGATTTTGACAAGGTTGCAAAAGGTGCCTATGTTGTCTATGAAAATGCAGCAGACTTTGATACGATCTTGATTGCGACAGGTTCAGAGGTCAATCTTGCTGTCTCAGCTGCCAAAGAATTGGCTAGTCAAGGAGCAAAAGTCCGTGTAGTCAGCATGCCATCTACAGATGTCTTTGATAAACAAGATGTAGCATACAAGGAAGAAATTCTTCCAAATGCAGTCCGTCGTCGTGTTGCAGTCGAAATGGGTGCAACTCAAAACTGGTACAAATATGTTGGTCTCGATGGCGCCGTTCTCGGTATTGATACCTTCGGAGCCTCTGCCCCAGCACCAAAAGTATTGGCAGAATATGGCTTTACTGTAGAAAATCTTGTAAAAGTCGTTCAAAACTTGAAATAATCCTAAAAATCAGGGCGCAAGCTCTGGTTTTTATTACTAGAAAAGCAAGGTACAATCTTGTAAAAGTAGCTGAAATTTGATATAGTAGTCCTATGTAAAAGACAAAGGAGAAGACAATGAATCCAAATTATACATTTTTAATCATGCTAGCCCTTATGGTGGGCTTGATGTTCTTTACGCAACGCTCTCAAAAGAAACAAGCACAAAAACGTATGGAAAGTTTGAATAAACTACAAAAAGGCTATGAAGTGATTACAATCGGTGGACTTTATGGAACAGTCGATGAAGTAGATACGGAGAAGGGAACAATTGTTCTTGACGTAGATGGAGTTTACTTGACTTTTGAATTAGCTGCTATCAAGACAGTATTACCGCTGAAAGAAACAGCTTCACTAGAAGGCGCAATTGAAAAATAAGACGGGATCATGAACTCCCGTTTTTCTATAAAAGAAAGGAAATGGGATGAAAAAATTAGTCTTTGTCTGTCTGGGAAATATTTGCCGCAGCCCTATGGCCGAATTTGTTATGAAATCAATGACAGATAGTTATGAAATCCAGAGTCGAGCGACGTCCTCTTGGGAACATGGTAATCCGATTCATAAGGGCACTCAGGGAATTTTTCAAGAGTATGAGATTCCTTATGATAAATGCAAGACATCGCTTCAGATTAGTAAGGAAGATTTTGAAGCCTTTGATTATATTATCGGAATGGACGCTTCAAATGTTTCTGACTTACGTCAGATGTGTCCAGTAGACTGTCAAGATAAGATTTACTCATTTGCATCTGAAAGTGTTCCAGATCCTTGGTATACAGGAGATTTTGAGGAAACCTATCAGCGTGTTCAAGAGGGATGTCAAGTTTGGCTAGAACGTTTAGAAAAGGAGAGTGAAGGTGGAAAATCTTAAGAATTTTTACGGAAAGTATCGTGTCTATCTGACTCGTCCACGTTTAGAGCTTTTAGCAGTAGTTGCCATTGTTTTTTGTGCTCTACTCGTCTTTTTTCTAAATATTCCCGGAAAAGGTGTTCTAAAGCTTGATAATGGAACGATTGTTTACGACGGCAGTCTTGTCCGTGGTAAAATGAATGGCCAAGGTACCATTACCTTCCAAAATGGAGACCAATATACAGGTGGCTTCAACAATGGAGCCTTCAACGGAAAAGGTACCTTTCAATCTAAAGAAGGCTGGACCTACGAAGGGGATTTTGTAAATGGTCAAGCTGAAGGAAAAGGGAAACTAACAACAGAACAAGAAGTCGTTTATGAAGGGACTTTTAAACAAGGCGTTTTTCAACAAAAATAAAGCCTCCTTATCAAAGGAGGTATTGTTAAAACCAAATAAGTAAGCGCTTACCTGTAAATCCCTTTCTTTCCAAGCTCCTCTTCCAAGCAAGTTTGTGAAATAAAAAAATATTTGAAATAAATTTCACAAACTTTAAAGAAAAAGCTTGCTAAGAAAAGAAAATGACAAACATTTCACAAGGAACTAAAAATTCTTTGTGAAATGTTTATGAAACTGTTTACAAAGTTGAAATAATACGTTATAATAAACTTGTGAAAAAATTAACAAAGGATTAAATCCTTGAAAGCTATGGAGGAAAATATGGCTGATAAAAAAACTGTGACACCAGAGGAAAAGAAACTCGCTGCTGAAAAGCATGTCGATGGATTGGTGCAAAAAGCTCTAGTTGCCCTTGAAGAAATGCGTAAGTTGGATCAAGAGCAGGTTGACTACATCGTAGCTAAAGCGTCAGTAGCAGCTTTGGATGCCCACGGAGAATTGGCTTTACATGCCTTTGAAGAAACAGGACGTGGTGTATTCGAAGATAAAGCGACTAAGAACTTGTTTGCTTGTGAACACGTGGTAAACAACATGCGTCACACTAAAACAGTTGGCGTTATCGAAGAGGACGATGTAACAGGATTGACTCTTATCGCTGAACCAGTTGGTGTTGTTTGTGGTATCACTCCTACAACAAACCCAACATCAACAGCAATCTTCAAATCATTGATTTCATTGAAGACACGTAATCCAATCGTTTTTGCCTTCCACCCATCAGCACAAGAATCATCTGCTCATGCAGCACGTATCGTCCGCGATGCAGCTATCGCAGCTGGGGCTCCTGAAAACTGTGTGCAATGGATCACTGAACCATCTATGGAAGCAACTAGTGCCCTTATGAACCACGAAGGTATTGCAACAATCCTTGCAACAGGTGGTAATGCCATGGTTAAAGCCGCATACTCATGTGGTAAACCAGCTCTTGGGGTAGGTGCCGGAAACGTTCCAGCTTATGTTGAAAAATCAGCTAACATTCGCCAAGCTGCACACGATATCGTCATGTCTAAATCATTTGATAACGGTATGGTCTGTGCCTCAGAGCAAGCGGTTATCATTGATAAAGAAATTTACGATGAATTTGTAGCAGAGTTCAAATCTTACCACACTTACTTTGTAAACAAAAAAGAAAAAGCTCTTCTTGAAGAATTCTGCTTCGGCGTAAAAGCAAACAGCAAAAACTGTGCTGGTGCGAAATTGAACGCTGACATCGTTGGTAAACCAGCAACATGGATTGCAGAACAAGCAGGATTTACAGTTCCAGAAGGAACAAACATTCTTGCTGCAGAATGTAAAGAAGTTGGTGAAAACGAGCCATTGACTCGTGAAAAATTGTCACCAGTTATCGCAGTTTTGAAATCTGAAAGCCGTGAAGATGGTATTGCCAAAGCTCGTCAAATGGTTGAATTTAACGGTCTTGGACACTCAGCAGCTATCCACACAGCTGACGAAGAATTGACTAAAGAATTTGGTAAAGCTGTTAAAGCTATTCGTGTTATCTGTAACTCACCTTCTACTTTCGGTGGTATCGGGGACGTTTACAATGCCTTCTTGCCATCATTGACACTTGGATGTGGTTCTTACGGACGCAACTCAGTTGGGGATAACGTTAGTGCCATTAACCTCTTGAACATCAAAAAAGTCGGAAGACGGAGAAATAACATGCAATGGATGAAACTTCCTTCAAAAACATACTTTGAACGTGATTCAATTCAATACCTTCAAAAATGTCGTGACGTTGAGCGTGTCATGATCGTTACTGACCATGCCATGGTAGAGCTTGGTTTCCTTGATCGTATCATCGAACAACTTGACCTTCGTCGCAATAAGGTTGTTTACCAAATCTTTGCTGATGTAGAACCAGATCCAGATATCACAACTGTAAACCGTGGTACTGAGATTATGCGTGCCTTCAAACCAGATACAATCATCGCTCTCGGTGGTGGATCTCCAATGGATGCTGCTAAAGTAATGTGGCTCTTCTACGAACAACCAGAAGTGGACTTCCGTGACCTTGTTCAAAAATTCATGGATATCCGTAAACGTGCCTTCAAATTCCCATTGCTTGGTAAGAAGACTAAATTCATCGCGATCCCAACTACATCTGGTACAGGGTCTGAAGTAACACCATTTGCTGTTATCTCTGATAAAGCAAACAACCGTAAATACCCAATCGCTGACTACTCATTGACACCAACTGTGGCAATCGTAGACCCTGCCTTGGTATTGACAGTTCCTGGATTTGTTGCTGCGGATACTGGTATGGACGTATTGACTCACGCGACTGAAGCTTACGTATCACAAATGGCTAGCGACTACACTGACGGTCTTGCACTTCAAGCCATCAAGCTTGTATTCGAAAACCTTGAAAGCTCAGTTAAGAATGCAGACTTCCACTCACGCGAGAAAATGCATAACGCTTCAACTATTGCTGGTATGGCCTTTGCTAATGCCTTCCTAGGTATTTCTCACTCAATGGCTCATAAGATTGGTGCGCAATTCCACACAATCCACGGTCGTACAAATGCTATCTTGCTTCCATACGTCATCCGCTACAACGGTACACGTCCAGCTAAGACAGCAACATGGCCTAAGTACAACTACTACCGTGCAGATGAAAAATACCAAGATATCGCACGCATGCTTGGCCTTCCAGCTTCTACTCCAGAAGAAGGTGTGGAATCTTACGCAAAAGCTGTCTACGAACTTGGTGAGCGCGTAGGTATCCAAATGAACTTTAAAGCACAAGGAATTGATGAAAAAGAATGGAAAGAGCATTCACGTGAATTGGCCTTCCTTGCTTATGAAGATCAATGTTCACCAGCTAACCCACGTCTTCCAATGGTTGACCACATGCAAGAAATCATCGAAGATTCTTACTATGGCTACAAAGAAAGACCAGGACGCCGTAAATAATTGTTATCAGCCTAGAGACAGGAATTTCCTGTCTCTTTTTTGTCGTTTTCACCAAACTATGATAGAATATAAAAAATTATATTTTTAAAATATAGGAGAAAACCGAAGGAATGAACAGTTTTGGTGAAAAAGTAAGAGGCTTAAGAGAAGAAAAAGGACTTAGTCGCCCAGTTTTTTGCGGGGATGAGTCTGAATTATCAGTGCGTCAGTTGGTGCGGATTGAAAAAGGAGAATTTCGTCCGACGATAAAAACACTAGAATATATTGCAGAACGATTAGAAATTCCATCCTATGTCTTGATGCCAGATTATAAGGAATTACCCAAGCGTTACCAAGAATTAAAGTACTTTCTTTTACATCATCCTGACTATGGAGACAAGGAGTTGCAGGAACAAAAGGAAGAATATTTCGATGAGATTTTTGAAAATTTTTATGATGATTTGCCACGTGATGAGAAGATGATAGTGGATTGTCTTCAAGCTATAGATGCAGTGAGAATGACTAGTAATTCCTTATATGGAAGTAGTGTGATTGAGGACAGTCTTCAAGACTTACTATCCAGAGATGTATATAGGGCTGAGGAATTGTTGAAATTGAGACTGTATTTCAACTGTCAGTTAATGGATGGTTTAAATGTGGGTGAGATAAAAGAATCTGAGCATGAAACCATTCTTTGTTTTCATAACAAACTAAGTTCTCAGGTTGATAAGATAGAGTTCGATTGTTTGGACTTACTTAGAGACTCCTTGTTAGCTTCTTTAACTTGTATAGAGATTATGGGGTTGCTTCATTATTTTAAGAGGGCAGTCGAGACCTTAAATAAAATAGGGCAAAAAACACGAGATTTTCAAAAACAACCGATTGTCTTGATGGTGGAGTGGAAATATTATATTCAGACGGATTATGATACAGCCAAACAAAAGTATGAAGAAGCAAAAATGATGGCGAGGATGTTTGGCAATGAGAAGTTAATCGTTAGTTTAGATAAGGAATGGAGCGAAGACTTAGAAAGGTATTGTTAAATGCTTTATAGGAGTGACATTTCTGTCATTGAGGGAATGCCGCTTTTTTGTTAAAATGAATTTTACTTGATATACATCCAGAAGCAAACTAGGCAATAGAGAAAAAATTCTAAGCAGTAGGTTCATAGTGGCAATCAGTGCTGATGTCGCTTGAAGGCTTTTCTATAATTATGATGTATGCCGATAACAGTTTTAAACAAGGGGGAAAGAATGTCCATTTTATCCATTAAAAATATTTCAAAGTTTTACGCCTTGGACGGTAAACATCAAGAGCAGGCTTTAAAGAATATAAACCTGCAGATTGCAAAAGGTAAAATTACAGCGATTTACGGTCCGTCAGGCTGTGGCAAAACCAGTCTACTAAACATCATCAGCGGTTTAGACAGACAATATGAAGGAGGTTTAGAGTTTAAAGGGGAATCCCTCCGTGACTTATCAGAGATTGAACTAACTCAATTTCGTAAAGATAAGATTGGATTTGTGTTTCAAAACTTTAACCTCATTCCTCATCAGTCTGTCTTGGACAATGTCAAGCTACCTCTCTATGTCAAAGATTTATCTGACAGGGAGATGACAATGATTGCAAAGGAGCAATTAAGTAACTTGGGCATGGAGCCTTTTATTGCTAAAAATGTTAAACAGCTTTCTGGCGGACAAAAGCAACGTGTAGCAATCGCGCGTGCTTTGGTGAATCAGCCTGATATGATTGTAGCAGATGAACCAACGGGTTCGCTGGATTCTCAATCCCAAGAAATGGTATTGGAAGTATTTAAAAATTTAGCCCAAACAGGGAAAACAGTGTTGATTGTAACCCATAATCCAGAGGTTGCCGAATATGCAGATGTGATTATCAAAATGAAGGATGGTGAAGTCGTTGAAGAAGTCAAAAAATAAAGGATTATCATTGAAAAATAAATTCAAACTTTCTTTAAATAACTTTCTGGAAAGAAAGTGGCGTAACCTATTGATTGCGCTAGCAACCTCAATCGGTTTTGTAGGAGTCTTAATTTCTTTCGGCTTGGGAAATGCTTTGATTTCGATGATTGATGAAAATACGAATGGAGGTCAAATTCCTTCTCAAGTTCAGATTGCTTTAAACACAAAAAATGTTGGACGAGGCTTTTTGAACCAAGATGATAAGAACTATATTACGGATACAGTTGGAAAAGAAGCTATTAAATATTTGGAGAGTCCTTTTGGGATGACTATGGCAAATATGACTATAGATGGGCAAGAAATAGATCTGAGTCAAACGATGCCTTCTTATGCTCAAGTAGTGAGTCTCTATGAGGATACAAGTATCTCTGTTAGTAGTAATGAGGCGGACAAAGTATTAGCCGGTTCCCTCTATACTGATTCAAATGAACAGGGTTTGACAATTCCAATCAGTTTACTAAAAAATTGGAATGAACAGACAGGAAACAATCTGACAGCTAATGATGTTATTGGCAAATCAGTCTCAGCCAGCATTGTAGAAAATGCTGCCGAAGCTAGTAAGATTGCTCAATTTCAAACAACGATTGTACGTGTAATCAATGATGAAGATGACCTGGAGGACAGCAACAGTTTCATGCCGTCTCATCAAATGGAAATGATTTTGAAAGAAGCTGGATTTACAAAAGCTGTATCTTATTTTATCTTGGAACTCAAAGATCCATCACAAACAAAAGGGATAACAGAAGAATTGCAGAAAAACAAGAAGTATACTGTTCTTTCTCAACAGAAGGTTCTTGATATTGTGATTACTTTTATTCGTGTCATTCAGGGATTGTTGATTGTACTTTCATCACAAGCTATTGTGGTAGCAGCGGTCATGATTGGTATCATCATTTACATCAATATCATGCAACGTTCTAAGGAAATAGGTGTCATGAAGGCAGTTGGTTATCAAAATCGTGATGTCAAAGGAATTTTTATTTACGAGGCTATCTGGATTGTAGGCATCGCCTTGCTACTGGCCTTTTTGGTAGCACAAGGGGTGGGAAGTTTGGCGAATGCGATTGTAAGTCACTTTTACCCATCCATCACTAAGGTTTTTGAATTAAATTTGTTATCTGTTTTAGGAACTCTAGCTTTCGCTCTATTACTTGGTTATGTCTCAGCCTACTTCCCAGCGCGTAAAATTAGTAAAATGGATCCTGTAGAATCGCTACGATATGAATAGTCAAGGGCGTTATTAGATTATCGTCCCCAAAAAAGAAACAAACATAGAAAAACAATGCCCGTACTTGCAATTCAACTCAAATAGTTATATAATAGGTTTGTTGAAAGGTGATTTGTAGTGATTCAAGTTACTCTTTTCACAATAAAAATTTCATGATTTTCATAAGGAGGAAATCACTAATGGTAGTTAAAGTTGGTATTAACGGTTTCGGACGTATCGGTCGTCTTGCTTTCCGTCGTATCCAAAACGTAGAAGGTGTTGAAGTTACTCGTATCAACGACCTTACAGATCCAGTTATGCTTGCACACTTGTTGAAATACGACACAACTCAAGGTCGTTTCGACGGTACTGTTGAAGTTAAAGAAGGTGGATTTGAAGTTAACGGTAAATTCATCAAAGTTTCTGCTGAACGTGATCCAGAACAAATCGACTGGGCTAACGACGGTGTAGAAATCGTTCTTGAAGCTACTGGTTTCTTTGCTAAGAAAGCAGCTGCTGAAAAACACTTGCACGCTGGTGGAGCTAAAAAAGTTGTTATCACTGCTCCTGGTGGAAACGACGTTAAAACAGTTGTATTCAACACTAACCACGACGTTCTTGACGGTACTGAAACAGTTATCTCAGGTGCTTCATGTACTACAAACTGCTTGGCTCCAATGGCTAAAGCTCTTCAAGACAACTTTGGTGTTGTTGAAGGATTGATGACTACTATCCACGCTTACACTGGTGACCAAATGATTCTTGACGGACCACACCGTGGTGGTGACCTTCGCCGTGCTCGCGCTGGTGCTGCAAACATCGTTCCTAACTCAACTGGTGCTGCAAAAGCTATCGGTCTTGTAATCCCAGAATTGAACGGTAAACTTGACGGATCTGCACAACGCGTTCCAACTCCAACTGGATCAGTTACTGAATTGGTAGCAGTTCTTGAAAAGAACGTTACTGTTGATGAAGTGAACGCAGCTATGAAAGCAGCTTCAAACGAATCATACGGTTACACAGAAGATCCAATCGTATCTTCAGATATCGTAGGTATGTCTTACGGTTCATTGTTTGACGCAACTCAAACTAAAGTTCTTGACGTTGACGGTAAACAATTGGTTAAAGTTGTATCATGGTACGACAACGAAATGTCATACACTGCACAACTTGTTCGTACTCTTGAATACTTCGCAAAAATCGCTAAATAATTCTTGAGTCGATAAAAAGCAAGGCCTCTTGGTCTTGCTTTTCTTATATGGAAAAATGGATGACACAATCATCCATTCTTTTTTAATTCTTTTTCAAAAGTATTCGAGAGGGCAGTGAAGCTTAATTTCTCTAATGTAAGCGGATGGGTAAAGGACAGTCGAAAGGCATGAAGCATAAGCCGACTTGTTTTTGATTTACTATTATAGAGAGGGTCGCCTAGGATCGGGGAGTTATGATGGGAAAGGTGCACACGGATTTGATGGGTTCGACCTGTCTTTAGTTTGCAACGAACTAATGAAGTCTTGTTTGAGAATTGCTTTAATCTGCTTACATGCGTTTCAGCATATTGCCCATTTTTTGTATCAACTATTCGCTTTCTGCGGTCATGGCGATCACGTCCGATTTTGTCTCTGAAAACAAGTTCTTTGCTGTTGATATTTCCGTCAACAAGCGCCCAATATTCCCTAGAAATCTCTTTTTTCTCCAATAAGCGGTTGAGAATGGGGAGGATAAAAGGATTTTTGGCAAAGAGAACCAAGCCACTGGTTTCCATGTCCAGACGATGAACGACATAGCAGGTTTGGCCAACATAGGCACTGACATGGTTAAGAAGGGCGATTTCGTTTGGCTGATTACCATGCGTTTTCATCCCCTCGGGTTTGTTCACAATAACTAAGTGTTGATCTTGATAAACTTCCTGAACGAGGTTTGGGTTGCCCCAAGGAATTTCTTTTTCGGGATAATCTTCCTCGTCAAAAGTCAATTGACAAACATCTCCAGGATTTACCGTCTCGTTCCAATGAACTTCTCGCTGATTAATCAAAATGTGTTTCTTGATTCTCAAAAAATGACGGATTTTTCTAGGGATGAGGAGTTGTTCCTCAAGTAATTGCTTTACCGTCATTTGAGGTAGAGAGTCTGGTAATGTAAATGTGAATTGCATACAGATATTGTAACAAAAAAAGCCCTATTTGGATAGGAAATAGCTAAATCCTTGTCTTCCTATGATGAAGATGATAAAATAAACGCATGAAATTAGATAAATTATTCGAGAAATTTCTTTCTCTTTTTAAAACAGAAACAAGTGAATCAGAGGCTTCTGGGTCTACTAGCTTGCGTCGTTCTCGCAGTGATCGAAAAAAATTAGCCCAAGTAGGTCCGATTCGGAAATTCTGGCGTCGCTATCATCTAACAAAGATTGTCCTTATACTAGGTTTGAGTGCAGGCTTGCTAGTTGGAACCTATTTATTTGCTGTAGCCAAGTCAACCAATGTTAACGATTTGCAAAACGCCTTGAAAACTCGGACTATCATTTTTGACCGTGAAGAAAAGGAGGCTGGTGCCTTGTCTGGTCAAAAAGGAACTTATGTTGAACTGACTGACATCAGTAAAAACTTGCAGAATGCTGTTATTGCGACAGAAGACCGTTCTTTCTATAAAAATGACGGAATTAACTATGGCCGTTTCTTCTTGGCTATTGTCACTGCTGGTCGTTCAGGTGGTGGTTCTACTATTACCCAACAGTTGGCTAAAAACGCCTATTTGTCGCAGGATCAAACTGTTGAGAGAAAAGCGAAAGAATTTTTCCTTGCCTTGGAATTAACAAAAAAATATAGTAAGGATCAGATCTTAACCATGTACCTTAACAACGCCTATTTTGGAAATGGTGTGTGGGGTGTAGAAGATGCGAGTAAGAAATATTTTGGAGTTTCTGCATCAGAAGTGAGTTTGGATCAAGCTGCCACTCTAGCAGGGATGCTCAAGGGGCCGGAACTGTATAATCCTTTGAATTCCGTAGAAGATTCAACCAATCGTCGCGACACTGTCTTGCAAAATATGGTTGCAGCAGGATATATTGATAAAAATCAAGAAACCGAAGCTGCAGTAGTTGATATGACTTCGCAATTGCACGATAAGTATGAAGGAAAAATCTCAGATTACCGCTATCCTTCTTACTTTGATGCGGTGGTTAATGAAGCTGTTTCCAAGTATAATCTAACAGAGGAAGAGATTGTCAATAATGGCTACCGTATTTATACAGAGTTGGATCAAAACTACCAAGCAAATATGCAGGTTGTCTATGAAAATACAGCGCTATTTCCGAGGGCAGAGGATGGAACATTTGCTCAATCAGGAAGTGTCGCTCTCGAACCGAAAACAGGAGGAGTTCGTGGAGTTGTCGGTCAAGTTGCTGACAATGATAAAACTGGATTCCGGAATTTTAACTATGCAACTCAATCAAAACGTAGCCCTGGATCTACAATTAAGCCTTTAGTTGTTTATACGCCAGCAGTTGAGGCAGGTTGGGCTTTGAATAAGCTCTTGGATAACCATACGATGAAGTATGACAGCTATAAGGTAGATAACTATGCAGGAATCAAAAAGAGTCGAGAAGTTCCCATGTATCAAGCCTTGGCAGAATCGCTTAATCTACCTGCTGTTGCTACTGTTAATGATTTGGGCCTTGATAAGGCTTTTGAGGCAGGCGAAAAATTTGGACTCAACATGGAAAAGGTCGACCGTGTTCTTGGCGTCGCCTTGGGAAGTGGTGTCGAAACCAATCCTCTTCAAATGGCTCAAGCATACGCTGTCTTTGCAAATGAAGGTTTGATGCCGGAAGCTCATTTTATTAGTAGAATTGAAAATGCTAGTGGTCAGGTTATTGCGAGCCATAAAAATTCACAAAAACGGGCGATTGATAAGTCTGTAGCTGATAAGATGACCAGTATGATGTTGGGGACTTTCACCAACGGTACTGGTATTAGTTCATCGCCTGCAGATTATGTCATGGCAGGGAAAACTGGTACAACCGAAGCTGTTTTTAATCCGGAATACACAAGTGACCAGTGGGTAATTGGTTATACTCCGGATGTGGTGATTAGTCATTGGCTTGGTTTTCCGATCACTGATGAAAATCACTATCTAGCAGGATCTACTTCAAACGGTGCAGCCCATGTCTTTAGAAACATTGCAAATACCATTTTACCTTATACGCCAGGAAGTACCTTTACAGTTGAAAATGCATATAAGAAAAATGGAATTGCACCAGCTAACACAAAAAGACAAGTACAAACCAATGATAATAGCCAGACAGATGATAATTTGTCTGATATTCGAGGACGTGCGCAAAGTCTAGTAGATGAGGCTAGCCGAGCTATCTCAGATGCGAAGATTAAGGAAAAGGCTCAAACAATATGGGATTCGGTAGTCAATCTATTTCGCTAGGGTACTCACATTAACTCCCTTAGCCTTGGCCATCATTTCAGGAGAAAACTTTTGGTTATGGTAGTGGAGAATCTTTTCCTTTATACTCAATGAAAATCAAAGAGCAAACTAGGAAGCTAGCCGCAGGTTGCTCAAGGTACAGCTTTGAGGTTGCAGATAAAACTGACGAAGTCAGTAACCATACGTACGGCAAGGTGAAGCTGACGTGGTTTGAAGAGATTTTCGAAGAGTATTAGTTCCTTGGTTAAGCTTGATTTCTTGACCGAGCGCTTGGATTGTTTTCATAAGACTGTCCCACGCTTGATTTCAGTGTGGATAGTTTGAGGAGCTTTTCCGAGTAGAGAAGCGATTTCTCTATTTGATTTCCCTTCCTTTTCCCATCGTTCGATTAAGCGATGGCTATCGATTGTCAAATGTTTGCCTTTTGTAGTATAAATGTTTTGCATCTCTGTGCCTTTCTTGTGTTTTTGGTTGAACAACAAGTATAACACAGAGGTGTTTTCTTATGCCTATAACAGCTTCAAGCCTCTTATCAAAATGAAATTGAGGACTAGCTATAAGCTAGTTGAACTATCTAATTTTTAGGAAGACTGGGTGGCTAACTTCATTATAGAACTTTCAAACATAGTTTTCTCTGAAATTTTTTCAAATAATCTTCAAAAAATGCTTGAAAGTGTTTACAAATAGTGATAAAATGGAATAAGTAGAATCATGAAAACGAAATTTTCATACCGTCTCTTTTTAGAGTCTCGTGAGGTATGATATAGAAAGGAAATGAAATGAATACAGACGATACAGTAACGATTTATGATGTCGCCCGTGAAGCTGGAGTTTCAATGGCGACGGTTAGCCGTGTAGTCAATGGCAATAAGAATGTAAAAGAGAATACTCGTAAAAAAGTACTCGAGGTGATTGATCGTTTGGATTACCGTCCAAATGCCGTGGCGCGTGGTCTTGCAAGTAAAAAGACAACCACTGTCGGTGTTGTAATCCCCAATATTACCAATGGCTATTTCTCAACACTTGCTAAAGGGATTGATGATATTGCAGAAATGTACAAGTACAATATTGTCCTAGCTAATAGCGATGAAGATAACGAGAAAGAAGTTTCTGTTGTCAATACCCTCTTTTCAAAGCAGGTAGATGGCATTATCTTTATGGGTTATCACTTGACAGATAAAATTCGCTCAGAATTTTCGCGTTCACGTACTCCGATTGTTCTCGCAGGAACTGTCGATGTTGAGCACCAGTTGCCGAGTGTCAATATTGACTATAAGCAAGCAACGATTGATGCAGTGAGTTACCTTGCTAAAGAAAATGAGCGTATTGCTTTCGTTAGCGGTCCGCTAGTGGATGACATCAATGGTAAGGTTCGTTTAGTTGGCTACAAGGAAGCCTTGAAAAAAGCAGGAATCGCTTATAGTGAGGGTTTGGTATTTGAATCTAAATATAGCTATGATGATGGTTACGCCTTAGCAGAGCGTTTGATTTCATCAAATGCAACTGCAGCAGTTGTGACAGGTGATGAGTTGGCAGCAGGAGTCTTGAACGGTTTGGCTGATAAGGGTGTTTCTGTGCCAGAAGATTTTGAAATCATTACTAGTGATGATTCACAAATCTCACGCTTTACCCGTCCAAACTTGACAACGATTGCCCAACCTCTTTATGACCTTGGTGCCATTAGTATGCGTATGTTGACTAAGATTATGCACAAGGAAGAGTTGGAAGAACGTGAAGTTCTCTTGCCTCATGGTTTGACAGAACGTCGCTCAACACGAAAACGTAAATAGAAAAAATCAGGGAATCGTGCAGATTTCCTGATTTTACTTTTTAGAGAAGGGGTTATACTCAATGAAAATCAAAGAGCAAACTAGGAAGCTAGCCGCAGGTTGCCCAAATCACTGTTTTGAGGTTGCAGATGGAAGCTGACGCGGTTTGAAAAGATTTTCGAAGAGACTTAGCCTTCCATATAGTCTTTCAAAGCCTGTCCTGTTAGTCCGGCATTGAGGGCAATGAGGAGTTTCAAGCGGGCTTTTTGGGCGTTGAGTTCTTTGACAAAGAAGACACCTGCTTTTTGCAACTGTACGCCCCCACCCTGGTAGGCATAGACAGGTTCTGCGATACCGTTAAAGCATCGGGAAACCAGGGCGACTGGGATTCCTTTTTGCAGAAGGCTTTCTAATTTTTGAGCCGTTTCTTTGGGAATATTACCAGCTCCGAAGGCTTGGATAATCAAACCATCCAATTGTTCCAAATCCAGCATATCAATCAGCTCATCTGTCATACCAGCATAAGCAGAGATGATAGGGACTAAGCCTTGTATGTGATCAAGGTCAAAGCGAACACGGGGCTCAGCTGTTTTGAAGTAGAGGATTTCCTGCTTCATAATCAGACCAAGTGGCCCGTGTGTTGGAGTCTGGAAAGTACTGACATTGGTCGTATGTGTTTTGGTAACATACTTGGCAGCGTGGATTTCATCGTTCATGACGACCAAAACTCCTTTGTCCGCAGCCCTGTCATCGCTAGCCACTCGTAAAGCACTTAGATAATTATAAACCCCGTCACTACCGAGTTCGTTGGAGCTGCGCATGGCCCCTGTTAGTATGATGGGCATGTGGGGAACTTCCATGGTATCAAGGAAATAGGCTGTTTCTTCCAAAGTATCTGTTCCATGTGTAATCACCACCCCATCGTAGTTATCTGCTTCCTCTTTGATTTTTTGGTAGAGGGCCAGCATATGCTTGGGTTTGATATGGGGGCTTGGCAGGTTAAAAAAGTCCAAGGCGTGGACTTGGATTCCTTCAAGAGGATTGGACACATGATTCATGGGATTATCTGAACTCGTCACAACAGCGCCAGAAGCATCGGCCTGCATGGAAATAGTCCCACCCGTATGTAAAACAAGGATTTTCTTAGGCATGATTTACTCACTCTTTCTGAAATGTGGTATAATCATTGTATCACAAAAGGGGAGATTGGGATAGGATGGAAGTCAAAGCTGTTTTTTTTGATATCGATGGAACCTTGGTCAACGATCGCAAGAGTGTTTTGAAATCCACTAAGGATGCGATTAAGATTGTCAAAGAACAAGGGGTGCTTGTAGGCGTAGCGACAGGGCGAGGACCTTTTTTTGTTAAGGAATTGATGGACGATTTGGATTTGGACTTTGCGGTAACCTATAATGGCCAGTATATCTTTACTAAAGACAGAGTCTTGTTCACGAGCCCTATTTCCAAGTTGCATTTGCGTCATCTAATTAGCTATGCTAAAAAAGAGGGCAAGGAGATTGCCCTAGGGACCAAGGATGCCATGCTGGGTTCCAAAATCATGTCCTTTGGTCTGGGTTCTCTTTCCCAACGAATCAGTCGCTTCGTTCCCTCTGTTTTAACTCGGACGGTGAGTCAGTCTTTTAATCGCATGGTCAGCAAGGTTGTTCCCCAAAAGGAAGAAGACCTGCTTCATCTGATGAATCAGCCTATCTACCAAGTTTTGATGCTGATGACGCCAGAAGAATCTGAGAAGGCGGCAGCTGATTTTGAAGACTTGAAATTGACACGTAGCAATCCTTTTGCTGCAGATGTCATCAATCAGGGAAATTCTAAATTGGAAGGTATTCGCCGAGTCGGGAAAGAATATGGTTTTGACCTCAACCAAGTCATGGCCTTTGGTGACTCGGATAACGATCTTGAAATGCTGGCAGGTGTTGGGATGTCGGTTGCTATGGGAAATGGTAGTAGCAGTGTCAAGGAAGTTGCCAAGCACATTACCACTAGCAATCAACAAGATGGGATCCACAAGGCCTTGGAACATTTTGGTGTTTTGTCTTCAGAAAAAGTCTTTGTCAGCCGTGACTATCATTTCAATAAGGTCAAGACCTTCCACCACATGATGGATGAACGGACCCAAGAAGAACCACGAGCTTGGGATTTAGAAGGTGCAACTCACAGGGCTGGCTTTAAAATAGAAGAATTGGTGGAGTTTGTTCGAGCCGCAAGTCCTTCAGAAGAGGACTTTGGTCAAGCTCTATCGCAACTTCATCAAGCTCTTGATAAGGCAGCAGATAAGGTAGCCAAGAAGACGCCTGCTCAGCAAGATTTGATAGGTCAGGTAGATGCCTTGATTGATACGCTTTACTTTACCTATGGTAGTTTTGTCTTGATGGGGGTGGACCCAGAACGTATTTTTGACATTGTCCACCAGGCCAATATGGGGAAGATTTTCCCAGATGGCAAGGCTCACTTTGATCCAGTGACCCATAAAATCTTAAAACCAGATGATTGGGAAGAAAAATATGCTCCAGAACCTGCTATTAAAAAAGAACTGCAGCGCCAGCTCAAGGCTTACGAGCGTCATAAAGAGAGAAATAATATTCAATGAAAATCAAAGAGCAAACTAGGAAACTAGCCGCAGGCTGCTCAAAGCACTGCTTTGAGGTTGTAGATGAAACTGACGAAGTCAGCTCAAAACACTGTTTTGAGGTTGCAGATGGAAGTTGACGTGGTTTGAAGAGATTTTCGAAGAGTATAAATAGTAAACAAAAAGGAGCGCTGAGCTCCTTTTCTTTGTGATTATAAGGTTTTTTCTTGTTCTCTCACAACCAGCAAATCGACCTTAGCATGGCGGAGAATGTATTCAGATGAAGAGCCGACCAAGAGGCGTTCAAAGGCGTTGAGACCAGTTGCGCCAACGAGGATGAGGTCCACTTCTTCAGCATCTGGAATAGTACGTGCCAGTAGGGTCTTTGGATTTCCCATTTCAATGACGATATGAACATCTGCCACACCAGCATCTTTAGCACGTTTTTCGTACTCTTTCATCAGACTTTCAGCGTCAACTTGGAGTTGTTCGTAAACTTCAGCATCAAAGGTGGATACGCTTTGGAGAGCGCGTGTGTCAATGACATGGGCGATGGTGAGTTTAGCGTCGTTTCGTAGAGCAGAATGAACTCCCTTGATAAAAGCCAAGTCTGCTTCCTTAGAACCATCGATTGCGACCATAATATTTTGGTAACGTTGTGCCATAATGAAACCTCCTGAAATTTTCTTACTATCATTGTAAACCTTTTCACTATAGAAGTAAAGCAAAAAAAGTATTTTTCAAAAGAATGTTAGCGCTTAAAAACTATATAAATATATGATAAAATAAAAGAAAAGAAAGGATAGCAGGGAGGAAGTGAAGGGAGGGAGAATGATGAAAAACGCTTTTCAAACATCAAATTTCCTTTATTATGGAATCATCCTAGTTTCAGTCTTGCTAGAAGTGATCATGATCTGGCAATTAGAGAAGTTGATTCCGCTTCTCTATCCAGGTTTTATTGGCTTTTTACTCTTTCATGTACTCTACCATCTAATCTTATTCCTAGTTGCAAAACGAAGTGGGCGTTGGGATTACTTGATGATATGGGGACTCTTCCTCATGTTCAATCTTCTCTATGACTCCTTTTTAGGCTTGCTTTTTCTAGGTTTATCTTTTATCCGCACCTAGTAATACATTTCAGTAAACTTGTCGCATTCTCTTTCTAGTGGTATAATGTTACTATCCTGATGAATTGAGGAAACAAGATGAAAGAATATAACAAGTCTAGTAAGTTAGAGCATGTTGCTTATGATATCCGTGGTCCTGTTTTGGAAGAAGCCATGCGAATGCGAGCAAATGGAGAAAAGATTTTACGTCTGAATACAGGAAATCCAGCAGAATTTGGCTTTACAGCGCCAGACGAGGTCATTCATGACTTGATTATGAATGCGCGTGATAGTGAAGGGTATTCTGACTCTAAAGGGATTTTCTCAGCCCGTAAGGCCATCATGCAGTATTGCCAATTGAAGAAATTCCCAAACGTAGATATTGATGATATCTACCTTGGAAATGGTGTCAGTGAGCTGATTGTCATGTCCATGCAGGGGCTTTTGGACAACGGGGATGAGGTCTTAGTGCCAATGCCAGACTATCCTCTCTGGACAGCAGCTGTCAGCCTAGCTGGAGGAAATGCCGTTCACTATATCTGTGATGAAGCTGCAGAATGGTATCCAGATATTGACGATATCAAGTCAAAAATTACTTCCAATACCAAGGCAATCGTCCTTATCAATCCAAACAACCCAACTGGAGCCCTTTATCCGAAGGAACTCTTGCTGGAGATTATTGAGATTGCCCGTCAAAACGATTTGATTATCTTTGCGGATGAAATCTATGACCGTATGGTCATGGATGGACATGTGCATACGCCTGTGGCGAGCTTGGCACCAGATGTCTTCTGTGTCAGCATGAATGGTCTGTCAAAATCCCACCGCATAGCAGGTTTCCGTGTTGGATGGATGGTCTTGTCTGGACCTAAGACACACGTCAAGGGATATATCGAAGGGCTCAATATGCTGTCCAATATGCGCCTTTGCTCTAACG
>NZ_KQ970292.1:35435-36266 GCF_001579035.1 Streptococcus mitis | reverse complement strand
CAGTCGATGAATTGCTCCTTCCTGGTGGACGAATTTACGAGCAAAGAAATTTCATTTATAATGCCATTCAAGAGATTCCAGGTCTCTCTGCCGTAAAACCAAAGGCTGGGCTCTATATCTTTCCTAAAATCGACCGCAATATGTACCGTATCGATGATGATGAGCAGTTTGTCCTTGATTTCTTGAAGCAGGAAAAGGTTCTCTTGGTTCATGGTCGAGGCTTTAACTGGCAGGAACCAGACCACTTCCGTATCGTTTACCTTCCTCGTGTTGATGAACTAGCCCAAATCCAAGAAAAGATGACTCGTTTCTTGAAACAGTATCGTAGATAGGGCTTACATTCGAATCACACGAATCACAGTATTTCGCTAAGATGCTTGTCAAAGCCTAGCTTTCTTGTTATAATAGATAAGATGGAGGCGTTATGGCACTAAAAAAAGCAAGCCTAGCTTGTGCGGTTTGTGGTTCGAGAAACTATTCAATCAAGATCAGCGGAAACCCCAAGCCTACACGACTAGAAGTAAATAAATTTTGTAAGCATTGTGGCAAGTACACTACACATAGAGAAACGAGATAGGAGAGAGCGATGCGTTTTATTGGAGATATTTTTAGACTTCTTAAAGACACAACATGGCCAACTCGCAAGGAAAGCTGGAGAGATTTTCGTTCTATCATGGAATACACAGCTTTCTTTGTAATAATTATTTACATTTTTGACCAGTTGATTGTTTCAGGTTTGATTCGATTTATTAACATTTTTTAGAAGGTTAGTGGAGTTAATTACACTAGAAATCTTCTATTTATGAAAGGAAATATCATGGATAGTTTTGA
>NZ_KQ970292.1:30460-35415 GCF_001579035.1 Streptococcus mitis | reverse complement strand
ACTTATTCTGGTTATGAAAATAAGGTAAAAGAAAATCTATTACAACGTGCACAAACCTACAATATGTTGGATAATATTCTACGTGTTGAAATTCCAACACAAACAGTGCAAGTTGAAAAAAATGGAAAGAGAAAAGAAGTAGAAGAAAATCGCTTTCCAGGTTATGTTCTTGTAGAAATGGTCATGACAGATGAAGCTTGGTTTGTTGTTCGAAACACACCAAATGTTACAGGATTTGTCGGATCACACGGGAACAGATCAAAACCAACTCCATTATTGGAACAAGAAATTCGTGACATTTTGATATCTATGGGACAAACTGTTCAAGAATTTGATTTCGATGTTGAGGTTGGTCAAACTGTACGAATTATTGAAGGTGCTTTTGCAGATTACACTGGTAAGATTACAGAAATTGATAATAACAAAGTGAAGATGATTATCTCTATGTTTGGGAATGACACAGTTGCAGAAGTAAACCTAAACCAAATCGCAGAATTATAACCCTGAGAGAGGCTTGTCCTCTCTTTTTTGTGCAGTTTAGACGGTGTAGGGAACAGAATGGGGAGAAATAACCAAATTAGCTTTTTGATTTGTTAAACTGTATTTAGAAAGGGGAAGATTATGCTTAAAGAATTGTATGAAGAAGTTCAGGGAATTGTATACAAGTGTAGAAATGAATATTACTTGCATTTATGGGAACTATCGGATTGGGACCAAGAAGGCATGATTTGCTTACATGAATTGATCAGTAGAGAAGAAGGGCTTGTAGAAGATATCCCTCGTTTAAGGAAATATTTCAAAACCAAGTTTCGAAATCGAATTTTAGACTATATCCGTAAGCAAGAAAGCCACAAACGAAGATATAATAAAGAACCCTATGAAGAAGTGGGTGAAATCAGTCATCGTATAAGTGAGGGAGGTCTCTGGCTAGACGATTATTATCTCTTTCATGAAACATTAAAAAATTATAGAAGCAAACAAAGTAAAGAGAAACAAGAAGAACTAGAACGCGTCTTAAGAGATGAACGCTTCCGAGGGCGTCAAAGAGTGCTAAAGGACTTACGTATTGTGTTTAAAGAGTTTGACATCAGGTTAAAATAATCAAATTTGGAAAAGCTAACTTGCTAAAGTTGGATTAACCAAACAGAATCTGCTGTATCCTAGAAAAGGAAAAACTGCTAAGAAACAAGCTAGTTCCAACTTAGCCATAGTTTTTAGTTTTCGTATCTTTAAATCAGCTAAAATAATCCACAACTATATATATTATAACTGAAAAGATATCGAACAAGTCTAGTATAAAAGAAGTACTTTTCAAGAAATGGTAAAAATCCTAAGAGAACCCTACCGTACGAAACAAGCTAAGGGTATTTCGAAAAACAAAGAAGTACAGTTTTCTATAGGAAAAGATTTTGTCAAAAAATCGTTAATCCCCTTGAAAAATCTAGCTAAATAGGGTATAATATGAGTAATCATTTGTCGTAGGTTTTGTCTGAAATATTGTCCAGACAAGGCTCACAGCAGTTAAATCTTCTGAAAAAGTCAGATTTAGCTGCTCTTTTTGTGCTTTTTTTCAGGATTTTGAGTACTTGTAACAAAGACTTAAAGATTCTGAAAATTCGTCAAGGGGGACACGGTGATAGGGGTTTTTAAAACCATATGACGATTAGAAAAGCCTGTTTGACAAGGCTTGGAACTTATTTACAAAGGAGAATCATCTTGGCAGGACATGACGTTCAATACGGGAAACATCGTACCCGTCGTAGTTTTTCAAGAATCAAAGAAGTTCTTGACTTACCAAATTTGATTGAAATTCAAACTGACTCATTCAAAGATTTCCTAGACCATGGTCTTAAGGAAGTGTTTGAAGATGTATTGCCAATTTCAAACTTCACAGATACGATGGAGTTGGAATTTGTTGGATATGAAATCAAGGAACCAAAATACACGCTAGAAGAGGCTCGTATCCACGATGCTAGCTACTCAGCACCAATTTTTGTAACCTTCCGCTTGATCAATAAAGAAACAGGCGAAATCAAAACTCAAGAAGTTTTCTTTGGTGATTTCCCAATCATGACAGAAATGGGTACTTTCATCATCAATGGTGGTGAACGTATCATCGTTTCGCAGTTGGTTCGCTCGCCAGGTGTTTACTTTAATGACAAAGTAGATAAGAACGGTAAAGTGGGCTACGGTTCAACGGTTATCCCTAACCGTGGAGCTTGGTTGGAGCTTGAAAGCGACTCAAAAGATATCGCCTACACTCGTATCGACCGTACTCGTAAGATTCCATTTACAACCTTGGTTCGTGCGCTTGGTTTCTCAGGTGATGATGAAATTTTTGATATCTTTGGTGATAGCGAATTGGTTCGCAACACTGTTGAAAAAGATATCCACAAGAACCCAATGGATTCTCGTACAGACGAAGCCTTGAAAGAAATTTACGAACGCCTTCGTCCAGGTGAGCCTAAGACTGCTGAAAGCTCACGTAGCTTGCTTGTAGCTCGTTTCTTTGATCCACGTCGCTATGACCTAGCAGCCGTTGGTCGTTACAAGATCAATAAAAAACTCAATGTTAAAACACGTTTGCTCAATCAAACCATTGCTGAGCCATTGGTAGACCCTGAAACAGGAGAAATCTTGGTAGAAGCTGGTACAATCATGACTCGTAGTGTGATTGAAAGCATTGAAAGCCATTTGGATGGCGACTTGAACAAGATTGTTTACATTCCGAATGATGCAGCCGTTGTGACTGAGCCAGTTGTTCTTCAAAAATTCAAGGTTGTTGCTCCAACTGATCCAGACCGTGTTGTAACCATCATTGGTAATGCTAATCCAGATGACAAGGTTCGTATCGTCACTCCTGCAGATATCCTTGCTGAGATGAGCTACTTCCTCAACTTGGCTGAAGGACTTGGCCGTGTAGATGATATCGACCACCTTGGAAACCGTCGTATTCGTGCGGTTGGTGAATTGCTTGCCAACCAAGTACGTCTTGGACTTTCTCGTATGGAACGTAATGTCCGTGAACGTATGTCTGTTCAGGACAACGAAGTCTTGACACCACAACAAATCATCAACATCCGTCCTGTAACAGCTGCGGTTAAAGAATTCTTTGGTTCATCACAGTTGTCACAGTTCATGGACCAACACAATCCGCTTTCTGAGTTGTCTCACAAACGCCGTTTGTCAGCCTTGGGACCTGGTGGTTTGACACGTGACCGTGCTGGATATGAAGTACGTGACGTGCACTACACTCACTACGGTCGTATGTGTCCAATCGAGACACCTGAAGGACCTAACATCGGTTTGATCAATAACTTGTCATCTTACGGACATTTGAACAAGTATGGTTTTGTTCAAACACCATACCGTAAAGTTGACCGTGAAACAGGTGTTGTTACGAACGAAATCGTTTGGTTGACAGCCGATGAAGAAGATGAATTTACTGTAGCACAGGCTAATTCTCGTCTGAATGAAGATGGAACATTCGCTGAGAAAGTTGTCATGGGACGTCACCAAGGGGTCAACCAAGAGTATCCAGCTAATGTTGTTGACTACATGGACGTATCACCAAAACAGGTAGTTGCCGTTGCGACAGCATGTATTCCTTTCTTGGAAAACGATGACTCCAACCGTGCCCTCATGGGAGCCAACATGCAACGTCAGGCTGTGCCATTGATCAATCCTCAGGCACCTTACGTTGGTACTGGTATGGAATACCAAGCAGCCCACGATTCAGGAGCTGCTGTGATTGCTCAGTATGATGGTAAAGTTACCTATGCAGATGCTGACAAGGTAGAAGTTCGTCGTGAAGATGGTTCATTGGACGTTTACCACATCCAAAAATTCCGTCGTTCAAACTCAGGTACTGCTTACAACCAACGCACTCTCGTAAAAGTTGGCGATGTCGTTGAAACAGGTGATTTCATCGCTGACGGACCTTCTATGGAAAATGGAGAAATGGCGCTTGGACAAAACCCAATCGTTGCCTATATGACTTGGGAAGGTTACAACTTCGAGGATGCCGTTATCATGAGCGAACGCTTGGTCAAAGACGATGTCTATACATCTGTTCACCTTGAAGAATACGAATCAGAAACGCGCGATACAAAGCTTGGACCTGAAGAAATTACTCGTGAAATTCCAAACGTTGGTGAAGATGCCCTTAAAGACCTTGACGAAATGGGTATTATCCGTATCGGTGCTGAGGTTAAAGAAGGTGATATCCTTGTAGGTAAAGTAACACCTAAGGGTGAGAAAGACCTTTCAGCTGAAGAACGTCTCTTGCACGCTATCTTCGGAGATAAATCTCGTGAAGTGCGTGATACTTCTCTTCGTGTACCACACGGTGCCGATGGTGTCGTTCGTGATGTTAAGATCTTCACACGTGCAAATGGAGATGAGTTGCAATCAGGTGTCAACATGCTGGTTCGCGTCTACATCGCTCAAAAACGTAAGATCAAGGTCGGAGATAAGATGGCCGGACGTCACGGAAATAAAGGGGTTGTCTCTCGTATCGTTCCTGTAGAAGACATGCCTTACCTTCCAGACGGAACTCCAGTCGATATCATGTTGAACCCACTTGGGGTGCCATCACGTATGAATATCGGTCAGGTTATGGAGCTCCACCTTGGTATGGCTGCTCGTACTCTTGGTATTCATATCGCAACACCAGTCTTTGACGGAGCAAGTTCTGAAGACCTTTGGTCAACTGTTAAAGAAGCTGGTATGGATAGCGATGCCAAAACAATTCTTTACGATGGACGTACGGGTGAACCATTTGATAACCGTGTTTCTGTCGGAGTCATGTACATGATCAAACTCCACCACATGGTTGACGATAAATTGCACGCGCGTTCAGTCGGACCTTACTCAACTGTTACCCAACAACCACTCGGAGGTAAAGCTCAGTTTGGTGGACAACGTTTCGGTGAGATGGAGGTTTGGGCTCTTGA
>NZ_KQ970292.1:26190-30224 GCF_001579035.1 Streptococcus mitis | reverse complement strand
GAGTTCTTGTCAAAGAATTGCAATCTCTTGGTCTTGATATGCGTGTCCTTGACGAAGATGACCAAGAAGTGGAACTTCGTGACTTGGATGAAGGAATGGACGAAGATGTCATCCACGTAGATGACCTTGAAAAAGCCCGCGAAAAAGCAGCACAAGAGGCTAAAGCAGCCTTTGAAGCTGAAGAAGCTGAAAAAGCAACAAAAGCGGAAGCAACAGAAGAAGCTGCTGAACAAGAATAAGTAGCTCACTTAGAATAGAAAGGGAAGAAATAGTGGTTGATGTAAATCGTTTTAAAAGTATGCAAATCACCCTAGCTTCTCCAAGTAAAGTCCGTTCATGGTCTTATGGAGAAGTCAAAAAACCTGAAACAATCAATTACCGTACTTTGAAACCAGAACGTGAAGGTCTCTTTGATGAAGTTATCTTTGGACCTACAAAAGACTGGGAATGTGCTTGTGGTAAATATAAACGCATTCGTTACAGAGGGATTGTTTGTGACCGCTGTGGGGTTGAAGTAACGCGTACAAAAGTTCGTCGTGAGCGTATGGGGCACATCGAGTTGAAAGCTCCTGTATCTCACATCTGGTACTTCAAGGGGATTCCAAGCCGTATGGGCTTGACCCTTGATATGAGCCCTCGTGCCCTCGAGGAAGTTATCTACTTTGCGGCTTATGTGGTGATTGATCCAAAGGATACACCACTTGAGCACAAGTCTATCATGACAGAGCGCGAATACCGTGAGCGCTTGCGTGAGTATGGCTATGGATCATTCGTTGCCAAGATGGGTGCCGAAGCCATCCAAGACCTTTTGAAACAAGTAGATCTTGAAAAAGAAATTGCTGAACTCAAAGAAGAATTGAAAACAGCTACTGGACAAAAACGTGTCAAAGCAATCCGTCGTTTGGATGTTTTGGATGCCTTTTACAAGTCTGGAAACAAACCTGAATGGATGATTCTTAACATCCTTCCGGTTATTCCACCAGATCTTCGTCCAATGTTGCAGTTGGATGGTGGCCGTTTTGCCTCATCTGACTTGAATGACCTTTACCGCCGTGTTATCAACCGTAACAACCGTTTGGCTCGTTTGCTTGAGTTGAATGCACCTGGTATCATCGTTCAAAATGAGAAGCGTATGCTTCAAGAAGCGGTTGACGCTTTGATTGACAATGGTCGTCGTGGTCGTCCGATCACAGGACCAGGTAGCCGTCCACTGAAATCTTTGAGCCACATGCTTAAAGGTAAACAAGGACGCTTCCGTCAAAACTTGCTCGGTAAACGTGTTGACTTCTCAGGACGTTCCGTTATCGCCGTTGGTCCAACGCTTAAGATGTACCAATGTGGTGTGCCACGTGAAATGGCGATCGAGCTCTTTAAACCATTCGTGATGCGTGAAATCGTTGCCCGTGATATCGTGCAAAACGTCAAAGCTGCTAAACGCTTGGTGGAACGTGGAGACGAACGCATCTGGGATATCCTTGAAGAAGTGATCAAAGAACACCCAGTGCTTTTGAACCGCGCACCGACCCTTCACCGTTTGGGTATCCAAGCCTTCGAGCCAGTCTTGATTGATGGTAAGGCCCTTCGCTTGCACCCGCTTGTCTGTGAAGCCTACAATGCCGACTTTGACGGAGACCAAATGGCCATCCACGTACCGCTTTCAGAAGAAGCTCAAGCAGAAGCTCGTATCTTGATGCTCGCTGCTGAGCATATCTTGAACCCGAAAGATGGTAAACCAGTTGTTACTCCATCTCAGGACATGGTTTTGGGTAACTACTACTTGACTATGGAAGAAGCTGGTCGTGAAGGTGAAGGAATGGTATTCAAAGACCGTGACGAAGCAGTTATGGCTTACCGTAATGGTTATGTTCACCTTCACTCACGTGTTGGTATCGCAACAGACAGCCTCAACAAGCCTTGGACAGAAGAGCAAAAACACAAGGTCTTGCTTACAACAGTTGGTAAAATCCTCTTCAACGACATCATGCCAGAGGGTCTACCATACTTGCAAGAACCAAACAATGCCAACTTGACAGAAGGGGTTCCAGCCAAATACTTCTTGCCACTTGGTGGAGATATCAAGGAAGCTATCAGCAATCTTGAACTCAACCCTCCATTCAAGAAGAAAAACCTTGGAAATATCATCGCTGAAATCTTCAAACGTTTCCGTACGACAGAAACTTCTGCCCTACTTGACCGTATGAAGAACCTCGGTTACCACCACTCAACTCTTGCAGGATTGACAGTGGGTATTGCCGATATCCCAGTCGTTGATGACAAGGCTGAAATCATTGAAGAATCACACAAACGTGTAGAACAAATCACAAAACAATTCCGTCGTGGTATGATTACAGATGATGAGCGTTACAATGCTGTTACAGCTGAATGGCGTGCTGCCCGTGAAAAATTGGAGAAACGCTTGATTGCCAACCAAGATCCTAAGAACCCAATCGTTATGATGATGGACTCTGGAGCCCGTGGTAACATCTCAAACTTCTCACAGCTTGCCGGTATGCGTGGTCTGATGGCGGCTCCGAACGGACGTATCATGGAATTGCCAATCCTTTCAAACTTCCGTGAAGGTTTGTCGGTATTGGAAATGTTCTTCTCAACTCACGGTGCGCGTAAAGGTATGACCGATACGGCCCTTAAGACAGCCGACTCAGGTTACTTGACTCGTCGTTTGGTTGACGTTGCCCAAGATGTTATCATCCGTGAGGACGACTGTGGAACAGACCGTGGTCTCTTGATCCGTTCTATCGCAGAAGGAAAAGAAATGATCGAGTCTCTCGAAGAGCGTCTCAATGGTCGTTACACTAAGAAAACCGTTAAACATCCAGAAACTGGTGCAGTGATTATCGGTCCAAATGAGTTGATTACAGAAGACAAGGCGCGTGAAATTGTCAATGCTGGTGTGGAAGAAGTGACTATCCGCTCTGTATTTACATGTAACACTCGTCATGGTGTCTGCCGTCATTGTTATGGTATCAACTTGGCGACTGGTGATGCGGTTGAAGTTGGTGAAGCAGTCGGTACAATCGCTGCCCAATCTATCGGGGAACCTGGTACACAGCTTACAATGCGTACCTTCCACACGGGTGGGGTTGCCTCAAATACCGATATCACTCAGGGTCTTCCTCGTGTCCAAGAAATCTTTGAAGCCCGCAATCCTAAAGGGGAAGCGGTTATCACAGAGGTTAAAGGACAAGTTACTGCTATCGAAGAAGATGCATCAACTCGTACCAAGAAAGTCTTTGTTAAGGGTGAAACTGGCGAAGGTGAATATGTCGTTCCATTTACCGCTCGTATGCGTGTCGAAGTTGGAGACCAAGTAGCGCGTGGTGCTGCTCTTACAGAAGGTTCTATCCAACCAAAACGTCTCCTTGCAGTTCGCGATGTCTTGTCAGTTGAAACTTACCTTCTCGGTGAAGTACAAAAAGTTTACCGTAGCCAAGGGGTAGAAATCGGTGACAAACACATCGAGGTAATGGTTCGTCAAATGATCCGTAAAGTCCGTGTCATGGATCCAGGTGACACAGATCTTCTCATGGGTACCCTCATGGATATCAATGACTTTACAGATGCCAACAAAGATGTCCTTATCGCAGGTGGCGTTCCAGCGACAGGTCGCCCAGTCCTTATGGGAATTACCAAAGCCTCACTTGAAACTAACAGTTTCTTGTCAGCGGCTTCCTTCCAGGAAACAACTCGTGTCCTTACTGACGCGGCTATCCGTGGTAAGAAAGACCATCTCCTTGGACTTAAAGAAAATGTTATCATCGGTAAGATCATCCCAGCAGGTACTGGTATGGCTCGTTACCGTAACCTTGAACCACATGCTGTCAACGAAGAAGAATACCTTAACCCTCCAGTAGAGGAAGAAGGAAACGAAGAAACAACAGAAGTGGTTGTGGATACTGCCGTTGAAACTGTGGAAGAAACAGTAGAATAAAAGAGAATGAGAGAGCCTTCGGGTTCTCTTTCTCTTTTCTGAAAACTTTCTACATTTTTCCATGAAATGTGGTAAAATAATACTC
>NZ_KQ970292.1:19902-26170 GCF_001579035.1 Streptococcus mitis | reverse complement strand
ACTGCTTTGAGGTTGTAGATAAGACTGACGAAGTCAGTAACATATACCTACGGCAAGGCGAAGTTGACGTGGTTTGAAGAGATTTTCGAAGAGTATAAAAGAAAGAAGCTGACAAAGGAGACAAGTATGGAACAAACATTTTTTATCATTAAACCAGATGGTGTAAAAAGAGGACTAGTGGGTGAAGTGCTGAAACGTATCGAACAGCGTGGATTTACAATCGAAAAATTGGAGTTGCGTACAAAGGTTTCAGAAGAGTTAATTGACCAGCACTATCAGGACTTGGTTGGTCAAAGTTTTTACCTACCGATTCGTGAATTCATGACTTCAGGCCCAGTTCTTGTGGGTGTCATTTCTGGTCCTAAAGTAATTGAAACTTGGCGGACTATGATGGGGGCAACTCGTCCAGAAGAAGCTTTACCAGGAACTATTCGAGGTGATTTTGCAAAAGCTGCTGGAGAAAATGAGGTTATCCAAAATGTTGTACATGGTTCAGATTCAGAAGAGTCAGCTAAGCGAGAAATTGCTCTTTGGTTTTAAGAGTGGATTGGCTCAATCAATCGGTTAAAAAGCTCATTTGAATAGAAAGTATAGTCAATTAGTTTAAGACATGACGCATGATATCAAACTTTTTAGTTTTTGATATGGTGCGTTTTTTGATTAAGTGACTATTAGTTCGTCTCGCTCCGTTAGGTGCGAGACAAAAAAACACCCGCTATGCGGGTGCGCGTCGAAGCTTATACCAAAAAAACTCCAAACGCGATACAATAAAGGTGTTCAAGCCAATTGTAAAGCGAAAGGAGAAAAATATGGCACAAAAGGTTCTGTTGTCCTGTTCTTGTTTCAATTGACTATATTTCTATACTTTTTCTTCCTTTCTCTGTGAAAATCGCAAGTTTTCCCACCTTTTCTCAATACTGAAACAACATCTTTCCAGAACTTCAATAATTTCTTTTTGTGTTAAATCATTATTTAACTCAATCTTTGGAGGCAATACGTTTTCAAAGCTACTTTTTTACCATAGGTTTTGAGCCTTTAACACAGATTACTAAGCCAAAAATGCTCTAAATTTTTGAAATTCTAACAAATCCCACTCAACTTCATCATCATCTTTGACTTTCACAATATCTTCCTCAAAATAACATGGAATAAAGATAGTTTTCTTTTGAAACGGTTGTAGGAGGAAAATCTCTCCTACACTATTATTGATTCTGAGAGAAAATTGCAAAATATCATCTACCAAACTTTCAATTATTAAGATTTTTTGCAGTTTATCTGAATTAGAATCGCAAGGCTTCTCAATAATATAATTGTCGAATTTTTTCATTCTAACTTCCTCTCCACTATTTCTTCCTTTATCAAGAAAAAGTTACCTCAATATTGATAAAGTACAATTCTAAATTAACTCCAATTATTGATTCATGATAATATTTCAGTAACTCATCGTGCAATTAAAAACAAGGATTTTTATTTCAGACAATCCATCGTGAACACTTCATCAGCCATCTCCCAAATTGCCGGATTATGTGTTGCGATAATGATTAGCCTATTATCATCTCGAAGAGATAGCAAAATCTCCATAATCAACTGAGAGGTTGCTGGGTCTATTGAAGCTGTTGGCTCATCTGCCAGAATAAAGGGTGGATTCTTTAAGATAATTTTTGCCAAGGCAACCCGTTGCGATTCTCCGCCCGATAACTCAAAGATGCGCTTATCTAGGTCAAGATAAGCCAGGCCGACCTGTTCTAAAGCCTGCTTCTGCCTCAACCGCTGTTCCGACCGACTCAACTTTTGACCAATGAGACCTAGCTTAAGGTTTTCTTCAATACTTTGGTTTTCAATTAAGCCAAAGTTCTGGAAGAGGTAGCCCAATTCGTGACGGAAAAAATCACTCGATTTATAATTGGCCAAGTCTTTACCTCGGTAAAAAATCGTCCCATCATAAGATTCTAATTTTCCAATCATGTTCATCAAGGTTGTTTTTCCGCTACCACTTGAACCAATTAAGGCATAGACTTTTCCAGCCTCAAATGTCATTGAAAGATTCGAAAATAACTCTCGTTCTCCAAAAGATTTACTCACCTGTTTAAGTTCAATCATATTAACCTCCCTTCAAAACAAGCATGGACATCTTGTTTTCTTTCTGCATTTGGACATGTAACTGTAAAAGAGATAGACCAGTAAAGAGTAACGAGACTAAGAAAGCAACTCCTATCTCTACCATAAGAAATACACTCGCAACAAATCCCAGTAAAAACACACCCAGTTGAGCAAAGAGATAAGTGCGATGGATTTCTAAGAACCTGAGACCTGCAATGCGTTTGATAAAAATGGCACGTCTAAATTCTTCAAAGTAGAGCCTATTCATAGTGTTAAACAACAAGATTGAAGTTGCAATCCCAAGCACAGCTCCTGCTAGCATTACCCAACGTTCCCTCTGGATATTATCCAATAATGTGATGTAGTTGTGGTAACCTGTTTGCATTTCTGAGACCCAATTTTCAATGCCTTGTCTCTGGATAAGCTCCTGGGCATCAGACAATTGATTAAAGAGAATGTAGTTCTGTACTGCGTCTATCCAAAACAAAATGGACTGTGGACCAGTTGATTGGGGTGTTATAACAATGATGATTGGATCTTTCAAAAACTGCTGGTAAGAAATAGGGGTCGTATTATACACAAAACGATCTTGACCTGATTCCAAATAACCTACCGTAGCAGTCATTTGCTGTCGTTCATCTTGACTAGACATGCGACTGGTTAAGTCGTCTTCAAAAACAGATTTATAATGTTCTTCCTCTGAACGGAGGTGTTCAGGCAGCAATAAGACAAACTCCCCTACATCAAGGTGATTCATCTTTTGCTCAATAGTTGTATCTACAGGAATGTTTTGACGCTCCAAGTATTGCGGTGTGACGATAAGGACATTGCCATTCGGGTTGTAATCGTGCCATTCTGTAGAGGTTATAAAGTTTTTGGAGGAAGCCATGCCATTTTGCAAAGTACGGTCAATTAACTGGTGTCTAGATAAGAAAGCCTTTTGTTCTGAAACAGCCAGATCCATCAATTGATACCAAGTTCTGAGTTTCCTTTGAGCTTGTTCATCAAAACCAGGACTCGTTCCTTCACGGCTGATTGATAGGGTAATCAGTTGCCTTTCCTGGCTCCAAGCCTCTTGTCCAATCCGATGCTGTTGCCAGGCTTGGGAATACTTTAAGCTACCCCCTATTCCCAGCGTTACAATAATAATCGCTAATAGTTGACCGATTAAAATCAAACTAATGATTCCTCTGACAGGCACTTGCCCTTTTATAATCTGCATCAGGTGTATCTTTTTTATCCCAACTGAGAAGAGTTGAGCGAAAAACAGGGAGATCGACAACAAGATGAGATTATAACTGAGCAAGCCTTCTCCTATGGTCATTAGGGATTGCGTTGGAAGCGACAGAATTTTTTGCATAAGAATGGCGAGCACGCCAGCTAAACTGAAACCAACAACTATCCCTTTCAAATCCTCACCAACTGGTCTAAGGAAAATGGACCACCGTTTCTCTCCCGAAATGAGGCGAATGCCCGACGACCGTAATTGGCTAATTTGACTAATTAAAGTCAGTGCTCCAAAGGTTAAGATGAAAATAAATAAACTGATTAACTGAAATCCGTTACTAAAGATAGCCATTAACGTAGATAGTTTAGATGGAATTGTCAGGTGCATGTTAGTCAAGCCAAGTTGACTTAGCTCCTCCCTTAGCAAGTGAATATCTAGGTTTCCATCGAATACAAAATAGTTTGTTTCAACACTACTACTTTGAGCATCTTCTAGATTTTTTTCCTGTAGCCCATCAGGCAACTTTCCGTTCCCAAAGGTCGTATAAGAAAACACTGGAGTACCTTCTGAGTTAGGATCTTGGTGTTGAATCGCAATAAAGCTATCCGTTTCTTCTGCTAGTTTTTCCAAGCGTGTAGCAACATGCTGAAAAGTTGTTTCAGGGGAAGAATCACGTACAACAACGTTGGGGTAATAATAGGAGACATATGTATCAGTCCAAATGGTGAATACCCAAACAAAGAACAAACTAGCAAGCAGGTTGGATATGAGTATAAATAATTTTTTCATAGTGCATTCCTTATTATAAAACGGAGGGCAAATACCCCTGACCTCTATAAACTAACAAGCTTACTAAATTATTGATAAAAGAATCTTCTTCAATTATTCTTTACCATCCCGCATCAAATTTTTAACATATTATTCCTCCTCTGAATGAAATATTATGAAAATGAGCGAAATGCAACTACATATTTTAATTAGAAATCTCAGTCTGAATTATAGTATCCTATTTTTCCCTCCTTTCTAACTGCATGTTCCTTTCTACAGACAGAGACCTAATTTTATAAACTAATCTTAAATACTTTAGACTTTGTAACTCATAATTTTCAATAGTTGGTTAGCTATGAAAGCATTTTATCAAACATCTCCATTCTTATATCTATCTGGTATTGTTACAAGCTCTCATAAGAATACCTTTCTCTAAATAGTTGAATTTTAAAGTAATACGACATCAATAAGCCTTCCCAACATCAAGACCATTGGACTTCTTTTGTGATTGCACTCGAATCTCCAATTGTCTATTCTTCTGAATGAATTGTTGGTAAGGAATTGTATTACTAAACATAAAAACACCTAGTAATGCAAATGTAACTAATTTTTTAATTCCACGTTTTTTTCTCATGCAATGAAACCCCTTTCTGTTTCCTTGTTTTTATTTTAACAGATATATTTTATTTAGCCAAGCATTTTTATGTAATTTTTGACTTTTTTTTAGTTTATTACCATAAAGAATTATTTATTCCTTTAACTTGCTATTTTGAACTAAAAATTTTATAATGAAATTAAGCAAATAGGAAGGTTTATTATCTTTAATGAATACACTCGCAGAGAAATTCAGATTGAAAAGAAAAGAGTTGAGACTCTCCCAACAAACTCTTGCAGAAGGAATTTGTGAACAAAGCCAGATTAGTAAAATTGAGAGAGGGCATTTCATTCCCTCCGCAGACCTTTTGTTCAAACTCTCACAACGACTTGAAGTCCCTTTGGATTACTTTTTCAATGAACAAATTGAAATTAAATCTAACCTCTCTAATTTCAAGCAATTATCTGCTCGACTATTAGATGATAGAAATTATGACGATTTAGAATATCTTTATAAAATAGAGGTTGAGCGAAGCACTTTTCTAACACTAGAAGACCGAACTTACCTTGAATGGATTAAAGCTATTATTGACTTCTATCAATATGACAGTAAGTGTGAGGCAATTTCTTCATTGGAAAATATATTATTAAAAGTCTCCTCAAATACTCTGATTTATTTAAAGGCGTTGAATACTCTATCTAATTTCTATTCCTTAGTGGGTCGTGAACAAGAATATGAGGCAAACTACTCTCATTTGATGGAGTTATATCAGACAAAAAATTTTGAGTATCAAGAGTTTTTATTTGGCTACATCAGAGTTCGTTACAACTACGCTCACTACCTAGTATCAAAGGAAAAATATAATGAAGCCATCCAAGAAGCTCTTGAGACGATTGAACTCTGTAAACAAAGACAGACAAGCTACCAACTGGCTCCTCTACTTATTCTTGTAGGAAATGCTGGAGCCAAATTTCTAGGCAAAGAACAAGTCAAAAATTATTATATAGAAGCAAGAGAGTTATGTAAGATTTATAACAATCCTTTAATGTTGATGAAGATAGAAAATTATTTGAAGGAATTAGATACTGTTTAGTTAATCTTGACATTATAGTTTTTCTGAAACGTTAAATAACCTGTAAGGCTGATAGTGAAATGAATACTATCAGCCTTATTTCAATTTATATTCTTCCAAAATCTCTTCAAACCACGTCAGCTCTATCTGCAACCTCAAAACAGTGTTTTGAGCAACCTGTGGCTAGCATCCTAGTTTGCTCTTTGATTTTCATTGAGTATTAGTCTCTAGTGTTTGTTTAGCGTCTTAAAAAGACATTTGAGAAGATTGAAAACAGTTCTCTCTTTTCTCCTAGTATAATGATTGGTAGGAAGGGAGAGAAAAGATGAAATCAATGAGAATCTTATTTTTGTTAGTCTTAATTCAAATTAGTTTGAGTAGCTGTTTCCTATGGAAGGAATGTATCTTGTCCTTTAAACAAAGTACAGCTTTTTTTATCGGAAGTATGGTTTTCGTTTCAGGAATCTGTGCTGGAGTAAATTATCTTTATACCCGTAAGCAAGAA
>NZ_KQ970292.1:17936-19496 GCF_001579035.1 Streptococcus mitis | reverse complement strand
TGTCCTAGCCAGTAAGAAGTCGGTGAAGCTTTTTTATAGTATGTTACTCTTAATTAATTTGTTAGGAGCTGTTCTTGTCTTGTCAGACAACTTGTTCATCAAAAATACGTTGCAGCAAGAATTAGTTGACTTTTTATTGCCATCCTTCTTTTTCCTATTTGGACTAGATTTGCTGATTTTTTTACCCTTGAAAAAATACATGCGTGATTTTCTTGCTATGCTAGACAGAAAAAAGACAGTGTTGGTGACTATTTTAGCAACACTTCTCTTCTTAAGAAATCCAATGACCATTGTCTCTCTTTTGATTTATATTGGACTGGGTTTGTTTTTTGCAGCCTATCTTGTCCCAAATTCGGTTAAGAAGGAAGTTTCCTTTTATGGTCATATTTTTCGAGATCTTGTATTGGTCATTGCTACGCTCATTTTCTTTTAGAGAAAGCTTGTTTTTATGGATGTTATGATGGTAAGTTTAGTAGGAAAATAGACACAAAAGAAAAGTTTTTGGTATAATAAGAGTATGTACACAAAAAATGAAGAAGAGCTACAAGCCTTAGGGGAGCGTTTGGGTCATCTATTAGAAAAGAATGATGTTTTAATCTTAACTGGAGAACTGGGTGCAGGTAAAACGACCTTTACTAAAGGACTTGCTAAAGGTTTACAGATTTCTCAAATGATTAAAAGTCCAACCTATACTATCGTAAGAGAGTATGAGGGGCGTCTTCCGCTTTTCCATTTAGATGTTTATCGAATTGAAGGAGATGCGGATTCTATCGATTTGGATGAGTTTCTCTTTGGTGGCGGAGTGACTGTTATTGAGTGGGGCAATCTCTTAGGAGATGCCTTGCCAGATACTTATTTAGAGTTGGAAATTCTAAAAGAAGAAGACGGTCGCAGATTACATTTCCAAGCAAAGGGTTTGCGTGCAGAAAAGCTTTTAGAGGAGCTTCAACATGGAGTATGAATTGCTCATTAGGGAAGCAGAGCCCAAAGATGCAGCTGAATTAGTGGCCTTTTTAAATCGTGTAAGTTTAGAGACAGATTTTACCAGCCTAGACAGAGATGGTATTCTCTTGACCAGTGAGGAGATGGAAATATTCCTCAACAAGCAAGCTAGTTCGGACAATCAGATAACCTTACTTGCATTATTAAATGATAAAATTGCTGGTATTGTAAATATTACAGCTGACCAGCGCAAGAGAGTCCGTCATATTGGAGATCTCTTTATTGTGATTGGTAAGAAATATTGGAATAATGGATTGGGAAGTTTGTTGCTAGAAGAAGTGATAGAGTGGGCACAAGCAAGTGGCATTCTGCGTCGTCTCCAACTGACTGTCCAAACTCGTAATCAGGCTGCGGTTCATCTGTATCAAAAGCATGGCTTTGTCATTGAAGGTCGCCAAGAGCGTGGAGCATATATAGAAGAAGGGAAATTTATCGATGTTTACTTGATGGGTAAACTGATCGATTAGTAGAAATATGGTTAAAAAAATTATTGGAATGGTGCTGGCTTTACTTTCTGTAACTGTAGTAGGAGCAGGTATTTTTGCTATACTATTTATC
>NZ_KQ970292.1:12736-17685 GCF_001579035.1 Streptococcus mitis | reverse complement strand
CAAGGGACAGAAACCTTAGCTAAAACTTATAAAAAATCGGCGAAGAAACCAAGGTTATTGAAGCGACTGAACCTTTGACCATTCTGTTAATGGGGGTTGATACCGGAAATGCTGAACGAACTGAAACTTGGGTCGGTAGAAGTGATAGCATGATCTTGATGACAGTGAATCCTAAAACGAAAAAAACAACGATGATGAGTTTAGAGCGGGATATTCTGACCCGTATTGAATCAGGGAATGGTCAGGCTCATGAAGCGAAACTGAATTCAGCATATGCAGATGGTGGAGCAGAGCTTGCTATAGAAACCATTCAAAAAATGATGAATATCCATATTGATCGCTATGTGATGGTCAATATGAAAGGGTTGCAAAAACTAGTGGATGCAGTAGGTGGTATTACAGTCAATAATACCCTAGGTTTCCCAATTTCTATCAGTGACCAAGAAGAATTTAATACCATTTCTATCGGTGTTGGGGAGCAACATATTGGGGGAGAAGAAGCCCTAGTCTATGCACGAATGCGTTACCAAGATCCTGAGGGGGATTATGGTCGTCAAAAACGTCAACGTGAAGTTATTCAAAAAGTCATGGAAAAAGCCCTCAGTTTAAATAGCGTTGGTCATTATCAAGAGATTCTAAAAGCTTTGAGTGACAATATGCAGACTAATATTGATTTGTCTGCGAAAAGTATTCCGAGCTTGTTGGGCTATAAAGATTCATTTAAAACCATTGAAACTCAGCAGTTGCAGGGTGAAGGAGAGATGCTTCAAGGTGTTTCTTACCAGATTGTTTCGAGAGCCCATATGTTGGAAATGCAAAATCTACTCCGACGTTCTTTGGGACAAGAAGAAGTCACCCAGCTTGAAACCAATGCGGTCTTATTTGAAGATTTATTTGGACGAGCACCTGTTGGTGATGAAGATAATTAACTTTTGATACAAATAAAAAATCAATCGTAGGAAAATTCCTGCGATTTTTTCAAAAAAATACGAATAGATAGGTAGGAGGAAACATGAAAGCAGAAATCATTGCTGTTGGAACAGAGATTTTGACAGGACAGATTGTCAACACCAATGCTCAGTTTTTGTCGGAAAAACTAGCTGAGATTGGAGTAGACGTATATTTTCAGACGGCTGTAGGAGACAATGAAGCTCGTCTCTTGTCTTTACTTGAGATTGCCAGTCAACGTAGCAGTCTGGTGATTTTGACAGGCGGTTTGGGGCCAACTGAGGACGATTTGACCAAACAAACTCTGGCTAAATTTTTAGGGAAAGAATTAGTCTTCGATCCTCAGGCCCAGGAGAAGTTGGATGTCTTTTTTGCCCAGAGACCAGACTATGCCCGAACACCGAATAACGAAAGACAAGCTCAAATTGTAGAAGGGGCGACTCCACTGCCAAACGAAACAGGACTGGCTGTGGGAGGAATATTAGAAGTCGATGGAGTGACATACGTCGTCCTTCCAGGTCCACCAAGTGAATTGAAACCCATGGTCTTAAACCAACTTCTACCCAAGTTGATGACAGGGAGCAAGCTATATTCCCGAGTTCTTCGTTTCTTTGGAATTGGCGAAAGCCAGCTGGTGACCATTTTGGCTGATTTGATTGATAATCAAACAGATCCGACCTTGGCACCTTATGCCAAGACAGGAGAAGTAACTCTACGTCTGTCAACAAAAGCTAGCAATCAAGAAGAGGCGAATCAAGCGCTGGATATCTTGGAAAATCAAATCTTGGACCGCCAGACTTTCGAAGGAATTTCTTTACGAGACCTTTGTTATGGTTATGGGGAAGAGTCCAGCTTGGCCAGTATTGTGGTAGAAGAACTGAAAAGGCAAGGGAAAACCATCACGGCTGCAGAGAGCTTGACGGCAGGGATTTTCCAAGCTAGTCTAGCGGATTTTTCAGGAGCTTCAAGCATATTTAAGGGTGGTTTTGTGACCTATAGCTTGGAGGAAAAATCAAAGATGTTGGATATTCCTGTCAAGGATTTGGAAGAACAGGGTGTAGTGTCTGAATTTACAGCTCAGAAGATGGCTGAGCAGGCACGAAGCAAGACCCAATCTGATTTTGGCATCAGTTTGACTGGAGTAGCAGGACCAGATAGCCTAGAAGGACACCCAGCTGGGACAGTCTTTATAGGCTTGGCGCAAGAGCAAGGAACTGAGGTTATCAAGGTGAATATTGGAGGCAGAAGTCGAGCAGATGTACGTCACATTGCGGTTATGCATGCCTTTAACCTAGTTCGCAAGGCTTTATTAAGTGACTAACTTTTGATATAATAGTAGATAGGTCTGAGGACCATTAGAATGTAGGAGAATAGAATGGCGAAAAAACCAAAAAATTAGAAGAAATTTCAAAAAAATTCGGGGCAGAACGTGAAAAGGCCTTGAATGACGCTCTTAAATTGATTGAGAAAGACTTTGGTAAAGGATCAATCATGCGTTTGGGTGAACGCGCCGAGCAAAAGGTGCAAGTGATGAGCTCAGGTTCTTTAGCTTTGGACATTGCCCTTGGTTCAGGTGGTTATCCTAAGGGACGTATCATTGAAATTTATGGACCAGAGTCATCTGGTAAGACAACAGTTGCCCTTCACGCAGTTGCGCAAGCGCAAAAAGAAGGAGGTATTGCAGCCTTTATCGATGCGGAACATGCTCTCGATCCAGCTTATGCTGCGGCCCTTGGTGTCAACATTGACGAATTGCTCTTGTCACAACCAGACTCAGGAGAGCAAGGTCTTGAGATTGCAGGAAAATTGATTGACTCAGGTGCTGTAGATCTTGTCGTGGTCGACTCAGTTGCGGCCCTTGTCCCTCGTGCGGAAATTGATGGAGATATCGGTGATAGCCACGTTGGTTTGCAGGCTCGTATGATGAGCCAGGCTATGCGTAAACTTGGTGCTTCTATCAATAAAACCAAAACAATTGCCATCTTTATCAACCAATTGCGTGAAAAAGTTGGGGTGATGTTTGGAAATCCAGAAACAACTCCTGGTGGACGTGCTCTGAAATTCTATGCTTCAGTCCGTTTGGATGTTCGTGGTAATACACAAATTAAGGGAACTGGTGACCAAAAAGAAACCAATGTCGGTAAAGAAACTAAGATTAAGGTTGTAAAAAATAAGGTAGCTCCACCGTTTAAGGAAGCCGTAGTTGAAATTATGTACGGAGAAGGAATTTCTAAGACTGGTGAGCTTTTGAAGATTGCAAGCGACTTGGATATTATCAAAAAAGCAGGAGCTTGGTATTCTTACAAGGATGAAAAAATTGGGCAAGGTTCTGAGAATGCTAAGAAATACTTGGCAGATCACCCAGAAATCTTTGATGAAATTGATAAGCAAGTCCGTTCTAAATTTGGCTTGATTGATGGAGAAGAAGTTTCAGAACAAGATACTGAAAACAAAAAAGATGAAGCAGTTCAAGCAGATTCTGTGAATGAAGAAGTTACACTTGACCTAGGCGATGAACTTGAAATCGAAATTGAAGAATAATACTCTTCGAAAATCTCTTCAAACCACGTCAGCATCGCCTTACCGTACTCAAGTACAGCTTACGGCTAGCTTCCTAGTTTGCTTTTTGATTTTCATTGAGTATAAGCTATTAAAGTAGTGGAGAACATCTGCTGCTTTTTCGTTATCTTTTTCTGGTTTTCAGTTCACGCATAGTTTGCTGTTTCTTGTCGCTCCACTAGAAAGCTGATATAATAGCCTTATGAATAAAAAACGAACAGTGGACCTGATTCATGGTCCGATTCTTCCTTCGCTTTTGAGTTTTGCCTTCCCAATCTTGCTATCAAATATTTTTCAACAGCTCTATAACACTGCTGATGTCTTGATTGTTGGACGTTTTCTTGGACAAGATTCCTTGGCTGCAGTAGGGGCGACGACAGCGATTTTTGACCTGATTGTAGGATTTACTCTTGGTGTTGGCAATGGTATGGGAATTGTCATTGCCAGATATTACGGAGCTCGGAATTTTACTAAAATAAAGGAAGCAGTAGCAGCCACATGGATTTTAGGTGCACTTTTGAGTATTGTAGTTATGTTGCTGGGCTTTCTTGGTTTGTATCCTCTTTTACAGTACCTAGATACCCCTGCTGAAATCCTCTCTCAGTCCTATCAATATATTTCTATGATTGTGACCTGTGTTGGTGTCAGTTTTGCTTATAATCTCTTTGCAGGCTTGTTGCGGTCCATTGGGGACAGTCTGGCAGCGCTTGGTTTTTTGATTTTTTCTGCTCTTGTCAATGTGGTTCTGGATCTCTATTTTATTACGCAACTGCATCTGGGAGTTCAATCCGCGGGACTTGCTACCATCATTTCGCAAGGCTTATCAGCGGTTCTCTGTTTTTATTATATCCGTAAGAGTGTGCCAGAACTTTTGCCTCAACTCAAGCATTTCAAATGGGACAAGGCCTTATACGCGGATCTCTTGGAGCAAGGTTTGGCTATGGGCTTGATGAGTTCAATTGTATCTATCGGCAGTGTGATTTTACAGTCTTCTGTTAATACCTTTGGTGCTGTAATTATTAGTGCCCAGACGGCGGCTCGCCGCATTATGGCTTTCGCCCTTCTTCCCATGACCGCTATTTCTACCTCGATGACGACCTTTGCTTCACAGAATCTAGGAGCTAAGCGACCTGACCGCATTGTTCAAGGTCTTCGAATCGGCAGTCGTTTAAGTATATCCTGGGCAGTTTTTGTTTGTGTTTTCCTCTTTTTTGCCAGTCCAGCCTTGGTTTCCTTCTTGGCTAGTTCGACGGATAGCTACTTGGTAGAAAATGGAAGTCTCTATCTGCAAATTAGTTCAGTCTTTTATCCTATTTTGAGTCTCTTGTTGATTTATCGCAATTGTTTGCAGGGCTTGGGGCAAAAAGTCCTTCCTCTAGTTTCTAGTTTTATCGAACTAATCGGGAAAATCGCTTTTGTGGTCTTGATTATCCCTTGGGCAG
>NZ_KQ970292.1:10989-12657 GCF_001579035.1 Streptococcus mitis | reverse complement strand
ATCTGGGTTGCCATGACAGTTCAACTGTACTTTTCGCTTTTCCGTCACCCCTTGATAAAAGAAGGTAAGGTCATCTTGGCAAGCAAAGTACCATTCTAACTTGATTTACTGAATAAAATCCGTTTCCTCTAGTGAAAATCGAAAAAACTTGTGTTCTCCTCTTTAGTTTGGTCTTGAAAATAGTTTAACAGACTTTTGACTTCTTTTATATGATATAATAAAGTATAGTATTTATGAACAGGACATATAGAGACTGTAAAAATGGACTTTTGAAAAGCTTTTTAGTCTGGGGTGTTATTGTAGGTAGGATACAGACTTTGTCAATCCTATTCACAATATCAGAATAGTCCTCTTTGAGCTGATTTAATCAGTTCTATCTACAAGCCTAATCGTGACTAGGATTGTATTCTTTATGAGGTATAAATAAAGGAGTTTCTAGCTCTGGATTGTAAAAAATAAGTTGTCTTAATCGATAAGGAGTAGAATATGGAAATTGATGTGAGTAAATTAAGAACAGATTTGCCTCAAGTCGGCGTGCAACCATATAGGCAAGTCCATGCCCATTCCACAGGCAACCCCAACTCAACGGTTCAAAATGAGGCTGACTACCATTACAGAAAAGATCCTGAATTGGGCTTCTTTTCTCACGTAGTCGGTAATGGTCGTATTATGCAGGTAGGACCTGTTGATAATGGTGCCTGGGACGTCGGGGGCGGTTGGAATGCAGAAGGTTATGCACAAGTTGAACTGATTGAAAGCCATGAATCAAAAGAAGAGTTTCTGATTGACTATCGTCTCTATATCGAACTCTTGCGCAATCTAGCGGATGAAGCTGGTATACCGAAAACACTTGATACAGACGACTTGGCAGGTATCAAGACACACGAATATTGCACCAATAATCAACCTGACAACAACTCAGATCACATTGACCCCTATCCTTATCTTGCCAAATGGGGTATTAGCCGTGAGCAGTTTAAGCAGGATATTGAAAACGGCTTGACGATTGAAGCAGGATGGCAACAGAACGATACTGGCACCTGGTATGTACACTCAGACGGTTCTTATCCAAAAGATAAGTTTGAGAAAGTAAATGGTACTTGGTATTACTTTGACGGTTCAGGATATATGCTTGCAGATCGCTGGAAGAAGCACATAGACGGCAACTGGTACTGGTTTGACCAGTCAGGCGAAATGGCGACAGGCTGGAAGAAAATCGCTGAGAAGTGGTATTATTTTGACACAGAGGGCGCCATGAAGACAGGTTGGGTCAAGTACAAGGAGACTTGGTACTATCTTGATAGTCAAAATGGGGACATGGTTTCTAATGCCTTTGTCAAATCAAATGATGGCTGGTATTACCTTAAAGAAGATGGTACGATAGCAGACAGACCAGAATTTAGTATAGAACCTGACGGTTTGATTACGATGAAGTAGTTTTTTAGTGAAGAGTAGTATTTTTGCTTTTTAAATAGACTTGTTTAGTATCTTGTTGAATTTTTAAACTATAAAATATATTCTTTTGTGTATTATTGTAGCTGATTTAAAGATGCGAAAACTAAAAACACCAATGGTTAGTTGGAACGATACAAATTCAATTTCTAACTAGCCAATCTTGCTTCAAATAGTTATCGAACAAGTCTAATAAACTTTGAGATAATTCTGACC
>NZ_KQ970292.1:10127-10657 GCF_001579035.1 Streptococcus mitis | reverse complement strand
AACAAACAGTAGCTTCTGATTAAAGAAAAGAGAAGGGGGCATTTGTTACTCAGGCTCGTACTATGGGTGAAAAAGCCAATATGAATGTTGTTTTGGTGTTTTCAAAGTTATCAGACAGTGAAAAAAAGCAATTACTTCAAGCTAGAATTCCTTTTGTCGACTTCAAGGGAAACCTCTTCTTCCCTCCATTGGGACTAGTACTGAATGCTAATGATACTGAATCCCATAAGGAATTAACACCTCGCGAACAATTAACGTGGATTGCCTTTTTATTGACAAAAGGTCAAAAAGTAGTAGATGTTGATTTGCTTTCGCAGGTAACTGGACTTCCAAACTCAACGATTTATAGGTGCTTGAGGACTTTTAAAACTTTAGATTGGTTAAACAAGCCAAATAAACTTTATTTTGGAATGATTTTAAAAATAATCATGATAAATAATTTGTAGATTCGATTTCTCTCTATTTGACCTTAAAAGATGATAATCCGCGTATAGAGGAAGAGAGTGAAGCACTACAAAACACTATATTAC
>NZ_KQ970292.1:8044-9660 GCF_001579035.1 Streptococcus mitis | reverse complement strand
ATAATACCTTGAATCATTTTTTAGAATTGGGAGAGTATCAAGGAAGTCAGAAAGATGAGAAAGTGTAGCTTTTTCGATTTACAACAGGTCATCAGTTAAGACCGTATGATGATGGTACAAAAGTTAAATTTAATATAATAGAGTAGGTGAATAAAATGTTAACTATGAAAAAGATTATTGCGGAATTTGATAAAAGTTCTAATGATATTAAATTCCTTGAATTTAATAAAAAAACAACGGATAGTATCGAAAGACCACAAGAAATGAAGTTTATCTTAGAACATTTTTCTTATATAACTGTTAATGGTTATTTAAAAATCTTGGGGAATGATTCGGAGAATGGCTTCATCTACTGTAATGAATTGTTTTCAAAATGTTATAATTCTAATCGTTGTTTGATAGCTTATGATATCTTGGGTGGTCTATTTGCAATAAATATTGAAAAATTAAATTCAATAGAATATTTCGCTCCTGATACATTAGAATGGGAGGATTTGGAAATAGATTACAAGGGATTTTTATATTGGGTGACGACAAATCAGTTAGACACATTTTATCAAGGACTTATAGTGCCAGATTTGTTCAAATTAGATTTATCGCTTGAAACAAATGAAGTTGTTTTGACCTATCCTTTTATTTGGTCAATGGAATACACTCCATCAGGTTCAGTTAGAAAAATAGTCCCTTTTAAAGAATTGTTAGGAATGAATGCTGATTTTTATAGACAGTTAAGTATATAAATTCATAGGCGTACCTCTCGTTCTAGATTGTTATTTATCTTATAGTCATTTAGTTTTAAAAAGCGCTCTAAACATTCAAAAATATTTGGGACTTCCCTTAATAAATCCGTCACTTTTTTTCAAGATAGCCCAAGCCTGCTCAATAGGATTCAAATCCGGTGAATAAGGTGGTAGAGGTAAGAAAAAGTGTTTATCTTGAATGCAAAGTTTATCCAAGATGTTCTTGGGATAAAAACTTGCATTGTCCATGACAATGATATGAGGTGTCTTCAAAGCAGGTAGGAGTTGCGTTTTGAACCACTTTACAAAGAAGTCACTCGTCATACTTTCCTTGTAAATCATGGGAGCTATAAACTTTCCGTCTACTTGTCCTGAAACAATTGAAGTCCGCTCAAAACGCCGTCCGCTAATCTTTTCATAGACTTTCTTCCCTCTAGGAGCCCGTGCATAGGGACGATAGAGGTAGCGGTCGATTCCCGTTTCGTCAATATATACGACTGGTAAATCTTTTAGGCTATCCAAAATATCAAGAAACTCAGCGACTTTCTCAGATCTTGTTCCTTAAAACTAGTCGTCTTTTTTAAAGTAACCTTAATCTGCTTTAAAGCTGCCCATGCTGAAGGAACAGCATAATCAAAATGTGCCGCAATTTCCCTTAAGAAAGCGTCTGGATGAGCCTCTACAAAGACTTTTAATTCATCCAAAGGAATCTTCCGTCTTTTGACGACTCGCTTTTTCCACTCTAAATGCCCTTGTTCACGTCTTTCTTTTTCCATGTGAAGAGAGTTCTGACGCCTACATCAAAAACTTTGGCCGCTAAAAAATTTTTAGAAATTCACTTTTCTTTCCTAATCGTATTTGTCTATATCTTATTTC
>NZ_KQ970292.1:6661-7713 GCF_001579035.1 Streptococcus mitis | reverse complement strand
CCATAGCTTTACTATGATATGCTTTTTTAAAACTAAGCAACTATATCACATTGTGTTCGCCCCTAAGTATAGATGAAAAGTGATCTATAATCAATATCGAAGTAGTTTAGGCGAAATATTCCACCAAGTATAAGTGTTTCAAGTTTTATGGGGCATTTAAAAGGCAAAAGTGCACTCATGATGTTTGACAAACACGCCAATCTCAAGTACAAGTTTGGGAATCGGCATTTCTGAGCGGAAGGTTATTATATGAGTACAGTAGGGCTCAATGAAGCCACAATTAAGAAATATATTCAAGATTAAAGAAATTATCCAGTGGATGATTTCTTCACAAGCATAAAAATTTGAGAATGAGTAAAGCATGATATAGCACTAGATAAATTGAGTGTAAAAGAATATGAGGATCTCTTTAGAGATAGTGGTAAGTAATACTAAAGCCTCTTTGAGAGGCAAGTGACGAGTCAAGAGCAATAAGACTTGAACAACGTGAAAGCCAGCGTCTTTAGGCGCTGGCTGGTAATTTGGGCTTATAGCCCTGGTTCAAACCACCCGTTTGACGGGTGGTCATGATTAAGTTCATATTTAGTTTGATTCTTTTCATATGGATGTTCTATCAAATGGGACATTTTCACGTTTGACCGAGTAAATACATTATCACATTCTAGCTGTATCAAGGAGACTTCTTTGACAATCCTCCACTTTTTTGCTAGAATAACATCACACAAACAGAATGAAAAGGAGCTGACGCATTGTCGCTCCCTTTTGTCTATTTTTTAAGGAGAAAGTATGCTGATTCAGAAAATAAAAACCTACAAGTGGCAGGCCTTGGCTTCGCTCCTGATGACAGGCTTGATGGTTGCTAGTTCACTTTTGCAACCGCGTTATCTGCAGGAAGTCTTAGACGCCCTCCTTGCTGGAAAATATGAAGCCATTTATAGTATCGGGGCTTGGTTGATTAGTGTGGCTTTGGTCGGTCTGGTTGCTGGTGGGCTCAACGTTGTCCTCGCAGCCTATATTGCCCAAGGAGTTTCATCTGACCTTCGGGAGGATGC
>NZ_KQ970292.1:0-6415 GCF_001579035.1 Streptococcus mitis | reverse complement strand
ATCCAAACCTTTTCTTATGCCAATATTGAACAATTTAATGCGGGAAATCTAGTCGTTCGCATGACAAATGACATCAACCAGATTCAGAACGTGGTCATGATGACCTTCCAAATTCTTTTCAGACTTCCCCTCTTGTTCATCGGGTCGTTTATCCTGGCGGTTCAAACCTTACCCTCTCTGTGGTGGGTGATTGTTCTCATGGTAGTCTTGATTTTTGGTTTGACTGCTGTCATGAGTGGGGATGATGGGTCCTCGTTTTGCCAAGTTTCAAACCCTTCTTGAGCGCATCAATGCCATTGCCAAGGAAAATCTGCGCGGTGTTCGTGTGGTCAAGTCCTTTGTCCAAGAAAAAGAGCAGTTTGCTAAGTTTACAGAGGTCTCAGACGAGCTTCTTGGTCAAAACCTTTACATTGGCTATGCCTTTTCAGTAGTGGAACCCTTCATGATGTTGGTCGGTTATGGGGCGGTTTTCCTCTCTATTTGGCTAGTTGCGGGGATGGTTCAGTCGGATCCGTCAGTTGTTGGTTCCATTGCTTCCTTTGTCAATTACCTAAGCCAGATTATCTTTACCATTGTTATGGTTGGATTTTTGGGAAATTCTGTCAGCCGTGCCATGATTTCTATGCGTCGTATTCGAGAAATTCTGGACGCAGAGCCAGCCATGACCTTCAAGGATGTGCCAGATGAAGAATTGGTCGGCAGTCTTAGCTTTGAAAATGTAACCTTTACCTATCCAATGGATAAGGAACCGATGCTGAAAGATGTGAGCTTTACTATTGAACCTGGTCAGATGGTTGGTGTCGTTGGAGCGACTGGTGCAGGAAAATCAACCTTGGCTCAATTGATTCCACGTCTCTTTGATCCGCAAGAAGGCTCTATCAAAATCGGAGGCAAGGATATTCGAGAAGTGAGTGAAGGGACCCTGCGTAAAACAGTTTCTATCGTTCTCCAACGTGCCATTCTCTTTAGTGGAACGATTGCAGATAACTTGAGACAGGGTAAGGGAGATGCTACTCTATTTGAAATGGAGCGAGCAGCCAACATTGCCCAAGCCAGTGAATTCATTCATCGTATGGAGAAAACCTTTGAAAGTCCAGTTGAGGAACGAGGAACCAATTTCTCTGGCGGGCAAAAGCAAAGGATGTCGATTGCTCGTGGAATTGTCAGCAATCCACGTATTCTGATTTTTGACGATTCGACCTCGGCCTTGGATGCCAAGTCAGAGCGTCTAGTGCAAGAAGCCTTGAATAAGGACTTGAAGGGGACGACAACCATTATCATCGCGCAAAAGATTAGCTCGGTTGTCCATGCAGATAAAATCTTGGTTCTAGATCAAGGACGATTGATTGGTCAAGGCACGCATGCAGACTTGGTTGCCAACAATGCTGTTTACCGTGAAATCTACGAAACACAGAAAGGAAAGGAGGAGTAAAATGAAGACAGTTCAATTTTTTTGGAATTATTTTAAAGTCTATAAGCTATCATTTGTAGTCGTCATCCTGATGATTGTTCTGGCGACTCTTGCCCAAGCTCTCTTTCCGGTCTTTTCTGGACAAGCGGTGACGCAGCTAGCCAATTTAGTTCAAGCTTATCAAAATGGCAATCCAGAACTTGTTTGGCAGAGTCTATCAGGAATCATGGTCAATCTTGCCCTACTGGTTTTGGTTCTCTTTATCTCCAGTGTCATATACATGTGTCTCATGACGCGCGTGATTGCAGAGTCTACCAACGAGATGCGCAAAGGCCTCTTCGGTAAGCTTGCTCGCTTGACGGTCTCTTTCTTTGACCGCCGACAAGATGGGGATATCCTGTCTCGTTTTACCAGTGATTTGGATAATATCCTCCAAGCCTTTAACGAAAGCTTGATTCAGGTCATGAGCAATATTGTTTTATACATTGGTCTGATTCTTGTCATGTTTTCGAGAAATGTGACGCTGGCTCTCATCACCATTGCCAGCACACCAGTAGCCTTCCTCATGCTGATTTTCATCGTGAAAATGGCACGCAAATACACCAATCTCCAGCAGAAAGAGGTAGGGAAACTCAACGCCTATATGGATGAGAGTATTTCAGGCCAAAAAGCCGTGATTGTGCAAGGAATTCAAGAGGATATGATGGCAGGATTTCTTGAACAAAATGAGCGCGTGCGCAAGGCAACCTTTAAAGGAAGAATGTTCTCAGGAATTCTTTTCCCTGTCATGAATGGGATGAGTCTGGTTAATACAGCCATCGTCATCTTTGCTGGTTCAGCCGTACTTTTGAATGATAAGGCAATTGAAACAAGTACAGCCCTAGGTTTGATTGTTATGTTTGCCCAATTTTCACAGCAATACTACCAGCCTATTATCCAAGTTGCGGCAAGTTGGGGAAGCCTTCAGTTGGCCTTTACAGGTGCTGAACGGATTCAGGAAATGTTTGACGCAGAGGAAGAAATCCGACCTGAAAAGGCTCCAATCTTCACTAAGTTGCAAGAAGGTGTTGAAATCAGTCATATTGATTTCTCATACTTGCCTGATAAACCTATTTTGAAAGATGTCAGCATTTCCGCTCCGAAAGGCCAGATGACAGCGGTTGTTGGTCCGACTGGGTCAGGGAAAACGACTATTATGAACCTTATCAATCGCTTTTATGATGTTGATGCTGGCGGTATTTATTTTGATGGTAAAGACATTCGTGACTATGATTTAGATAGTCACAGAAGTAAGGTGGGAATTGTCTTGCAAGATTCGGTCTTATTTAGCGGAACCATTCGAGACAATATCCGTTTCGGTGTGCCAGATGCTAGTCAAGAAATGGTTGAGGCAGCAGCCAAGGCAACCCACATTCACGACTATATCGAAAGCTTACCTGATAAATACGATACCCTTATAGATGATGACCAGAGCATCTTCTCAACAGGGCAGAAGCAATTGATTTCTATTGCTCGAACCCTGATGACAGATCCAGAAGTTCTCATTCTCGATGAAGCCACTTCAAACGTAGATACGGTGACAGAAAGCAAGATTCAGCATGCTATGGAGGCGGTTGTAGCGGGTAGAACCAGTTTTGTCATTGCCCATCGTTTGAAGACCATCCTCAATGCAGACCAGATTATTGTCCTTAAAGATGGAGAAGTCATTGAACGTGGTAATCACCATGAACTCTTGAAACTAGGTGGATTTTACTCAGAACTCTATCACAATCAATTTGTCTTCGAATAAGAAAGAAGTTGTCCTATGGGGCAGCTTTTTCTTGTCCATAAAAAATATTTATCACATCCTTAAAAAAAACATATTAGACGAAAGATGTTTTGAGTGATAAGATAGGACTATCGTTAATATTCGAAAGGAGAGGCATCATGGCTAGAACGGTTGTAGGAGTTGCTGCAAATCTATGTCCCGTAGACGCGGAAGGCAAAAACATTCATTCATCTGTATCTTGTAGATTCGCAGAGAGCATTCGTCAAGTCGGTGGTCTCCCTTTAGTCATTCCTGTTGGTGATGAGTCAGTTGTACGCGATTATGTAGAAATGATTGACAAACTTATCTTGACAGGCGGTCAAAATGTCCATCCTCAGTTTTATGGAGAGAAAAAGACCATCGAGAGCGATGATTACAATCTAGTACGTGATGAGTTTGAACTGGCTCTCTTGAAAGAAGCGCTCCGTCAGAATAAACCAATTATGGCAATCTGTCGCGGTGTCCAACTTGTCAATGTTGCCTTTGGTGGAACCCTCAATCAAGAAATCGAAGGTCACTGGCAAGGACTACCTTTCGGAACATCTCACTCTATTGAGACAGTGGAGGGAAGCGTGGTGGCTAAGCTATTTGGGAAAGAAAGTCAGGTCAACTCCGTCCATCGTCAGAGTATTAAAGATTTGGCACCTAATTTCCGTGTAACTGCTATTGACCCAAGAGACCAAACCATCGAAGCGATTGAGTCTATCGACGAACATCGCATTATCGGTTTGCAGTGGCATCCAGAGTTTCTGGTCAATGAAGAAGATGGCAATTTAGAATTATTTGAGTATTTATTGAATGAACTGTAACGACTGGGGCATCTGGTCGTTCTTTCTTTTATTTTTTCTAAAATTTTTGGTAATGTGGGATTTTTACGCAAACGTTTGAATTCTGATAAAAATTGGAGAAATTTGACAAAAAACTTGAAAAAACGAAGGTAAGCGTTATGATAGAAAAGAAGAAATATTGGAGGAATAACATGTCACATATTAAATTTGATTATTCAAAAGTTTTAGACAAATTTGTTGCACCACATGAAGTGGAATACATGCAATCACAAGTAACAGCAGCAGATGAATTGATCCGTAAAGGAACTGGTGCTGGTAGCGACTTCTTAGGATGGTTGGACCTTCCTGAAAACTACGACCGCGAAGAATTTGACCGCATCTTGAAAGCTGCTGAGCAAATCAAATCAGACAGCGATGTTTTGGTTGTAATTGGTATCGGAGGATCTTACCTTGGTGCCAAAGCAGCAATCGACTTCTTGAACCACCACTTTGCAAACTTGCAAACAAAAGAAGAACGTAAAGCTCCACAAATCCTTTACGCTGGAAACTCAATCTCATCTACTTACCTTGCTGACTTGGTAGAGTACGTAGCTGACAAAGACTTCTCAGTAAACGTGATTTCTAAATCAGGTACAACAACTGAACCAGCGATTGCTTTCCGTGTCTTCAAAGAACTCTTGGTTAAGAAATACGGTCAAGAAGAAGCCAACAAACGTATTTACGCAACAACTGACCGCCAAAAAGGTGCTGTTAAGGTTGAAGCAGATGCTAACGGTTGGGAAACATTTGTGGTTCCAGATGACATCGGTGGACGCTTCTCAGTATTGACAGCCGTTGGTTTGCTTCCAATCGCTGCATCAGGAGCTGACATTAAAGCCCTTATGGAAGGTGCGAACGCAGCTCGCAAAGACTACACTTCAGACAAAATCTCTGAAAACGAAGCTTACCAATATGCAGCTGTTCGTAACATCCTTTACCGTAAAGGCTATGCAACTGAAATCTTGGTAAACTATGAGCCATCACTTCAGTACTTCTCAGAATGGTGGAAACAATTGGCTGGTGAATCAGAAGGGAAAGACCAAAAAGGTATCTATCCAACTTCAGCCAACTTCTCAACTGACTTGCACTCACTTGGTCAATTTATCCAAGAAGGAACTCGTATCATGTTTGAAACAGTTGTCCGTGTTGACAAACCACGTAAGAACGTGATTATTCCTAGTTTGGAAGAAGATCTTGACGGCCTTGGTTACCTTCAAGGAAAAGACGTTGACTTTGTAAACAAAAAAGCAACTGACGGTGTTCTTCTTGCCCACACAGACGGTGATGTACCAAACATGTACGTAACCCTTCCAGAGCAAGATGCTTTCACTCTTGGATACACTATCTACTTCTTCGAATTGGCTATCGCTCTTTCAGGTTACTTGAATGCTATCAACCCATTTGACCAACCAGGTGTTGAAGCCTACAAACGTAACATGTTCGCCCTTCTTGGAAAACCAGGATTTGAAGAATTGAGCAAAGAACTTAACGCACGTCTATAATAGAAGAAAAGAGTGGTTTGTCCACTCTTTTTACTCTCTTTATTCATAGAAATTGGACTCAGCCAAGACTTGTGATATAATATAGAAAGCAAAAAGGCAGACGCCTAGAGACTTTATAGGAGAAACTATGTCAAAAGATATCCGCGTACGTTACGCACCAAGTCCAACAGGACTACTACACATCGGGAATGCCCGTACAGCATTGTTCAACTACTTGTATGCACGTCATCATGGTGGAACTTTTATTATTCGTATAGAAGATACTGACCGTAAACGTCATGTCGAGGATGGTGAACGTTCACAGCTTGAAAACCTTCGTTGGTTAGGTATGGATTGGGATGAAAGCCCAGAAACACATGAAAATTACCGCCAGTCTGAGCGTTTGAACTTGTATCAAAAATTCATCGACCAACTGTTAGCTGAAGGAAAAGCCTACAAATCTTACGTTACAGAAGAAGAGTTGGCAGCTGAACGCGAACGCCAAGAAGAAACTGGCGAAACACCACGCTACATCAATGAATACCTTGGTATGAGTGAAGAAGAAAAAGCGGCTTACATCGCAGAACGTGAAGCAGCAGGGATCATTCCAACTGTTCGTTTAGCTGTCAATGAGTCAGGTATCTACAAGTGGCATGATATGGTCAAAGGTGATATCGAATTTGAAGGTGGCAATATCGGTGGTGACTGGGTTATCCAAAAGAAAGACGGTTACCCAACTTACAACTTTGCCGTTGTTATCGATGACCACGATATGCAAATCTCTCATGTTATCCGTGGAGATGACCATATTGCTAATACACCAAAACAGCTTATGGTCTATGAAGCCCTTGGCTGGGAAGCTCCAGAGTTCGGTCACATGACCTTGATT
>NZ_KQ970291.1:128576-141954 GCF_001579035.1 Streptococcus mitis | reverse complement strand
TTGCTTAGCTTTATTCCGCCATAGCTCAGTTGGTAGTAGCGCATGACTGTTAATCATGATGTCGTAGGTTCGAGTCCTACTGGCGGAGTAGTTAATTAAAGGAGGTTTTGACCTCTTTTTTGTTATATAATTAATAATCTATCTCGCACCTAATGAAGCGAGATATTTTTCTTGACGATAGAAGTTTCAGATATCATCATTTTTGAACAGTGATAGCACTTGAATCGACGCTTTCTAAGGAGAATTTTAGTAGGCATACTAGTCGTTTCGAGGTAAGGAATTTTAGAAGGTTTTTGAAAGTCATATTTCTTCATTTGACTTCCGCAATCAGAGCAAGATGGAGCCTCATAATCCAATTTAGCAATGATTTCTTTGTGTGAATCTCTATTGATGATATCTATAATTTGAATATTAGGGTCTTTAATGTCTAGTAGTTTTGTGATAAAATGTAATTGTTCCATATGAATCTTTCTAATGATGGTTTGGTCGCTTTTCATTATAGATGATATGGGACTTTTTTTCTATAATAAAATAGGCTCCATAATATCTATAGGGGATTTACCCACTACAAATATTATAGAGCCAGAAAAGCTAATCTCGAGAAAGGACAAATTTCGTCCTTTCTTTTTTTGATGTTTAGAGCGATGAAAATCCGTTTTTTGAAGTTTTCAAAGTTCCGAAAACCAAAGGCGTTGCGCTTGATAAGTTTGATGAGATTAATTATTAGTGGCTTCTAGTTTGGCGTTAGAATAGGGTAGTTTAAGGGCATTGACAATTTTCTCGTTATCTTTGAGAAATGTTTTAAAGACAGTTTGAAAAATTTGATACTATGCGTTTTTCTTATTTTAAGATTTTTAGCTCAGTCTCTTTTAGTATTTAACGCAATCAATAAGGTTTTTATCAAAGTCTAATTTAGGTAGTAAATTTATTTCTATTCTGTCAACTTTTCCTATTTTTTTATCTTGTTGAGGTTGGTATTTTAACAATTCAGGAATTATTAATGATTAATTAAAATTTTTTGTTAGAATAAGTTCATAAAAAAGAAAAGGAGTTTTGATTATGTTACAAAAAATTTATGAGCAGATGGCGGATTTTTATAGAAATATTGAAGAAGAGTATGGTACTGTATTTGGTGATCATTTTGACTGGGAACATTTTCATTTTAAATTTTTGATTTATTATTTAGTTAGATATGGCATTGGGTGTCGTAGGGATTTTATCGTTTACCATTATCGTGTTGCTTATCGTTTGTATCTTGAAAAGATGATAATGAATCGGGGGTTTATTTCTTGTTGAGGTAATTTTAGTAAATTTCCGAACAAACTTACTTTTTCATGGCAATATAATAATAAATAGCAGGAATTTTTTCTAAATCATTTTTTAATAGTTGGAAATAGCAAATCTTTCTATTGTTTCTTCTTGATAAAAAGGCGATTTTTTCTTATAATAAATTGTAAGATATAATTGCGGGTGAGATTCCTGCCATGTATGTGAGAAAGGAAGAGCCTGAGGGCTCAGACAAGATTATGACTTCAGTTGTTGTTGTAGGTACCCAATGGGGTGATGAAGGTAAAGGGAAGATTACAGACTTCCTTTCAGCGAATGCAGAAGTGATTGCACGTTACCAAGGTGGTGATAATGCAGGTCACACGATTGTCATTGACGGTAAGAAATTTAAGTTGCACTTGATTCCATCTGGAATTTTCTTCCCTGAAAAAATCTCTGTTATTGGGAATGGTATGGTTGTAAATCCTAAATCTCTTGTAAAAGAGTTGAGCTATCTTCATGAGGAAGGTGTGACAACTGATAACTTGCGTATTTCTGATCGTGCGCATGTTATTTTGCCTTATCATATCGAGTTAGACCGTTTGCAAGAAGAAGCTAAGGGCGACAATAAGATTGGAACTACAATCAAGGGAATTGGTCCAGCTTATATGGACAAGGCTGCTCGTGTTGGGATTCGTATTGCCGATCTTTTGGATAAAGATATTTTCCGTGAGCGTTTAGAACGTAACCTTGCTGAAAAGAATCGTCTTTTTGAAAAATTGTATGACAGTAAAGCGATTGCTTTTGATGATATTTTTGAAGAGTATTACGAATATGGTCAACAAATCAAGAAATATGTAACCGATACATCTGTTATTTTGAATGATGCGCTTGATAACGGTAAACGCGTGCTTTTTGAAGGTGCACAAGGTGTTATGCTAGATATTGACCAAGGGACCTATCCATTTGTTACGTCGTCAAACCCTGTGGCTGGTGGTGTTACGATTGGTTCTGGTGTTGGTCCAAGTAAGATTGACAAGGTTGTTGGTGTATGTAAAGCCTATACGAGTCGTGTAGGAGACGGTCCTTTCCCAACTGAGTTGTTTGATGAAGTGGGAGAACGTATCCGTGAAGTCGGTCATGAATATGGTACAACAACTGGTCGTCCACGTCGTGTGGGTTGGTTTGACTCAGTTGTGATGCGTCATAGTCGTCGTGTTTCTGGTATTACTAATCTTTCATTGAACTCTATCGATGTTTTGAGTGGTTTAGATACAGTGAAAATCTGTGTGGCCTATGATCTTGATGGTCAACGTATTGACTACTATCCAGCTAGTCTTGAGCAATTGAAACGTTGCAAGCCTATCTATGAAGAGTTGCCAGGTTGGTCAGAAGATATTACTGGAGTTCGTAATTTGGAAGATCTTCCTGAGAATGCGCGTAACTATGTTCGTCGTGTGAGTGAATTGGTTGGCGTTCGTATTTCTACTTTCTCAGTAGGTCCTGGTCGTGAACAAACGAATATTTTAGAAAGTGTTTGGTCCTAAGAGATTTTTAAGATTTGTTTAAGATAGGTCGGGTATACTATAGACAGTTACAAGAAGACCTCCTAACTTGTTGTAACAAATATCCTAAACTTTTCTTTTTCATAATAATCTCCCTATAAAGTCACCGCATTCGGTGGCTTTTTTTGTGTTGGGATTCATGATATAATAATAAAATCGATAAGTAGGAAAAGGGAAATTGATGAATTATACAGTTGAAGAAAAAGAAGTCTTTATGAGGGAGGCTTTGAGAGAGGCTGAGATTGCTCTTGAACACGATGAAATTCCAATTGGTTGTGTGATTGTCAAGGACGGAGAAATCATTGGTCGTGGGCATAATGCGCGTGAGGAATTACAGCGAGCGGTTATGCATGCGGAGATTATGGCTATAGAGAATGCGAACTTGAGTGAGGAGAGCTGGCGCTTGCTGGATTGCACACTTTTTGTGACCATTGAACCGTGTGTCATGTGTAGTGGGGCGATTGGACTCGCCCGTATTTCAACCGTGGTCTATGGAGCTAAAAACCAGAAATTTGGCGCTGCTGGGAGTTTGTACGATATCTTGACAGATGAGCGTCTCAATCATCGTGTGGAGGTTGAAACGGGAATTTTGGAAGATGAATGTGCAGCTATTATGCAGGATTTTTTTAGAAATAGACGGAAAAAATAATTTTGCTTTTAAAATGAATAGGAATGTGATATAATAAATAGTGGAGCAACAGTTCTGCGTGAAGCGGGTCAGGGGAGGAATCCAGCAGCCCTAAGCGATTTGAATTGTGTGCTCTTTTTTTCGTGCTTTTTCCGAATAAATAAGATAGAATAATCTAGAATAAATGATAATAGAAAAGAGAAGATGATGAAAATTCGTGGTTTTGAATTGGTTTCTAGTTTTACAGATGAAAATTTATTGCCCAAGCGTGAGACAGCGCATGCGGCTGGTTACGACTTAAAGGTTGCTGTGCGCACAGTTATCGCTCCAGGAGAGATTGTCTTGGTTCCGACAGGGGTTAAGGCTTATATGCAGCCGACTGAGGTTCTCTACCTCTATGATCGTTCTTCAAATCCTCGTAAAAAGGGCTTGGTTTTAATTAATTCAGTTGGGGTCATTGATGGGGATTATTATGGAAATCCTGGGAATGAAGGTCACATTTTTGCTCAGATGAAGAATATTACAGATCAAGAGGTTGTTCTTGAAGTTGGAGAACGTGTGGTCCAGGCTGTCTTTGCGCCTTTCTTAATCGTAGATGGAGATGTGGCAGACGGCGTGCGGACTGGTGGATTTGGATCGACAGGGCACTAGAATGAAGATTATCTTTGTACGTCATGGAGAGCCAGATTATTGTGAGTTAGAGGAGCATTCTTATACGGGATTTGGGATAGATTTGGCGCCCTTATCTGAGAAGGGACGGCAGCAGGCTCAGGAACTGAGCACCAATCCTTTACTCCTTTCAGCTGAAATAATTATATCTTCTGCAGTCACAAGAGCTTTAGAAACGGCTTTTTATGTGGTTTGTGCTACGGGACTTCCTTTAAGAGTAGAGCCTTTGTTACATGAATGGCAGGTCTATGAAAGTGGCACAGATAATTTTGAAAAAGCTCGTACTATGTTTCTAGAAAATAAGGGGGAGTTACTTCCTAATAGTCCTGTTCAATATGAGACAGCTGAAGAGATGAAGTCTCGTTTTCTAGAATGTATGGGTAAGTATCGAGATTACCAGACTGTGGTAGTTGTTGCTCATCGAATGCTCATGCGCCAGTTTGTACCAAATGAGAAGATTGATTTTTGCCAAGTGATTGAGTGTGAGTTAGAGATATAGAAAGAGGTTTATCATCGCAAAGAAAAAAGCGACATTTGTATGTCAAAATTGTGGGTATAATTCCCCTAAATATCTGGGACGTTGTCCTAACTGTGGGTCTTGGTCTTCCTTTGTAGAAGAGGTTGAGGTTGCCGAGGTTAAGAATGCGCGTGTATCCTTGACAGGTGAGAAAACCAAGCCCATGAAACTGGCTGAGGTGACTTCAATCAATGTCAATCGAACCAAGACGGAGATGGAGGAATTCAACCGTGTACTTGGAGGCGGAGTGGTACCAGGAAGTCTTGTCCTCATCGGTGGGGATCCTGGGATTGGGAAATCAACGCTTCTCCTACAAGTCTCAACCCAGTTGTCTCAAGTGGGGACAGTTCTCTATGTCAGTGGGGAGGAGTCTGCCCAGCAGATTAAACTACGTGCAGAGCGTTTGGGTGATATTGATAGCGAGTTTTATCTCTATGCAGAGACCAATATGCAGAGTGTTCGAGCAGAGGTGGAAAGAATCCAGCCAGACTTACTCATTATTGACTCCATTCAGACTATTATGTCTCCTGAGATTTCAGGGGTGCAGGGATCTGTTTCTCAAGTGCGTGAGGTGACAGCTGAACTTATGCAACTGGCCAAAACTAATAACATTGCCATCTTTATCGTAGGGCATGTGACCAAGGAGGGCACTCTGGCTGGTCCGAGAATGCTGGAGCATATGGTGGATACGGTGCTTTACTTTGAAGGGGAGCGTCACCACACCTTTCGTATTTTGAGAGCGGTCAAAAATCGTTTTGGTTCCACTAATGAGATTGGGATTTTTGAGATGCAGTCGGGCGGTTTGGTTGAGGTACTCAATCCGAGTCAAGTTTTCCTAGAGGAGCGTTTGGATGGGGCGACTGGTTCCTCCATCGTTGTGACCATGGAAGGGACGCGTCCGATTTTGGCGGAGGTTCAGGCTTTGGTGACACCGACCATGTTTGGAAATGCCAAGCGTACAACGACTGGGCTTGACTTTAATCGTGCTAGCTTGATTATGGCTGTTTTGGAAAAACGGGCAGGTCTTCTCTTGCAAAATCAGGATGCCTATCTCAAATCTGCTGGCGGTGTTAAATTGGATGAACCTGCGATAGACTTGGCCGTTGCGGTTGCTATTGCTTCGAGCTATAAAGACAAGCCAACTAATCCTCAGGAATGTTTTGTCGGAGAATTGGGCTTAACTGGAGAAATTCGGCGCGTAAATCGTATCGAGCAACGTATCAACGAAGCTGCTAAACTGGGCTTTACTAAGATTTATGTACCCAAGAATTCCTTGACAGGAATCACTTCGCCCAAGGAAATTCAAGTCATTGGCGTAACAACGATTCAGGAAGTTTTGAAAAAGGTCTTTGCATAATCCGTGACAAATCCTCTTAAAAATGATAAGATAGGAGAAATATTTGACTATCAAATTTTCGAGGAGGGAATCGTGTCGTATTTTGAACAGTTTATGCAAGCCAATCAGGCTTATGTTGCCCTACATGGGCAGTTAAATCTGCCACTTAAACCCAAAACAAGAGTGGCTATTGTGACCTGTATGGACTCTCGTCTGCACGTTGCGCAAGCTCTAGGTTTGGCACTTGGGGATGCTCATATCTTGCGGAATGCAGGTGGTCGAGTGACAGAGGACATGATTCGTTCGCTAGTTATTTCCCAACAACAAATGGGGACAAGAGAGATTGTGGTGCTGCACCATACAGACTGTGGTGCTCAGACCTTTGAAAATGGACCTTTTCAGGAGTATCTGAAAGAGGAACTAGGTGTCGACGTGTCAGACCAGGACTTCTTGCCCTTCCAAGATATAGAGGAGAGTGTACGTGAGGACATGCAATTGCTTATCGAGTCTCCCCTAATACCAGATGATGTCATTATCTCTGGTGCTATTTACGATGTGGATACAGGAAGTATGACGGTCGTAGAATTGTAAAAAATTCATTTAGAAAGAAAGTGTATGAAGAAAAACAGTATTTTATTTATTTTTATGTTATTGCTATGTATTGGTTTGCAGTATGAGACTATCTACTATACGGACGGTTCGATGTCAGGTGCAGAATATGGACTCATGGGAGTTTCTATCTTTCTAGCTCTCTTTTACATGATTCCGGCTCTTTATTTCCTTTTCCGTACTGGGAAAAAATGGGAATTGCCAAAGAAAGCCTTGATTTTGTCTTTATTGGGTGGGATGTTCCTTTCAGGTTGGTTGTCTAGCTTTGCGAATACCTATATCCATGATTTACTGGGTGTTTTTTTCCCAGATAGTGCCTTTTTAAATGCCTTTGAAAGTGCTATTGTGGCTCCTTTGGTAGAAGAGCCCTTGAAATTATTGCCACTTGTCTTTGTTTTAGCTTTGATTCCTGTGCGAAAATTAAAATCTTTGTTTTTACTAGGCATTGCTTCTGGTTTGGGATTCCAAATGATTGAGGATATTAGCTATATTCGTACGGATTTGCCAGAGGGCTTTGACTTTACTATTTCGAGGATTTTAGAGCGTATCATCTCAGGAATTGCCTCTCACTGGACTTTTTCAGGTCTGGCTGTAGTAGGTGTTTACTTGCTTTACAGAGCCTATAAAGGGCAGAAGGTTGGCAAGAAAGAGGGACTTATTTTCCTAGGTTTAGCCTTGGGAATTCATTTCTTGTTTAACTCTCCTTTTGTTGAATTGGAGACAGAGTTGCCTTTAGCGATTCCAGTGGTTACGGCTATTACTCTCTATGGTTTTTATCAGGCTTATCGTTTTGTTGAGAAGCACGATGAGTTGATGAACTAGAATATTTTTCAAAAGAATGATGCAAGGGTACAAATATGGTGCCCTTCTTTTATTTTTGATTGAAAAATAGTGTAAAAAGCGCTACAATGGTAGATGGAAAAAATCTTGTGAAAAGCACAAGCGATACATATATACCGGAGGAAATCATGTCTTTTTCTGATTTAAAGCTGTTTGCCCTTTCTTCTAATAAAGAATTGGCAGAACGTGTGGCGCAGGAGATTGGGATAGAGTTGGGGAAATCAAGTGTCCGTCAATTTTCAGATGGAGAGATTCAGGTCAACATCGAAGAATCAATCCGTGGGAAACACGTCTTTATCCTACAATCAACTAGTTCGCCTGTAAATGACAATCTGCTTGAAATTTTGATTATGGTGGATGCTTTGAAGCGTGCGAGTGCAGAATCTGTCAATGTTGTCATGCCTTACTATGGGTATGCACGTCAGGATAGAAAGGCGAGAGCGCGTGAGCCAATCACTTCAAAACTTGTCGCAAATATGCTTGAAGTAGCTGGAGTGGATCGTTTATTGACCATCGACTTGCATGCTGCGCAGATTCAAGGATTCTTTGATATTCCTGTGGATCATTTGATGGGAGCTCCTCTGATTGCGGATTATTTTGAGCGTCGTGGCATGGTTGGTTCTGACTATGTGGTTGTCAGCCCAGACCATGGAGGGGTGACTCGTGCTCGTAAGTTAGCAGAATTTTTGAAAACATCTATCGCTATCATAGACAAACGTCGTAGCGTTGATAAGATGAATACCAGTGAAGTCATGAACATCATCGGTAAGGTCGAAGGCAAGACTTGTATCTTGATTGATGATATGATTGATACTGCTGGAACGATTTGTCATGCGGCAGATGCTCTTGCGGAAGCTGGTGCTGTTGAAGTCTATGCAAGTTGTACGCACCCAGTTCTTTCTGGTCCTGCTATGGATAATATCCAAAAATCAGCTATCAAGAAATTGGTTGTTTTGGATACCATCTATCTGCCAGAAGAGCGTTTGATTGATAAGATTGAACAGATTTCGATTGCTCATCTACTAGGAGATGCTATTGTACGTATCCATGAAAAACGCCCACTTTCTCCACTTTTCAGTATTGAGAAAAAGATTTAATGACAAAGCCTGAGATGATTCTCAGGTTTTTTTCATCTCTTTTCCGAATAAATAGATAGAAGCAGAGAATCTAGTAAATCTAGATTTAATACTCTTCGAAAATCAAATTCAAACCACGTCAACGTCGCCTTGCCGTATATATGTGACTGACTTCGTCAGTCTTATCTGCAACCTCAAAACAGTGTTTTGAGCAACATGCGGCTAGTTTCCTAGTTTGCTCTTTGATTTTCATTGAGTATAAAACTGTGGTATAATAAAAGGAGGAAAAGGATGATTCTAAGACATCCGGGCATTAGCCCGACCAACGATTTGGTTGCTAAGAAAATTTTCAGCAATCCAGAAATCACTTGTCAATTTATTCGCGATATGCTGGATTTGCCAGCAAAAAATGTGACCATTTTGGAGGGAAGTAACATTCACGTCTTGCCTTCCATGCCGTACTCGGCGCAGGATTTCTATACCAGTATAGACGTCTTGGCGGAGTTGGATAATGGAACGCAAGTCATTATTGAGATTCAAGTGCATCATCAGAATTTTTTCATCAATCGTCTGTGGGCTTATCTGTGTAGTCAGGTCAATCAAAACCTAGAAAAAATTCGTCAACGAGAAGGTGATACACACCAGAGTTATAAACACATCGCACCAGTATACGCAATCGCAATTGTCGATAGTAACTACTTCTCAGATGACTTGGCTTTTCATAGCTTTAGCATGCGCGAGGACACGACAGGTGAGGTTTTAACCATCACCAATAATGGACAGGAAAACCATCTAGTCAAGATGGCGTTCTTAGAACTAAAAAAATACAGAGAAACCAGCAAAGACGAGGTTCGCAAGCCCTGGTTGGAGTTTTTCGGGAATAAACCCTTTACCCAGCACCCCGAGCGAGCCATCAGCCAAGCAGACCAACTGCTGGACTACAAGAGCTGGTCCGAGGAGGACAGGAAAATGTTTAGTCAACTACGTATGCGCGAAGAACAGGCCTTGTTAGCTCAGGACTATGCCTTGGAACAAGCTGAAGAAAAAGGTTTAGAGAGAGGTCTTGAACGTGGTCGCGCAGAGGGCATTGAACAGGGACTAGAACGAGGGCGAGCAGAGGGGATTGAACAAGGACGATCGGAAGGTATCGAACAGGGTCTTGAACAGGGGTTAGAACGTGGAAAACTTTTTGCCTTCTTAGATATGGTCCGTCAAGGTCTTCTGACTTCAGAAGTTGCGAGTGAGCAATTAGGCATGACCGTGGCTGAGTTTGAGGAGCTATTGAAAGACCATCATAACTAAGAACTAAAAAAATACAGAGAAACCAGCAAAGACGAGGTTCGCAAGCCATGGTTGGAGTTTTTCGGCAACAAGCCCTTTACCCAAGAACCCGAGCGAGCCATCAGTCAGGCAGATCAACTGCTGGACTACAAGAGCTGGTCCGAGGAGGACAGGAAAATGTTTAGTCAACTACGTATGCGCGAAGAACAGGCCTTGTTAGCTCAGGACTATGCCTTGGAACAAGCTGAAGAAAAAGGTTTAGAGAGAGGTCTTGAACGTGGTCGTGCAGAAGGTATTGAACAGGGACTGGAGCGAGGGAAAGTTGAAGGAAGTTTGTCCATGCTACTAAATTTAGTCCGTCAAGGCATTCTGACTTCCGAGGTTGCCAGTCAGCAATTGGGCATGACCGTCGCTGAGTTTGAGGTACTATTGAAAAACTATCATACATAAGACCTAAAAAATACAGAGAAACCAGCAAAGACGAGGTTCGCAAACCGTGGTTGGAGTTTTTTGGGAATAAACCCTTTACCCAACAACCCGAGCGAGCCATCAGCCAAGCAGACCAACTGCTGGACTACAAGAGCTGGTCCGAGGAGGACAGGAAAATGTTTAGTCAACTACGTATGCGAGAAGAACAAGCCTTGTTGGCACAGGACTATGCCTTGGAACAAGCTGAGGAAAAAGGGTTGGAGAGAGGTCGTGCAGAGGGGATTGAACAGGGACTGGAGCGTGGACTTGAACGTGGAAAACTTTTTGCTTTCCTAGATATGGTTCGCCAAGGACTTCTGACTTCCGAGGTTGCCAGCCATCAGCTGGGTATGAGCGTCGCTGAGTTTGAGGCGCTATTGAAGGACCACCATAAATAAAACCTAAAAAAATACAGAGAAACCAGCAAAGACGAGGTTCGCAAGCCGTGGTTAGAGTTTTTCGGGAATAAGCCCTTTACTCAACAACCCGAGCGAGTCATCAGCCAAGCCAGCGGTTAGGCGTGTCCATTGCTGAGTTGGTGTCCTTTCTATGAACTCACATTTTTAATAGTAGAAAGTTGATGGGATGGCAAGTTCTTATAAAAATATTTGTCATTTTTGCTTGACATTTGCAGTTCTTTATTAGATAATGCTAGGGAAGTAAGAATAATCTAGCAATCCATACAGCCTATATGTTGAGATTTGTTCAAAGACAGCATGCTTGAGAAATTTTTTTCTTTGTTTAGTAAAATGATGAAAAAAATTTAAAAATTAGCAGAAAACTCTTGACAAATCCTGCAAATATTTATATACTGTATGGTAGTAAGATAGTCTTACAAAATATTATAAAGAAAATGAAGGAGATAAAACGATGAAAAAAGTTTTATTGACAAGTGCTGTTGTCTTGACAGCTTTCGGTGCATATACTGTTGCAAATGCAGAGGATGTAACTATTCCATCACTCACAGCTAACACTAGTACTTATGTACAATCTTTGAAACAAAAGATTGCAATGGTTAAAAGTGGATATCCTTATCGTGATGCTACTGGGCAACCTGCTGCTGGAACAAATCCTGCTAATGATGCAGCCTCATTGCAAAATAGTGTTGAGCAAGTACAAGCTGCAGTCGTTGCATTGACAAAACTCCAAAACGAGTATAAAGTTCTTTTTACTAAGTATCACAATGCTTTGACTGAGCGCCAAGAGCGTGAAGCTAAACAAGACGAATTGGCGAAAGCAGTTGGAGCTGCTAAAACAAAAGTAGATGATTTGATGTATGATCAACAAGGTTCTAAGATTGCTAATTCAGCGTTGACTGATGAATATAACAATTTGACAGCTGATGTTGCTAATAATCGTAGTATTGCCTGGGCTTATCAACAACTAACTACTAAGAAAGAAGCATTATCTGCTGCGAAGGAAGACCTTGCAAAATACAAAGCAGAGAATGTGACTGAGTTAGCAAGCGACTATCAAGAAATGGTAACAACAAAGACAGCTGCGGTTAATACGGCACAACTTGCTGTAGATGAAGCTGAGAAAGAATATGCTAAACGTTCTGCTCGCGCTGAATCATTAGAAACTGATATTATCCTTGCATCGGACGTAGATTATGCTACTGGTTATGCAATTCGTCAAGCCGCTAAAGAACTACGTGCAGCGAATAAGGCACAAGCAGAAAATGATGGTAAATTAGCAGCAGTTATCGAGTCAGTAAACAAACCTGTTACAGGACTTCAAGCTAGACTTACAACACTTAAAGGTACTGGTGCTGATAGTATCAAACACGCAGAAGCAGAATTGGATACAAAAGTTGGTGTTGCAAAAACTAATTTTGCTACTGTAGAAGCACACATTGCTGCTGTTAATCCAGCAGAGGCTAAACGTGTTGGTTTGAAATTCGAATTTGAAAAACTAGCAGACGCAGTTAAAGCTGTTCTAGCAACAGAAACTCCAGATGTTCCAGCAACTCCAGCAACTCCAGCAAAAGCTGCTTGGGTTCAATCAGGTTCTAGCTGGTGGTACAAACACGCTGATGGTTCTTACACAACTAACGGTTGGGAAAAAATCAACGGCACTTGGTACTACTTCGACCAAGCTGGTTGGATGGCAACTGGTTGGGTTAAAGATAACGGTACTTGGTACTACCTAAACAACAACGGTTCTATGGCAACTGGTTGGGTTAAAGATAACGGTACTTGGTACTACCTAAACAACAACGGTTCTATGGCAACTGGTTGGTACAAAGTTGGTGAAAAATGGTACTACTCATACGCTTCAGGTGCCCTTGCAGTTAACACAACTGTAAATGGCTACACTGTAAACGAAAACGGTGAGTGGGTTAAATAATCCAAGATAATTTAAAACTAGGAGAGTTCTCTCCTAGTTTTTTTGGCTCTTTGTTAGCTATAGGGGGTAGAGTTTTGGGGATTTTACTTGGAACTTTGTCTATTGGTTAGAAGAAAATAAAAAGTGAACAAGACGATATTTCAGTTCTGTTCACTTTATGTTATAAGTTATTCTATAGTCTTACAACAACGCCTCAAACTCAGCTACGGTCATACCCAATTGTTCACTCGCAAATTCAGAAGTTAAGACATGTTGGCGAACCATATCTAAGAAGGCAAAAAGTTTCCCTTCTTCCCTTCCTTCAACTTTCCCACGCTCCAGTCCCTGTTCAATACCTTCTGCTCGACCACGTTCAAGACCACGTTCTAAGCCCTTTTCCTCCGCTTGTTCCAAGGCATGGTCCTGCGCTAACAATGCCTGTTCTTCACGCATACGTAGTTGACTAAACATCTTCCTGTCCTCCTCGGACCAGCTCTTGTAGTCCAGCAGTTGGTCTGCCTGGCTGATGGCTCGCTCGGGGTGCTGGGTAAAGGGTTTATTCCCGAAAAACTCCAACCACGGCTTGCGAACCTCGTCTTTGCTGGTTTCTCTGTATTTTTTTAGTTCTTATTTATGATGCTCTTTCAATAGTTCTTCAAACTCAGCCACGGTCATGCCTAATTGCTCACTCGCAACCTCAGCTGTTAAAAGATGCTGGCGAACAAGATTTGCTAACATAACAAAACCACCTTCAGCCCTAGCAGTTTCCAAGGCATAGTCCTGCGCTAACAAGGC
>NZ_KQ970291.1:123929-128000 GCF_001579035.1 Streptococcus mitis | reverse complement strand
CTTGACTAGATGGTTTTCTTGTCCATTGTTTGTGATGGTTAAGACTTCACCCGTCGTGTCCTCGCGCATACTGAAACTGTGAAAAGCCAAGTCATCTGAGAAGTAGTTGCTGTCCACAATTGCAATGGCATAAACGGGGGCGATGTGCTTGTAACTCTGGTGGGTATCATCTTCACGTTGACGAATTTTTTCTAGGTTTTGATTGACCTGACTGCACAAATAAGCCCACAGGCGATTGATGAAAAAATTCTGATGATGTACTTGAATCTCAATGATTACTTGAGTGCCATTATCTAGTTCAGCTAAAACATCTATACTGGTATAAAAATCCTGCGCTGAGTAGGGCATGGAAGGCAAGACGTGAATGTTACTTCCCTCCAAAATCGTCACATTTTTGGCTGGCAAGTCCAGCATATCGCGGATAAATTGACAAGTGATTTCTGGATTGCTAAAGATTTTCTTAGCAACCAAGTCATTGGTTGGGCTAATGCCCGGATGTCTGAGAATCATCTATTTCCTCCTTTTATTATACCATAGTTTTAAATCTAGGCTCACTAGATTCACTGCTTCTATCTATTTATTCGGAAAAAGTATGAAAAATATTGGGTATGGCTCTTTCCAATGGTATTTTTTGGTGCTTTCCTTTATAATGGGTGTATGGATAAGAAAAAATTATTATTGATTGATGGGTCTTCTGTTGCTTTTCGGGCGTTTTTTGCGCTCTATCAACAGTTGGACCGTTTTAAGAATGCGGCTGGTTTGCATACCAATGCGATTTATGGTTTCCAGTTGATGTTGAGCCATTTGTTGGAACGGGTTGAGCCGAGTCATATCTTGGTGGCTTTTGATGCGGGAAAGACGACCTTCCGTACAGAGATGTATGCGGACTATAAGGGTGGTCGGGCTAAGACTCCTGATGAGTTTCGTGAGCAATTTCCCTTTATTCGTGAGTTGCTGGATCATATGGGGATTCGTCATTATGAGTTGGCTCAGTATGAGGCGGATGACATCATTGGGACACTGGATAAACTAGCAGAGCAGGATGGTTTTGATATTACCATTGTCAGTGGGGACAAGGACTTGATTCAGCTGACGGATGAGCATACGGTGGTTGAAATTTCCAAGAAAGGTGTGGCTGAGTTTGAGGCCTTTACGCCAGAATATCTTATGGAAAAGATGGGCATTACACCGACTCAGTTTATCGATCTCAAGGCGCTCATGGGTGATAAGTCGGATAATATCCCTGGGGTGACCAAAATCGGTGAAAAGACGGGTATCAAGCTCTTGCTGGAGCATGGCTCGCTTGAGGGGATTTATGAAAATATCGATGGGATGAAGGCTTCTAAGATGAAGGAAAATCTCATCAATGATAAGGAACAGGCTTTTTTGTCGAAAACACTGGCGACCATTGATACCAAGGCACCGATTGAGATTGGTTTGGAGGATTTGGTCTATAGTGGTCCAGATGTGGAAAATCTTGGGAAATTCTACGATGAGATGGGCTTCAAACAGCTCAAACAGGCTTTAAATGTGTCGTCAGCTGATGTGGCTGAGAGTTTGGACTTTACTATCGTTGACCAAGTCAGTCAAGATATGTTGAGTGAGGAGTCTATCTTCCACTTTGAGCTTTTTGGTGAGAATTACCATACGGATGATTTGGTTGGATTTGCCTGGTCTTGTGGGGAAAAGCTCTATGCTACAGATAAGCTTGAACTTTTGCAAGAGCCTATTTTCAAGGACTTCTTAGAAAAAACACCTTTGAGAGTTTATGACTTTAAGAAAGCTAAAGTTCTCTTGCATCGTTTTGGTGTGGATTTGCAGGCGCCTGCTTTTGACAGCCGTTTGGCTAAATACCTCCTTTCGACTGTGGAGGACAATGAAATTGCGACCATCGCTAGTCTTTATGGTCAGACTTATTTGGTTGATGATGAGACTTTCTATGGTAAGGGAGTCAAGAAGGCCATTCCTGAACGCGAGAAATTCTTGGAGCATTTGGTTCGTAAGCTTGCCGTTTTGGTCGAAACAGAGCCTATTTTGCTTGAAAAACTCAGCGAAAATGGACAATTAGAGCTTCTTTATGATATAGAGCAACCTCTAGCCTTTGTCCTTGCCAAGATGGAAATTGCTGGGATTAGGGTCAAGAAAGAGACCTTGCTTGAGATGCAGGCTGAAAATGAGCTTGTCATTGAAAAACTGACTCAAGAGATTTATGAGCTGGCTGGTGAGGAGTTTAATATCAACTCGCCTAAGCAGTTGGGGGTACTGCTCTTTGAAAAATTGGCTCTTCCTCTAGAATACACTAAGAAAACCAAGACAGGTTATTCGACAGCCGTGGATGTCTTGGAACGCTTGGCTCCTATTGCTCCGATTGTTAAGAAAATCCTCGATTACCGTCAGATTGCTAAGATTCAATCGACTTATGTGATTGGCTTGCAGGACTGGATTTTGGCTGATGGTAAGATTCATACTCGCTATGTTCAGGATTTGACCCAGACTGGGCGTTTGTCTAGTGTGGATCCAAACTTGCAAAACATTCCTGTGCGTTTGGAGCAGGGCCGTCTCATTCGTAAGGCTTTTGTGCCAGAGTGGGAGGATAGTGTCCTTCTCAGCTCGGACTATTCACAGATTGAATTGCGCGTTTTGGCGCATATCTCTAAGGATGAGCACTTGATTAAGGCCTTCCAAGAGGGGGCAGATATCCATACTTCGACAGCCATGCGGGTCTTTGGCATTGAACGTCCTGAGGATGTGACTGTAAACGACCGTCGCAATGCCAAGGCGGTTAACTTTGGAGTGGTTTACGGGATTTCAGACTTTGGTTTGTCTAATAATCTGGGCATTAGCCGTAAGGAGGCCAAAGCCTACATTGATACCTACTTTGAACGCTTCCCAGGTATTAAAAACTACATGGATGAAGTGGTGCGTGAGGCGCGTGATAAGGGCTATGTGGAGACCCTCTTCAAGCGTCGTCGTGAGTTGCCAGATATCAATTCGCGTAACTTTAACATTCGTGGTTTCGCAGAGAGGACGGCTATCAACTCTCCTATCCAGGGTTCGGCAGCAGATATTCTCAAGATTGCTATGATTCAGCTAGATAAGGCCTTGGTTACAGGTGGTTATCAGACTAAGATGCTTCTGCAAGTGCATGATGAAATCGTCCTTGAAGTTCCTAAATCTGAATTGTCAGAGATGAAAAAATTGGTCAAACAAACCATGGAAGAAGCCATTCAACTCAGTGTCCCTCTTATCGCAGATGAAAATGAAGGGGTAACATGGTACGAGGCTAAATAAAAAGGGAGCTAGTCTTCCTTTTTTGTAGTAGAATTTTGCAAGCCTTTTCAAAATGTGCTATACTGATGAAAAAGGAGGATTTCTATGAGTCAAGAATTTATCAATCCAAGTGATGGTGTGATTCGTCAGTATCTCGCAACGAGTAAAACCCTTGCTGTAGTGGGCTTGTCAGACCGTGAGGAAACAACCAGCAATCGAGTGACCAAGGAAATGCAGGCTCGGGGTTATAAAATTATCCCAGTCAATCCCAAGGCGGCAGATGGAGAAATCTTGGGTGAAAAGGCTTATGCTAGTCTAGCAGAGATTCCTTTTCCTGTAGATATTGTCAATGTTTACCGTCGCAGCGAGTTTTTGCCTGATGTGGCGCGTGATTTTCTAAAGGCTGATGCTAAGATTTTTTGGGCACAGCTGGGACTTGAAAGTCTAGAGGCGGAAGAAATCTTGCGTGCTGGTGGATGTGATGACATCGTGATGAATCGTTGTATCAAGAGAGAACACACTCGCTTGATTGAGGAAGCATAAGAAAAAGGTAGCTGGTGGGCTACCTTTTGTGTTATACTCAATGAAAATCAAAGAGGAAACTAGCCGCAGGCTACTCAAAACACAGTTTTGAGGTTGTAGATAAGACTGACGAAGTCAGTCACATATACACGGCAAGGCGACGTTGACGTGGTTTGAAGAGATTTTCGAAGAGTATTAGAAAATGCCGATAAGGGTCTGCATCCCGAGACTGGTGAGGATGATGGCAATCCAGCAGACGGCTCCGAGAACAATGGATTT
>NZ_KQ970291.1:121758-123689 GCF_001579035.1 Streptococcus mitis | reverse complement strand
GATTTTCCACTGGATTTGACCATAACGACCAGATTTGTTTTGAGACCGATAGCACTCATGGCCATGATAATGAGAAATTTGGAGAGTTGTTTGAGAGGGGTAAAGAAACTACTAGACACACCTAGAGAGGTGAGTAGTGTAGTGAGGAGAGAGGCAAGGATAAAGTAAAGGATAAAAAGTGGGAAGACTTTTTTCAGTTGTAGGCTTTGCTTGTTTTCTTGTTGGCGACTTTGCCAGTAGGATAGAAAGAGCGTGATAGGGATAATGGCCAAAGTACGTGTGAGTTTAACAATGGTTGCAGACTCGAGGGTATTGCTTTGGTAAAGACTGTCCCAAGCGCTGGCGGCAGCCGTTACAGAGGAAGTGTCGTTGACCGCAGTCCCTGCAAAGAGGGCGAAGCCTTCATTGGATAGATGAAGCCAGGTGCCGAGGGTTGGAAAGATGAGCGCAGCCAAGACATTGAAGAAAAAGATAACGGAAATGGATTGGGCTACTTCCTTTTCCTTAGCATCAATAACGGGCGCTGTCGCAGCAATGGCAGAACCACCACAGATTGAAGAACCTACTCCAACCAAGGTAGCCAGTTTTGTATCCAGGGCAAAGAAGCGCTGGAAGAAGTAGGCAATAATCAGAGCTATTGAAATGGTGGATAGGATGACAGGGAGCGAAGATTGCCCAACTGCGAAGACTTGCGAGATATTGAGACCAAAACCAAGCAAGACAACGGCATACTGGAGCAATTTTTTAGAACTAAAGGTCAATCCAGCATCCAGTTGTTTATAAGACGAGAGAAAGGGATGTAGGAGCATTCCTATGAAAATGGCAAAAACGGGCGCGCCAATGACAGGGAAGAATCCTCCTAAGTACCAAGATAGGATAGAAATGAGAAGGCAGGCCAAGATACCTGCTCCATTTTTTGATAGAAATGACATAAAAACCTCCAAATAAAATCTTTTACCATTATAGGCATAAAAACAGGAAAAGTCAAATAGAAAGTGGAGCTAACAATTATTTGACAAGTGGAGCTAATTATGTAATAATAATCTTACAAGAACTGTAACGAAATCTTGGCAAAAACAAAAATACCAGAGCTCCACCTCTGGTATTTCTTTTTGTCCAGTTATATTAAAACTAAACTCAGGTTATATTTTTTGTCGCGCTTATCTAACCACTTTCTGACTATCCACTCAGAAATGACATTACCGGTAATAGTAATCAGTAATGGTGCTAGAATAGTTGTAACGAAGATTATCAAAACCTCAATACTCGTCGAAAATCTCATGATACGTTGTCATCTTTGGCTTACCTAACTTTAGTTATGCTTTCACCTCGATTCCTAGTCTCATGAGATTTTCATTGAGTATTCTAAAAACATAGTATTGCAATGAATTTAAATTAACATACTTCAATTTGTCATGCTAGCGTTATTCTATCATGTATTTTTTGCGGTCGGGGGGCTTTTGTAGTATAATAGAGATACGTTTTGAAAGTAGGAGGTATCTATGGACTTAACTAAGCGCTTTAATAAACAGTTAGATAAGATTCAAGTTTCGTTGATTCGTCAGTTTGACCAGGCTATTTCGGAGATTCCTGGGGTCTTGCGTTTGACTTTGGGGGAACCTGATTTTACAACGCCAGATCATGTCAAGGAAGCGGCCAAGCGAGCGATTGACCAGAACCAATCCTACTATACAGGGATGAGTGGTTTGCTGACTCTACGTCAGGCGGCTAGTGACTTTGTTAAGGAAAAGTACCAACTGGACTATGCTCCTGAGAATGAAATCTTGGTTACAATTGGGGCGACAGAGGCTTTATCTGCTACTTTGACGGCTATTTTGGAAGAGGGAGACAAGGTACTCTTGCCAGCTCCTGCTTATCCGGGTTATGAACCGATTGTCAATCTAGTTGGGGCAGAGGTTGTAGAGATTGAC
>NZ_KQ970291.1:112534-121379 GCF_001579035.1 Streptococcus mitis | reverse complement strand
ACAAGCTCAAAGCGGTTATTCTCAACTATCCAGCTAATCCGACAGGAATTACCTATAGTCGGGAGCAGTTGGAAGACTTGGCAGCTGTTTTACGCAAGTACGAAATTTTTGTTGTCTGTGATGAGGTCTACTCAGAATTGACCTACACAGGGGAAACCCATGTGTCTCTAGGAACTATGTTGAGAGATCAGGCTATTATTATCAATGGTCTATCTAAATCACATGCCATGACAGGTTGGCGTTTGGGTCTGATTTTCGCTCCTGCGGTCTTTACAGCCCAGTTGATCAAGAGTCACCAGTACTTGGTGACTGCCGCAAATACCATGGCGCAACATGCTGCGGTAGAAGCCTTGACGGCTGGTAAAAACGATGCGGAGCCTATGAAGAAGGAATACATCCAGCGTCGGGACTATATTATCGAGAAAATGACTGCTCTTGACTTTGAGATTATTAAACCAGACGGGGCCTTCTATATCTTTGCTAAGATTCCAGCGGATTACAATCAAGATTCCTTTGCTTTTCTGAAGGATTTTGCTCAGAAGAAGGCTGTTGCCTTTATCCCTGGTGCTGCCTTTGGGCGTTTTGGAGAAGGTTATGTTCGCCTGTCTTATGCAGCCAGCATGGAGACGATCAAAGAAGCCATGAAACGTCTTGAGGAGTATATGAGAGAAGCATGATTCAGTCTATCACGAGTCAAGGCTTGGTGCTCTACAATCGCAATTTTCGGGAGGATGACAAGCTCGTCAAGATTTTTACAGAGCAGGTTGGCAAGCGCATGTTTTTCGTCAAACACGCTGGCCAGTCCAAACTGGCTCCAGTTATTCAGCCCTTGGTGCTGGCACGATTTCTCTTGCGAATCAATGATGACGGACTTAGCTACATCGAGGACTATCATGAGGTGATGACCTTTCCCGAGATTAATAGTGATCTCTTTGTCATGGCTTATGCGACCTACGTGGCAGCTCTTGCAGATGCTAGTTTGCAGGACAATCAGCAGGATGCTCCCTTGTTTGCTTTTTTGAAAAAGACTTTGGAATTGATGGAAGCTGGCTTGGATTATCAGGTTTTGACCAATATTTTTGAAATTCAAATCTTGACTCGATTTGGAATCAGCCTCAATTTTAATGAGTGTGTCTTTTGTCATCGGGTCGGTCAGGCTTTTGACTTTTCTTTCAAATATGGAGCCTGCCTCTGCCCAGAGCATTATCATGAGGATGAGAGACGTTGCCATCTCAATCCCAATATCCCTTATTTGCTAAATCAATTTCAAGCTATTGATTTTGAGACCTTGGAGACCATTTCGCTCAAGCCCGATATCAAGCAAGACTTACGCCAAATTATGGATCAACTCTACGAAGAGTACGTTGGGATTCACCTAAAATCAAAGAAATTTATTGATTCCCTAGCAGACTGGGGTCAATTACTAAAAGAGGAAAAGAAATGAAAAAAATCGCAGTAGATGCCATGGGAGGCGATTACGCACCTCAGGCCATCGTTGAGGGTGTCAATCAAGCCCTAGCTGACTTTTCAGATATCGAGGTTCAACTCTACGGAGATGAAGCTAAAATCAAGCAATATCTAACAGCAACAGAGCGCGTCAGCATTATCCATACGGATGAGAAGATTGATTCAGACGATGAACCTACGAGAGCTATTCGGAAGAAGAAAAACGCCAGTATGGTATTGGCAGCCAAGGCTGTCAAAGAGGGTGAAGCAGACGCTGTTCTCTCAGCTGGGAATACAGGTGCTTTGTTGGCGGCTGGATTCTTCATCGTGGGTCGTATCAAGAATATCGATCGACCTGGACTCATGTCTACCTTACCGACTGTAGATGGGAGAGGTTTTGACATGCTTGACCTCGGTGCTAATGCGGAAAATACAGCCCAGCACCTCCATCAATACGCGGTTCTAGGGTCTTTCTATGCTAAAAATGTTCGTGGCATTACGCAACCACGCGTTGGCTTGCTCAATAACGGAACAGAGAGTAGTAAGGGCGACCCGCTTCGCAAGGAGACTTATGAATTACTAGCAGCTGATGAAAGTTTGAACTTTATCGGAAACGTGGAAGCGCGTGATTTGATGAATGGCGTTGCGGATGTTGTCGTGGCAGATGGTTTCACGGGAAACGCTGTGCTCAAATCCATTGAAGGGACAGCCATGGGAATCATGGGCTTGCTCAAGACAGCTATTACAGGTGGTGGTCTTCGAGCGAAACTAGGTGCCCTCCTTCTCAAGGACAGCCTCAGAGGTTTGAAAAAACAGCTCAACTACTCAGATGTTGGTGGAGCAGTCTTGTTTGGTGTCAAGGCACCTGTTGTTAAGACTCATGGCTCAAGCGATGCCAAGGCTGTTTATAGTACAATCCGCCAGATTCGTACCATGCTAGAAACAGACGTAGTTGCCCAGACTGCGCGTGAATTTTCAGGAGAATAAAAGAGATGACAGAAAAAGAAATTTTTGACCGTATTGTGACCATTATCCAAGAGCGACAGGGAGAGGACTTTGTCGTGACAGAATCCTTGAGTCTGAAAGACGATTTGGATGCTGACTCAGTTGACTTGATGGAGTTTATCTTGACACTGGAAGATGAATTTAATATCGAAATCAGCGACGAAGAAATTGACCAACTGCAGAGCGTAGGAGATGTGGTTAAAATCATTCAAGCAAAATAGAAATCGGAGTTCCAAGGCACTTGCTTTGGAATTTTTTATTTGGTTCAAGTGACCGTTTAGGAACAGATTTAGTCTTTCTAGGGACAGTAGAAATCTGAGGAGAAATAAGGAATATAATAAAATTAGAAAAATCAATCTCCAAAAAGGAGAAAAAGAAAGGATTTTCACGATGAAAAAATATCTTTATTCTAGTTTGTTAGTTCTTGCAGGAGGCGTTCTCCTAGCAAATACTACGGTAGCCTATGCTGATTCCCCATCAGCAAGTGAGAAAGAAGCGATTGCTCAATTAGTTAATCAAGGCAAGATAAAAGCTGAAGAAGCTGATCAAGTAAAATTGATTGGTTTTGAAGATAAAGAAACTCAAGCAGAGGGCAATCAAGAGAAGAAAGCTTTCAATCAATATCGCGATCCGAAAGGAACATGGATGCAAACCAATGGTAAATGGTGGTTTAAATACGGTTCAGGTGGTTATGCTAAAAATTGGGAACAATTAGATGACAAGTGGTACTATTTTGATGACCAAGGATGGATGAAAGAAAATACTTGGATTCAACCTGATGGTAATTATTACTACTTATCTGCTAGTGGTGCTATGGTCACTGGTTATCAACGTGTGAATGGTACACCATACTTCTTTAGAGACAGTGGTGTATGGGTAGAAAATCGTGGACAGGCACTTGGTGAATACGCAAAGACATTTGTAGGGAAAGTCCCATATGATTGGGGTGGGACAGATTTGAATAGTGGCGTAGATTGCTCAGGATTTACGATGGCTATTCATGCTAAGTTCGATATTTATATTGGTAGAACAACTGGAGAACAAGCTGAAGGAGGGAAATTTATATATAGTGGCTCACAACTTCCTGGAGATTTAATATTGTACAATGGCGACCAAGGTTCAAATCAACATGTGGGTATTTATGTTGGTGGTGGAAATGTAGTTCATGCTCCACGTCCAGGTCAATATGTTTCTTATATGAATCAATATGGAATGGATCAAAATACAATTCGTAGATATTGGTGATATTGTCTAATTTTTCACAATGTTATTGACTTTAACTATGAAAAGTATTAGAATATAGCTAAATAAAGAGGGGAAGCCCTCCTATAGCTGTTTAATAAAGGAGGAAATGGCTATGAAAAAATCTAAACTACTCACACTTGGTTTGCTTGCAGGTGCTGGTCTACTTTTATCTATCAACCAAGCACAGGCTGCAGATACTTGGGTTAAAAATGGTGCTGACTGGAATCTTTCTCAAGATGGTAGTCTCGCTAAAAATAAATGGGTACAAAACGCAGGTTCTTGGTATCACTTCGACAGCACTGGTAAAATGCAGACAGGCTGGCTCAAAGACGGTGATACGTGGTATTCCCTAGCAGATAGTGGCGCTATGCGTACTGGCTGGTACAAGGAAGGTAGCACATGGTACTCACTAGCAGATAGTGGCGCCATGCGTACAGGTTGGTACAAAGAAGGGTCTACATGGTATTACCTCAAAGACAGTGGCGCCATGGCAACAGGATGGGCGACTGCAAATGGTAAATGGTCTTACTTTGAAAAATCAGGTGCTATGGTCGCAGATAGAGCTGTCCCAGCCAGTGATGGGGAAAAGTTTATGTCATTGGTAAGGATGGCTATCTAGCAAATAGAAAAGATGCTGGATACAATATTCATGATATTGTCAAACTTGGAGATGGGCAAGAATATTTGCTAAATGCTAAAGGTGACGATGTTATTATTGAAAAAAACACTTGGTATATCAGACCAGAGTTCAAGAAGTTCTCTAACAAATATGGAGATGAGGTTGCAAATACTACCTTAGCTTTAGTGGATAATAAAGAAGAAGGACAAGAAATTGATCCTAAGGCAGTTGTACAGAACTTCCAAAACTTACCAAATCGCTACTACTTTGATGAAAATGGACATCGTGTGGTTAATATCCCAGCAATGACAACCTATTCAGAGATTAAAAAAGTTGGCAATGATGTCTATTTAGAAAATCCAGGTGCACGACTTCGTCTTGGAGCTACCCACTTTACAATCAATAACAATAAACTATACTATTTAGAAAATGAGCAAGGTAAGCTCAAAACAGGTTACTTTGTATTAATTGATGATGGTATGGCTACAACCCACTATCACTTCCTAGCCTATGCGGATCAATCTGGTGAAATTCTTAAGATGAAACGCTTGCCATCAGGAGTTTCAGATTATCTGGATAAAGAAATCGATGGTTTATATGGTGAAAAAATTAAAATTGAATCTCCACACTCAAACGAATATTATAAAGTGGTTGTGGTTAAATAAAAATAACATCTTCACAACTAATCGTTAACGCTCTAACCAATATACCATTTTCAGGAGGCTTTAAATTTCTTGTATTTTAAAAGGAAACTAAAGCCTTTTGTAGATGGAGCAGGGGATAGAGTTATCTATAAAATAATGAAAAGGAGTCTGTCATGGCAGTCTCAAGGATATCGCTGCCAAGGCTGAAAAAGATTACTTTGTCTATGCCAATCGCAATACGTTGGTCAGTTTACAGGCCATTGAAGAGATGACTGCGACAGAAGTGACTCTGTTAGAAGGCTTGCACTTCCCCGTATCACGAACAGCCAGAAGAACCCTTAAAAAACATCTCAATGTCTGATATCTGTCAGACTTGTATGAAGTTATCAATAAGAATGTCGGAAAATTTTCTGATATTCTTATTTTTTTGACTTCTTTTTCGAATAGATAAGTAAGAGGAAAAGGAAGGAGCCTAGTTCATGTATCTACCAATTTTTTATCCGTGGTTTACTAAATTATTTTTCAAATAAATTTAATTAGTTGTACGTTTTCGAAATTTTTTTCGAATAGATAAGTAAGAGGAAAAGGAAAGGAGTTTGCTTCATGTATCTACCAATTTTCTATTCATGGTTTACTAAATTATTTTTCAAATAAATTTAATTAGTTGTACATTTTTGGATTCTTTCTCGAATAGATAAGTAAGAGGAAAAAGAAGGGAGCCTAGTTCATGTATCTACCAATCTTGTATCCGTGGTTCATTAAATTATTTTTTAAATAAAATTTAATTGGTTGTACATTTTCGAAATTTTTTTCGAATAGATAAGTAAGAGGAAACAGAAAGGAATAAAATAATGAAAGAACATTATTACGGATTTGTTGAGCTAACTTCGGAAGAATTGACCGATATTCAAGGTGGAGAAAATTGGACGAAGACCCTTGTAGATTGGTACATTGGATTTCGTAGAGGTTTTGGTTTTTAGGAGGATAAGAGATGAATGAAATGAATGATAAGTATACTATTGAAGTATTAAAGGAGAGCGACTTAGCCTTGCTGGTGGGTGGTAGCAAGGAAAGTTATCAACATGGTTTAATGGTGGGGTTCATTTTACGTCGTGCATTATTTGGATTCTAAGATAATATTTAGAGAGTAAAGGTTATCTATAACAACGAATAGAATATATGAAAAAGGAAAGACAAAAAACTACCTTTTTCAATCGTTAAGAATCAAAAAAGGAGAATAAGATGGAACAAATTAAAAATATGGAAAATAGTTTTCATGTAATGAGTCATGAGGAATTGGCCGATGTAGAAGGAGGCTTGCTATTTGGTCTGGTAGTAGTTGGAGGAGTCGCAATTGCAGGAACATTTTTATTGGGTGCGGTAGATGGTGCTTCAGGAGCACATGCTAAGCGTCGTGGACGTTAACAGGGAAGGATGAGCGCTAATGGAACGCATAATAGAAAGTTGGATTACTAGGGTAGAGAATTTTTACAGTTTGCAGTCAATTCCTGTAAAAGTATTCATTTTCATAGTTGGAGTAGTTGGGATTTATGCTTTAGGGACATTACTTTTAGGACCGGTTTATTGGGCGGGGCAGAAGTTTGGCGAAACAATTTACAATTATTTGTTTTAATAAAAAATTATAGATAAAGAGGAACAGACATAATGAATATGATAAAAATTGAAGAAAAATTTGCAAGTCTTACAGAAAAAGATTTGGCAACAGTAGAGGGCGGTCGAGTGTCATGGAGAGGTAATATTAACATCGATGTCCATAAAGTGATTGATAGTACGGGAAGATTTTTCGGTGGTATCTATAATGCTGGTAGATCATTTGGGCGAAATGTTTACAATGCATTTTATTAATATAGTTTATTAAAATTGACATCATATATTATATTTTTGAATTCATTTTCGAGTAGAGAAATAAGAGAAAAAGAAAACAGGGGAAGATTATTTCAGTAATTCAAGATTTAGATGAAACAATTTAATAAACACTGCTATACCAAACTTGTCAAGTTTGCAACAAGACAAGCATTAAAAATAAAAAAGGAGGCATTCGTTATGAATACAAAAACGATGTCACAATTTGAAATTATGGATACTGAGATGCTTGCTTGCCTTGAAGGTGGCGGATGCAATTGGGGAGATTTTGCCAAAGCAGGTGTTGGAGGAGGAGCAGCACGAGGTCTTCAGCTAGGAATTAAAACAGGAACATGGCAAGGTGCAGCAACTGGTGCTGCGGGAGGAGCTATACTTGGAGGTGTGGCATATGCAGCGACATGTTGGTGGTAATTATGGATTTTAAAAGTTTTATTATTGGTTTAGTAGTTGGTATATTTGGTCCCTATATGGATGATTTAATTAGAAAAAAATTTTTAAAGTCTTCGGAGAAGAAAACAGAAAAATTTGTCAAAAAATAATCAAAACGATAAATGATGAATCTGATTCAAAATTATCTTGCACATGTAAAGAGGACCATCTCTCCTCTTATCAGGTAAATAGGAATCTTGCAGTAGCGAATCAAAAAAAGGAGTAACTATGAATCGTAATTTAGAACGGTGTTATCTATTCTGACTAGGAATAGATCATACCAGAGGTGGCTTAGAAATAGCAGGGACATTAAAAATTGAAGTAACTTTAAATAGGATGTCGTAAATGTTACTATCAATGATTTATTTGTTCCAAGCTTGCCTAGGGTATCAGTAAAAAATCATTTTCCTTTCAATAGCATATTTTTAGTAGGTAGGACGTTTGTTCTGCCTATTTTTTGCTAAAAAGTGCAGTTGAAGTGTCTATTTGCATCATTTGGAGTTTTACATGTATTTTTGATAAAAAATAGGTATAGAAATTAGGAAAGTTGAAGAAAAGGAATGAAGAAGGTCTTAGTTTGTGATTTTTTACATACTTTTAAGTCTTGATGAACCAGCTTGAACTAATGTATAATTGATAGAAATTGAATACACTACTCCTTGAGGGCATTTTGCCCTCTTTTATATTTTACAATAAGTGTAAAAAGGAGAGTTTTTATGCGTTACGGTTATGTTCGAGTATCTACAAAAGAACAAAATATTGATAGGCAATTTTCAGCCTTAGTAGAAAACAAATTATCAAAAGAGAATATTTTTATTGATTACGTTTCAGGAAAAGATTTTGACAGAATGGAATATCAAAAATTATTAACTACCTTGAAAGAAAATGATGAATTGGTTATTAAATCAATTGATAGGTTGGGAAGAAACTATGATGAAATTTTAGAACAATGGCAAGCAATTACTAAGAAAAAGAAAGTAAATATAACTGTTTTAGATTTCCCCTTATTAAATACAAAGAATAGCAATGATAATATCACAGGAAAACTAATCTCCGATATCGTTTTACAAGTCCTATCTTATGTGGCACAGTTTGAAAGAGAACAAATCAAACAAAGACAAATGGAAGGAATACGGGAAGCACAGAAAAAAGGGAAGAAATTCGGTAGACCAAAATTGATTGTCCCGAATAATCTCCCTGATGTGATAGCTCAATATAAGAAAAAAGAAATAACCTTACGAGAAGGTGCAGACATCTTAGGAGTATCAAAAAGCACCTTTCACAATTGGATAAAAAATTCATAGTTCTTGTCAAAAAACCTAGACTTTTTTGGACAAACTTGATAAAATGGAAGTGTAATAATAATTGGTCAAAATGCTGGATTTTAGAACCTTTTTTCTAACGAAAACGCTTCTAAAATAGACTGTATTTTCTGTCCAAAAAATCCTAGATTTTAGGACAAACTGATTATTTTACAATAAATAAAAATAGGGGGACGACGAAATGGACACCAAAGCTAAAAAGTTCACACTTGCAACGATTTCAGCTCTATCACTTCTTGGGGTAGGAATTG
>NZ_KQ970291.1:98405-112514 GCF_001579035.1 Streptococcus mitis | reverse complement strand
TCGTATCAATGCTATTCGAAAAGAGGCAGCAGATGAAGGTCTAGTTACTAGCTATGTTCCGATCAAATGGTCAACTGAACTAGAAAAAACAGCCTTCGTTCGGGCAGCAGAAGCTTCTGTAACTAGGCATCATAAACGTTTATCTAATAAAGATATTTGGAGTGCCTGGCCTTCAGGGAATTTTTCACTAGCCGAAAACTTAGCTTGGAACTATGATGGATTTATGACAGCTATTAATCAATGGTATGACGAAAAAGCAGATTACGTCAAATCTCGTAGTGGGGCAAGTGTATCTGGTCAAACTGGACACTACGAATCCTTAATCAATTCAGAATTGACCTATATGGGTTTGGCAGCCTTTGAAAACCCTGTCACTCAAAATGGATGGATTACCGTTGCACAAAGTTTCGGAACATCATCTGGTGGCTCTGAAGAATTAACTGGTGGTTATGGAAAGGCCATTCAATATACAGAAGCAAATTCTTCTCAGATTCAAACATTTGCGACTAAGGCGAATCTTTTTGACAAAGACTTGAAGGCAATCGGAACTCATACCAGTAAGAAAACAAAACAAGGTAAGTCTAACGGGACTAATAAACCAGGTTTCTTTTTTCAAATGCAAGATATTGGTAGGGGTATGGGTTTTTGGCGACAATCGGGCTCTCGTTGGTGGTTTATGCAACTTGATGGGTCTTACCCTTACAATCAGTGGGCAAAATTAGATAATATCTGGTATCACTTCGATAGTTCAGGCTGGATGCAAACAGGCTGGGTGAAAGATGGTAGCTGGTACTATCTCGGCGACTCAGGTGCGATGAAGACAGGTTGGCTCAAAGATAATGGTAGCTGGTACTACCTTGATAGCTCAGGTGCTATGAAAACAGGCTGGTTTACAGTTTCTGGCAAATGGTACTATGCCTATAGCTCTGGTGCACTCGCGATCAATACGACTACACCTGATGGCTACCGTGTCAATGCTGACGGTGAGTGGGTCTAGGATAAGATTATAAAAAATAGATAAAAAGAAAAGGAATACAAAAATTATGAAAAAAATCGTTTTAACTACTACAGCAGTTTTATCACTCCTAGCAACAGGAGCTACAATTTCAAGTGTCAACGCCTCAAGTGGTCCAGCACCTCAAACAAACACTCAGTCAGATAGTATTATTGCAACAGATGTGACTCTTGTAGAGAAAAGAGAAGCAAAAATTCAAAGAGCAGTTGATGATTTATCTAAACAAGCTATTAGTATAGAATTGGTTGATGAAAATTATAGTAGCAATTTTAAAAATCAATTCCCAAACTTTTTTAAAAATCTTCCAGAAGGTCAAGTACAGATTGATGGAAAACAAGTTACATTTAAGGCAACAAATTTTGGAATCTATAGTATGAACTTTGAGTCAAAAGGAGTTCGATACAAAGCGACAGTAGATGTGAGAGAAAATGTAGGTAAAGGTCTTGCTTTCTACATTTACCTAACTAAACTAGAAGTTTTATCAACTAATCAAACTTCTGGGAATACAACTACTCCAGCATCTTCCCCTACAACTCCAACACCAACAAAAACAGACCGTTGGGTTCAAGCTGGTTCTCGCTGGTGGTTCAAGCATTCCGACGGCTCTTACACAACTAACGGCTGGGAAAAAATCAATGGTGTTTGGTATCGATTTGACAACTCTGGCTGGATGCAAACTGGCTGGGTAAAAGACGGTAGTTGGTACTACCTCGACGGCTCAGGTGCGATGAAGACAGGTTGGGTCAAAGATAATGGTAGCTGGTACTATCTTCAAGACTCAGGTGCAATGAAAACTGGCTGGATGAAAGTATCTGGTAAATGGTACTATGCCTATAGCTCTGGAGCGCTCGCAATCAATACAACGACCCCTGATGGCTACCGTGTCGATTACAATGGAGAATGGGTATAATAAACAATTCAAAATTGCAAAATTAAATAAATGAGAAAATTAGTTTTAGTCAGTATCAGTGTTTTAGCTGTTCCTATTTTAACTGCTTGCCAAGTTCAGAGTGAAAACACTTCCTCAGCAAGTTCTGAAGCAATTGCTTCAAGTACTAGTTCAACTTCTTCTACATCGGAAGAAAATAAATCTGTAACAAATCCAATATCAGGAGAAACAACACCTTCACAAGAAATTAAAGGAATGGATATTACTGCAATTCAAAATGGAGATTTTTCTAGTGTCTCAGGAACTTGGAGGAATAGTACAGGTATTGAATTTACTTTCGATAAAAATGGCTTAGTAAGTGATTATTCACAGATTTCAATTGAACATGCTAAAGAAATTGACCACTATCTCAAGGCAAGTTCTGTTTCTAAAGATGGAGGTGCTGGTGCAGCTATTGCCTTTTTACCAGCAGGAATCCCTCTAACCATGTCTGTCACCTCTTCTACAGATAATGGCTATACTGACTCGTCTGACATCACACAAGACCGCTTATGGTCTGGACACCAACTCATCAATGGTAGTACTGAGGGATTTTTTTACAAGGTAGAATAGTTTTAATAGACTTACAAATTTATCAATAAGAATATCGGAAAATTTTCTGATATTCTTATTTTTTTGACTTCTTTTTCGAATAGATAAGTAAGAGGAGAAGAAAAGGAGTTTGCTTTATGTATCTACCGATTTTCTATTCATGGTATATTAAATTATTTTTCAAATAAAATTTAATTTAGTTGTACATTTTCGAAATTTTTTTCGAATAGATAAGTAAGAGGGAAAAGAAAGGAGCCTGGTTTATGTATCTACCAATTTTTTATCCGTGGTTTACTAAATTATTTTTCAAATAAATTTAATTTAGTTGTACATTTTCGAAATTTTTTTCGAATAGATAAGTAAGAGGAAAAAGGAAGGAGTTTGGTTTATGTATCTACCGATTTTCTATTCATGGTACATTAAATTATTTTTGAAATAAAATTTGATTTAGTTGTTTATTTTCGAATTCTTTTTCGAATAGATAAGTAAGAGGAAACAGAAAGGAGCCTAGTTCATGTATCTACCAATTTTTTATCCGTGGTTTACTAAATTATTTTTCAAATAAATTTAATTTAGTTGTACATTTTCGAAATTTTTTTCGAATAGATAAGTAAGAGGAAAAAAGAAAGGAATAAAATAATGAAAGAACATTATTATGGATTTGTTGAGCTAACGTCGGAAGAATTGATCGATATTCAAGGTGGAGAAAATTGGACGAAAACCCTTGTAGATTGGTACATTGGATTTCGTAGAGGTTTAGGTTTTTAGGAGGATAAGCGATGAATGAAATGAATGATAAGTATACTATTGAAGTATTAAAGGAAAGCGACTTATCCTTGCTGGTGGGTGGTAGCAAGGAAAGTTATCAACGGGGTCTAATTACAGGTCTATTGTTACGCGGTATATTTATTGGAACCCCATTTTTTAGAAGATAAGATTTAGAAAAAATAGAACAAGAGGAGAAAAAAGATGACAAATTTTGACAAAATGGAACAGAACTTTGTAGCTCTTACAGAAGAAGAGTTGATGGATGTGGATGGGGGAGCATTGCCTCTTGTAATCGCTGGAGTGTCTATTTGGAAGATAGGTGCAGCAGTAGCAGGTGGAGCAGCAGCGCTTTTTGCTGGTGGAGCAGCTTTAGGGTATTATGCGAATAGACCATAATCTGATTATAGTCAGAGAGGCATTTCTATGTTTTTAAAAAAAGAAGTGATATTATTAGGGGTATTGTTATCGCTACGTATTATTTTTACTATCGTTCAAATTTTAATTGACTATAAAATATTATCTGGACAGTATAGTATGAATTTTATGGATATTTCAGAAGTATTTACTTATCCAATACTCATTTTAATCATTTACATAGCAATAAAATATAATACAAAGGAGTAATGACGAACATGAACTTAGAACAATTTTATCAATTATCTGACGATGAATTAGTGGGAACAAAAGGTGGTTTTGGTCTTGCGGAAGCAGTTGGGATTGCAGGAGTACTGAATGCTGCTGTACAAATTTTTAATTCTGGTTACAAATTTGGTTCAGATTTTGCTCGTCGTGGGCGTTAGATAATGAACAGTCGCAACCTTAATCTTAATACATTGTTACCTAAACTAGCCACAATATGTCCTTTGTTGGGAATAACTCTTAATGTCGCGCTTCATGTGATTCGTACAGGTTCGTTGGTATCCTTTAATTGGCAATGGACTTTGGTTGGTTTGCTTTTCTCGGCATATTTTGGTATTTTTCGCAAAGATTTGTCAAAAAATAATCAAAGATATAAATGATGAATCTGAATCAAAAGGATTTTGTGTATATGAACGGTAGCGTTTTTCCGACATTCTTGTCAGGTAATTAGGAGTCTACTATGAAACAATTCTTATTAGGATTCGCTGAGGGTTATTTTACCGTATCACTCATTATCTACATCGCAACGTATTTGATTTTGAAAAATCCAATCAATACCCTATTTTATCCAGAAATTTACCCTGTTTTATTTGGACTCTTTTATCTAGGATATAAGGTCAATAAAAAGCGAGTAGAGTAAACAGTTAAGAATGACTTGTTAGTCTGCGCTGAAAATAGCTAGGCTAGAATCTCAGAATGCATCACATTGGAGTTTAATATGAAATTTATTAAATCAATACTGAAAGTTTGGCCTGAAATCATGATATTACTTAGTTCAATGTCTTATATCATCATCAGATTAGTAGCTGACATAAATAAAGTATCTTTACCTACTTGGTTTGATAATTTTAATATACCCACGATTGCATTATTTATGATGGTCTTCATTCTTTTATACAGAAGTAAAGAAAAAAAGAATAGATAAATTTGAAGTAGTAGACGCTCTATAGGGAATAGGTGTCTTATAGTAACGAATCAAAAAAAGGAGTAACTATGAATCGTAATTTAGAACGGTGTTATCTATTCTGACTATGAATAGGTTATACCAAAGGTGGCTTAGAAATAGCAGAGACATTAAAAATTGAAGTAACTTTAAATAGGATGTCGTAAAGGTTACTATCAATGATTTATTTGTCCCAAGCTTGCCTAGGGTGTCAGAAAAAAATCAATTTCCTTTCATACCATATTTTTAGTAGGTAGGACGTTTGTTCTGCCTATTTTTTGCCAAAAAGTGCAGTTGAGGTGTTTATTTGGAGTTTTACATATATTTTTGATAAAATAGTCATAGAAATTAGGAGAGTTGAAGAAAAGGAATGAAGAAGGTTTTAGGATATTTTTTAGTATTTGTTTTTCTATTTTTGATGAATATTTTCATCTTTAAGATACTAGCAACTCTGGGATTTCAGCTGACAATGAGTGAAAAGAGTTATATTGTACCACCGCTGTTTTCGATTATCGTGTTGTACATGATTGACAAAAGAATTAGGAAGAAAAAGAAATAAATATATATTTTAGGTAGGACGTTTGTTCTACTTATTTTTTATCCAAAAAGTGCATTTGGGAGGTAGATAGGCGCATTTGGGGAGGAAGTGCAGTTTTTGTTTGGGGATTGGGGTAAGATAGTTATTATCAGATGAGTATTAGGAAAAGGAGATGAATATGAAATTTGGGAAACGTCACTATCGTCCGCAGGTGGATCAGATGGACTGCGGTGTAGCTTCATTAGCCATGGTTTTTGGCTACTATGGTAGTTACTATTCTTTGGCTCACTTGCGAGAATTAGCCAAGACGACCATGGATGGGACAACGGCTTTGGGCTTGGTCAAGGTGGCAGAGGAGATTGGCTTTGAGACGCGAGCGATCAAGGCGGATATGACACTCTTTGACTTGCCAGATTTGACTTTTCCTTTTGTTGCCCATGTGCTTAAGGAAGGGAAATTGCTCCACTACTATGTGGTGACTGGGCAGGACAAGGATAGCATTCATATTGCCGATCCAGATCCTGGGGTGAAATTGACCAAACTGCCACGTGAGCGTTTTGCGGAAGAATGGACAGGAGTGACTCTTTTTATGGCACCTAGTCCAGACTACAAGCCTCATAAGGATCAAAAGAATGGTCTGCTCTCTTTTATCCCTATATTAGTGAAGCAGCGTGGCTTGATTGCCAATATTGTTTTGGCAACACTCTTGGTAACCTTGATTAACATTGTGGGTTCTTATTATCTGCAGTCTATCATTGATACCTATGTGCCAGATCAGATGCGTTCGACGTTGGGGATTATTTCTATTGGTCTGGTCATCGTCTATATTCTCCAGCAGATCTTGTCTTATGCTCAGGAGTATCTCTTACTTGTTTTGGGGCAACGCTTGTCGATTGATGTGATTTTGTCCTATATCAAGCATGTTTTTCACCTGCCTATGTCCTTTTTTGCGACACGCAGGACAGGGGAAATCGTGTCTCGTTTTACAGATGCTAACAGTATCATCGATGCACTGGCTTCAACCATTCTTTCGATTTTCCTAGATGTGTCAACGGTTGTCATTATTTCTCTTGTTTTATTTTCACAAAATACCAATCTCTTTTTCATGACCTTATTGGCACTTCCTATCTACACGGTGATTATCTTTGCTTTTATGAAGCCGTTTGAAAAGATGAATCGGGATACCATGGAAGCCAATGCGGTTCTGTCTTCTTCTATCATTGAGGACATCAACGGTATTGAGACTATCAAGTCCTTGACCAGTGAGAGTCAGCGTTACCAAAAGATTGACAAGGAATTTGTGGATTATCTGAAGAAGTCCTTTACCTATAGTCGAGCAGAGAGTCAGCAAAAGGCTCTGAAAAAAGTTGCCCATCTCTTGCTCAATGTCGGCATTCTCTGGATGGGAGCTGTTCTGGTCATGGATGGCAAGATGAGTTTGGGGCAGTTGATTACCTATAATACCTTGCTTGTTTACTTTACCAATCCTTTGGAAAATATCATCAACCTGCAAACTAAGCTTCAGACAGCGCAGGTTGCCAATAACCGTCTGAATGAGGTTTATCTGGTAGCTTCTGAGTTTGAGGAGAAGAAAACGGTTGAGGATTTGAGCTTGATGAAGGGAGAGATGACCTTCAAGCAGGTTCATTACAAGTATGGCTATGGTCGAGACGTCTTGTCGGCTATCAATTTGACTATTCCCCAAGGCTCTAAGGTGGCTTTTGTGGGAATTTCAGGGTCAGGTAAGACGACCTTGGCTAAGATGATGGTTAATTTTTACGACCCAAGTCAGGGAGAGATTAGTCTGGGTGGTGTCAATCTCAATCAGATTGATAAAAAGGCCTTGCGCCAGTATATCAACTATCTGCCTCAACAGCCCTATGTCTTTAACGGGACGATTTTGGAGAATCTTCTTTTGGGAGCCAAGGAGGGGACGACTCAAGAGGATATCTTACGGGCGGTCGAATTGGCAGAGATTCGGGAGGACATTGAGCGCATGCCACTGAATTACCAGACAGAATTGACTTCAGATGGGGCAGGGATTTCAGGTGGTCAACGGCAGAGAATCGCTCTGGCGCGTGCTCTCTTGACAGATGCGCCGGTCTTGATTTTGGATGAGGCGACCAGCAGTTTGGATATTTTGACAGAGAAGCGGATCGTAGATAATCTCATGGCTTTAGACAAGACCTTGATTTTCATCGCCCACCGCTTGACCATTGCAGAGCGGACAGAGAAGGTTGTTGTCTTGGATCAGGGCAAGATTGTTGAAGAAGGAAAGCATGCTGATTTGCTTGCACAGGGTGGCTTTTACGCCCATTTGGTGAATAGCTAGAAAGAGGAGAGGATGAAACCAGAATTTTTAGAAAGTGCGGAGTTTTATAATCGTCGTTACCATAATTTTTCCAGTCGGGTGATTGTACCCATGTCCCTTCTACTCGTGTTTTTACTTGGATTTGCAACATTTGCAGAGAAGGAGATGAGTTTGTCTACTAGAGCTACTGTCGAACCTAGTCGTATCCTTGCAAATATCCAGTCAACTAGCAACAATCGTATTCTTGTCAATCATTTGGAAGAAAATAAGCTGGTTAAAAAGGGAGAACTGTTGGTTCAATATCAAGAAGGGGCAGAGGGTGTCCAAGCGGAGGCCTATGCTAGTCAGTTGGACATGCTCAAGGATCAAAAAAAGCAATTGGAGTATTTGCAAAAAAGTCTGCAAGAAGGGGAGAACCACTTTCCAGAGGAGGATAAATTTGGCTATCAAGCCACCTTTCGCGACTACCTCAGTCAAGCAGGCAGTCTTAGGGCTAGTACATCGCAACAAAATGAGACCATCGCGTCCCAGAATGCAACAGCTAGTCAAACCCAAGCTGAAATCGGGAACCTCATCAGTCAAACAGAGGCTAAAATTCGCGATTACCAGACAGCTAAGTCAGCTATTGAAACAGGTGCTTCCTTGGCCAGTCAGAATCTAGCCTACTCTCTTTACCAGTCTTATAAGTCTCAGGGCGAGGAAAATCCGCAAGCTAAGGCTCAGGCAGTGGCGCAAGTTGAAGCGCAGCTTTCTCAGTTAGAATCTAGTCTTGCTACTTACCGTGTCCAGTATGCGGGTTCAGGTACCCAGCAAGCCTATGCGTCAGGCTTAAGCAGTCAATTGGAGTCCCTTAAATCCCAACACTTAGCAAAGGTTGGTCAGGAATTGACCCTTCTAGACCAGAAAATCTTGGAAGCAGAGTCAGGTAAGAAGGTACAGGGAAATCTTTTAGACAAGGGGAAAATTACGGCGAGTGAGGATGGGGTGCTTCATCTTAATCCTGAGACCAGTGATTCTACCATGGTTGCAGAAGGTGCCCTACTAGCCCAACTCTATCCGTCCTTGGAAAAAGAAGGGAAAGCCAAACTCACAGCTTATCTAAGTTCAAAAGATGTAGCAAGAATCAAGGTCGGTGATTCTGTTCGCTATACGACGACTCATGATGCCAAGAATCAACTTTTCCTAGATTCTACTATTACCAGCATCGATGCGACAGCTACCAAAACTGAAAAAGGGAATTTCTTTAAAATCGAGGCGGAGACTAATCTAACTTCTGAGCAGGCTGAAAAACTTCGGTACGGGGTGGAAGGTCGCCTGCAGATGATTACGGGCAAGAAAAGTTACCTACGTTATTATTTAGATCAATTTTTGAACAAAGAGTAATGTTCGTGTTTTTAGAGTTAAATAATTTTTAAACTGTGAGAAAGCTTCTTCTTGCAGTTTTTTTCTTTATGATTTTTGAAACACCTCTACTATTTATTCGTTTAAATTCTTGTAATTTTAGGTTTTTTATGGTAGAATGTGCTCAAGTAATACGAAAGGCGAACTTTAAAATGTCAAAACAATTGATCTATTCGGGAAAAGCTAAAGATATCTATACAACTGAGGATGAAAATCTTATTATTTCAACTTACAAGGACCAGGCGACTGCTTTCAATGGTGTCAAGAAGGAGCAGATTGCGGGCAAGGGAGTATTGAATAATCAGATTTCATCTTTTATTTTTGAGAAATTAAATGCGGCTGGTGTGGCGACTCACTTTGTGGAGAAGCTTTCAGACACGGAACAACTCAATAAAAAGGTTAAGATTATTCCTTTGGAAGTCGTGCTCCGAAACTACACGGCTGGTTCCTTTTCAAAACGTTTTGGTGTAGACGAAGGAATCGCATTTGAGACTCCGATTGTCGAATTTTACTATAAAAATGATGATTTGGATGATCCATTCATCAATGATGAGCATGTGAAATTCCTACAGATTGCGGATTACCAGCAAATCGCTTACTTGAAGGAAGAAACTCGTCGAATCAATGAACTTTTGAAGGTCTGGTTTGCTGAGATTGGGCTTAAGTTGATTGACTTTAAGCTAGAGTTCGGTTTTGACAAGGATGGTAAGATTATCTTAGCAGATGAATTTTCACCAGATAACTGCCGTTTGTGGGATGCGGATGGCAACCACATGGATAAGGATGTTTTCCGTAGAGGATTGGGAGAACTAACAGATGTTTACGAGATCGTCTGGGAGAAGTTGCAAGGTTTGAAATAATCTGTTTGCAACGGAAAACCTTCGTCTCTCAAATAAAAGGACTCAGGCTGAAAAGGTCCCCCAGACCTTTTCACTCCGTAGAGGATTGGGAGAACTAACCGACGTTTACGAAATTGTTTGGGAAAAGTTGCAGGGGTTGAAATAGCAACCTCAAGGTCGTTGGAACATTGTAAGAGCTGAAATAAAGGAATAAGAATTGATGGATAAACGTATTTTTGTTGAAAAAAAGGCTGATTTTCAGGTCAAGTCAGAGAGTTTGGTGAGAGAACTCCAGCACAACTTGGGACTTTCAAGCTTGAAAAGTATTCGCATCGTGCAAGTGTATGATGTATTTGACTTGGCAGAGGACCTGTTTGCACCTGCAGAGAAACACATCTTCTCTGAGCAGGTGACAGACCATGTTTTGGACGAAGCGGCTGTGCAGGCGGATCTTGCCAACTATGCTTTCTTTGCTATTGAAAGCCTGCCAGGGCAGTTTGACCAGCGTGCAGCTTCTTCGCAAGAAGCCTTGCTTTTGTTGGGAAGTTCGAGTGATGTGACGGTCAATACAGCTCAACTTTACTTGGTCAATAAAGATATTGATGCGACTGAGTTGGAAGCGGTCAAGAACTATCTGCTCAACCCAGTTGATTCTCGTTTCAAGGATATTACGGCAGGGATTGCCAAGCAGGAATTTTCTGAGTCAGACAAGACCATTCCTAAATTGGCTTTCTTTGAAAACTATACAGCAGAAGACTTTGCTCGCTACAAGGCCGAGCAAGGGATGGCTATGGAAGTGGATGATTTGCTCTTTATCCAAGACTACTTTAAGTCAATCGGGCGCGTGCCAACTGAGACTGAACTCAAGGTTTTGGATACTTACTGGTCTGACCACTGCCGTCACACGACGTTTGAGACTGAGTTGAAGCAGATTGATTTCTCAGCTTCTAAATTCAAAAAGCAATTGCAGGCGACCTATGACAAGTATATTGCTATGCGTGATGAGTTGGGGCGTTCTGAAAAACCGCAAACCTTGATGGATATGGCAACTATTTTCGGTCGTTATGAGCGTGCTAATGGACGTTTGGATGATATGGAAGTGTCTGACGAAATCAATGCTTGCTCAGTAGAAATCGAAGTGGATGTTGATGGTGTGAAAGAGCCATGGCTCCTAATGTTCAAGAATGAAACTCACAACCATCCAACGGAAATTGAGCCATTTGGTGGTGCTGCTACCTGTATCGGTGGTGCTATTCGTGACCCATTATCAGGTCGCTCATATGTTTACCAAGCCATGCGTATCTCGGGTGCTGGAGATATTACTGCACCGATTTCGGAAACGCGTGCTGGGAAATTGCCACAACAAGTCATTTCTAAAACAGCTGCTCATGGTTATTCTTCATATGGTAACCAGATTGGGCTTGCAACAACCTACGTTCGTGAATACTTCCACCCAGGTTTCGTTGCTAAGCGTATGGAGCTTGGTGCTGTTGTCGGAGCGGCTCCTAAGGGCAATGTGGTCCGTGAAAAACCGGAAGCGGGAGATGTGATTATCCTCCTTGGAGGTAAGACTGGACGTGATGGTGTCGGTGGTGCGACAGGTTCTTCTAAGGTTCAAACAGTTGAGTCTGTGGAAACTGCTGGAGCTGAGGTTCAAAAAGGGAATGCCATCGAAGAACGCAAGATTCAACGCCTTTTCCGTAATGGCGATGTGACTCGTCTTATCAAAAAATCAAATGATTTTGGCGCTGGTGGTGTTTGTGTAGCTATCGGTGAATTAGCAGACGGTCTTGAAATCGACCTCAACAAGGTGCCTCTTAAATACCAAGGCTTGAACGGTACAGAAATTGCCATCTCTGAATCTCAAGAACGGATGGCAGTCGTGGTTCGTCCTGAGGATGTAGATGCCTTCGTTGCAGAATGTAATAAAGAAAATATTGACGCTGTTGTGGTGGCGACAGTGACGGAAAAACCAAATCTAGTTATGCACTGGAATGGCGAAACGATTGTAGACTTGGAACGCCGTTTCCTTGACACCAATGGTGTACGAGTGGTTGTCGATGTCAAGGTTGTAGACAAGGACGTCAAGCTCCCAGAAGAGCGTACAACAAGCGCTGACACACTGGAAGCAGATACCCTTGCGGTTCTATCTGACCTCAACCATGCGAGTCAAAAAGGCTTGCAGACCATCTTTGATTGCTCTGTTGGACGCTCTACGGTTAATCACCCACTTGGTGGTCGCTATCAACTCACACCAACTGAGGCATCTGTACAGAAATTACCAGTTCAACACGGTGTGACTCGTACTGCGTCAGTCATGGCTCAAGGATTCAACCCATATGTAGCTGAATGGTCTCCATACCACGGTGCTGCTTATGCGGTTATTGAAGCAACTGCTCGTTTGGTGGCTGCTGGTGCAAACTGGTCTAAGGCTCGTTTCTCTTACCAAGAGTATTTCGAGCGCATGGATAAGCAAGCTGAGCGTTTTGGTCAGCCGGTAGCAGCGCTTCTAGGTTCTATCGAAGCACAGATTCAACTTGGTTTGCCTTCTATCGGTGGTAAGGACTCCATGTCTGGTACTTTTGAAGAATTGACCGTACCGCCAACCTTGGTTGCTTTTGGGGTGACAACAGCGGATAGCCGTAAGGTGCTTTCGCCTGAATTCAAGACTGCTGGTGAAAACATCTACTACATCCCAGGTCAAGCCCTCTCTGCAGAGATTGATTTTGACTTGATTAAGTCTAATTTTGCTCAGTTTGAAGCCCTTCAAAAGGCTCACAAAGTAACATCTGCATCGGCTGTCAAATACGGCGGTGTGGTTGAAAGTTTGGCTCTTGCTACCTTTGGAAATCATATCGGTGCAGAGGTGATCTTGTCTGAACTTAAAACAGCTTTGACAGCTCAATTAGGCGGATTTGTCTTCACATCGCCTGAAGAAATTGCTGGAGTAGAGAAGATTGGACAAACAAAAGCAGACTTTACACTAACTGTCAATGGTGTGAAGCTAGATGGACAGAAACTTGATAGTGCCTTCCAAGGAAAACTGGAAGAAGTTTATCCAACAGAGTTTGCCCAAGCCAAAGAACTAGCAGAAGTTCCAGCTGTGGCATCAGATGTTGTGATTAAAGCCAAAGAAAAGGTTGAAAAACCGGTGGTCTACATCCCAGTCTTCCCGGGCACCAACTCGGAATATGACTCAGCTAAGGCCTTTGAAAAAGAAGGTGCAGAGGTTAACTTGGTGCCATTCGTGACACTCAATGAAGAAGCCATTGTCAAGTCGGTTGAAACCATGGTTGACAACATCGGCAAGGCTAACATTCTCTTCTTTGCAGGTGGATTCTCAGCTGCGGACGAACCAGATGGTTCAGCTAAGTTTATCGTCAACATCCTGCTTAATGAAAAAGTCCGTGTGGCTATTGATAGCTTTATCGCCCGTGGTGGCTTGATTATCGGTATCTGTAATGGATTCCAGGCCTTGGTCAAATCAGGTCTTCTTCCATACGGGAACTTCGAAGAGGCCAGCAGTACTAGCCCAACCCTCTTCTACAATGATGCCAACCAACACGTGGCCAAGATGGTGGAAACTCGCATTGCCAATACCAACTCACCATGGTTGGCTGGGGTGCAAGTGGGCGATATCCACGCTATTCCTGTTTCACACGGTGAAGGGAAGTTTGTCGTGACAGCTGAGGAATTTGCGGAACTCCGTGACAATGGACAAATTTTCAGCCAATACGTGGACTTTGACGGAAAACCAAGTATGGATTCTAAGTACAATCCGAATGGTTCTGTCCATGCCATAGAAGGAATTACCAGCAAGAACGGCCAAATCATCGGTAAGATGGGCCACTCAGAACGTTATGAAGAAGGTCTTTTCCAAAATATTCCAGGAAATAAAGACCAGCACCTCTTCGCGTCAGCGGTTAAATACTTTACTGGAAAATAAGACTTGCAGATGTTTTAATAGATAGTATCAGTAATGTAAAAGTCATGTAGATTTAGCTCTTGGTGCTACACAAATAAAAATTAGGTATAAAAAATGACATACGAAGTAAAATCTCTTAATGAAGAATGTGGTGTTTTCGGTATCTGGGGACATCCAGATGCTGCTAAATTGACCTATTTTGGTCTCCACAGTCTTCAGCACCGTGGTCAGGAGGGGGCAGGAATCCTCT
>NZ_KQ970291.1:88275-98172 GCF_001579035.1 Streptococcus mitis | reverse complement strand
CCACAGTCTTCAGCACCGTGGTCAGGAGGGGGCAGGAATCCTCTCCAATGACCAAGGGAAACTAAAGCGGCATCGCGATATGGGTCTTCTATCAGAAGTCTTCAGAAATCCTGCTAACTTAGATAAATTGACAGGAACTGGTGCGATTGGGCATGTTCGTTACGCGACTGCTGGCGAAGCTTCTGTAGATAACATCCAGCCCTTCCTCTTCCGTTTTCACGATATGCAGTTTGGCTTGGCTCATAATGGAAATCTGACCAATGCAGCCTCTCTCAAGAAAGAATTGGAAGATAGAGGAGCGATTTTCAGTGCGACTTCGGACTCGGAAATTTTGGCTCACCTCATTCGTCGCAGTCACAATCCTAGTCTGATGGGCAAAATCAAGGAGGCGCTCAGCCTAGTTAAAGGTGGTTTTGCCTATATCTTGCTGTTTGAGGACAAGTTGATTGCGGCTCTTGACCCCAATGGTTTCCGTCCGCTTTCAATCGGGAAAATGGCCAACGGAGCGGTGGTGGTTTCCTCTGAAACCTGTGCTTTTGAGGTCATTGGTGCTGAATGGATTCGTGATTTGAAGCCAGGTGAGATTGTGATCATTGATGACAAGGGAATCCAGTATGATAGCTATACAGATGATACCCAGTTAGCAATCTGTTCTATGGAGTATATCTATTTTGCTCGCCCTGATTCTAACATTCATGGTGTCAATGTCCATACGGCTCGCAAACGTATGGGTGCCCAATTGGCGCGTGAATTCAAGCATGAGGCGGATATCGTGGTCGGTGTGCCCAATTCTTCCCTCAGCGCGGCTATGGGATTTGCGGAAGAATCAGGTTTACCAAATGAAATGGGCCTCATCAAGAACCAATACACCCAACGTACCTTTATCCAACCGACTCAAGAATTGCGGGAGCAAGGGGTGCGGATGAAACTATCTGCTGTTTCTGGTGTTGTAAAAGGCAAGCGTGTAGTTATGATTGATGACTCTATCGTACGTGGGACGACCTCTCGTCGTATTGTTCAGCTCTTGAAAGAAGCGGGTGCGACTGAGGTTCACGTTGCTATTGGTAGTCCAGCGCTAGCTTATCCATGTTTCTACGGGATTGATATCCAGACCCGTCAGGAGCTAATTGCGGCCAATCATACGGTCGAAGAAACGCGTCAAATCATTGGGGCGGACAGTCTGACTTATCTTTCTGTTGAAGGGTTGATTGAGTCGATTGGGATTGAAACAGATGCACCAAATGGTGGTCTCTGTGTTGCTTATTTTGACGGTGACTATCCAACACCTCTCTATGACTACGAGGAAGATTATCGTCGAAGTTTGGAAGAAAAGACCAGTTTTTACAAATAGACGGATAAAGATTCTCCATTAAAGAAAAGGAAAAATAAAATGGCAAATAAAAATGCGTACGCTCAATCTGGTGTGGATGTTGAAGCGGGTTATGAAGTTGTTGAACGGATTAAAAAGCACGTGGCTCGTACGGAGCGTGCAGGTGTCATGGGAGCTCTTGGTGGTTTCGGTGGCATGTTTGACCTTTCAAAGACTGGGGCTAAAGAGCCCGTCTTGATTTCAGGAACTGATGGTGTCGGAACCAAGCTCATGCTGGCTATCAAGTACGACAAGCACGATACCATCGGTCAGGACTGTGTGGCCATGTGTGTTAATGATATCATCGCTGCAGGTGCGGAGCCTCTCTATTTTCTCGACTATGTGGCGACAGGCAAGAATGAACCAGCTAAACTAGAACAAGTAGTCGCTGGTGTGGCAGAAGGTTGTGTACAGGCTGGTGCTGCCCTCATCGGTGGGGAAACGGCTGAAATGCCCGGCATGTACGGCGAAGACGACTATGACTTGGCTGGTTTTGCAGTCGGTGTTGCAGAAAAATCTCAAATCATCGACGGTTCAAAAGTGGCAGAGGGAGATGTTCTTCTCGGACTTGCTTCGAGTGGTATTCACTCAAATGGCTATTCACTTGTCCGTCGTGTCTTTGCAGACTACACAGGTGAGGAAGTCCTGCCAGAATTGGAAGGCAAGCAACTCAAGGAAGTTCTTCTTGAGCCAACTCGTATCTATGTCAAGGCTGTTTTGCCACTCATCAAGGAAGAGTTGGTCAACGGTATTGCCCACATCACAGGTGGGGGCTTTATCGAAAATGTTCCTCGTATGTTTGCAGATGACCTAGCTGCTGAAATTGATGAAAGCAAGGTACCAGTTTTACCAATCTTTAAAGCTCTTGAAAAATACGGTCAGATTAAACACGAAGAAATGTTTGAAATCTTCAATATGGGTGTGGGACTTATGCTAGCAGTTAGCCCTGAAAATGTAAGTCGTGTCAAGGAATTGTTGGATGAACCAGTCTATGAAATTGGTCGCATCGTCAAGAAAGAAAACGAAAGTGTCATCATCAAATGAAAAAAATAGCGGTTTTTGCCTCTGGTAATGGCTCAAATTTTCAGGTGATAGCAGAACAATTTCCAGTAGAGTTTGTCTTTTCAGACCATCGTGACGCCTATGTACTCGAACGTGCAGACAAGCTCGGCGTTCTGTCCTATACTTTTGAACTCAAGGAGTTTGAGAGCAAGGCAGACTACGAAGCTGCCCTTGTCGAACTCTTGGAAGAGCACCAGATTGACTTGGTTTGTCTAGCAGGCTACATGAAAATCGTTGGGCCAACCTTATTAGCAGCTTATGAAGGCAGGATTGTCAACATTCATCCAGCCTACCTGCCAGAATTTCCAGGAGCTCATGGGATTGAGGATGCTTGGAATGCTGACGTGGATCAGTCTGGTGTGACCATTCACTGGGTAGATTCTGGTGTGGACACAGGAAAGATTATCAAACAAGTGCGTGTGCCACGGTTAGCTGATGATACCATCGAAAGCTTTGAAACTCGCACTCATGAGGCAGAGTACAAGTTGTATCCAGAGGTGCTGGATAGTTTGGGAGTGGAGAGAAGATAAAAACGAAATCAGAGCTGATTTTATGACGGTCCAACAGCAGATAAGGAGGATATTATGGGTTTATTTGATTTTTTTAAGAAGAAATCTTCAGATGAAGAGACACCAATTGAAGATGAAGGCAAAATTGTTGTTGAAGCTGAAAATACAGATGATAGCACTCCAGGATGGCATGCGATTGATGCAGAGTTTAATCGTTTATATCCGGATCAACCCAATCCACTTCATTATGGGACAGTTATCAAGTATATGTTGGGCGGTCCAGATCCGCTTGATGGCATCAGTGTTTATGATGCGGGAGATTTTTGGCATTTTGTCAGCTATGGTCTGTCAGAGTTATATACAAAAGAAAGCGACGATCCTGAATACAGTGGTTATGGGATTGAATTAACTTTTAAGTTAAAGAAATCAAATAATGACGAAGAAGAAATCAAAAATGCCTGTGGTTTACTACAGTATGTAGCAAGATATATTTTTCAAACAGGTAAAGTGGTTTTGCCAGAGGAATACATTTATACTAAACAGACAGTAGGAATTGATGCCCAGCAGAAATCTAGTCTGACAGGATTTTTGACTGCTGCTGATGATTTAGCTAAGCCTCTTGATACTCCGCATGGAAAAGTGGAATTTGTAACCCTGATTGGTGCGACAGATGCAGAACTGCGAAATGTGTACGAAAGTGAAACTAGTAAGCTTGAGGTCATAAAACTGTTAAAAGAACTTGGAAATCAGCTTACAGACTATGATCGCCAGTCTTTAGTTTAAATGATGTGAAAGCACCTCTTGATACAAAGAAAGGAACAAAAATGACTAAACGCGCTTTAATCAGCGTCTCAGATAAAGCGGGCATTGTTGACTTTGCCCAAGAACTTAAAAAACTTGGTTGGGATATTATCTCGACAGGTGGGACAAAGGTTGCCCTTGATAATGCTGGGGTGAAGACCATTGCCATCGATGATGTGACTGGTTTTCCAGAAATGATGGATGGTCGTGTGAAGACCCTCCACCCAAATATCCACGGAGGGCTTCTCGCTCGTCGTGACTTGGATAGCCACTTGGAAGCGGCTAAGGACAACAAGATTGAGCTCATTGACCTTGTGGTGGTCAATCTCTATCCATTCAAGGAAACCATTCTCAAACCAGACGTGACGTACGCTGATGCAGTTGAAAACATCGATATCGGCGGGCCTTCTATGCTTCGTTCAGCGGCTAAAAACCACGCTAGCGTAACGGTTGTGGTAGACCCTTCTGACTATGCAGTGGTTTTGGACGAGTTGTCAGCCAATGGTGAAACGACTTACGAAACGCGTCAACGTTTGGCAGCCAAGGTTTTCCGTCACACAGCAGCTTATGATGCCTTGATTGCAGAGTATTTTACAACTCAAGTGGGTGAAAGTAAGCCTGAAAAGTTGACTTTGACCTATGTTCTCAAACAGACTATGCGTTACGGTGAAAATCCTCAACAAGATGCAGACTTTTACCAAAAAGCCTTGCCAACAGACTACTCGATTGCTTCGGCTAAACAGCTCAATGGTAAAGAATTGTCCTTCAATAATATCCGTGATACGGATGCTGCCATTCGTATTATTCGTGATTTCAAAGACCGTCCAACCGTTGTGGCTCTCAAACACATGAACCCATGTGGAATCGGTCAGGCTGATGACATCGAGACTGCTTGGGACTACGCTTATGAGTCTGACCCAGTGTCTATCTTTGGTGGGATTGTCGTTCTCAACCGTGAGGTGAATGCTGCGACAGCTGAGAAGATGCACGGCGTTTTCCTTGAAATCATCATTGCACCAAGCTATACGGACGAAGCGCTAGCCATTTTGACCAATAAAAAGAAAAACTTGCGTATCCTTGTCTTGCCATTTGATGCTCAAGAGGCTAGTGAAGTGGAAGCAGAATACACAGGTGTAGTAGGTGGACTTTTGGTGCAAAACCAAGATGTGGTCAAAGAAAGCCCAGCTGACTGGCAAGTGGTGACCAAACGCCAGCCAACTGAGACAGAAGCGACTGCTCTTGAGTTCGCTTGGAAGGCTATCAAGTACGTCAAATCAAACGGAATCATTGTAACCAATGACCACATGACACTGGGTGTTGGTCCAGGTCAAACTAATCGTGTGGCTTCTGTTCGCATCGCTATTGACCAAGCTAAAGACCGTCTTGACGGTGCTGTTCTTGCTTCGGATGCCTTCTTCCCATTTGCGGATAATGTGGAAGAAATCGCCAAAGCAGGTATCAAGGCCATCATCCAGCCAGGTGGATCCGTCCGTGACCAAGAGTCTATCGAAGCCGCTGACAAATATGGCTTGACCATGGTCTTCACAGGCGTGAGACATTTTAGACATTAAGAACACTAAAGGGAAGAAAACAGTTTCTTTCCTTTTTTGCTTAAAAATGCTTAATAAAATAAGATTAAAACGAACGTTTGTGTTATAATGTTAGTAAATAATTCGCAAAAGAGGTTGAGAAATGAAACTGCTTGTTGTCGGTTCGGGTGGTCGTGAGCATGCGATTGCTAAAAAGTTACTTGAATCAAAAGGCGTTGAAAAAGTCTTTGTAGCTCCTGGGAATGATGGGATGACTCTGGATGGTTTGGAATTGGTAAATATCTCTATTTCCGAACATTATGAATTGATTGAGTTTGTAAAAGCCAACGATATTGCTTGGTCATTTATCGGGCCAGATGACGCCCTTGCGGCTGGTATCGTGGATGATTTCAATGCGGCAGGACTCAAAGCTTTTGGTCCGACTAAGGCTGCGGCTGAACTTGAGTGGTCTAAGGATTTTGCTAAGGAAATCATGGTCAAATACGGCGTTCCGACAGCAACCTATGGCACATTCTCAGATTTCGAGGAAGCCAAGGCCTATATCGAAAAGCAGGGTGCGCCTATCGTAGTCAAGGCGGATGGCCTGGCGCTTGGGAAGGGTGTCGTCGTTGTGGAGAAGGTTGAGCAAGCAGTCGAAGCAGCTCACGAGATGCTTTTGGACAATAAATTTGGTGACTCAGGTGCGCGTGTGGTTATTGAGGAATTCCTTGAAGGAGAGGAATTTTCACTCTTTGCCTTTGTCAATGGGGACAAGTTCTACATCATGCCAACAGCGCAAGACCACAAACGTGCCTATGATGGAGATAAGGGGCCTAACACTGGTGGGATGGGTGCCTATGCGCCAGTTCCACACTTGACACAGAATGTAGTTGACACGGCAGTGGAGACTATTGTCAAGCCAGTCCTTGAAGGGATGATTAAAGAAGGTCGTCCTTATCTGGGAGTTCTTTACGCAGGTCTTATCTTGACAGCTGACGGTCCGAAAGTCATCGAGTTCAATGCTCGTTTTGGAGATCCCGAAACTCAGATTATCTTGCCTCGTTTGACATCTGACTTTGCACAAAATATTACTGACATTTTGGATGGCAAGGAGCCGAAGATCACGTGGCTGGACAAGGGTGTGACTCTGGGTGTGGTTGTCGCATCCAACGGTTACCCACTGGCTTATGAGAAGGGCGTCAAGCTTCCAGCCAAAACCGATGGCGACATCATCACCTATTATGCAGGGGCTAAGTTTGCGGAAAATAGCAGAGCACTGCTGTCAAATGGCGGACGTGTCTATATGCTCGTCACCACCAACGATACCGTCAAAGAAGCCCAAGACATCATCTACAAGGAACTTGACAAACAAAACACAGAAGGCCTCTTTTACCGAACCGATATCGGAAGCAAGGCAATTAGATAAAGATGTAAGAAAAAGCGACGTAGTCGCCAAGTACGATAATGGTCGCCGTGGTGAAAAGACCAGAACAGTATGAACAGTATCTGTTCTGGTCGGGGAAAATTTGAGAACTTAGGCTCAAATTGTAGAAATGAAACCGAAGGTTTGTTTCCGTCCCCACCACCTAAGACCATTATCAAAAAAGAAGAAAAAAGGAAAAATTATGACTAAACCAGTAATTTCCATCATCATGGGCTCAAAATCCGATTGGGCAACCATGCAAAAAACAGCAGAAGTCTTAGACCGCTTCGGTGTGGCCTACGAAAAGAAAGTTGTCTCTGCCCACCGTACACCAGACCTCATGTTCCAACATGCCGAAGAAGCTCGTAGTCGTGGCATCAAGGTTATCATCGCAGGTGCTGGAGGTGCAGCCCATTTGCCAGGTATGGTCGCTGCTAAAACAACCCTTCCAGTCATTGGTGTGCCAGTCAAATCTCGTGCTCTTAGTGGAGTGGATTCACTCTATTCTATCGTTCAGATGCCGGGTGGGGTGCCTGTTGCGACAATGGCTATCGGTGAAGCTGGTGCGACAAATGCGGCTCTCTTCGCCCTCCGTCTTCTTTCAGTAGAGGATCAAGCTATCGCGACAGCTTTGGCAGATTTTGCAGAAGAACAAGGAAAAATCGCAGAGGAGTCTACCAATGAGCTCATCTAAAACAATCGGAATTATCGGTGGCGGTCAGCTGGGTCAGATGATGGCGATCTCAACTATCTATATGGGGCACAAGGTCATTGCGCTGGATCCTGCTGCGGATTGCCCAGCCTCTCGTGTGGCGGAAATCATTGTGGCGCCTTATAACGATGTGGATGCCCTTCGTCAGCTAGCTGAGCGTTGCGATGTCCTGACTTATGAATTTGAGAATGTAGATGCTGACGGTCTTGATGCTGTTATCAAGGATGGGCAACTCCCTCAAGGGACCGACCTGCTTCGCATCTCCCAAAACCGGATCTTTGAGAAAGACTTCCTCTCAAACAAGGCTCAAGTCACTGTAGCACCTTACAAGGTTGTGACTTCTAGCCAAGACTTGGCAGATATCGACCTGTCGAAAAACTATGTCCTCAAGACGGCAACAGGTGGTTATGATGGCCATGGACAAAAGGTCATTCGCTCGGCAGAAGACTTGGAAGAAGCCAATGCACTAGCCGATTCAGCAGACTGTGTTTTGGAAGAATTTGTCAATTTTGACCTTGAAATTTCTGTCATTGTATCAGGAAATGGCAAGGACGTGACGGTTTTCCCAGTTCAGGAAAATATCCACCGAAACAATATCCTTTCAAAAACTATTGTGCCTGCTCGCATTTCTGAAAGTTTAGCCGAGAAAGCCAAAGCTATGGCAGTGAGAATCGCTGAGCAACTCAACTTGTCTGGAACACTTTGTGTGGAAATGTTTGCGACAGCTGATGACATCATTGTCAATGAAATCGCCCCACGTCCACATAACTCTGGGCACTATTCAATCGAAGCCTGCGACTTCTCCCAGTTTGACACTCATATTCTGGGAGTTCTGGGAGCACCATTGCCAGCTATCAAACTGCATGCGCCAGCCGTCATGCTCAATGTACTCGGACAGCATGTCGAGGCTGCTGAAAAATATGTCACAGAAAATCCAAGCGCCCACCTCCACATGTATGGTAAAATAGAAGCGAAACATAATCGCAAGATGGGGCATGTCACTTTGTTTAGTGATGCGCCAGATGAGGTGGAAGAGTTTAGGGAGGGAATTACTTTTAGGTGAAAATAGCAATTTTAGGGCTTGAGGTACTGATTCCATACAAAGCTGGTAATTTCTTTGGTTAACCTCATCCAGTCACTGTGCTTTGCTTTAGTAGATGATCTCATATTTATTAAAGTGCTAGATATTGCTTCCACAATGATGGTTATAGTGTTTATATTTGCAATTGCTTATGGAATGTGGGATATATCAATGAAAAAAGAGCTCAGGATTCCATTCATGTAGCAACTGGCGTATGTACCACATCTATGTTGATTTAGTATCAAACTATTCGTAAAAATAGTGTTGATAATTAAGAGTAGGAATAGTGGTAAAATCTAATAGGAAAGCGAGTTTTTCCTGGTCGGTTTGAAAAAATAGATGACAGTCACTTTATTGAATACACTAAAAATGGTATCCAGACAATTTTAAGGTAAAAAAGGTTGACTTACATAAGCGTTGGGAACTTGAGTTTGAAAATAAAAATCTCCAAGGAACTTGGCTAGGACGATTTGATTATAAGGATGGACAAACGGTTCTGGATTTTACAGAAGATATTACTGTTAAAAATATCCTACTGACATCATTTGCTTGGTTCTATTTAAAAAACAAAAAAACAGTATTTCCTTGATTTGGGAAAAGCACTACAAACTAGATAATGAGAAGTAAACGGAGATTTATAGTATCTAGGAGGAAATAATGTTAAATTTCTTAAGAAAATTATTTAGCAGTATACAAAGATCAAAAAGTGTGATTGATTATAAAGGTTATAAAAATAAATTTACAAACTATATGAATATGGTTGAAGGCTGTAGTAAAAATGAAGACAGAGTGAGAACAGCTCAAAATCTGTTGATGGTTGTGGTTGAGTATCTAAATTTTGATGAGGCTATTCAAGCAGTTGAAACTAATCATGAAGCACAAGATAATTCTTTGATTGAAGAAATTTATAACGAAATTGTATACGAAATAGATTTAACTATTAATGAGATTATCTGCCGAAGCATACATCCGGATGATGCGAAATATTATAAAAACAAAACAATTCGAGAGCAAGAACCGATTGAAATAATGGTGAAGGAGTTGCCTATTTTGTTAAATCCATGGAATTCGAACAGAATAATAAGTAATCTCGATACAATAAATAATCAAAATCCTTTTGATGGGGATCGCTACAGTTACAATATAGAGAATCACTATGTATATCCAATGGATATTGCGATTTGTAATGGAGCTAATCATTCGCAGTTTGCGGCAAGAATGATTAATAAAGGAAATACTGTTATTAAAGAAGTGAGGGATTATTCTGTTTTATATGATCATGTTTACTTTGATGGAAAAGATTATAGAAATAAAGAAGGTCATTTAATTATTAGCTTAGATTATAATAAAAAAGTAATTTTCTATTCAGGGGTTATTTTTGAGTTGGGGCGGTTTTTGCTTGACGCTGATT
>NZ_KQ970291.1:84253-88255 GCF_001579035.1 Streptococcus mitis | reverse complement strand
TTCTATTCAGGGGTTATTTTTGAGTTGGGGCGGTTTTTGCTTGACGCTGATTATCATAGATTTGAAGAGACGAGGAAGACTGCTTTAGGCCTTTAGCTTTTTAATAACAAACTTACTACAATGAAGTGAGTATTTATTAATAGTGTATGGTTGCAATTCAAATAAATATCAATAAACTTGCACAAAAAGAGAGTTGTAAGTACTGGAGAAATAGAATTTTATAGTTAAGTATAAGAGGCTCATTGATCAGTATTTATATTGTTATAGGAGAATCTGCACTTGTTATTGAATATCGTTTTCAAAAGTATATTGTATTATTTATTATTAGCTATAGAAGTGGATGTTTTAAGTGAAATACAGTAAGTGTTATGAGTTAGTGAAAATTTTTTATAGAAGCATTGTAAAGATATTTGAAAACTTTAAAAGAAGGATTAGGAGTCAAGAAAGGTATCCTAAAAGTCTAGAGGACATAGAGAAAGAGATATACCAACTTAGTAATATTGATGATATTCTGAATTATATTTTAAAGTACTATAATATTTATTATTCAATAAATAAATTAAATACTGTGATGAATTTAGCTATTATTCAAAGAAAGCGAGAATCAAATTCACAATTTTCACTGAAACTTATGGTTCAGTTATATGTATATATATTATTGAAGTATAACGGCGAGTCAAAGAAGGATGTAGTTACTTCAGATGAAATTGAAATTTTCCTTTTATTCATAAATGCCCTTCAAAATAATATATCTAATAACCAAGTGGAACAGTCAATACAAGATAGAAGGAGCGATAGTTTACAAAGTTATCTAAGCTACCATTTTAATTTTCGAAAAGAACTTTGGGAGTATTATGAAATATGTAGGATGTTTGATAATGAAGCAAGAAAACAATATGGATTTTCAATTTACGAAAATTTTGACAAGTTATTATATATAATCTGTAATGTTAAATTTCGCCTAGATGGATTAGTGTGTAGTTGTAGCCAATTTTCAGATAGAGAGTTGGATGAAATCTTTGGGGGTATTGATTATAGTAAATTATTTATGGCTACTTCAAAGAATATGGAGGTAAGATATTTGACCTCTTCTATACAAATATTAGGGGGTTCTATTGGGATTAAAAGGAATTTGACATATTTTTTACCTGCATCAGAACATATTCTATCTAGTATTGAACAAAAACTAATTTCTTCTTCAAACAATAAAGGAGACATATTAGAGAAGGAATTAAAAACTATTTTGGAAAATTATTTTGATGCTGATAATGTTTATCAATCTTTATATTTAAAAACTAGTAAAAAAGAAGAACAAGATTTCATTGTTATTTCAGGTAACAATATCCTATTAATAGAATGCAAGGCTAGGGATTTTAAAGAGATTCCGTTTAATCAAAAAATGTCAGAGGAGCGTCGCCAGCAGCTGTTTAAAAAAGTGGTATTGGCAGCTTCTGAACAAGCTGAGAGAGCTAAACAATATATCCTTAATAATGAAATTGCAATATTCACTGATAAAAAGGGAAGTACTGAGCGACTTAGAATTGAAAATATAAAATCTAAAAAAATATATAAGGTAGTCGTAACATTAGATGATTACTATAAATTATCTGAAATGGCAATAGATTATTTTAAAGATAGGAATAGAAATGATTTGATTGACACATGGATTGTAAATTATTTTGATTTCCAAAAGATAATCTGGCATAGTGGAATAGAGAAGATATTTGATTATATATCTTATAGGACATCTGGAATTGAAACTATACGTTCTATTCAAGCTAGTGAGATAGCACAGTATGGATATTATATCAGTCCTAACTATAACTTTATCCCACCTAATGGTTGCAATATTGAAGTTAACCTAATGGGACGATTTGAAAATTGGTCACTACCTTTCGAAGAAAGTAAAAATGAACTTGTTTTAAACAACACTATATTTAAATATCAAAAGGAGAAACAACATGATCGACCGTTACTCTCGCCCTGAGATGGCGAATATTTGGAGTGAAGAAAATAAATACCGTGCTTGGCTTGAGGTGGAAATCTTGGCTGACGAGGCATGGGCTGAGTTGGGGGAAATCCCTAAGGAAGATGTAGCTTTGATTCGTGAAAAAGCGGACTTTGACATCGACCGTATTTTGGAGATTGAGCAGGAGACTCGTCACGATGTGGTTGCCTTCACACGTGCGGTTTCTGAAACGCTTGGCGAAGAGCGCAAGTGGGTCCATTATGGTTTGACATCAACTGACGTGGTGGACACGGCCTACGGTTACCTCTACAAGCAGGCCAACGACATCATACGTCGTGACCTTGAAAACTTCACCAACATCATCGCTGACAAGGCCAAGGAGCACAAGTTCACTATCATGATGGGGCGTACCCACGGGGTGCATGCTGAGCCGACAACTTTTGGTCTTAAATTGGCGACTTGGTACAGTGAAATGAAGCGCAATATCGAGCGTTTCGAGCATGCGGCTGCTGGTGTGGAAGCTGGTAAGATTTCTGGTGCGGTTGGTAACTTTGCCAACATCCCACCATTCGTAGAGCAATACGTCTGCGACAAATTGGGTATCCGTGCCCAAGAAATCTCTACACAAGTGCTTCCTCGTGACCTTCACGCTGAGTACTTTGCGGTTCTTGCCAGCATCGCGACTTCTATCGAGCGTATGGCGACTGAGATTCGTGGTTTGCAAAAATCAGAACAACGCGAAGTGGAAGAATTCTTTGCTAAAGGGCAAAAAGGTTCATCTGCAATGCCTCACAAACGCAACCCTATCGGTTCTGAGAACATGACAGGTCTAGCGCGTGTCATCCGTGGTCACATGATTACGGCTTATGAAAACGTAGCTCTTTGGCATGAGCGTGATATCTCTCACTCATCAGCTGAGCGCATCATCACACCAGATACAACTATCTTGATTGACTACATGCTCAACCGCTTTGGAAATATTGTCAAGAATTTGACAGTCTTCCCAGAAAACATGATCCGCAATATGAATTCTACGTTTGGTCTTATCTTTAGCCAACGTGCTATGTTGACCTTAATTGAAAAAGGCATGACCCGTGAGCAAGCCTATGACTTGGTACAACCAAAAACAGCCTACTCTTGGGATAATCAAGTAGACTTTAAACCGCTTCTCGAAGCAGATCCAGAGGTAACTTCTCGCCTCACTCAAGAAGAAATCGACGAAATCTTCAACCCTCTTTACTACACCAAACGAGTGGATGATATCTTTGAACGTCTTGGTTTAGGAGAGTAAAGGTAATGAACGTGGACAATGTACTAGATTGGTTGAGTAATGTAATTAGAACCACACCGGATGTATAATTCAATCATTAATTGTAAGTGTTGTTATGCTAGTTCTTAGAAAAACATTACCTAAACTACCACGGATAGGTTCAAGATTTTCTGGGTGGATTAATAAATTATCACACTTTTTTAACAACAACTCATTAGAAATTTCTGAGAATACAAAAATAATTCCAACTCCTGCATATATTCCAGGAGAGGATTTTCAACTTAAAAGAAAGAAAACTAAGCCTACTCAATATAACAAAAATATGAGCGATTCTGATTTTTTGGGGATGATTATCTTCTATTTAGTACTTATTAGTGGTATTGTTTATATGTTTATGAAGTATATAAATGAAATTTCGCTTGTTTTAAAATGGTATGGTTTAATTCCTCTGCTGACTTCAATTATAATTTTGTTTCTTATTGCAATTAGTTGGCGTATTCAAAAATCTACATTAATTTATCTTTTCTATTCAATCCCTATATCTATACTTACTATTTATTATGGAATTAATCTACTAACAATTTCTGAAGGAATGTCAGCAACTGTAACTGATAGCAGGTTTATTAGCAGTATTTATATAATATTTGGTTTATTGATTGCAGTTGCACAACAATTTATAGCATATTTTATGATGTTTAGAAACTTATTGATTCATTTTGCAAGAAAAAGAAAAGTACCTGAGTTTATAAAAAGGATTATATAT
>NZ_KQ970291.1:76375-83877 GCF_001579035.1 Streptococcus mitis | reverse complement strand
TATATAATACATCATTTTTAGAGTCGCAATTTTTATTAATTATAATGATTATTGTTTTTTCAGTACTATCTTACTTGATGACTTCGGGTATGTTGATTTCGTGGATTCAAAATTATTCAAAATAAGATGATAGGAGTTTAATAATTTAAAAAATCATCTTTAGCCAACGTGCCATGTTGACCTTGATTGAAAAAGGCATGACCCGTGAGCAAGCCTATGACTTGGTACAACCAAAAACAGCCTATTCTTGGGACAATCAAGTAGACTTCAAACCATTGCTAGAAGCAGATCCAGAGGTGACATCACGCCTCACACAAGAGGAAATCGATGAGATTTTTAACCCTCTTTACTATACCAAACGGGTGGATGATATTTTTGAACGTCTTGGATTAGGATAATTAGAAAAAATCGAATTTCTATTACTCCATTTATAGGAGTAGCAGAACTTCGATTTTTTCTTTTTTATTAAAGTGCTTTTGAAAAAATAACCAATATTTTATAATATGTTGAATATAGAATAGTATACTGTGACTTCTAAAATATTACTAGAAATTCCTTTAAATTTCCTAATCGATTTATCCATATTTTATTTCAATCTACTATGTTATATAATAAGCATAGAAAAAGCCCAAGCGATTAGGCTCAGGCTTTCTTCTTAGTGATCACGGTCACATGAGATGAATTTAATCTTGTAATAATCAGATCGTTTGTAAGTTTCACTGTATCCTAAAACTTGACCAGTTGATTCGAGTTTGGTAATTTTAGTTTGTAGGACAGTAGGGAATTGTTCATCGACTCCGAGGACTGAAGCCGCATGTTCTGGAGTTGGAAAGACTATTTCGTTGATTTCTTCAAAGTGTTCATCATTCATGTGAATGTGGTAGTCTAACTTGAAACGGTTATAGATAGAACTATAGTATTCAAGGTTTGGATAATTTGCGTTGATATATTGTTCTGGGATGTAGGATGTATGGTAGATATAAACGACACCGTTTGATTCGCGGACACGTTCAATCTTGTAGTAGAATTGATCGCCGCGTAGACCCAATTTTTCCAAGTAAACGAGCTTGTTTCCGCGTTCAATTGAAAGAACAGTTACCTTATCATCTTTAGCATTAAAGAGTTCAATATCTGAAAACTCTACAAGCTTGTGTTTGCGTGCACGTGAAACGAAGGTTCCTTTTCCTTGTTGGCGGACAATATAGCCATCTTTAGCAAGGTCGTTTAAGGCGCGGACAACTGTGATAGAACTGACATCGTACATTGAAATGAGCTCTGCTTCAGTGTAAAATTTATCTCCACTGCTAAACTGCCCAGAGATGATTTTATTTTTTAATTCGTCTTTTATGTATTGATATTTGGGAATTGCCATATTTTTACCTCTATTTTCCTTCTCCATAGAAAATTTTACCATAAAAGCGAAAAAAATAGTAGTCTTTTGAATAAAAAATTAGAATAATAGTTTGAAAAATTAAGCTACATAGGCATTTCACGTATTTTATAAATGTATTTTATACAAAATTATTTTAGGTTCTCTATTCCGAATTTAAAGAGCGTTTGAAATGGGTCTGAAAATGTTTGAAACTAATTGAACGTGTGTATAATAGTAAAATTCTAGCAAATATTCCGACAATTTCTATTGACAATTCAAACAGATTGGTTTATAATTACCATAACAACAAATGAAAGCGTAAACTTTCGCGGTCAGAAGGTAGTTTTATGACACGATTTGAGATACGAGATGATTTCTATCTCGATGGAAAATCATTTAAGATTTTATCTGGCGCCATTCATTATTTTAGGGTTCCTCCAGAAGATTGGTATCATTCGCTCTATAACTTGAAGGCTCTTGGCTTTAATACGGTAGAGACTTATGTTGCTTGGAATTTACACGAGCCTCGTGAGGGCGAGTTTAACTTTGAAGGGGCTCTGGATTTGGAGAGGTTTCTTCAGACAGCACAAGATTTGGGTCTCTACGCTATCGTTCGTCCGTCACCCTTCATCTGTGCGGAGTGGGAATTCGGTGGTTTACCAGCCTGGCTCTTAACCAAGGATATGAGGATTCGTTCCTCAGATCCTGCTTATATTGAAGCTGTCGGTCACTATTATGACCAGCTCTTGCCACGACTGGTTCCACATCTGTTGGACAATGGTGGCAATATCCTCATGATGCAGGTTGAAAATGAGTATGGTTCTTACGGAGAAGATAAGGCTTATCTGAGAGCGATTCGACAGTTGATGGAAGAGCGTGGCGTAACCTGTCCCCTCTTTACATCAGATGGTCCATGGCGAGCTACTCTGAAAGCTGGAACCTTAATCGAAGATGACCTCTTTGTAACAGGAAACTTTGGTTCTAAGGCACCTTACAACTTTTCACAGATGCAGGAATTCTTTGATGAACATGGCAAAAAATGGCCGCTCATGTGTATGGAGTTCTGGGATGGTTGGTTTAATCGTTGGAAAGAACCGATTATCACACGGGATCCAAAAGAATTAGCAGATGCAGTTCGAGAAGTTTTGGAGCAAGGCTCTATCAATCTTTACATGTTCCACGGTGGTACAAACTTTGGCTTCATGAATGGTTGTTCGGCTCGAGGGACTTTGGACCTGCCACAAGTTACATCTTATGATTATGATGCCCTTCTGGATGAAGAAGGAAATCCAACTGCCAAATATCTGGTAGTAAAGAAGATGATGGCAACCCATTTCCCAGAGTATCCGCAGTTAGAACCACTCTACAAAGAGAGTATGGAGTTGGATGCTATTCCACTAGTTGAAAAAGTTTCCTTATTTGAAACCTTAGATAGCTTGTCCAGTCCGATAGAAAGTCTCTATCCTCAAAAGATGGAGGAGTTGGGACAAAGCTATGGCTACCTACTCTATCGAACAGAAACAAACTGGGATGCAGAAGAAGAAAGACTTCGTATCATTGACGGTCGAGATAGGGCTCAGCTTTATGTCGATGGTCAGTGGATTAAAACCCAATATCAGACAGAGATTGGGGAAGATATTTTTTATCAAGGTCAAAAGAAAGCGTTATCTAGGATTGACATATTGATAGAAAATATGGGGCGTGTCAACTACGGTCACAAGTTCTTAGCGGATACGCAACGTAAGGGAATTCGGACAGGGGTTTGTAAGGATTTGCATTTCTTACTAAACTGGAAACACTATCCACTCCCACTAGACAATCCTGAGAAAATTGATTTTTCAAAAGGATGGACTCAAGGACAACCAGCCTTTTACGCTTATGACTTTACAGTCCAAGAGCCAAAAGATACTTACCTAGACTTGTCTGAGTTTGGTAAGGGAGTTGCCTTTGTCAATGGGCAGAATCTAGGACGTTTTTGGAACGTCGGCCCAACTCTCTCACTTTATATCCCTCATAGCTATCTCAAGGAAGGTGCCAACCGCATCATTATCTTTGAAACAGAAGGTCAATATAAAGAAGAGATTCATTTAACTCGTAAACCTACACTAAAACACATAAAGGGGGAAAACTTATGACAATTGTAGGATGCCGTATCGATGGACGTTTGATCCACGGACAAGTAGCCAATCTTTGGGCTGGAAAACTAAATGTTTCACGCATTATGGTTGTAGACGACGAAGTTGTCAACAACGATATTGAAAAGAGTGGTTTGAAACTTGCGACACCACCAGGTGTGAAATTGAGTATTTTGCCAATTGAAAAAGCGGCAGCCAATATTCTTGCTGGTAAGTACGATAGCCAACGTCTCTTTATCGTGGCTCGTAAACCAGACCGCTTCCTTGGCTTGGTCGAAGCAGGTGTACCACTTGAAACCCTCAATGTTGGGAATATGTCTCAAACACCAGAAACTCGTTCTATTACACGTTCTATCAACGTAGTAGACAAGGATGTGGAAGATTTCCACAAACTGGCAGAAAAAGGTGTTAAACTTACTGCTCAAATGGTTCCAAATGATCCAATTTCAGACTTTTTGAGCTTATTAAAATAGGAAAAAATTTTTAGGAGGTCATTGTTATGATACAATGGTGGCAAATTTTACTTCTCACTTTGTACTCAGCTTATCAAATCTGTGATGAGTTGACGATCGTTTCATCTGCAGGTTCCCCTGTATTTGCTGGTTTCATTACTGGTTTAATCATGGGAGATGTGACTACTGGTTTGCTTATCGGTGGTAACTTGCAACTGTTCGTTCTTGGGGTTGGTACTTTCGGTGGTGCTTCTCGTATCGACGCAACTTCTGGTGCGGTTCTTGCGACAGCCTTCTCTGTTTCACAAGGAATTGATGCACCGCTTGCAATTACTACAATCGCTGTACCAGTAGCAGCTCTCTTGACATACTTCGACGTTCTTGGTCGTATGACTACTACCTTCTTCGCTCACCGTGTGGATGCTGCAATCGAACGCTTTGACTATAAAGGTATTGAACGCAACTACTTGCTTGGTGCGATTCCTTGGGCTCTATCTCGTGCCCTTCCAGTCTTCTTTGCCCTTGCTTTTGGTGGTGCCTTTGTGCAACATGTAGTAGACTTAGTGACAGAATACCAATGGATTGCAGATGGTTTGACACTTGCAGGACGTATGCTTCCAGGTCTTGGATTTGCAATCTTGCTTCGTTACCTTCCAGTTAAACGTAACCTTCACTACCTTGCTATGGGATTCGGTTTGACAGCTATGTTGACTGTTCTTTACTCATATGTAACAGGTCTTGGTGGCGCTGTTGCTGGTATCGTAGGTACTCTTCCTGCTGAAGTTGCTGAAAAAATTGGTTTCGTGAACAACTTCAAAGGTTTGTCTATGATTGGTATTTCTATCGTAGGTATCTTCCTTGCAGTGCTTCACTTCAAAAATAGCCAAAAAGTAGCTGTAGCAGCACCTTCTACACCATCAGAAAGTGGGGAAATCGAAGATGACGAATTCTAATTACAAACTTACAAAAGAAGATTTTAATCAAATCAACAAACGTAGCTTGTTTACTTTCCAATTAGGTTGGAACTACGAACGTATGCAAGCCTCTGGTTACCTTTACATGATCTTGCCTCAATTGCGTAAAATGTATGGGGATGGCACTCCTGAATTGAAAGAAATGATGAAAGTTCATACTCAATTCTTCAATACTTCACCATTCTTCCATACCATTATCGCTGGTTTTGACCTTGCCATGGAAGAAAAAGATGGTGTGGGTTCAAAAGACGCCGTTAACGGTATCAAGACAGGTTTGATGGGGCCATTCGCTCCTCTTGGAGATACAATCTTTGGTTCACTTGTACCTGCTATCATGGGGTCAGTCGCAGCAACTATGGCTATCGCTGGCCAACCTTGGGGTATCTTCCTTTGGATTGCAGTTGCAGTTGCTTATGACATCTTCCGTTGGAAACAGTTGGAATTTGCTTACAAAGAAGGGGTTAACCTTATCAACAACATGCAAAGTACCTTGACAGCTTTGATTGACGCTGCATCTGTACTTGGTGTCTTCATGATGGGTGCTCTTGTAGCAACAATGATCAACTTTGAAATTTCTTACAAGTTGCCAATCGGTGAAAAGATGATTGATTTCCAAGACATCTTGAACCAAATCTTCCCACGTTTGCTTCCAGCAATCTTTACTGCCTTTATCTTCTGGTTGCTTGGTAAGAAAGGTATGACTTCTACTAAAGCTATCGGTATCATTATCGCTCTTGCAGTAGGTCTTTCTGCCCTTGGTCACTTTGCATTTGGAATGTAATTCCTTATGACCAAATCATTAATTTTGGTGAGCCATGGTCGCTTCTGTGAGGAGCTTAAAGGTAGCACAGAAATGATTATGGGCCCACAAGACAACATTTACACAGTGGCTCTTCTTCCAGAAGATGGCCCAGAAGACTTTACTGCAAAATTTGAAGCTGCTATTGAAGGGTTGGATGATTTCCTAGTCTTTGCGGATCTTCTCGGTGGGACACCTTGTAACGTGGTCAGTCGTTTGATCATGGAAGGTCGTGACATCGAACTTTATGCAGGGATGAATCTTCCGATGGTGATTGAATTTATCAATGCTAGCCTTACAGGCGCAGATGCGGACTACAAGAACCGTGCTGCAGAAAGCATTGTGAAAGTTAATGACCTGTTAGCGGGCTTCGATGATGACGAAGATGAATAAGATGTGACTTAGAGCATTTTATATAGAATATACATGGGAATGGGGCTTACTCCCATTCCCATCTTTAATAGAAAAAGAGGAACTCAATGCTACATTATACAAAAGAAGACTTGATTGAATTGGGTGCAGAAATCACTACACGTGAAATCTACCAACAACCAGATGTATGGAAAGAAGCTTTTGAATCTTATCAAGCAAAACGTGAAGAAATTGCAGCCTTCCTACAAGGGATTGCTGATAAACATGACTATATCAAGGTTATTTTGACAGGTGCTGGGACTTCTGCTTATGTGGGAGATACCTTGGTACCTTACTTTAAGGAAGTCTACGACGAACGCAAATGGAATTTCAATGCTATTGCGACCACCGATATCGTTGCCAATCCAGAAACTTATTTGAAAAAAGATGTGGCGACTGTCCTTGTATCCTTTGCTCGCAGTGGGAACTCGCCTGAAAGTGTGGCGACTGTTGATTTGGCCAAAGCCTTGGTAGATGAGCTTTATCAAGTGACGATTACTTGTGCGGCAGATGGTAAATTGGCTCTTCAAGCTCATGGAGATGACCGCAATCTCTTGCTTTTGCAACCAGCTACCTCTAATGATGCTGGCTTTGCCATGACTTCTAGCTTTACATCTATGATGTTGACAGCACTCTTGGTCTTTGATCCTACAGAATTTGCTGTGAAAGCTGAACGTTTTGAAGTTGTGTCTAGTCTTGCCCGTAAAGTTTTAGATAATGCAGAAGATGTCAAAGAGCTTGTTGATTTAGACTTTAACCGTGTCATCTATCTAGGAGCTGGTTCTTTCTTTGGACTTGCTCATGAAGCTCAGCTCAAGATTTTGGAATTGACAGCTGGCCAAGTGGCGACCATGTATGAAAGCCCAGTCGGCTTCCGTCACGGTCCAAAATCATTGATCAACGAAGATACAGTCGTTTTAGTTTTTGGTACAACGACAGATTATACTCGTAAGTATGATTTGGATTTGGTTCGTGAAGTTGCAGGTGATCAGATTGCTCGTCGTGTTGTGCTTTTGAGTGATCAAGCCTTTGGTCTTGAAAATGTCAAAGAAGTGGTCCTTGGTTGTGGCGGTGTCTTGAATGATATTTATCGTGTCTTCCCTTACATCGTTTATGCTCAACTCTTTGCCCTATTGACTTCACTCAAGGTTGAAAATAAACCTGATACACCGTCTCCTACAGGTACAGTAAACCGTGTGGTACAAGGTGTCATCATCCACGAATATCAAAAGTAATACTCTTCGAAAATCTCTTTAAACCATACTAGTGTCGCCTTGCCGTAGGTATATGATACTGACTCTGTCAGTTCTATCCACAACCTCAAAACAGTGTTTTGAGCTGACTTCGTCAGTTCTATCT
>NZ_KQ970291.1:64455-76355 GCF_001579035.1 Streptococcus mitis | reverse complement strand
ACAACCTCAAAGCAGTGCTTTGAGCAGCCTGCGGCTAGCTTCCTAGTTTGCTCTTTGATTTTCATTGAGTATACGACAGTGTTTATGAATTCTTGATAAAGGAGTTTGTAAATCATACAAGTAAACCATAGATTGTCAGTAGGCTTTCTATGGTTTGTTTGCTTGAGAGAAATAGTAAAAGGAGAAGAGAATGAAAGCATACACAGAGCGTGTATTTGGAAATGTTGAGGGCAAGAATGTCTTGGCCTATCGCTTTGAGACTGATGGTGGCTACCAGCTTGAGATTATGACTTATGGTGCGACCATCTTGCGTTATGTCACACCTGATAAGGCTGGAAATTTTGCCAATGTTATTTTGGGATTTGATGACTTTGATAGCTATGTAGGCAATAGTCCCAAGCATGGAGCTAGTGTAGGTCCCGTGGCAGGTCGTATTGCAGGTGCGAGTTTTGAATTAAATGGCAAAACCTATGAACTTGAAGTCAACAATGCTAGCAACTGTAACCATAGTGGTTCAACCGGTTGGGATTCGAGCTTGTTTGAACTAGTCGAAGTGAGCGACCATGGCTTGACCCTCTACACAGAGCGTACAGATGGGACAGGAGGATTTCCTGGAAATCTCAAGATCTGGATCAGTTACTACTTGGAAGAAACTGGTGCCTATGAAATCAGCTACAAGGTAACGACAGATCAGGATACGCTGGTCAATCCAACCAACCACAGCTATTTCAACTTGTCTGGTGATTTCACGCAGACGATTGACCGTCATGTCTTCCAACTAAACACAGAGGGCATTTACCCAATCGCTCCCGACGGTGTTCCTGCCAAAACTCCAGATGCCAATCGTGATGTGGTTAAACACATCTACAATGGTGCCTTATTGAAAGACATCTTTGCAGAAGAAGATGAGCAAATCCAGCTGGTATCTGGTTTGGATCATCCATTTGCCCTTCCTGCAGGTCATGACAATGCTGGTTTCCTTTATGACCAAAACTCAGGTCGCTTCCTGCTTTTCAAGACAGAGGCTCCTTGTTTTGTAGTCTACACAGCAAACTTTGTGGATGAGAGTGTCATCATAGGAGGTCGGCCAATGGTACAGCACAATGGGATTGCCCTTGAAGCGCAAGCTTTACCAGATGCTATTCACAGTGACCTCAAAGATCAAGTCATTCTCAAAGCCGGTCAAACCTTCACAAGTAATACACGTTATGAACTTGTTGTGAAATGAAGAGTGGAGTTTCTACTATATAAAAGGCATGATAGTAAATGTTTAAAAACGTTGCTATCATGCCTTTGTCATAGATTGCGCTTATGATTTTTCTTCTCACATTGAGTGTTTATCCAGTTTCTTTTAGAGATTCTGATCTACAAATTCTTTCTCTTCTTGGCATTCTTGGTCAGGGAAACCTGGTAAGTATCTTGTTCTTTAGTGAGGTAATGGATGACTTGAAAATCATCGGTTTGAGCCTTGAAATCCACTTCGTAGACAGTGGTGACTTGTTCTCCATCATTGCTGGTATCAATCGAGATGAGGTCTAACTCGGTACAGAATTGTGATAGCCCAGATTGGATAGTTTGGAGTTGCTTTTCTTGGTTGGCGATTGTGATAGTTAATAGTCTGCGACGTTGGTGGTTGCTCTTGCTTTGTTGCTTTTCTAAAAGAAGCCATACTGCTAAGATAAAGACAGTGAAGAGAATAGCCAGAGCTAGGTAGCCTGTCCCTGCTGCCAGCCCGATAATCATGGCAAGGAAGATAGCAATTAGTTCCCGTGAGCCACTGGTGGCTGAACGGAAACGAATGAGGCTAAAGGTTCCTGCAACAGCGATAGAGGTTCCTAAGCTGCCATTTACCAGAAAGATGACCAAAGTCATCAAGCAGGGGAGTAGGGTCAAACTAACCGCAAATTCCCGTGTATAGAGAGTACGGTGTTTGTAGGCCCACTGTCAGCGCCAAACCTAAGATCAGGCTGACCAAGAGAGCCAGAAAGAGCTGGATAGGATTGGCAGTGGCAGTTGTGTCGTTGAAGATAGAGTTGAAAAGATTAGACATAAGTAGTACCTACACTTTCTGTGCTTGGTCGTGGGCTATAGTCCAGCCCCTGAGACTTGTGGTAGGCGCAGCTGTATTTTGAAAATTTCTGCTCTACCAGTCCATATTGGTCGAGAATATCTTGTAGCCATTGGGGTTTTCTACCTGGAGCTTTAATTTCCATGATGACAATGTCCTCGTTTAGTAGAGGGAAACCGTCCTTTCCTGAAAATAAACTGACATTCTCATCACGATAGGTTAGATTTTGGTCAATGGTGACACGAATTTTATTGTAGGGAAAACCGCTAATTTCTTTCTTTTCCTTGAGAGAAAAGCGGTCGTAGTAGATATACATACGAGGGATGATGGCTTGCTGATATTCCTCTTGGAGTTGCTGGATTTTTTCAATCATCATTTGGTCCTTGATGCTGCTATCCAGCTGTCCTTTGGTCATAAACTGGGTGATAGACTGGGGAGTCGACAAGAGACGATATTTTCGCCCGACACCAGTCCTGTCCTTGGATTTGATTTCTAAAAATACCTGACTATCAGGCTGGACTTGACTGAGATAGGTTCGCATCCGAATCTTTTCTTTGCGCTTAGTACCTTGGCCATCCTCCTGAATCATATCAAATTGCTCTGTATCAAAGTAGATGTTGGAAATGGTCGAAGTTGGATAATCATCCTCGACGAGGTATATTTTTAAGTCCTCTATTAAATTAGCCAAGTCGCCCTTGGCAACGACATATTTGGTTTCAATTCGTTTAAAGCTTGTTTCAATTGGTTTCATAAATCCTGCCTCCTTTATCAAACTGTTTCAGCACTCTATCTTATTAGCAGATATATGTGTCTGGGCAAGTTGAACTTGCTTGTAATTAGTCTATGGAATTTTCCTAAAACTTTGTTAAAGATAACTTAACTGAAACTGAATTTAAGAAAACTTTCAGAAAAAGTTCAGATTTTTTTCAGAATTCCCCTGTAAACTAAGCTCAAGCTAAATGAAGGCGAGGAAAAAGGTATGAAATCAAAAAAATGGACTCTAATCTTAACCAGTTTAACAGCTTTGACCTTGATGACAGCTTGTGGGCAGTCAACGACCAAGTCAAGTACAACTGCAGCGGCAGATACCACTGCTATCACAACTTCAGCTAAAAACAGTCAATCTTCTTACTTTACAGAAAGGGACTACGACACTTCTTATGATGAAAGCACTGCTTCTAAGATTGAATTGTCAGGCTCATCTGCAAGTGTCTCTGGAGACGGTGTGACAGTTTCTGGCTCAACAGTGACTATCTCAAAAGCAGGTACCTATGTCATTTCTGGTCAGTCTGACGGAGTGCAAATTAAAATTGCAGCTGATAAGTCTGATGATGTGAAACTTGTTCTCAAAGGCGCGACCATGACCAACACAGATGCGGCTATTTCAGCGACATCAGCCGATCATGTCTACCTCACTTTAGCAGAAGGAACGACAAACAGTCTCTCTGACTCAAGCTCTAACAGTGATGAAAAGGCAAATGCCGCTCTCTTTTCTAAGATTGATTTGACCATCAATGGTTCAGGAACTCTCAATGTAGATGGCAAGAAAAGCAATGCTATCAAGGCTAACGACACCCTCCACATCACAGGTGGAACTTTTAACATTACATCGGTAGGCGATGCCTTTAATGTCAATGATGAACTTAACATCACTGGTACGACCATGACCATCGATGCCAAGGAAGATGGTGTCAAAGTTGACAATGATGACGATATGACTGTTGGAAATATGTATTTGGCGAACAATACCATAACAGTCACAGCAGGCGATGATGGTATTCACGCTTCTGGAAATCTAGTGATTGATAGTGGTACTTACACCGTCAAGAATTCCACAGAAGGAATTGAAGGGAAAGCCATTACGATCAATGGTGGTGATATCAATGTCTACTCGACAGATGATGGAGTCAATGCAGCTAATAAAAATGCCCAGCAAAGCGACATTTACTTTACCATGACAGGTGGCAATCTAACTGTAGAAGTCGGTCAAGGGGACACAGACCCAATTGACTCAAACGGGAATATCACGGTCACAGGCGGAACCATTAAATTGATAGGACAATCAGGCTTTGACTTTGATGGAACAGCAACCTATACAGGTGGGGATATTTACATCAACGGCGAAAAACAAACTGATATTGTCAATTCTATGCCTGGAGGCGGCGGTCCGAATGGAGGTCCTCAAGGCGGCGGTCCAGCCCCTGGCGGACGAGGATAAACAGAAAAGGATAGCATTCAATTAGAATTGCTATCCTTTTTTACATGGTAATTTCTTTCTATCTTATTCTGGAAAAGTAGATTTTGTTTTTATTTATAAGTCTTTAATCACGCTGCACAGAGCCTCTACATCTTCTTTTCGACTAGACCAGGCGGTAGCAAAACGTATGACGGTATGGGTATCGTCGTATTTTTCCCAGTAAGAGAAACTCACTTTTTGAGACAGTTTTTTCATCTGTTCATCATTCACAATACAAAAGACCTGATTGGTTGGATTTTCAAAATAAAGAGGGAGACCAGCATTTTTACAAGCTAGACGAATTTGGTTGGCGTAGCAAATCGCCTCTTTGCCAATGATTTGATAGAGATTGTCTTTAAACAATTCGTCAAATTGAATACCGAGAAGTCTTCCTTTAGCTAGAAGAGCACCGTGTTGTTTGATTATGGTGGTCATGTGAGGAAGGAGTTGCGGATTTGGAATAACGACTGCTTCTCCGAGAAGAGCGCCACATTTGGTACCTCCGATATAGAAAGCGTCGCATAAGCGAGACAAATCAGCAAGACTAACATCATTTTCAGGACAGGCAAGAGCGTAAGCAAGGCGAGCACCATCTACGAAAAGTTTAACATTCTTTTCCTTACAAACCTGAGAAATAGCTTCTAATTCTGCTTTCGAATAAAGAGTTCCAAGCTCAGTTGGTTGAGAGAGATAGACCATTCCTGGCATGACCATATGCTCATGATTTTTATCAGCCCAATAGTCTTCAATAGTTTCTTTGATTTGCTGGGCAGTCAATTTTCCATCTGTTCCCTCTAGTTCGAGTACCTTGTGCCCTCCAAATTCGATGGCACCGGCCTCATGAACACTGATATGACCAGTTTTTGCAGCAATCACCCCTTGGTAAGATTGGAGGAGACTGTCAATCATGACTTGATTGGTTTGAGTTCCACCGACAAGGAAATGAACCGCTGCCTGCGGACAAGCACAGGCTTTTCGTATGCTTTCAATAGCACTGGCACTAATCGAATCGCTCCCATATCCGCTCATTTCCATTTCGTTGGTTTCCATGATTCGTTTGAGAATCGCAGGATGAGCTCCTTGAAGATAATCATTTGCAAAATTTAGGCTTTTGTTTGTCATAAGAGACCTCTTTCTTGATTGATGTATTTATTGTACAAGAAATAAAATCATTACACAAACGTCAAAAAATCATATCAAATATGATAAAATGGAATGGATAAAAGAAAAGGAGTGAAAAATGGATGCAAGTAAATGCCAGGCGGTTCTAATTGCTAGTGAAACAGGTTCTTTTTCAGCTGCAGCAGAACAACTCAACTATACTCAGTCAGGAATCACTAGAATGATTTCTAGTTTGGAAGAGGAATTAGAATTTTCTTTGTTTATCCGCAGTAAAAAAGGAGTTCGTTTAACTGAAAATGGGAAATTGATGTTGCCCTATTTCAGGGAAATCGTTGAATCTAGTCAGATTGCGCAAGAGATGAGTGATGATATAAAAGGAGTCGTCCGTGGTTCTATCACGATTGCTTGCTACTTTAGTGTATCCTCTATGTGGATGCCTCGTCTTTTAAAAGTCTTTTCAGAAAGCTATCCCGATATACAGATTAAGTTGTTGGAGGGTGGGAATAAGGAAATAGCTAAGTGGTTGGCTGAAAAATCTGTCGATATCTGTTTATGTGCAGAACCTCAAGACAAGACGGATTATAGTTGGAAAGAACTCTATCGGGATCCACTTCTTGTTTGGCTCCCTAAAAATCATCCTAAGGCTAGAGAAGTTAAATATGAGATAATGGATTTAGAAGCAGAGGATTTTATCCATACCTTACCTGCTCAAGACACGGATCAGGACAGACTAATCGAGCAAGAAGGTTTACATTTAAAAACACGTTTTACAACAAAAGATGGCTTTACTACCTATCAGTTAGTAAAAGCAGGTTTAGGAGTGAGTTTTAATCAGGCTATGGTCGCACAAGATTGGAAAGAAGATGTAGTCCAGTTACCTCTAAACCCACCACGGTTTGTCTCACTTGGACTTGCTTTGCCAAAACAGAAACCGACCTCTCCAGCAGTGCAACGATTTCTTAAATGCATGGAAGAGGAGCTTTCTGGATTGCTGAAGACAACTCCTTGACACTCCGTCAATTTTTGATACAATAGTACAAAATTAGAGGAGGCAGGCTATGATTCAGAAACATGCGATTCCTATTTTAGAGTTTGATGACAATCCTCAGGCGGTTATCATGCCCAATCACGAGAGATTGGATTTGCAGTTGCCCAAGAAGTGTGTTTATGCTTTTTTAGGTGAGGAGATTGACCGCTATGCGAGGGAAGTAGGGGCGGACAGTGTTGGTGAGTTCGTTTCTGCCACCAAGACCTATCCAGTCTACGTCATCAACTACAAAGGCGAGGAGATTTGTCTGGCTCAGGCTCCTGTCGGTTCAGCTCCAGCAGCCCAGTTTATGGATTGGTTGATTGGCTATGGTGTGGAGCAGATTATTTCCACAGGTACCTGTGGTGTGCTAGCCGATATAGAGGAAAATGCCTTTCTAGTCCCTGTTCGCGCTCTGCGAGATGAAGGAGCCAGTTACCACTATGTGGCACCTTCTCGTTATATGGAAATGCAGCCAGAGGCTATTGCTGCTATTGAGCAAGTTTTGGAAGCCAGAGGGATTACTTATGAAGAAGTCATGACCTGGACGACAGACGGTTTTTACCGAGAAACGGCTGAAAAGGTAGCTTATCGCAAGGAGGAAGGCTGTGCTGTTGTGGAGATGGAGTGTTCTGCGCTTGCGGCAGTAGCTCAATTGCGTGGGGTTCTCTGGGGAGAGTTGTTGTTTACAGCTGATTCCTTAGCAGACTTGGATCAGTACGATAGTCGTGACTGGGGTTCGCAAGCTTTTGAGAAGGCCTTGGAACTCTGCCTTGAGATAGCCTTTCAGATATAGCTACTCTCCTACTTTTTATGGTACAATGGATGTATGTTATTCAAATTATCTAAGGAAAAAATAGAGCTAGGCTTATCTCGTTTGTCGCCTGCCCGTCGTATTTTTTTGAGTTTTGCCTTGGTCATTTTACTAGGCTCTCTTCTTTTGAGCTTGCCTTTTGTCCAAGTTGAAAGCTCACGAGCGACTTATTTCGACCATCTCTTTACAACCGTATCCATGGTCTGTGTGACAGGTCTTTTTACTCAGCCTGTCGCTGCCACCTACAATATTTGGGGTCAGCTCATTTGTATGTTCTTGATTCAGATTGGTGGTCTGGGGCTCATGACCTTTATTGGGGTTTTCTATATCCAGAGCAAGCAAAAGCTTAGTCTTCGTAGCCGTGCAACTATTCAGGATAGTTTTAGTTATGGAGAGACTCGATCTTTGAGAAAGTTTGTCTATTCTATTTTTCTCACGACTTTTTTGGTTGAGGGTTTGGGAGCTCTATTCCTCAGTTTTCGTTTTGTTCCTCAACTTGGCTGGGGGCGCGGTCTCTTTAGTGCTATTTTTCTAGCTATATCCGCCTTCTGTAATGCAGGTTTTGATAATTTTGGAAGTACGAGCTTGATTGCTTTTCAGACTGATCCCTTGGTCAATCTGGTCATCGCAGGCTTGATTATCACAGGTGGTCTTGGATTTATGGTCTGGTTTGACCTTGCTACGCATATAGGGAAAAAGAAAAAAGGGCGCCTGCATTTTCACACCAAACTGGTTTTATTACTGACGGTGGGGCTACTAGCTTTTGGGACGGTGAGCAGTCTGGCTCTTGAATGGAACAATGCAGGGACGATTGGCAATCTCCCTGTTGCAGATAAGGTCTTGGTCAGCTTTTTCCAAACTGTCAGCATGAGAACGGCTGGTTTTGGGACAATTGATTACAGTCTGGCTCGTCCTGTTACCTTATTGATTTATATCTTGCAGATGTTTCTAGGTGGGGCTCCAGGAGGAACAGCTGGGGGGCTCAAGATTACGACATTTTTTGTCCTTTTGGTCTTTGCACGAAGTGAGCTTCTAGGCTTACCTCATGCCAATGTCGCTCGACGGACGATTGCGCCGCGAACGGTTCAAAAATCCTTTAGTGTCTTTATTATCTTTTTGATGACCTTCTTGCTGGGCTTGATTTTATTAGGGATCACAGCCAAGGGAAATCCTCCCTTTATCCACCTCATATTTGAAACCATTTCTGCTCTTGGAACAGTCGGAGTGACGGCAAATTTAACTCCAGATTTAGGGAAATTAGCTCTAAGTGTGATTATGGTTCTCATGTTTATCGGACGAATTGGTCCCTTGACCCTGCTGGTCAGTCTAGCAGATTACCATCCAGAAAAGAAAGATATGATTCACTATATGAAAGCAGATATTAGTATTGGTTAAGAAAGGAAAGAGCATGTCAGATCGTACGATTGGAATTTTAGGTTTGGGAATTTTTGGGAGCAGTGTTCTAGCTGCCCTAGCCAAGCAGGATATGAATATTATCGCTATTGATGACCACGCAGAGCGCATCAATCAGTTTGAGCCAGTTTTGGCGCGTGGAGTGATTGGTGACATCACAGATGAAGAATTATTGAGATCAGCAGGGATTGATACCTGCGATACCGTTGTAGTCGCGACAGGTGAAAATCTGGAGTCGAGTGTGCTTGCGGTTATGCACTGTAAGAGTTTGGGGGTACCGACTGTTATTGCCAAGGTCAAAAGCCATACAGCTAAGAAAGTGCTAGAAAAGATTGGAGCTGACTCGGTTATCTCGCCAGAGTATGAAATGGGGCAGTCCCTAGCACAGACCATTCTTTTCCATAATAGTGTTGATGTCTTTCAGTTGGATAAAAATGTGTCTATCGTGGAGATGAAAATTCCTCAGTCTTGGGCAGGTCAAAGTTTGAGTGAATTAGACCTCCGTGGCAAATACAATCTGAATATTTTGGGCTTCCGAGAGCAGGAAAATTCCCCATTGGATGTTGAATTTGGACCAGATGATCTTTTGAAGGCAGATACCTATATTTTGGCAGTCATCAACAACCAGTATTTGGATACCCTGGCAGCATTAAATTCGTAAAAGAGGGAACTTCCCTCTTTTTTGATGCCTAAGATGGCAAATAGAGATAGACCCCCTTGTATTCTAGTAAAAGTTCTTCAAAGGCTGGACTTTATGGTAGAATAGAAAGAAGTGACAAGAGAGAGTAATACTCAATGAAAATCAAAGATCAAACTAGGAAACTAGCCGCAGGCTGCTCAAAACACTGTTTTGAGGTTGCAGATAGAACTGACGAAGTCAGTAACATATATACGGCAAGGCGACGTTGACGCGGTTTGAAGAGATTTTCGAAGAGTATAAGAAAAAATCAGTCCCCTAAAGGAGCAGATTATGAAGTTATTGTCTATCGCCATTCCTAGCTATAATGCTGCAGCCTATCTTCATTACTGTGTGGAGTCGCTAGTGATTGGTGGTGAGCAAGTTGAGATTTTGATTATCAATGACGGGTCTCAGGATCAGACTCAGGAAATCGCTGAGCGTTTAGCCGACAAGTATCCTAACATCGTTAGAGCCATCTATCAGGAAAATAAGGGTCATGGTGGTGCGGTCAATCGCGGCTTGGCGGAGGCTTCTGGGCGCTATTTTAAAGTAGTTGACAGTGATGACTGGGTGGATCCTCGTGCTTACCTGAAAATTTTGGAAACCTTGCAGGAACTTGAGAGCAAGGGTCAAGAGGTTGACGCCTTTGTGACCAATTTTGTCTATGAAAAGGAAGGTCAGTCTCGTAAGAAGAGTATGAGTTATGAGTCAGTCTTGCCTGTCCAGCAGATTTTTGGCTGGGATCAGGTCGGAAATTTCTCAAAAGGCCAGTATATCATGATGCACTCGCTGATTTACCGGACAGATTTGTTGCGTGCTAGCCAGTTCCAACTGCCTGAACATACTTTTTATGTCGATAATCTTTTTGTCTTTACGCCCCTTCAGCAGGTCAAGACCATGTACTATCTGCCTGTCGATTTCTATCGTTATTTGATTGGGCGTGAGGACCAGTCTGTCAATGAGCAAGTGATGATTAAGCGCATTGACCAGCAACTCAAGGTCAATCGACTCTTGGTAGACCAGCTTGATTTATCCCAAGTGAGCCACCCCAAAATGCGAGAATATCTGCTGAATCATATTGAAATCACGACGGTGATTTCCAGTGCCCTGCTCAACCGAGCTGGAACAGCGGAGCATCTGGCAAAAAAACGGGAGCTGTGGACCTATATTCAGCAGGAAAATCCAGAAGTCTTTCAGGCCATTCGCAAGACCATGTTGAGCCGTTTGACCAAACATTCTGTCTTGCCAGCTCGCAAACTGTCCAATGTTGTCTATCAAATCACCAAATCTGTTTATGGATTTAATTGATATAGTCTAGAAATAACTTCCAAAGCAATTATAATCTTTGCTAAGTTTTGCTAAATTACCGCTTAATACCCGGTAAATTCCCAAACTAACTTCCACTGCTAATCCAAGTAGAAGTTAATCTGATAAAAATCCTAAAAACCAGTGGAAATCCGTGTCAGGGTAAGTTCCACTGGTTTTAAACATGCTTGATTTTATCGCTTTTGTAGCCAAAATGAATCGAAAAAAAGAGCGCACACAATCCCCTCATCTGAAAGCGTTTCAGATTAAGTTCCGCTATGGTGGAAGTTAGTGTGAGACGTTTGAATGGGGTTAAAGGTTAGTTTTTATAACTTATGTTGGAGTAATTTAGACGACTGACAGACGTCTTCTGCAGGTATTTTAGAAATGCCGAGAAGCTTAGGAATCTCTTCTCCATAGGTAAATGCAAAGAGCTCATAGGCTGACTTTCCATTTAAAGCAGCGCGTTTGACACTGTTGACATGCGAACAGACGAGATTGATGTCCTCTTGAGTTAGATTATCAAAGGAAGTTCCTTTAGGTAGAATGTCGCGAATCAGCGTGTGATTTTTCTCAATTCTCCCTTTCTGGTCAGAGCGATTAGGGTCACAAAAGAAGAGTTTACTCTCTCCTCGCACATCCATTTCGATGTCATCAACCCTGGCAAACTCTCCACCATTATCTGTCAGGATGACAGGGAAGAGTTGGAAGAAATCTTTATCAGCTTGGTGAAGAGTGTTCTTGATGTCATAGAGGTGTTTGGTAACCTCAAGGGCAGTTTTATTATCCAGAAGTTTAACGAAGATAAAGTTACAGAAAGATAGATTGAAGGTGAGTAGAGCTTTACCTCCCATCCTGCCCATAACCGTATCCATTTCCAGCCAAGAGTCCAACTGGTTAAGTGCTAAATAGTTTTGAAAATCCTCATAGGAACGGCCTTTTTTAGCTTCTTTAGGAATGGACGGGAGATTACTTTTTCTTCTTTCTTTGAATTTAACGGCTCTGGCTAGATCAATAGGAGCGATAGATAGGTATCCTTTTTGGATGTGTCGATAGACGGTTGAGGAGCTGACATCAAGGTTATGAGTTTTGAGGATATGATAGATGTGTTGTCCCTTTTTAACACCATCAGAAATGACTTTGTCCATTTCCCAGAAGGTCTTGGAATTGAGAGGAGTTTCTTCACGAGCTTCGACAAGAGTTTGTTCGTACTGTTTTTGAGCTTGTTTAGCGAGG
>NZ_KQ970291.1:54499-64006 GCF_001579035.1 Streptococcus mitis | reverse complement strand
AATTTCCACTTTGGTCAGGCAAGTGGAAGTTACTTTGAGAAATTACCCCGCTTAATACCCAGTGAAAATAAAGCTTAAAACCCCTTTACAAATCTAGCCATTCATGGTAAAATGAATTTTGTGTGAAATATCAGCAGGAAAGCATGAAGCTCGTCAACAGGTGTCTTATGATAAGTAACCTTGGCTGTTTAGGCGAAGGGCATCTGCACGAATCAGGGCTTTCTAAGTGACTATTTCCACCGAAATATTATTTATATCAGGAGGACATTTACATGTCACGTTATACAGGACCATCTTGGAAACAAGCTCGTCGCCTTGGCCTTTCACTTACAGGTACAGGTAAAGAATTGGCACGTCGTAACTACGTACCAGGACAACACGGACCAAACAACCGTTCTAAATTGTCAGAATACGGTTTGCAATTGGCTGAAAAACAAAAACTTCGTTTCACTTACGGTGTAGGTGAAAAACAATTCCGTAACTTGTTCGTACAAGCTACAAAAATCAAAGGTGGAATCCTAGGTTTCAACTTCATGCTTCTTTTGGAACGTCGTTTGGATAACGTTGTTTACCGTCTTGGTCTTGCGACTACTCGTCGTCAAGCTCGTCAATTCGTAAACCACGGTCACATCCTTGTTGACGGAAAACGCGTTGATATCCCATCATACCGCGTAACTCCAGGTCAAGTGATCTCAGTTCGTGAAAAATCATTGAAAGTTCCAGCTATCCTTGAAGCAGTAGAAGCTACTCTTGGACGTCCAGCATTCGTATCATTCGACGCTGAAAAATTGGAAGGTTCATTGACTCGCTTGCCAGAACGCGACGAAATCAACCCAGAAATCAACGAAGCACTTGTCGTTGAATTTTACAACAAAATGCTTTAAGATAAGACTTTATATTGTAAGAAGCCTACAACAGTGGGCTTTTTGCTTTGTCTTAAAACGTTGATTTCTGGGTTTGTTCAGTTATTTGTTCAGTTATAAACTTTTTAGTGCAGTTTCATAGAACGAAACTGCTTTTTTTGTCATTCTCTTTTGAGAGGTGACTGTATATATCCATGGTCATAGATAATTGGGAATGTCCTAGACGGTGCTGAAGTTCCTTGTAAGGTATTCCAGAGTTAAGCAAGAGACTAGCGTGAGTATGGCGAAAACCATGAAAACCAATGTTAGGTACACCAGCATGTTTGAAATGTGTGTTTAAACGAGTTGCTAGTGTTTTATTGTTTGGGTATTGAGGAAATAAGAAAAGTTTAAGTCTGTTATTTTAAATTTGATGTTTATTCCGCTACCGCTTGATTTTTATATTTCATTAGTAAGCAAAAGCCTTTATATTGCTGATTTTCTTTAAAATCACATTTCCTTATATTTTCTTTAAATTCTTTAAAAGTTCCTAAAAATGTTCACAAAAAAAGCCCCACAAAGGAGCCACTATACTATATGATGAGTTCAGCAGGCAAGAAACTAGCACGGTCAAACGTGCTTTTTTATTACCTAGCACCATTATACCACACTATCGCCAACCTATATATTCGGAAATCTAAAAGCCCCTAGATTCATTTCCAAGGGCTTCTAACTGATTCATGGAGTTTTATATGATGACGCCCTAAAGCGGGGCGCCCTAGACTGCAATCATTCCGCTGATAGCTACTTATAGGCTTCTAGTTCTCCGTTCTCGTGGATTCTAGCAAAGTTTAAGACAGCTATCTGTTTGTATCTCTGATAGCTAGTTGAACTAGCCCCAGCAATCTTAGCACATTCACTTGCCGTCTGTCTTCTCATGTAGCAATAATGAATGATAAAACACTTTCTAGCACGTTCATTCTCTATCTTATTGATATCATGGACAAATGTTTCTAGACCCTCTCTGATTACTTTTTCATGCTTACTAGTCAAATTCCACTGATCAGGTAAGATAAGTTTCCAAGACTTTTCATCTATCGTAACCTGGTTTTCACTTCCTGCCATCCTCTGGAATCTCAGAAAGTAAGTCATCCGCTTTCTGACGTTCATCATCGTTTTAAACTTATCCAGCTCCATTTTTAACGACAACCTTTCTACTCCTATACCTCAGGACTATCTTAATCTTCTTTTAGGATTCCCAAACTTGGCAATCCTTTCATCTCGTTTTCTTTTACGTTCTTCAGCGGACTCTATACCTATCTGTTTTCGACGCTCCACATCTTCTTGATTGATATTACTCCATTTTCTGGTATGTACATTCTGCAATCTACCATCTTGCGGATAATATTCAACGGTGCATCTACAATTACTATGCCGTCTGTAAATATCATGGGGAACGGAAGGATATTTATAACTACCCTCCAGTTCTTGACACCACTTACAACACTTCCCAGCCGTTCGCCTAGTAATTTTAGGGCTAAGTCCTGCTTTATACTGAAATACCACATTTCTTTGAATCGTATCATCTACAATACTTTGGGTGAAATTAACGATCGTTTCACCTACCAACCATTTTACAGCTCCAAAATCGTCTTCACTAGCTAAACGATTTACTAAGCCGTCAATCCTATCTTGATTCAACTCAGGAACTTGAGCAGGAATGCGAAGGTTAGCCCTAAGGTTTAAATCTTCTTGAACTTTTTCAGTATATTCGCTTACAAGGTCATAGTTTCGACCCAAAACATCTTCCAGCAATCGTTTAGCGATATTATAGTACATCTTACCATCTGGTAGGCTTTCATTACTTAAGTAAGCTCCTAAAACCTTTGAGAGTATTTCACCAATTTCTATAGCGTATTGATTAGCGTCCAGATAATTAGCTTTATTCTCTTCTAGCTTTTCCAGCAACTTTTCCAGAATCTCACTATCTAGCCTAGCCTTTTCAAATTCTGCCTTGATTTTCTGGAGTAGACTTGGGAATATATCTTCCATTATTTTTCATCTCCTTCCAGTAAACCGCCTTTTTCATTTTGGCGCTCTTTCTGACGTCTATAGTATCGTTTCTTTTGGGTCAATATCTTGTCCTTTTTCTTTTGGTAACGCTCTGCGTCTTTCTTTTTATTACATAGCTTACAAACTTTTGAGAAGCCCATCTTGTCCGAATGCTTCCTATAAAAGTTTTCGCTAGATAATTCTTTAGTCTCATGACACTTGGAGCATTTTCTAGTTACAGTAGTTTCATTCAATCCTATTTACTCCTTTTTATCTTTCTCGCTCGCGAGAAAATATGTACAGTGATGGCGTGTAGTTCGGGAACACCGAGGGGGAGGGGGGATGCCCCCTACTCTCAGCTATGAGTTTCTTATACATTTATATTTCTATTGAAGATTTTATTATTTTTTATTGTAGTTTAAAATCAATTTATACGCTTCAAACTCCTTGAAGCAATTCATTGCATCACGAAGATTTTCGCCTCTGATTTCGTAGGAATAAAAATTAAATCCTGTAGTACCTTTAGTGGTAAAGTTTGTTTGTAAGTCACAGATTGTGTTCTCAGCTTCATTTCTTAAATTATTGCATTCTGTATAAAGATCTTCAAGTTCTTTAAGAAGACTACTAGCATTTTTAAATAATCTATCATCTTCTTTTTTTATAAAATCACGGATTTCATCCTCAATACTTTGCGTCTGTTCTTTAGAAATATAATTCTTATTTTCAATGTTACTAAGACGATTTTTGTACATTTCTCGTTTTTTATTTAATACGGAAATCTTTTCTTCAATTTTGGTGTAAGATTCAACATCCAAGTTGGCTTCAGCAGCAGCCAATTCTTCATACTGTGAACTAATTTCAGATTCGATTATTGGTAACTGATCACTGATTTCAGCTAATTCTTTCGCTTGTTTGTTCCGTACTTCTTCTAGTTTCTTTTTGTTTTTTTCAATTACATTCATTTTCTTCTCCAATTCTTTGTTAAGTATTTTTTGTATTCATCGTTGATTTGTTTTGTCTCGTTTCTTATCCTTGGTTTTTCTAACATTTTCACCTCATTTCACTACTGTTATATTTAACATATCTTCTATTCTGTTAAATTTAAGCGACCTCCCTTCTCGCCTTGTCTATCAAGGAGGGAGGGCTATTTTTATGATTTCCTATTTACATTTTCTCATTATGTAAAATACAAGTATGATTTCCGTTTTAAAAGTTACTCATTTAAGTTACTATTTTCATTCCTTTTAGGTCTATTCCTCACGATTCCAAAAAGTGTAGTCATTTTGGGATATCTAGTGACTACGCTATCCGCCTTACAGTCCCAAGGCTTTTCGCCTTGCGTAGTCATGTAGTCACCTTGCTCCCAAAAAAATAAACAATAAACGCCTTTTATCTCTTATCTTCATATACTCTTTAATAAATAGAAAATAACTACATTTTTATATAAAAGTCAATAATACCAAGGGTTTAGGGGTGTAGTCAGTAAAATAGTAAAAAACAACACTTATTTCTAACCCCTTATGTATCAAGGGTTTTCTTCCTATTTAAAATGTAGTCACTTTTTAAAAATAAACTACACTGACTACATTTTTTTAACGTAAGCTGGTTTAATACTTTTACCAAATCTTGTTGATCGCCTATGTTCCCAGCCGTCTCGGTTTTGCATGTACTTTTTAACCTTAGCCTTATCCTTTGGCGGTACTTTGTCCGTCAAATACACCTCTTGAAAAAATAGGTTAATGGTCATCTTATCCCTGTCTACCAGTTCGCCGTAGGTGTCTGTGTCCAGTTCAACCGTTCCGCCCCTGTTATTTCTATAGTATCCCTCGTTCATCATGTCGTAGATATAATAGTATCGCGTCCTGTCGGTCATCGGGAACTGATACATTCTTTTTGGGTAAGGAGTGCCTAAATAGCGCTCCAAATCCTCAAGGGTTTCATCAACAAACTTGTAACGGCTTCTAACCTCATTTACTAGCTTTTCTTGCTCGTCTGTCAGGTTCAAGACTTGGTTAGCTCTCCAAGCCATCACCATAGCACCCCAAAAGGCTCTACGGTCTTTTTCTGTCCACTTCCTGCCTTTATAAGCGGTGTCCTTGTGGACTTCCGCAACCAGAAAGCGCCTTTCTCCTGTCAAGTCGTTCAAATAATCATGGTCATTGGTTGCTCTGACAATGATAAAACTCTTAGGGAGTCGCCTATCACTGGAAGCGTAAGGCGGTCTAAACTCTAGCTTGGTTTCTGTGATGAATTTCTTCAATTCTGAAAAACTAGCCTTTTTACTGGCCACCATCTCATCATCAAATACACACCAGTTTCTTACCATTCTAGCCTTGTCATCTTTGTCTGTGAAGGTCTCAACAGTTGTAAAATACTTGTGAGTAAAAAGCCCCTCAAAAAATTGGGTCTTTCCTACTCCCTGCCTTCCAGTCAAGTCCAGCACAAAGTCAAACTTAACAGTAGGATCAAACACCTTGGCAACCGCTCCACGGAAAAATAAGTCCATGATAATACGGTTATATTCGTCATCCTTGATATTGAGATAATGCCTTAAAATATCAAAGGGATCATGCTGATTTACTAACTCTTTATACTCGCTTTCGCAAGATTCCAGATAGTCTTTTAAGGGATTGTAGCTATGTTCTCCAGCCACCACTTCCAAGATATCAGCAATATCCCCTTTTTTATAATCCATCTTATACTTGGTAGCAATATATGCCCTAATCTCTCTGATAATCAGGTCATCGATTGTACCGCTCAAGGTTCTACCATTTAACTTAATAGACTTGGTAACGTCAATTTCATATGTAAAAGTGTTGTACTGTATCGCCCCTTTTAGCTTACTATCCCCACTCAAAATCTTCTTGAGATTGTCCAAGGTGATGACAAAGCCTTTTCCTTTGGTTTTAGGAGTTAAATCTAGGCTATTGTTTTCCTCACTTGTCTCCCTTGCTTGGGTCAAGTCTACCACGGTAGGCGGTATTTGTTGCTGATTCTCTTCGATGATTTTACTTACAATTTCTTCACTATTCAAAAGCCACCTCCTTATAGAATTTTGTCGCTACTTCTAGGAAATAGCTGGCTAGGTCTTTCCGTTTGACGATTGCTGAAAATAGGTCCACCAACTGACTAAAGCTGTAGCCATTTACAAATAGCAAGCGGACAAAAAGTGAAGTCTCATACCTGGTATAAATGCCATTACAAATCAGGTCAAAAACCCAGCCTTTCAACTCCACTCCAAGCCCCTGCCGTTGCTCGGTCAATTTGTTTACCTCTAACTCTTTCAGAATCGTCAGCAAGTCAGAGCTGGCCAAAGCTATCTCCAAGTCTCTAATTAATTTCCAACCCTCCACTTGCTCTTTTTCATCTTTGACAGCCACATACAAACCTTTATAGTGAAAATCCGTCAGCGCCTCGCCTATCGGTTCAAAGTAGATAAATTTGAAGTGTTTCCCATTCTTCCAAGCTTGGGTAGGGGTAGACTTAAGAAAGCCAAACAAGGCCAATTTGTTACTAGACAAGGTTAACTCTATCACTCTCATTCTCCCACCCCCATAAACTTACGGATTTCGTCCACTTTGTAATAAACTTTTCTGCTATCGTCTCCTGGAGGTTGATAACGCTTCAAGCCCATTCTTTCCCATTTTTGTAAGGTCAGGTATTTTATATCTAATTCTTCCTGTACTCGTTTTGCGGAAATCAATCCAATGATTCGGGGAGGTATTTTCTCATGACTTTTTAGGTAACGTTCTAAGGCTTCTAATATTTTTATTTGAATTTCTTCAATCATCCTTTCAAACATATCGTCACCTCCACGGCTTAATACCTGCAAGTTGGATATATCGCCCATAGTCAGGGCTTAAACTCTCACTAGGTCTTTCTACCAGTTTCCTGTTTTCTCGCTCAATTTGGACGCTCTTTTTGCGGTCTCGTTGGTTTAGGTAAATGAGAAAGCCAATCAAAAGCACGGTAAAAATAAGCGCCTGTGTATTGCTTATATCTAGTTCATTCATTTTAAAAGCCCTCTTTTTTGTAAATCAGACGCTACTAAACTTCGTAAATACGTCCAAGTTGAAGCAGTCTCATGAGTAATATCATTACTTAACTTGTTTTCGCTTATTACTTGATTTAAGTAATTGAATAGTAACCAGTCAGGTTTCTTATTGTACATTTCTGCACACTCATCGTCATATTTTTTTAATTCTCCCAGTAAGTTCTCAACATTCTTATTATAAAATTCTTCATGACTAGCTTCCTGCATCTTGTACGCTTCAGATAATTTATAAAAACTTATCCATAGATCACTAATTACTGAAATACAATCTTCAGCAATTTCCGTTGCGCCAATATGATTCTTAGACTTATGCCACTCTGATAAAATCTCCAGCTTTTCCTCTACAAGTCCTAAGTCTTTTTTAAATTCTTTGAAATAATCATTCATGCTATGTCCTCTCTATATTTATTAGTGTTTTTTGTATGTTCTATAATTAGACTTTCTAATGCTTGAGATACTACATTGATGGTAGCTGTCTTTTCAGAATCTTCTCCTACACTAGTCATTCCTAAAACTATCAAAATGTCTTTCAACCTTCCGCAAAGTTCTTCATAATCAGTTAAAATATCAAAATTTTCCTTTGTCATATTTTTCCTTTTCTGCCTGTTTCCTATACACGATTACCACCACTCCAAACGCTGGGCGTTTGCCCCAAGTTGGCTGACGCATGTAGTGATGTTTCGTGGGTAATGACCCACATTTTTGCTAAACAAGTGCTTATAGTCGCCGTGTCAGCACTCGTTTTTCAAAACCTTTTCTAATTGCTTGCCTGCACTTCGGTTTTCTTAGTTTTTCTTCGTTTCGTTTTCGATTTGATCACCTAATCTTTTCCAGGCTCTATCAAATTCATCACGTTGGATTTCTTTACTATGTAATTGCCTCGCTAACTCCATGCCTCTACGCATGAATCTAGCGAAGTGAGTTTTTGCTTCCATCCCTAACCCTCCATCATGTCATAAAGTAGGGCGTAGTGCTTATCTGGGATTCTGTCCAAGGCTTTCAAGCCGTCATGTTCTGCTTTTTGTCTGGTTTCCGCCTTGACTGTACTATCAAAGGCGATAGAAAAGGCGTTTAGCATAGCCTTGTAGCGGTCTACGCTCTTCAAATAGCGCCCACGGTCTGACAATTCCTTGTCTTCCAGTTCCTCTTTTACCGAATCGTCCAAGAGTGCGAACTTGGAGTACACCCCTTTTTCTACTTCAAACCCTAGACGCTTGTTTTGTCTCAGATTGTAAAGATTGACCCTACAACTCTCCAAGTTGCGGTAGCCTAATACTCCAGCAATTTCTTCTAAATTTTTGCCCTCTAATTCGGACAATTTTTCAGCAATATCTTTGAATTTTACTGCTTGATGTTGTTTTCCCATTGTATACCTTGTCTTTCTATGCTATAATCAAGGTATAGAAAAAATATCTATACTCTTAATCTTGTCGCTTGCCTCGGTCGCCAAACTCTCCGCAAGTGACTTTTTTTGTTGTCTTTTTTCACGCTTTTTTCCCTGTATGGGGGTTATAAAGCAAGTCTTTACTTTCGATAAGATCCAGAATCCAGCTGAATCCCTGCTCCACCGTTTCAAGAAATGCGCCCAGGTCTTCACTGTCCAAATCCTCATAGTTCATACAAAGATACTCGGCTAGTTGTCTGTCCATCTCGACTAGCTTTTTAAAATCCTTGAAATACTTAGGAATTTCTACTCCCTTAGCATTTGTAACTGTCTTAAAATCATTTTCCATTTTCTATACTCCTATGCTTTAAAAATTAGTTCTTTAATTTCTGAATATCTCATATTCAAGTTGATCATCGCTATTGCCATATCCTCCAAACGTTGGTAGTTTGTTAGTTCCGCGCTTGTTAAACTGTCAATACCGTTTTCACTTTCTCGCTCTTGCATGAGTTGAGACTTGTTTTTCCCAGTCGCTCCCTTTAGCAGTAGGTTTGTAAGAGTGCTATAGGCATGCTTGGGTGCTTTCTCCCATGATTTGATAGATTCGGTTAAGGTCTTGCGCTTTGGCTTTTCCAGTTCTCTTTGAAGATAACGTTTAGAAAGTTCATCACGCATTTCAAAAAAGGCTTTGACTAGATTCATTTTAAATTGCCGTACAGGTTCGGTATTCTTTAGATAGGTGATCAGCAAGGTAGCCTGTTGTTCGTTTAGAATATAGCATTTTTTAGGTTGCCCTCTCTTATCTAATTTATGGATTTTAAATCCAAGTATTCCCAACGCTTCAAAATCAGCTTTATTGTCTCTGACTAAGCGTGTAATAGTGTGGTGCTGTACTTCAGCACATTCAGCGATGATTTCACTCGTAGTATACGGCTCTTTCTTGCCATCCATGTAAACCAGTTCCATTGGTTCGCTCCTTTCTTCTTTTGTCAGTGCTTGCCACCTAAAACAGTACCAAGGTAAAGCATGAAATATACTTCAGGAGAATAGTTCCTTAATACTGCCATAGGTAGCAAGCAAGGTAGTCTAGTAAATAGTTAGCTGGATCCGTTCATCAATCCCTAGTGGTAAAGCACCACATGAGAAATCTGTAAATGTAGAGTAGTATTGCGATT
>NZ_KQ970291.1:52529-54430 GCF_001579035.1 Streptococcus mitis | reverse complement strand
AGTTCGCTCCTTTCTAATAATCTTCCGCAAGCCACTGCATGGCTTTTTGATAAATGCTAGGCTTTACTTCGCCACCGTCTCGGATTTTTCGATAGGTAACTTGTGTAACTCCGATTTCCTCGCCTGCTTGCTTTGCAGTCAATTTCTTGTCTGCCTGCTTTCGGCGAATCGCTTTTGCTTGTGTTGAGGTAATAAGCAATGAAGTTTCTCCTTTCTTTTTCGCCACATTGTGGCGTTTTCGTATCAATGATACACCACTTAATGATACTTTGTCAAGCTTTTTTATTATTTTTTTAAAAAAATTGCCAAATTGTGGCGTATAATGTTATAATTGCTACGAGGTAATAATAAAATGAATAGACTAAAGGAATTAAGAAAAGACAAAAAACTAACTCAAGTAGAATTTTCTAAAGAAATCAAAATACCATATAGAACCATACAACGTTGGGAAAACGGGAAAAGCCAAATCAAACCAGAAAAAGCTCAATTGATAGCTGATTACTTTAATGTAAATGTTGCTTATCTACTAGGATATAGTGATGATCCGGAAACTCCATTCAAAGAATATACTCCTACTCCTCGTGAGTTTGCTTCTTGGAGAGAGTTCGATTATATGCAACTTTCCAAAACGGACTTAGACTTTGATGTGTATCAAACATTAAGAAAAGAAGTGGAACCCCTTTTGCTAGAATTAATTCTTAATTATTCTTTTTCTGAAGAAGAAGAGAGAGATTTATTAAGAGAGATTGCAAAAAAATTTGCTAAAAATGATGCTGTTTCTTTTTTAAAACTTGATAATAAAAAATAAAATATTTAAAACAAAGGAGAAATCACATGGGATTTTTTGATAACATTAAAGACGCTAGCACTCACTCAACTGCCTCAAATGCTACTGATTTACACTATGTAGTCCTTCAAGTAACCTTAAAAGAGAAATTTTTTGGTACTGGATCAGGAAACTTGACAGAATTAGAAAACGTCATTAACACCCAAGTAGCAAAAGGCTACCGTCTGCATACAATTACAACCGCCAATGGTGGAAGCAAAGGACTAGGCGGTGGCGACCGTATCCAAGCTACAATGGTTTTTGAAAAGATTCTATAAAAATCCCCCATATCCGCCAATAGCAGCCCTATTTCTAAGGTCTATTGTGTAAAAATGGAGGAAATTGAAGAATAGAAAGCCAATTTTACAGACTAAAGTGCAAAAAACGACAAAATTGACAAATAGAAAGTAGAATCTCTGGACTACGAAACAACACGGAAGGGACAGTTTTAGGACGAAAAAAAGCCAGCACACGGCTGACTTTGAGAAAGGAACAAGAAAAAGTCCACAAAATCCATCTGGATTCCTAAAAACACTACTATTATACCATTAGGGAGTTAAAAAAGCGACTGACGGCATTTCTCACGCTCATCAGGCTATAACTCTCTAACGAAGTATAATACGGTATAATTTAGACGATTTTCAACACTTTAGCATTTTAGAAACGCTTAAAGTGCTCTAACAATATCAAAAAAAATAAAACTCTTGAAATATTGGGGCTTGTATGCTAAAATGAAAGCATAAAGGGAAAAACAGTGCTTCTAGCATATGTAACTAAAAAGCCCCACCGTTACAGCGATGGGGTTTTTTGCTACCCTCTTAAAGGGTTAAAGGCTACTTGCTACGTCTCTTTATCCATAGCTTGAAAAGCTCAGATAGTACGTTAACAAGTAACGGAGCTAGAAAAAGGGAAAACAACTCTAGCATATATAACACCTCCCTTCTCTAAATTGAGGGGGCGAAAACATTATATCAAAAACACCCATCACAAACAAGCCCATATAAGCCCCATATTCGCCTTGTTTTCTATTCTGGTACAATTTACCGTCTGACTGCTTAAAATCGAAAATAAGGGG
>NZ_KQ970291.1:45947-52507 GCF_001579035.1 Streptococcus mitis | reverse complement strand
TTTCTCGTAGCCCCTCGCATGGTATAAACTCAAAACCTTTTCTAATTACTTGCCTGCTGATGGAAAAGGAGTAAAACCATGAAGATTACAGAGTACAAAAAGAAAGATGGATCAGTAGTTTACCGTTCCAGCGTTTATCTTGGCATCGATACCGTAACGGGTAAGAAAGTCAAGACAACTATTTCAGACAGAACTAAGAATAGGCTCAAAAGCAAGGCTATCCAAGCCAAGGTAGAGTTTGAAAAAAACGGCTCAACGGTTATAAAAGCCGTTAATGTTAGCACCTATCAGGAATTGACGGAACTCTGGCTAGAAAATTATTGCCATACAGTCAAACATAGCACCCTTATAGGCGCAAAAAACAATATAAAAAAGTATCTCCTACCAGCCTTTGGAGACTACAAACTGGATAAACTGACGCCCCCTATTATTCAGCACCAGGTAAACCAGTGGGCAATAGATTACAATCAACTAGGGAAAGGTTATCAGCAATATAACCAACTCCATGCCTTAAATAAGCGAATATTATCCTATGCCGTTTCCTTGCAAGTCATTTCTTCAAATCCAGCTAGGGATATCATCGTCCCACGGCGCAAACCCAAAGAAGGGAAAAAACTGAAATATCTGGATGACGATAATTTGAAAAAATTCTTAGATTATCTGGATCAGTTGCCAAACACTTACAAAAATTTCTCTGATACGGTGTTATATAAGACACTTCTAGCAACTGGTTTGCGTATTCGTGAGTGTTTAGCCTTGAAATGGTCTGATATTGACCTACAAAACGGGAGCATTTCAGTTACCAAGACTTTAAACACCCTCAAGGAAATCACTAGCCCTAAAAGTAAAAGTAGCATTAGAGAAATAGCACTTGATACCAAAACGGTACTCATGCTTCGGCTCTATAAAGCAAGACAATCCCAAATAGGTAGGGAGATAGGGGTAACTTTTGAAAAAGTGTTCTCTGATACCTTTGACAACTATAGAGAAGCTGGGGCGCTTAGATTTAGACTAGAAAAGCATTTAAAACTGGCTGATTGTCCTCGTTTGAGTTTCCACGCTTTCCGACACACCCACGCTAGTCTATTGCTTAATGCTGGCCTGCCTTACAAAGAAATCCAAGCACGGCTAGGCCATTCTAAAATTTCAATGACTATGGATATCTATAGTCACCTATCCAAAGACAATGAGAAAAAGGCTACTTCCTTTTATGAAAAAGCTATCGAGAATCTACAAAGTTCCTAAAAAGTTCTTAAAATTCATCATTAAGGGACAAAAAACGGCTATATCAAGGGGTTTCAGCTTTTTCTCACATTTTGAGTTACAAAATGATAAGCAGATAAGCAAAGCAATAACTTGCCTTAATTCCTTACCAAATAGTATGGAGAATGGACTTGAACCAAGAGGGAACGCCGAGAAAATGCAAAAAAGCACTTAGAAAAATCTAAGCGCTCAAGAGTAGTGGACGGTGTGCCTGTCCCGTCATCTCATACTATGAAGTTGCGTAGCGACACTATCATTTCTACCTCACTTCTCTTTAAACTAATTATATCATAAAGGAGTAGTAGCTTGACCACTGACGAAGTAGAAAAGAAGCTAAAAAGCATTAAAAATTTTGATAAAGCAATTCAGAGACTAGACTTAGACTTGAAGATAAGTGATTGTATGATGTAGGACGTAAGATATTCGCAAGACGATTTATAGATAGATTAAAGCTATTTCAGTTATATGAGGTACTGGTTGATTTTATCAGTAATTTCAATTTCCTTGATTTCATTTTCAAAGAGTTTAATCCATCTGGTTCCAAAATTAACGGATAACCCATCAAGTTCTTCATCATGGACATCTTTGTCTTCGTAAAGAGCTACGCCTTTAAATATTTGGCCGTCAATATCGGTGATTCTGACAACCTTGTTATTAAATTCTTTAAGTTCCATCAGTCTCTCCTTTCGTGGTACTATAGTCTGTTATATTATTGGAATTCCCTTAACATACGCTTCTTTAGCCTCCGCAAGTGTCATTTTATTAGGACCACCATCTATATTAGTTTCTCCTGTATTTTGCCACTGACAAACGTCACAGATATCATACACTGCGGTAACAGTACCACATACTGGACAATGGACATATTCGCTACCGTTAATAATGATTAAATTCTCTTTTCCAGTCTTATTCATTTAAGGTTACTCCCAACACTATACAAATATATTAGCTATTTCAATACACTACTTTTTCAATATCATTGATTGTAATTGTTATGGTATCCCAATCTTTCGGAGAATCTCCTATGTCAGCAATAAAAGTATCTTCACTTAACTTTTCGACAATTGTCGCCGTTTGACCGTTTTTTAACAATACTGTATCAAATTCTAGAATTTTTACGATTTTTCTCCTTGTGTAAGCTTCTTTGGCTTCGGCTAGAGTCAATTTATTTGGGCCACCGTCAATATTTATAATACCAGTATTATGCCAACGACAGACGTCACAGATATCATAGTCCATAACTTCAGTTCCGCAAACAGGGCAATGTAACCATAAATATCCATCAATTTCCCATGTCGTTTTTGATCTATCCATATAAATCCCTCCTCCATAAACTCGCCAAACCAGTCTTTTTGGTGAACCGTCAACATTAACCCACTTTTTCATCATTATACTGCAAATCGAAGGGGATTGCTAATAATTGAGTGTGTATTCCAGATGTGGTATGATAGTATTATTAGGTAATAAAAAAGCACGATTGATTGTCCTTTTGTGGGGGTTTTTGTGGTTGAAAAGGACTAGAAAAGGTGTATAATATAGATAAAGAATAGAAGTAGAGAAACATCGGGAACTACGCACCCTTTGGGTATCTGAAAAGCGGGGAATTCCCGTCCCGCCTATTCCAGCACCTAGAGAAATCTAAGTGCTTTTTGATATGGGTTATTTTTGCCTTTTATATACTACGTGGTATAATGAATCTATCAGCAATAAAAAAAGCACGTTTGACCGTGCTGATTTCTTGCCTGCTGAACTCATCATTTTAAGCCCTTTTTTGTTACTCTTTATGTTTTATCAACTTATTTGAATTTAATAGTTTTGGAGAAAATCAAGTTAGATTTAGAGCAGGCTTAGGCCTGTTTTTCTGTACCTAATCATTGCAAGATAATAAAATGTTGTAATATTTTATTGAATCAGATAGGCTTTAGAGCCTTGATATTAAGCACTTTGGGACGTTTTCCCTTAGTGCTTTTTTTAACATTTTACAATAGCTTTTAAGCATACAGCTATAAGTATCTATACGCAGCTAGACCTGTATAGTTTAAAGTGATATAATAGTCTAAAAGGAGATACTACTATGAATGTTTTAGAAAAAAACACACAGGTAAACTTTAAGACTAACAGAGACTTGTTAGAGAAGGCTAAAGCTATTATCACAGCACAAAATCTTGATATGACAGCCAGTTTTAACTTGTTTTTGGAACACATTGTAGAAAATAAAGCCTTGCCATTTGAAACTCAAGTAGATAAAGAAAGAGAAGAACTTCTATCAGGGTTGCGTGCTGAAATTGCCCGTAGCTTTGACGATTTAGAACATGGAAGAACTTACAGCCTTGATGAAGTGAGGGCTAACCTTGGAATTTAACGAGAACGCATATAGCCTTATTATCTCTGAAACGGTACAAGAACAGCTAAGAGGTATTAAAGATTATATCTCAGCTAACTACTTTTCAGAACAGGCAGGAGCAAACACAGTTAAAAATATTCTTTATGGTTTGGAGCGTCTTGAAGTCTTCCCAGAAGCGGGATTTGATGCTGACGAAAGAGTAGGAAGTATTATATACCCACCCCACAAAACTCGATGCATCATTTTAGGCGATTACCTAGCCTTCTATCATATTTTAGAGGATAGAAAAGCTGTCTTTATATCAGATATTATTCATAGCAAACAGGACTACATCCGCTTGTTCAAGAAAAAATAGGCTAAATTCCCAAACTAAGTTCCACCGCTAATCCAAGTGGAAGTTAGTCTGATAAAAATCGTAAAAACCAGTGGAAATCCGTGTCAGGGTAAGTTCCACTGGTTTTAATCATGCTTGATTTTATTGCTTTTGTAACCAAAATGAATCGAAAAAAAGAGCGCACAAAATCCCCTCATCTGAAAGCGTTTCAGATTAAGTTCCGCTATGGTGGAAGTTAGTGTGAGACGTTTGAATGCGGTTAAAGATTAGTTTTTAGAACTTATGTTGGAGTAATGTAGAAGACTGACAAACGTCTTCTGCAGGTATTTTAGAAATACCGAGAAGCTTAGGAATTTCTTCTCCATAGGTAAAGGCAAAGAGTTCATAGGCTGACTTTCCATTCAAAGCAGCACGTTTGACGCTGTTGACATGCGAACAAACGAGATTGATGTCCTCTTGAGTTAAGTTGTCAAAAGAAGTTCCTTTAGGTAGAATGTCGCGAATCAGCGTGTGATTTTTCTCAATTCTGCCTTTCTGGTCAGAGCGATTAGGGTCACAAAAGAATAGCTTACTCTCTCCTCGCACATCCATTTCGATGTCATCAACCCTTGCAAACTCTCCACCATTATCGGTAAGAATGACAGGAAAGAGTTGGAAGAAATCTTTGTCCGCTTGGTGAAGAGTGTTCTTAATATCATAGAGGTGTTTGGTAACCTCAAGGGCAGTTTTATTATCCAGAAGTCTAGCGAAGATAAAGTTACAGAAAGATAGATTGAAGGTGAGTAGGACTTTACCTCCCATTCTACCCATAACCGTATCCATTTCCAGCCAAGAGTCTAGTTGATTCAGTGCTAAATAGTTTTGGAAATCCTCATAGGAACGGCCTTTTTTAGCTTCTTTAGGGATGGAAGGTAGCTTACTTTTCCGTCTTTCTTTGAATTTAACGGCTCTGGCAAGATCAATCGGAGCGATAGACAGGTAACCTTTTCGGATGTGTCGATAGACAGTCGAGGAGCTAACATCAAGGTTATGAGTTTTCAGAATATGATAGATGTGTTGTCCTTTTTTAACCCCATCAGAAATGACTTTGTCCATGTCCCAGAAGGTCTTGGAATTGAGGGGAGTTCCTTCACGAGATTCAACAAGAGTTTGTTCGTACTGTTTTTGAGCTTGTTTAGCGAGGTAGAAGATCTTCTTATAGCCACAGTTTTGTCTTCTTTTAGGGCAGCCATTACAGACAAAGGGAGCTTTACCGAGTAAAGGGCAAGGAAGGTTATGGCATGTAGACTCTCGGACTTGTCTGTTTCGTTTGACTTCTTTAGAAACAGTAGTTGGGTCTTTTAGAATAAGTTGCCCGATAGCTTTGAAGGTTTCACTGCGCTCTAAGCCCAATTGGATATCGTTACGGTCTGAAAGGGTAAGGTGTTTATGTTTTGTCATAGTGAGCCTCATTTCTAACTCAAACGTCTCATACTTAATTCCACCATAAAAATCCGTTTTAGACTAATTTCCACTTTGGTCAGGCAAGTGGAAGTTACTTTGAGAAGTTACCACAGGAGAATTTTTTCATCTTTTTTTGTCAAGTAACTTTACTTTACAAAAAAAATGTGTTATCCTAGTATGGTTGATGAAAATCAGTAGATTGAATCGAATATAAATACCTAAAGGAGAAATCAAAATGGCAGTACCTGCACGTCGCACTTCAAAAGCGAAGAAAAACAAACGTCGTACACACTACAAAGTAACAGCTCCATCTGTAAACTTTGACGAAACTACTGGAGATTACTCACGTTCTCACCGTGTATCACTTAAAGGATACTACAAAGGACGTAAGATCGCTAAAGCTGCATCAGCTGAATAATAGAAGGGAGATACCATGCGCGTAAATATTACACTTGAACACAAAGAATCTGGTGAACGCTTGTACCTTACTTCTAAAAACAAACGTAACACTCCAGACCGTCTTCAATTGAAGAAATACTCACCAAAACTTCGCAAACACGTTGTGTTTACAGAAGTGAAGTAAGCATTCAATACGAATCAATACAGAAGAAAAACGCTGTTCAAGCGTTTTTTCTTTTTGTTAATTTCAGTACATTGCAATGAGAATCATTCGAATGACTATAGTAAAATGAACTCAAACCGCAAGATTCAGTGCTCTATGATTGCTGAATGAGCTCTAAGGAAATATAAAAACAAAAGCTTGAAATATTGGGTGTTATATGTTAGAATGAACTTACAATGTGAGTAAAGTTACAGCATATGTAGCTAAAAAAGCCCCAACGTTCCCGCGTTGAGGTTTTTTTGGCTTATTGCCCCTTAAAGGTTATTTCTTGCGTGAGTTAAGCCATTTCTCAAACAAGGTTGTCAAAATATTGACTACTAAGGGTGCTAGACAAATTGTGATGATAATTTCTAACATCGGCAACACCTCCCTTCATTAAAGTGAGGAGGCCAAAATATTATAGCATCAATATCACGTCATTCCCAAACAAAAACGCCTTTATATAGGCGCTATTTTTTCTTGGGTGACTTCTCAAAGTAACTTCCACTTGCCTGACCGAAGTGGAAATTAGTCTAAAACGGATTTTTATGGTGGAATTAAGTATGAGACGTTTG
>NZ_KQ970291.1:45305-45927 GCF_001579035.1 Streptococcus mitis | reverse complement strand
GGGCTTAGAGCGCGGTGAAACCTTCAAAGCTATTGGACACATTATTCTAAAAGACCCGACTACTGTTTCTAAAGAAGTCAAACGAAACAGACAAGTTAGAGAATCTACTTGTGATAACCTTCCTTGCCCTCTACTCGACAAAGCTCCCTTTGTCTGTAATGGATGCCCTAAAAGAAGACAAAACTGTGGCTATCAGAAAATCTTCTACCTTGCTAAGCAAGCTCAAAATCAGTACGAACAAACTCTTGTTGAATCTCGTGAAGGAACTCCCCTCAATTCCAAGACCTTCTGGGACATAGATAAAATCATTTCTGATGGGATTAAAAAAGGACAACACATCTATCATATTCTGAAAACTCATAACCTTGATGTTAGCTCCTCGACTGTCTATCGACACATCCGAAAAGGTTACTTGTCTATCGCTCCTATTGACCTAGCCAGAGCCGTTAAATTCAAAGAAAGACGGAAAAGTAAGCTACCTTCCATCCCTAAAGAAGCTAAAAAAGGCCGCTTCTATGAGGATTTCCAAAACTATTTAGCCCTTAATCAACTAGACTCTTGGCTGGAAATGGATACAGTTCTGGGAAGGATGGGAGGGAAAGTCCTACTCACCTTCAATCTA
>NZ_KQ970291.1:38885-44945 GCF_001579035.1 Streptococcus mitis | reverse complement strand
AGGATTTTTATCAGACTAACTTCCACTTGGATTAGCGGTGGAAGTTAGTTTGGGAATTTAGCAAAATTCTCCTGTCAGACCTAGCAGACAGGAGAAGGTCTTAAATATCAATCTCAAATGGTTCGTCAATGGTTTCTGATACGTATTTTCCGTCTTTTTTCCGTTGCTTGACACATTCTGTGAGGAGATACTCGATTTGCCCATTGACTGAACGAAAGTCGTCTTCTGCCCATGATGCGAGTGCAGCGTATAACTTTGTTGAGAGTCGAAGGGGGATTTGCTTTTTTTTAGATTCTGCCATTTCTAATAAAGGCTTCCTGTATTGACAATTGGTTGTGCATCATGATTGCCACAAAGAACGACTAGGAGATTTGAAACCATGGCAGCTTTTCGTTCTTCGTCAAGCTCTACCAATTCCCCTTCATTGAGCCGTTCTAGTGCCATTTCAACCATTCCTACAGCACCATCGACAATCATCTTACGGGCATCAATAATGGCAGATGCTTGTTGGCGTTGAAGCATAACGGCAGCAATTTCTGGAGCGTAAGCTAGATAAGTAATACGTGCTTCAAGGATTTCCAAGCCAGCATCCTCAACACGACTTTGGATTTCTTCACGAATACGGTTAGCTACAATTTCGCTAGAGCCACGGAGGCTACCTTCATCTGCTTGCCCGTCACCCGTAGTATCCACATTAGGAGACACATCGTAAGGATAGATGCGGACAATATTTCGGAGGGCGCTATCACATTGCAATGAAAGATATTCTTTGTAGTTATCAACGTTGAAAACTGCCTTAGCAGTATCGACTACACGCCAAGTAACGGCAATTCCGATTTCTACGGGATTTCCTAGACAATCATTGATTTTTTGGCGAGAATTGCTTAAGGTCATAACCTTGAGGGAAATGTGTTTCTTGCTAATTTCAAGATTTACATCATTGTCATTTGATGATTTAGCTCCTAAAAAAGGAGATTTTGTGCTAACATCACCACTTTGTCCAAGTCGAGTGTGGTTTGCAGGGTTGACCGCTACGCTGAAGGGATTGACAAAGTAAAAACCAGGTTCTTTGATGGTACCTGTATAGTTACCAAAGAGTGTCAGAACCAGAGCTTCTTGAGGTTTGACAACTTTTAAACCAGCATGAGTTAGCACTGCAATTACGATTAGTAAAGGTCCGATAATAATTCCAAAAATGTTTTCCGAACCAGCACCCATTATCAATATAAAGATACCAAGTACGATTGTCAACTCAATGAGAATCAATGCGAATACACCATTTGGTTTTGAATTGATTAGTTTTTCAGTCATAAGAATGACCTCCTGTTATTTGATATCTAAATGATATCACTTTAATTTATAAAGTCAAGAAATAAATGGAATATTTTTAAAGAAAAGATTGCTGTATAGAATTTTCTGAAAATTCAAGGATTTTCTTCTGTTCATTGCTTTTAAAATGTGCTATAATAGTAAAAACTGAAATGGGAGGGAACAAATGACTGAATTAGATAAACGTCACCGCAGTAGCATTTATGACAGTATGGTGAAATCACCAAACCGTGCCATGCTTCGTGCGACTGGTATGACAGATAAGGACTTTGAAACACCGATTGTGGGAGTGATTTCGACTTGGGCGGAAAATACACCATGTAACATCCACTTGCATGATTTTGGGAAATTAGCCAAAGAAGGTGTCAAATCGGCAGGTGCTTGGCCTGTGCAGTTTGGGACTATTACCGTAGCAGACGGGATTGCCATGGGAACGCCTGGGATGCGTTTCTCTTTGACATCTCGTGATATTATTGCGGACTCAATCGAGGCGGCTATGGGTGGTCACAATGTGGATGCCTTCGTCGCTATCGGTGGCTGTGACAAGAACATGCCTGGATCTATGATTGCCATTGCTAATATGGATATTCCAGCTATTTTCGCCTATGGTGGAACCATTGCACCGGGAAATCTTGATGGCAAAGACATCGACTTGGTTTCTGTCTTTGAGGGTATTGGAAAATGGAACCACGGTGATATGACAGCTGAGGACGTGAAACGTCTTGAATGTAATGCCTGCCCTGGCCCTGGTGGCTGTGGTGGTATGTATACTGCTAATACCATGGCGACTGCTATCGAAGTTCTCGGTATGAGCTTGCCAGGTTCTTCATCTCACCCAGCTGAATCAGCTGATAAGAAAGAAGACATCGAAGCAGCAGGACGTGCTGTTGTTAAGATGCTTGAATTGGGTCTCAAACCATCAGATATCTTGACCCGTGAAGCCTTTGAAGATGCCATCACTGTAACTATGGCTCTCGGTGGTTCTACAAATGCCACTCTTCACTTGCTTGCCATTGCCCATGCTGCCAATGTTGACTTGTCACTTGAGGACTTCAATACGATCCAAGAGCGTGTGCCTCACTTGGCTGACTTGAAACCATCTGGTCAGTATGTCTTCCAAGACCTCTACGAAGTCGGTGGTGTGCCTGCGGTTATGAGATATCTCTTGGCAAATGGATTCCTTCATGGAGATCGCATCACATGTACTGGTAAGACAGTTGCTGAGAACTTAGCTGACTTTGCAGACCTCACACCAGGTCAAAAAGTTATCATGCCACTTGAAAATCCAAAACGTGCGGATGGTCCGCTTATCATCTTGAACGGGAACCTTGCTCCTGACGGTGCGGTTGCCAAGGTATCAGGTGTTAAAGTGCGTCGTCACGTTGGTCCAGCTAAGGTCTTTGATTCAGAAGAAGATGCGATTCAGGCCGTTCTGACAGATGAAATCGTTGATGGCGATGTAGTCGTTGTTCGTTTCGTTGGACCTAAAGGTGGCCCTGGTATGCCTGAGATGCTGTCACTTTCATCAATGATCGTTGGTAAAGGTCAAGGAGACAAGGTTGCCCTCTTGACAGATGGCCGCTTCTCTGGTGGTACTTATGGTCTGGTTGTTGGACATATCGCTCCTGAAGCTCAGGATGGTGGACCAATTGCCTACCTTCGTACAGGCGATATCGTTACGGTTGACCAAGATACTAAAGAAATTTCGATGGCCGTATCCGAAGAAGAACTTGAAAAACGCAAGGCAGAAACTACCTTGCCACCGCTTTACAGCCGTGGTGTCCTCGGTAAATACGCTCACATCGTATCATCTGCTTCACGCGGAGCCGTGACAGACTTCTGGAATATGGACAAGTCAGGTAAAAAATAAACTTAAAAAGCAAGCCAATCTCGGCTTGCTTCTTTTCATCTCCAAAAGTGATTTGCCTGCTTATACTCAATAAAAATCAAAGAGCAAACTAGAAAGCTAGGCGCAGGTTGCTCAAAACACTGTTTTGAGGTCGCAGATAGAACTGACGAAGTCAGCTCAAAACACTGTTTTGAGGTCGCAGATAGAACTGACGAAGTCAGTAACATATACCTACGACAAGCCGACTCTGACGTGGTTTGAAGAGATTTTTGAAGAGTATTAACGAGGTGGTAGTCCAAGGGCAATACGGCCGTAGCGACTGATTCGTGTGATTTTCCAAGCAGGCGACCAGGTAACTTCAACCTTGACATCTTCGATACCCTCGATTTGTTTCAGACCTGCGACGATTTCAATAGGCAAACTTTCGGCGCAATCGCAGGCGGTGTCGGTGAAGGTCATGACAATCTTACAGAGACCCGTTTCGTCCAGATTGATTTCATAAATCAGTCCTAGATTGTAAACATCCAATTCCACATCTGTATCAAAAACCTTCTCTAGTTTTTCGATAATTTGGTCTTGCAAGGCCAAAGCACGGTCATTGATTTTGATATCGTCTCTCATTACAGTCCCTCCACGTGATAAATATCCTCTATTTTCTCATAATTCTGACAATTTGGCAAGTTTTTGATGAATTTTCTGAAAAATATGATAAAATGAAGAAAATACTGAATCAAGGGGAAGCCTATGGAGCAGATTGGAAAAGTCTTTAGACAACTACGAGAGTCAAGAAATATCTCGCTGAGACAAGCAACTGGAGGACAATTTTCGCCGTCTATGTTGTCCCGCTTTGAAACAGGTCAGAGTGAGCTTTCGGTGGAAAAGTTTTTATTTGCCCTAGAAAATATATCTGCCAGTGTAGAGGAAATCCTCTTTCTGGCGAGAGGTTTTCAGTATGATACAGATTCTGAGTTGAGAAAAGAAATCATAGATGTCTTGGATCCAAAGAATATAGCTCCGCTTGAGGACTTGTATCGCAAGGAGTATCAAAAGCATGCCCATTCTCAAAACAAACAGAAACATATTCTAAATGCCATTATTATCAAGTCTTATATGAAGAGTATGGATGAAACGGTAGAGTTAACGGCAGAGGAAGGGAAAGTCCTTCATGATTATTTGTTTTCTACTGAGATCTGGGGAATCTATGAACTCAATTTGTTCTCAATCAGTTCTCCGTTCTTATCTGTTTCTCTTTTTACTAGATATGTACGAGAAATGGTCCGAAAATCTGATTTTCTAATGGAAATGTCTGGCAATCGAAACCTTTTTCACACTATACTATTGAATGGCTTTTTAGCCAGCATTGAGTGTGAAGAATTTACCAATGCCTCTTATTTTAAACGTGTTATCGAAGAGCATTTCTACAATGAAAATGAAACCTATTTCCGAATTGTCTATTTGTGGGCAGAGGGTCTCCTTGATAGCAAGCAAGGCAGAGTCAAGGAAGGTCAGAAAAAGATGGAAGATGCTGTCCGTATTTTTGAGATGCTTGGCTGTAATAAATCTGCTGAATACTATAGAAAAACGACCGATTGTTGAATATTTGCAAACTAAGAAAATAATTTGAAATTTGAAGCGATAGAACTTTTGGGCTCTCTTGTGTCACTGGAGAAATTCTCTCGATTCTTTTTGCTCATTTTGTTTGTTGCATATATTCAAAAGTTTTTTTCTCTAGAATTTCTAAGTGCTATACTATAGTCATACTTCACATAAAACTTATACTCTTCGAAAATCTCTTCAAACCAACTCAGCTTTATCCCCAACCTCAAAGCTGTGCTTTGAGCAACCTTCGGCTAGCTTCCTAGTTTGCTCTTTGATTTTCATTGAGTATTCGAACAAGAAGGGGGATTACCTATGAAATTATTGTTTAGAAATCAAGCTTATCGTCTCTTGACTTTGTCACGATTCTTCAATGCTTTTGGTGCTTCGATTTTTAATCTGGTCTTTATCGTCTATGCATCGACCTTGCCACAAGCCTCTTTTGCTGTTGCTATGGCGAATATTGTCATGATTCTTCCGACTCTCTTTACAGTTTTTGTAGGGATTCGGGCAGATTACACGAGGGACAAGGTCAAATGGATGGTCTATAGCGGTTTGTTTCAGGCAGTTTTATTTTTTCTAGCAGCCCTAGTTGTCCAGCAAGCTAGTCTCTTTGCCTTTTCTAGTCTGTGTTTAATCAATGTCATTAGTGATGTCATCAGTGATTTTGCAGGTGGCTTGCGCATGCCTCTCATTAAAGAAAAAGTAGCTGAAGAGGATTTGATGGAAGCTTATTCTTTTTCCCAGTTTATCACCTATATTTCAGCCATTGGTGGTCAAGCTTTCGGAGTGTGGCTCTTAGAGCTATCGGTCAATAATTTTTCTCTCGTTGCGGGAATCAATGCCTGTTTCTTCCTAGTATCAGCCGTTATCCTCTTTTTAGGAAGAAGCAAATTGAGCCTGTCAATGTCATCTGCTGATGGTGAAATTCTAAAAAATGAGAAGCTTCCGATCAAAGAGCAGTTCCTAACGATTTATCGAAATTTACGTCTCGTTTTTCTTAAAAGTGGACAGAAAAACTTTGGTTTTATGCTCTTTGCTGTCTTGCTTATCAATGCCTTGGGTGGCGCTTTGGGTGGAATTTATAATATCTTCTTTTTGAGCCATTCTCTCTTGAATTTTTCTTATACAGAGGCATTATTTATCAGTCAATTCTGTGCTTTGTTAGCAATCATCATCAGTAGCCTTACGGGCAATGATTATTTTGGGAAGCAGTCCTTGCCTAGATTGATGATGTGGGCGACCGTAGGACTCAGTCTAGTTGGTCTAGCTAATTTATTCAATCA
>NZ_KQ970291.1:27315-38865 GCF_001579035.1 Streptococcus mitis | reverse complement strand
ACTCAGTCTAGTTGGTCTAGCTAATTTATTCAATCAAGTCGTGCTTGGTTTGCTATTTCTCTTTTTAACTCTGTATGTGTCTGGTAAAGTTCAACCAAAGATTAGTGCCATGCTCATGAAAAATCTAGCTCCAGAGGTTCTAGCTCGTACCAGTAATTTTTTAGGTTTATTGTTTACCCTATCCATACCTGTGGGAACAGCTTGTTTTTCACTTGTAGCTGTATGGAATATACAGTTGACTTGGATGCTATTTGTCGGTCTTTCCTTGCTAGCTATTTTTTTGACAATTCTTAATCTCAAAAATGATATCTAATACTCTTCGAAAATCTCTTCAAACCACGTCAACGTCGCCTTGCCGTATAGATGTTACTGACTTCGTCAGTTCTATCCACAACCTCAAAACACTGTTTTGAGCAACCTGCGGCTAACTTCCTAGTTTGCTTTTTGATTTTCATTGAGTATAAATCCTAATTTTTTCATACTGTTTTAATCCCTCTATTTATGGTAAAATAAGACTATTAAGTTTAAAGAGGATTCCCTATGAAATTACAAAAACCAAAAGGAACGCAGGATATTTTACCTGCTGAATCTGCTAAATGGCAGTACGTTGAGGGCTTTGCCCGTGAGATTTTTAAGCGCTATAACTATGCAGAAGTGCGTACGCCTATTTTTGAGCATTACGAGGTCATCAGTCGCTCTGTCGGAGATACGACCGATATCGTAACCAAGGAAATGTACGATTTCTATGACAAAGGTGACCGTCACATTACCCTCCGTCCAGAAGGAACTGCGCCCGTTGTCCGTTCCTATGTGGAAAATAAACTCTTCGCCCCAGAAGTGCAAAAGCCAAGTAAGTTCTACTACATGGGACCTATGTTCCGTTATGAGCGTCCACAGGCAGGGCGTTTGCGCCAGTTCCACCAGATTGGTGTTGAGTGTTTTGGATCTAGCAATCCAGCTACCGATGTGGAAACGATTGCGATGGCAGCCCATTTCTTGAAAGAAATCGGCATCCAAGGTGTCAAACTACACCTCAATACGCTTGGAAATCCTGAGAGCCGTGCGGCTTATCGTCAGGCCTTGATTGACTATTTGACACCGCTCAAGGAGACCTTGTCTAAGGATAGCCAACGTCGTTTGGAGGAAAATCCTCTCCGTGTCTTGGACTCTAAGGAAAAAGAAGACAAGGTGGCAGTGGAGAATGCGCCGTCTATCTTGGATTTCCTTGATGAAGAAAGCCAAGCTCATTTTGATGCTGTGCGTCAGATGTTGGAAAATCTTGGAGTAGACTACATCATCGATACCAATATGGTGCGTGGTCTGGACTACTACAATCACACCATTTTCGAGTTCATCACTGAGATTGAGGGCAATGACCTGACCGTCTGTGCGGGTGGTCGTTACGATGGTTTGGTTGCTTACTTTGGAGGCCCTGAAACTGCTGGATTTGGTTTTGGACTTGGTGTAGAGCGCCTGCTTCTCATTCTTGAAAAGCAAGGTGTGGCTCTCCCTATCGAAAACGCCCTAGATGTCTATATCGCAGTCTTGGGTGATGGAGCAAATGTAAAAGCCCTAGAACTAGTCCAAGCCCTTCGCCAACAAGGTTTCAAAGCAGAGCGTGATTACCTCAACCGTAAACTCAAAGCTCAGTTCAAGTCAGCCGATGTCTTTGCGGCTAAAACCCTCATCACCCTCGGAGAAAGCGAAGTCGAAAGCGGACAAGTGACGGTCAAGAACAACCAAACCCGAGAAGAAGTGCAAGTATCACTTGATGCTATCAGCCAAAACTTCTCAGAAATCTTTGAGAAACTAGGATTTTAATAGTAGAAAAACTGGTCAGGAACCTACTCCTGACCTTTTTCTTTTGCAAAATGACAAAAATCATAAACTTTTTGACAAATATACTTGTCAAAAAGAAAAAGATGTGTTACAATATAAGCAAGTTAAGAAATAGGAGGGAGCCACATGTGGGTATGGATTTTGTTTCCTTTTCTCGTCTTGATTTATATGAGTCAATCTAAGAAAATCAAGCGGTTAGAGAAGAGGTTAAAGGTAATCGAAAGAAAAGAGAAAGGAAACGCAGAAATGTCGAGATTATTGCAAGAAATGATTGGAAAGAAACCAACAATCATTGGAGAACTATTTGGAACAAATTTTTGGGAAGTTGTGGATGTAGATGAGGAATGGGTCAAGCTACGTCGTGTTAATAAAAAAGGAAAAGAAAAATTCAAACTACAACGCATTGAGGATATACAGACAGTTGAATTTGACGGAGAGTAGGTGTGTAACATGCAACTTAAAAATCGTCTAAAAGAGCTTCGGGCTCGCGATGGCCTCAATCAAACCGACCTAGCTAAACTGGCAGGGGTTTCCAGACAGACCATTAGCCTACTAGAACGGGATGAGTACACCCCATCCATTATCATTGCCCTGAAAATATCTCAGATTTTCAACGAAACAGTCGAATCAGTATTTCGCTTGGAGGAGGACGAGTGATGAACAAGTATAAAGTGATTTATTATGTAGTTGCCATAGCTCTATTAGTCAGCCTGTGTCTACTAATTGGAACAAATCTAGGATGGTTTGATCTCTATTACAGCGACCAATTTATCTGGGCCTACTTTGCTCTTATCCCAGTAATTGAATGGATTGAAAAGAAATCCAAAAATCTAGCAAGTGAATAAGGAGAATGAATATGAAAAAGAAAAAGAAACGTGGATTGTTGTTTTTAATGGTTGTTGTCTTGGGATTTTTCTTGGGCATTTTTGTAGGGATGTTTAAGGCTGTTGCCGAATCCCACGGAATTATGTTAGATGTGAAAGTCTTGATACCATGGATATCAGCTATTTGTTTAGTGTTAGGTTTCATTAGCATTCTTTTGACTTTCAATTTCTTAAAGAAAAGCAGAAAATTTCACTCCTTGTATCAAGAGGAAATGGATGATGATCTGAATGAAAGCTATTATGTGCAAATGTATCGGAATCTCGAGTTTGGAACCATTGCTTTTAATATTGCAAGTGTAGCGATTTTATTGGCTCTTTTCATCTCAGGTAGTGAAGCGGTTGTACTAAATGGAAGCCATATAACCTTATCTCTTTCTTTTTTGGCATTAGTGCTGATTTTCAGTGTTCAAAAATATCTTTTCAAGACGATTTCGATTGTTCGTCAGTTTGATTTGGCATTTTTCTCTATTCCAAAAGATATGTTAGATTATGTAAATTCTTACGATGAAGGAGAACGACAAGCTAATTTGGAACAGAGTTTTCGGATTTTATTTCAATTAAACCAATATGTTTTACCAGGTTTGTATATTTTGATTGATATCGTTTCTGTACTTACGGGAGAAATTCAGTTATTAGGTCTTTTAGCTGTAGCTGTAGTCCATATTTATATCAATATAATGTATATACCTATGGTAAAACGCTATTTCAAATAGGAGAACTTTATGAAACTACTTAAAAACCTTGGCTGGTTTCTTCTAGCCATTCTATCCTTTTTATTCATCTATGGCTTCATTCAGGGGCTCGCGACTACGTCGCTTGCCTTAGGCGGTTCACCCTATGCTGTTACCCTACTCTATGTAGCCTTGGCTGGAGTTTATGTGTACGGCATTTACAAATGGTATCAGAAAGGTCCTGTTCGTATTGAGAAGAGTGGCTTCAACCGATTTATTTGGCTTCCTGCCTTGGTTTGGTTCTTATCTTTGGTTGTCCAGTTTTTCTTGCCAAATGATCCTTCAGTAAATCAACAAATAGCGACAGACTTGACCTTGTCTCAACCACTTTTCTCATTCTTTGCGGTCGTTATTTTTGCTCCTTTGACAGAAGAACTTATCTTTAGAGGGATGTTGGCACGCTATCTCTTTCCTAAGCAGGACAATAGTAAACAAACTCTGATTTTTCTTCTGGTATCCAGTGTTCTGTTTGCCTTGATTCATTTCCCAGGTGATGTGCAACAATTTTTTGTCTATTTTAGCCTTGGTTTTAGTTTGGGCTTGGCTTATATTAGCAGAAAAAGTCTGGTCTACAGTATTTCTCTTCACGCTTTGAATAATTTAGTCGGCTTTTTGATGATTCTCATGCTATAATAGAGTCAGGAGGTCACATGAAACGAGTAATTTTATTAGCAGTGATTCAGGCAGTCGTTCTATTTTTCATCATTGGAGCGCTAGCTTATGCCTTTAAGGGCGATTTCTTCTACAACTATCTAGCAGTTGTCTTTGCTCCTATTGCAGGTGTCTTGCGCTTTGGGACAGCTTACATAACGGAAATTATCTTGCCGAGAAAGGCAGCCGAAATCGCTGAAAAGCGTAAAGCAGGCAACAATTCAAAATAAAAGAGTCCGGTGAACTTCATCGGATTTTTGTATGTGAGTTAATTTTTAAAGACTGGCAAACTTTTCTGCTGATTTTCATGAAGAGCCTGCGCTTTTATGGTAAAATAGTAACAGAATAAAAGAGGAGAGAAACAATGAAACGTAGTATGTATGCTGGTCGTGTTCGTGAGGAACACATCGGACAAGAAATAACCTTGAAAGGATGGGTTGGCCGTCGTCGTGACCTTGGTGGTTTGATCTTTATCGATCTTCGTGACCGTGAAGGAATCATGCAGTTGGTTATCAACCCTGAAAAAGTATCTGCAGAGGTTATGGCAACAGCTGAAAGCCTTCGTAGCGAATTTGTTATCGAGGTGACTGGTCAGGTCGCTGCGCGTGAGCAAGCCAATGATAAGTTGCCAACTGGTGCAGTTGAGTTAAACGTGACGGCTTTGACAGTGTTGAATACAGCTAAGACAACACCATTTGAGATTAAGGATGGCATTGAGGCCAATGACGATACGCGTTTGCGTTACCGTTACCTTGACCTTCGTCGTCCAGAGATGTTGGAAAATCTCAAACTTCGTGCTAAGGTGACCCACTCTATTCGCAACTACTTGGATGAGTTGGAGTTTATCGACGTGGAGACACCATTTCTTTCTAAGTCAACGCCAGAAGGGGCGCGTGACTACTTGGTACCATCTCGTGTTAATAAAGGACATTTTTACGCTCTTCCACAAAGTCCACAAATCACTAAGCAGCTCTTGATGAATGCTGGATTTGATCGTTACTACCAAATCGTTAAATGTTTCCGTGACGAGGACTTGCGTGGAGACCGCCAGCCTGAGTTCACTCAGGTCGACTTGGAAACGTCCTTCCTTACTGAGCAAGAAATCCAAGATATTACAGAAGGCTTGATTGCGCGCGTGATGAAAGAGACTAAAGGTATCGAAGTAACGCTGCCATTCCCTCGTATGAAATACGATGATGCGATGGCTCTTTATGGTTCTGACAAGCCAGATACTCGTTTTGACATGTTGCTTCAGGACTTGACAGAAGTGGTCAAAGGTGTAGACTTCAAAGTCTTTTCAGAAGCACCTGCTGTAAAAGCCATTGTGGTCAAAGGAGCTGCGGATAACTATTCACGTAAAGACATCGACAAGATGACGGAAGTAGCCAAACAGTACGGTGCCAAAGGTCTTGCTTGGGTCAAGGTGGTTGATGGAGAATTAAACGGACCAGTTGCCAAGTTCTTGACAGGCATCCAAGCAGAATTGACAACAGCACTTGGTCTTGAAGATAAGGATTTGGTTCTCTTTGTGGCAGATACGCTTGAAGTGGCTAACGCAACGCTCGGTGCCCTTCGTGGACGTATTGCCAAAGAGCTTGGTTTGATTGATAACGATAAATTCAACTTCCTTTGGGTGGTTGATTGGCCAATGTTTGAATGGTCTGAAGAAGAAGATCGTTACATGAGCGCCCACCATCCATTCACACTTCCACAGGAAGAGACTGCTCACGAATTAGAAGGTGATTTGGCGAAGGTTCGTGCCATTGCTTACGATATCGTCTTGAACGGTTATGAGCTTGGTGGTGGTAGCCTTCGTATCAATCAAAAAGACCTTCAAGAACGTATGTTCAAGGCTCTTGGTTTCTCAGCCGAAGAAGCAAATGACCAGTTTGGTTTCCTTCTTGAAGCCATGGACTATGGTTTCCCACCACACGGTGGCTTGGCTATCGGGCTTGACCGCTTTGTAATGCTCTTAGCAGGAGAAGAAAATATCCGTGAAGTCATTGCCTTTCCTAAGAACAACAAGGCAACTGACCCAATGACACAAGCTCCATCAACAGTAGCACTCAAACAACTAGAGGAACTCAGCTTACAAGTAGAAGAAGATGAAACAAGCAAAACGAATTAAGCGGTGGCGCTATTATCTGCGCCGCTTTGCTTATCAGATAAAAATTTTACGTGTCTTACAAAGTATCTCTCGAGAAAAGTATGATGAGAAGATTTCGGCCTCTCTGGTCTATGGTTTTTTATCAGCAGTAGCGGTCAATTTCTTTTTCCAACCAGGGCATGTGTATTCGAGTGGTGCGACAGGTCTGGCACAGATTATCTCTGCCTTGAGTAATCACTGGTTTGGTTTTCATATTCCGATTTCGCTGACCTTCTACGCCATTAACTTCCCTTTGATGGTCTTGGCCTGGTATCAGATTGGTCATAAGTTCACTGTCTTTACCTTTATCACGGTATCCATGAGTTCCTTCTTTATCCAGTTTGTCCCTGTGGCAACCTTGACGGAGGATCCCATTATCAATGCTCTTTTTGGGGGTGTTGTTATGGGCTTGGGGATTGGTTTTGCTCTTCGAAACAATATCTCCAGTGGTGGGACGGATATCGTCAGCCTGACCATTCGCAAGAAAACGGGTAAGAATGTCGGCAGTATTTCTTTCTTAGTAAATGGGACCATCATGCTGATAGCAGGTTTGACTTTTGGTTGGAAATACGCTCTTTACTCTATGATTACCATCTTTGTCTCTAGCCGTGTGACAGATGCGGTCTTTACCAAGCAAAAACGCATGCAGGCCATGATTGTGACCAATCATCCAGACAAGGTAATTGAAAAAATCCATAAAAAATTGCACCGCGGAGCAACCATGATCCACGATGCAGAAGGAACCTATAATCACGAGAGAAAGGCAGTTTTAATCACTGTTATTACACGTGCAGAGTTTAATGAATTTAAACAGATTATGACACAAGTGGATCCAGGGGCCTTTGTCTCTGTATCAGAGAATGTTCATATTCTAGGAAGATTTGTTGAGATAGATAACTAGTGACTAGTACTTAAAATGGGTCTTCCCACAATAAAACGCAGACTATCAAGTTTTTTAACACCTGATAGTATGCGTTTTTTGCTTTTAACGACTTTTTGCCCAGTCTCTTATTTTTCAATAATTTTGTGGGCAATCAACTGGCGGTAGCAGATTTGTCTATTTTCTTTAGAATCATTGATGATACAGAGAATAGTTTCTAAAGAAGTACGTCCGAGGGCTAGGCTATTGATATCTATATAGGCTGCCAAATTGAGCTTAGGATTAACTGAGTCAAAGCTGAGAACAGGGACATCCAGCTGGTGTTTGGCAATATAGTCACAGACCCCTTCAGCTAGGAGGCTATCGGTTGTGATGATAGCATCAATTTGTGGATCGTGCTTGAATAATCGCTTGCTAAATTTATAGCCCTTTTCTTCCAGAAACTCGTCTGCAAAGTAGATGCGATTGGTGTCAGTGGTAAGTTTGTAATGTTTAAGCGCCTGTTCATAGCCTGTTAAACGGTCTTTGGTCACGAAGAGCTTTTTACTTCCTCCGATAAAGGCAATGCGTTTGCAGCCTTTTTTGATGAAATATTCAGTCGCATCAAAACCAGCTTGAACATTGTCGTTGTCGACAAGTGGGATGAAAGGAGATAGAGATTTACCTAAGATAAGGAAGGGGAACTGTTCTTCTGCCACGAGTTTTACGAGAGGGTCTTCTTCTTGGGCATAGAGAAAGATTAGCCCATCTACACGCTTGCCGTAGACCATTTGTGAAATAGCGTTGAGACGCTCCTTCTCATCTTTCCCTGTTGCTATCTGAATGGCATAGTGGTTTTCAGATGCGACTTGAGAGATGCCACGTAGGACTGATGGAAAGAAAGGATTCTGGTAGAAGGCGTCTGAGTCATCAGGAAGAACTAAACCAATCACCTGAGTATAGCTACTTACCAAGCTGCGAGCATTGAGGTTGGGGTGGTAATTGAGCTCCTTCATAGCCTTGCGAACGCGTTTTTTTGTTTCGTCGCTAATGGTTGATTTATTTTGAATAACACGGGTTACGGTTGAAGGCGAAACACCAGCAGCCTTGGCCACGTCTTTAATCGTAACGGGCATAAAAATCTCCTATTTATGGTAATCTGGATCACGGAAATGTGTTTTATAAAAGATAGTGACCAGATATAGAACAAAAAGAATGTTTTGTATAGTGATGAGGTTTGACATATTTTGGCCAAACAATCCCAAAATAAGCGTAATCAGAGTTGGCAATCCTAAACAGTTCAAGATAAAATGGTAGCACTCTTTAAAGGTCCTAAATGAAAAGAGGCGTGATTTCTTAGTGATATAAAGGAGAAGACTCGCTCCTAGAGAGACGATAAAGAAATTCAAACCAAAGAGGAAGCTCGCACCGAGAACTAGGAAGAGACTGATATAGACACGATTTTGTTGGTACCAGTCTTTAGAAATTGCTTGGGTCAAGCTGTCTTTGCTTTTGAAACTCTCAGTATCAATCGCTCGGTAAGAGACGCGGGTCAGTTCCTTATTTTCCTTGCTGATGACCAGCTCATTTGTATCGAAATGCAGTTGCAAGTCCTTAGGTAATTCCTTGCTTTGACTTGGACCAATCACAAGAGAAGGCGTTTGACTAGCTGTGCCTGTATAAGTTAAATTACCATCAACAATTCTAGCATGTTCAGAGAGGTCTTGGACAACTCCATCTGTCAGAGGTTCATAGACATTATCGATAAAGGTTTCTAGCGGATAAGTCTCCTGTGAACTGTTTTGGATGGCAATGGGTACCATAGACAAGCTGATAAGGAAGATACTGGTAAAGAGAAGTTGAAACCAGTTGAGCCCGAAACGTTTGGACAGGGGCTTACGAAATCCCCAAATACTTGAAAAATAGGAAAATGGATATGGAAGCATAGATATCTTTCTAAAAGGTGTTTTCTATATGAGTATTATTATATAGAGAAATGTGCTTTATTTCAAGTCTAGGAGACAAATTGCTTGTCGCAAGGATGTTATTTACAGTAACAATCGCTAATACTCAATGAAAATCAAAGAGCAAACTAGGAAGCTAGCCACAGGTTACTCAAAACACTGTTTTGAGGTTGCAGATGGAAGCTGATGTGGTTTTAAGAGATTTCCGAAGAGTATAAAATGAAAAAGGGTGGCGGGGATATATTATCCCTTGTCGCCACCACTTGTAAGTCCTGAAACAAAGTTCTTTTGTAGGAAGAAGAAGAGAATACAGATTGGAAGGGCGATGAGGATAGCACCTGCTGAGAAGTAGGCAATCTTCATGTTTTTCACATTGCTAACGAAGGTTTGGAGACCTACGGCAACAGTAAAGTATTCTTTCTCACGAAGCAAGAAACTAGAGAGGATGTAGTCCCCGAAAGGTCCCATGAAGGCCCAGAGAGCTTGTACGGCAACCATTGGGCGAACAAGTGGAAGAACAATTTGCCAGAAGCGGCGGAAGTGTCCTGCACCGTCTAGTTTTGCAGATTCGTCTAAAGACATTGGCACTGTATCGAAGTAGCCTTTCATCAACCAAGCGTTCATCGGAATACCACCACCAACGTAGAGGAAGATGAGGAACCAGCTGTGGTTAAGGGCGTTCAACATAAGTGCCATAACGAAGAAGGCTGTCAAAGCGGCCATGGTTGGCACCATTTGGATAATCAAGAAGAAAACCAAACTTTGTTTACGAGCCAAGAAGTTGTAACGGCTGTAAGCATAACCAGCAAGTACGATGATACTTGTTTGAACAGCCATGGTAATCAAGGCGATAATCAAAGTGTTGAGGTACCAAGTACCGTACAAGGTTTCAGTGAAGAGGCCTTTAAAGTTATCAAAATTGAGGTCGATGTTAGTATCTAGTTTAAAGGCTGAGACGTTACCTGCTTTAAAGGCTGACATGATGGTAATCAAAAGTGGATAGATAATGACAATTGATAGACCAATCAGGTAAAGGTAAGTAAGGGTTTGAGTCAGTCTACGTTTGAGTTTAATTGAGTTATTCATCTTAGACATCCTCCATATCAAATGCGTGTAGTTTCTTGAATGCGATCATAGAGATTGAGATGACAATGATAGAGATAATCAAGGTAACAGCTGCCGCCATTGAGTATTGAGGAGATGTACCTGTTGTCAAACGGTAGATCCATGAGATCAAGATATCGGTTGAACCAGCTCCACCACCGACACTACCAGGTCCTCCACCATTGAAGAGGTACATGATAGAGAAGTTGTTAAAGTTGAAGGTGTATTGGCTAATCAAAGTAGGTGCTGCAACAGCCAAGATCATTGGGAAAGTGATGTTGCGGAATTTTTGCCAAGCATTAGCACCGTCAATATAAGCTGCTTCGTAAAGGTCGTTAGGAATAGATTGCAAGATACCTAAAGTCAAAACGTAGATATATGGGAATCCAAGCCAACCTTGCATCATAATCAAGGCAACCTTTGTCCAAGTAGGGTCTGTTTTCCAAGGAATAAGAGCACCATCAAGGAAAGGAAGGAATTTAGCAAAGATCGGCAAGACTTGAGTGTTGATAGCACCGACACTATCATTAAACATGTTTGAGAATGTCAAGATAGTGATGAAGGCTGGGACAGCCCAAGGAAGAAGGAAAATAACACCAAAGATACGTTTTCCTTTGATAAATGGTTGGTTAGCAATGATAGCTGTGAAGATACCAATCACGATCTGCAAAGTTGAGGCAGATAAAGCCCAAATGATAGTCCAAGAAAGAACAGAACCAAAGGCAGAACGGAAGGTACTCAAGCTCCAAATGTTTGTAAAGTTTGTCAAACCAACCCAGTCCAACAATTTGTTTGGTGGCAAGTGTTGGAAGTCGTAGTTGGTAAAGGCAATCATCAAGGTTACGATAACTGGGAAGATGATTGCAAAGGTCATGGCAATGTAAGATGGAATGATCAAGAGGTAAGGGAAACCATTTTCATAGATTCCTTTGACCATTTCTTTAAAGGTAAGTGCTACTGGAATACCATTATTAATGTGTTTGGCAGTTGTATGAGCATCTTTGATATTTGCGAAATAAAAGAGTACATAAACAACTACAAAGATTAAATGGAAGGCACCACGAATCAGCATAAAGAGGGAATTATCACGACCTGGCTTGTCACCAAGAGTGATGAGGTTGCTCAATTCAGGGGCTGCAAGTGCTAGGAAGTAAAGGACAAATACGATGGTTACACCAAGGAAGATAAAACCTTTGGCTTTTTGTTTATTGTAAATCTGTCCTAACCCAGGAATGATAGACAGCAGGGCTGCTTTACTAGGTTGTTGCTTTTCCATAATAACTCCTTTCATAGGATACTGGTTTCTACATAAAACCTAAACTATTTGTGTTTTTGTTGATAAATTCAAAGGGGGATTTGATTTCCACCCCCC
>NZ_KQ970291.1:21546-27295 GCF_001579035.1 Streptococcus mitis | reverse complement strand
CAAATTTTTTATTCACCAAATTTTTGTTTGATTGTTTCTTTGATCAATGTTACAGCATCGTTAGCAGCAGTTTTAGCATCTTTCTTACCGCTTACAGCTTCAAACAACATTGTTTTAGCTGGGTCCCAAACAGCTGACATTTGAGAGATATTTGGCATTGGTTGAGCGTTCTTGAACTGTTTGATAACAGCTGTTGTCAACTCATCGTTTTTACCTTCAGCGTATGAACGAGCTTCAGTGTTAGCTGGGATTTCGTTAGTTGTATCGTAGAAGGCTTTTTGTTCTTCAGTTGAAACAAGGAAGTCTACAAATTTTTGAGCAGCTTCAAGGTTCTTAGTGCTTGATGGGATGATCCAAGCTTTACCACCACCGAATGCAGCATATTCTTTTCCGTTTGGAAGAGTTGGGATAGTTGCAACACCGTAGTTTACTTTAGCGTCTTTGAAGGCTTGAGCTTTCCAAGGTCCGTCAATGATAGCAGCTGTTTTACCTTCTTGGAATTGAGTTTGGATTAGGTTTCCAGCTCCTTCAGTATCTTGCATACCTTTAGGCCATTTTTCATACCAAGATTTAGCGTACTCTACACCTTTGATAGCACCGTCGTTGGCAAGACCGATGTCTTTAGCGTCTTTACCGTTTTGTCCGAATACGTAACCGCCGTTACCAGCAAGAAGTCCGTATGCAAAGTAGAAGTTTGTCCAGTCAGCTAGGAAGGCAGTAGTTTTTCCATCTTCTCCAGCGAATGCGTATTTGCTATCTTTAGCAAGGTTTTCCAAGTCAGCAAATGTTTTTGGAGCTTCTTTTACCAAGTCTTTGTTGTAGTACATAACAAGTGACTCGATAACGGCAGGAGCACCGTAAACTTTACCGTCAGCAGCTGTTACAAGAGATTTAGTTTTATCATCTGTTTTAGCGCCGTCGCTCAATTTCACTTCTGAAAGTTGTCCGTCAGTACCAAGGCTACCTACACGGTCGTATGGTGCCATCATAACGTCAGCAGCTTTACCAGATTGGTTATCTAGAGAAAGGTTGTCAAGACCACCCATTTGGTCTCCGGTTTTGATAGTCACTTTTACGCCAGCTTCTTTTTCGTAAGCTTTTGCAGCTGATTCAGCAAATGCTTTATATTGATCTTCAACGTAGAAAGTGATTTCTTTCGCTTCAGATGAACCAGAATCAGCAGGCTTATCAGCAGTTTTGCTTCCACAAGCTACCAAAAGCAAGCTAGCAAGTGTAACAGTTCCAAGCACCGCAGCGCTCTTCATGAATTTAGATGACATAGTGTATTCCTCCTAAAGAATAACAAGTTTTATTGATAAGGAAACGCAAACGTTTTCCTTTATGAGCTTAGTATAGCACAAATAGAAAACGGTTGCAAGTGTTTTTGTTAAAAATTTTAAAAAATTTTTAAGCTTGATTTGATAGCATGATTTTGCTTTTTAATAGAAGAAAAGTATGAAATAGATAAGAATACAGTATTTTTAATAAAAAATAGATGGAATTTGTCTAAAGAGGGAAATCAGGAGGGACTATCTCCCTGTTTCTAATTCCTATCTATTTTCTATAGACGTTTGTGCCTTCTTACATAAAAATCCGAGTTTTCTAAGGAGGTTTTGCGCTTTGTAGACTGTCCCGTGAGAGTCAAACTTTAGGATTAGATGGTTTTAAGTTATCTTTGCTAAAATGGGTTAGTCTCCTTAAAAATAATCAAAAAAGTTTTTTAAAAACGCTTGCAATTATGCTTGAAAAGGAGTATACTTATAAGTAGCGCAAACGTTTGCGTCTGCAAAAATACGCAACGTTCCATTAATTTTAACACATGAGGTGCTATTATGAAAAAACGTCAAAGTGGTGTGTTGATGCACATCTCTTCTCTTCCAGGAGCATACGGAATCGGATCATTTGGTCAAAGTGCTTACGACTTCGTTGATTTCTTGGTTCGTACAAAACAACGTTACTGGCAAATCCTTCCACTAGGAACAACTAGTTACGGGGATTCTCCTTACCAATCTTTCTCAGCCTTCGCAGGAAACACTCATTTTATCGATTTGGATATCTTGGTGGAGCAAGGTTTGTTGGAAGCAAGTGACCTTGAAGGAGTTGATTTTGGTAGCGATGCGTCTGAAGTTGACTATGCTAAGATTTACTATGCACGTCGTCCTCTTTTAGAAAAAGCTGTGAAACGTTTCTTTGAAGTCGGAGATGTTAAAGATTTTGAGAAATTTGCTCAAGATAACCAATCATGGCTTGAGCTCTTTGCTGAGTATATGGCTATCAAAGAGCATTTTGACAATCTTGCTTGGACTGAATGGCCAGATGCAGATGCTCGTGCTCGTAAAGCTTCAGCACTTGAAAGCTACCGTGAGCAATTGGCAGACAAGTTGGTTTACCACCGTGTGACTCAGTACTTCTTCTTCCAACAATGGTTGAAATTGAAAGCTTACGCTAACGACAACCACATCGAAATCGTTGGGGACATGCCAATCTACGTAGCAGAAGATTCAAGCGATATGTGGGCGAATCCACATCTCTTCAAGACAGATGTCAACGGTAAGGCTACTTGTATCGCAGGATGCCCACCAGATGAATTTTCTGCAACTGGTCAGCTTTGGGGTAACCCAATCTATGACTGGGAAGCAATGGATAAAGACGGTTACAAATGGTGGATTGAACGCTTGCGTGAAAGCTTCAAAATCTACGACATCGTTCGTATCGACCACTTCCGTGGTTTCGAATCTTACTGGGAAATCCCTGCTGGTTCTGATACAGCAGCACCTGGTGAGTGGGTGAAAGGTCCTGGCTACAAGCTCTTTGCAGCCGTTAAGGAAGAACTTGGTGAGTTAAACATCATCGCAGAAGACCTTGGTTTCATGACAGATGAAGTTATCGAGTTGCGTGAACGTACTGGCTTCCCAGGAATGAAGATTCTTCAATTTGCCTTCAACCCAGAAGACGAAAGCATCGATAGCCCACACTTGGCACCTGCTAACTCAGTTATGTACACAGGAACTCACGATAACAATACAGTTCTTGGTTGGTACCGTAACGAGATTGATGATGCGACTCGTGAGTACATGGCTCGCTACACTAACCGTAAAGAATACGAAACAGTGCCACATGCTATGCTTCGTACAGTCTTTTCATCAGTTAGCTTCATGGCAATTGCAACTATGCAAGATTTGCTAGAATTGGATGAGACAGCTCGTATGAACTTCCCATCTACCCTTGGTGGAAACTGGTCTTGGCGTATGACTGAAGAGCAATTGACACCAGCTGTTGAGGAAGGTTTGCTTGACTTGACAACAATCTATCGACGAATCAATGAAAATTTGGTAGAATTAAAGAAATAATACAATATCAGGAGACACCTTAAACATGTTATCACTACAAGAATTTGTACAAAATCGTTACAATAAAACCATTGCAGAATGTAGCAATGAAGAGCTTTACCTTGCTCTTCTTAACTACAGCAAGCTTGCAAGTAGCCAAAAACCAGTCAACACTGGTAAGAAAAAAGTTTACTACATCTCAGCTGAGTTCTTGATTGGTAAACTCTTGTCAAACAACTTGATTAACCTTGGTCTTTACGACGATGTCAAAAAAGAACTTGCTGCTGCAGGTAAAGACTTGATCGAAGTTGAAGAAGTTGAATTAGAACCATCTCTTGGTAATGGTGGTTTGGGACGTTTGGCTGCCTGCTTTATCGACTCAATTGCGACTCTTGGTTTGAATGGTGACGGTGTTGGTCTGAACTACCACTTTGGTCTTTTCCAACAAGTTCTTAAAAACAACCAACAAGAAACAATTCCAAATGCATGGTTGACAGAGCAAAACTGGTTGGTTCGCTCAAGCCGTAGCTACCAAGTACCATTTGCAGACTTTACTTTGACATCAACTCTTTATGATATTGATGTTCCTGGTTACAAGACAGAAACGAAGAACCGCTTGCGTTTGTTTGACTTGGATTCAGTTGATTCTTCTATTATTAAAGACGGTATCAGCTTTGACAAGACAGATATTGCTCGCAACTTGACTCTCTTCCTTTACCCAGATGATAGTGACCGTCAAGGTGAATTGCTCCGTATCTTCCAACAATACTTCATGGTTTCAAACGGTGCGCAATTGATTATCGATGAAGCAATCGAAAAAGGAAGCAACTTGCATGACCTTGCTGACTACGCAGTTGTCCAAATCAACGATACTCACCCATCAATGGTGATCCCTGAATTGATCCGTCTTTTGACTGCACGTGGTATCGAACTTGACGAAGCAATCTCAATCGTTCGTAGCATGACTGCCTACACTAACCACACAATCCTTGCTGAAGCCCTTGAAAAATGGCCTCTTGAATTCTTGCAAGAAGTGGTTCCTCACTTGGTACCAATCATCGAAGAATTGGACCGTCGCGTGAAAGCAGAAGTGAAAGATCCGGCTGTTCAAATTATCGACGAGAGCGGACGTGTTCACATGGCTCACATGGATATTCACTACGGATACAGTGTTAACGGGGTAGCAGCACTCCATACTGAAATCTTGAAGAACTCTGAGTTGAAAGCCTTCTACGATCTTTACCCAGAAAAATTCAACAACAAAACAAATGGTATCACTTTCCGTCGTTGGCTCATGCATGCTAACCCAAGCTTGTCTCACTACTTGGATGAGATTCTTGGAGAAGGTTGGCACCATGAAGCAGATGAGCTTGAAAAACTCTTGTCTTATGAAGATAAAGCAGCTGTCAAAGAAAAATTGGAAAGCATCAAGGCTCACAACAAACGTAAATTGGCTCGTCACTTGAAAGAACACCAAGGTGTGGAAATCAATCCAAACTCTATCTTTGATATCCAAATCAAACGTCTTCACGAGTACAAACGCCAACAAATGAACGCTTTGTACGTGATCCACAAATACCTTGACATCAAAGCTGGTAACATCCCTGCTCGTCCAATCACAATCTTCTTTGGTGGTAAAGCAGCTCCAGCCTACACAATCGCTCAAGACATCATCCACTTGATCCTTTGCATGTCAGAAGTTATTGCTAACGATCCAGCAGTAGCTCCACACTTGCAAGTCGTTATGGTTGAAAACTACAACGTTACTGCAGCAAGCTTCCTTATCCCAGCATGTGATATCTCTGAACAAATCTCACTTGCTTCTAAAGAAGCTTCAGGTACTGGTAACATGAAATTCATGTTGAACGGAGCTTTGACTCTTGGTACTATGGACGGTGCTAACGTGGAAATCGCTGAGTTGGTTGGAGACGAAAATATCTACATCTTTGGTGAAGATTCAGAAACTGTTATCGACCTTTACGCAAAAGCAGCTTACAAATCAAGCGAATTCTACGCTCGTAAAGCTATCAAACCATTGGTTGACTTCATCGTTAGCGATGCAGTTCTTGCAGCTGGAAACAAAGAGCGCTTGGAACGTCTTTACAATGAATTGATCAACAAAGACTGGTTCATGACTCTTCTTGATTTGGAAGACTATATCAAGGTTAAAGAGCAAATGCTTGCTGACTACGAAGACCGTGACGCATGGTTGGACAAAGTCATTGTTAACATTTCTAAAGCAGGATTCTTCTCATCTGACCGTACAATCGCTCAGTATAACGAAGATATCTGGCACTTGAACTAAGATACAAATTCATACTAATACATTTTGTAAAAAAGCGAGTTTCGATTGAAATTCGCTTTTTTGAAGTACGACGGGCATGTCGTGCATCTGAGGTGTAAGTCCTCCGTGGGCACCT
>NZ_KQ970291.1:7654-20248 GCF_001579035.1 Streptococcus mitis | reverse complement strand
GGGGCTAGAGATTATCCCCTACTCGATTGATGTGGATTTGGATCAATCTTATTTAAAAGGGATAAATCATAGATACAGTGAACGCATAACACTTTATTTCAGCCTTATGTTTCTTCGTAGTTGATTACCTCATATTCCTTGTATTCGCTTACACAAAGTATTATAATATGATTATAGGAAAGAAGGTGTTCTTATGTGGAAAAAATATTTTTCAAAATATAAATGGACTGATTTATTTTGGATACTATTTGTTATTTTGACCTGCCTCTATATAGGTAACCATGATTTGTTTCCTCTCAATCATCAAGAAATCTCTCTTCGAGGTAGTTTCTGGGGGTCTGTACTTGCCTTATATCAATTGCTATTCATTGATAAGTTTGTAATTTCGAATCGAAAATAAAGATTAGAGCTATGCTTGACTGTGTACTTTTATGATTGATTTTGGAGGGAAGATTTTGTCTCTGTTATTTATTATTTTAAATTTATCTATTTTGTACAAGATTTATTCTTTGAGGCGGGAGAAATCGAAATACTTGATTTATACGGCCTATATCATATTTGGGGCAAATGTAGTATATGCTATTCAATGGTTATTAAAAGAGCTGATTTCAACTATTTCCACTTAATATGTATGGAAACTCCAGTGATTTTTGCATAACAAAACGCATAAGATTAAGGTTTTGACCACCTGTTCTTATGCGTTTTTGTAATATTGGAGATTTTCGGTAAGTTTTATACCTTTGGGAATTCTAGTTTAGAATGCTTTCCCAACCAGAATCTCTGCCTCAATGGTAATCTCTGTCAGTTGGCTCCAGTCAATCTTGGTCTGGTCAACGTGAAAGAGGAGAGGAGTCATACTGAGTAAGGCTTGGAGTTGTTCTGCTGTGATAGTCTTAGTCAGAGAGGCAGTTTGACTAGATAGGATGGTAAAGTGTTCTTGGAAATGATTTTTGATGTCTTGATTAGAGTAATCCTTGTTTGTCAGCTGGTTCTGTACCTTCTGACGGATTTCCTTGAGGTGATTTTCAGTTGGGATAACCTTTATCAAGATACCGTCTTTGGATAAAACGCGACGAAATTCTCCATAGTTGGCAGGTGAGAAGATATCAAGCAAGATATCCATGCTGGCGTCTTTTATAGGAAGACGAGCTAAGTCGCTAACGAACCAATTGACTGCCCAGTTGGGTTCGCTCTTGGCAGCGATTTGGACGGAATCTTTGGAGATGTCAAAGGCATAGAAAGTTTTTTCAGAGTGACTTTCTTGTAGTTTGCGAGAATAGAAACCTTCACCACAACCGATATCCAAAATTGTTGTGGTAGTTTTTGAGCTTGCAAGCAAGTCAGATACAGCATCTAAGATAGCTTGGTAAAAGCCGGATTCTAGGATTTGTTGGCGGTTTTGAAAATTTTCCTTGTCATAGTTAGCAGATTGCTTGATTTGAGGTGCTAGATTGACATAGCCAAATTTCGCCAAGTCAAAAGAATGACGGTTGCAGCACTTGAGACTAGTCTCTACCAGAGTCAGATTTTCTTGACAGATAGGACAGGCAAAGGCAGTCGCAGAAGCAAAACGTTGAAGTTTGGGTTTGAGATTTGTATTCATAGTTTAAGTGTATCAAAAGAGGCAAATGAAAGCAACTTTAGGAATAAGTAGATGGGAGATTCAGTAGAAATAAAACTAATTCTCCAATTTATAGAATAAAATTGCTTTTATATCTAAATTGCTATATAATAATAGCTAGGAGGAAATAAGTATGTTAAAAGAAGTATTGACCGTCGCAAAAGTTGCGAAAAAATCATCACTCTTTTTAGGTGGTGTTGCATTTGGTACCCTTGGTTTGAAAATCTTGGCAAGTAAGGAAGCTAAAAAAGGTTATTCTAAAGCTTTGGCTAAGGCTTACAAGTTGAAAGACGAGCTAGATGCATCTGTTTCTGTTGTGAAGCAACATGGAGACGATGTCTTGCAAGATGCCAAATATTTGTACGAGCAAGAGAAAAAAGAAGAGCAATTAGATAGCCTTATAGGAGAATAATATGTCTTTTAAAGTGCTACATAGAGGATACCAACATATCCGACTATCATCTTCTTTTTCACTCACCTTGGATATTCAAGACTATCTTCGTTCCTTGGCGAGAGATGAAAAGGGGATTGAGTCTATCCAGTTTTACATGGATCAACAGCACTTTACTCTACGCATAAAAGAAGGCTTTTCTGTATTAGATAATGCAGAAGCCTTTTTAAAAAGAATTGATAAAGGGAAAGTTTCTGAGTTGATGACTCTTCCCATTCGTAGAGAAGAGAGTGCTTATTCTATTGTTTCAGGTGCAGCGGTTAAGCGTGTACTTTTTCGTAGTTTTGTGCCATATCCTATTCGCTATATATGGACTTGTTATCAGGCTTTTGGCTATATTAGAGAAGCCTATCAAACACTAGCGCGTAAGGAACTAACGATGGAGGTTTTGGACTGTTCGGCGATTTTATTATCTTTGTTTATGAACCAATCCAAGACGGCAAGTAATATCATGTTTATGCTTGATTTGGGGAATCATTTAGATCAGTGGTCCTTGAAAAAAACGGCAACAGATTTAGAACAAAGCCTTCTTGCAAAAGAGAGCGATGTATTCTTAGTACAGGGCGATACGGTTGTTAGTATCAAGAGTTCCGATGTTCAAATAGGAGATGTCTTGGTCTTATCTCAAGGAAATGAAATTCTGTTTGATGGACAAGTAGTTTCAGGTTTAGGTATGGTCAACGAAAGTTCCTTGACGGGAGAGAGTTTTCCAGTTGAAAAAAGAGAGTCTGATTCGGTTTGTGCAAATACAGTATTAGAAACTGGAGAGTTACGCATTCGTGTAACCGATAATCAGATGAACAGCCGGATTTTACAACTGATTGAGTTGATGAAGAAATCTGAAGAAAACAAGAAAACGAAACAACGCTATTTCATCAAGATGGCGGACAAGGTCGTCAAATATAATTTCTTGGGGGCTGGGCTGACTTACCTATTGACAGGTTCTTTTTCTAAGGCTATTTCTTTCTTATTGGTCGATTTCTCCTGCGCTTTGAAAATCTCTACTCCTGTAGCTTATTTGACAGCTATCAAGGAGGGGTTGAACCGTGAAATGGTGATTAAGGATGGGGATGTTCTGGAGAAATATCTGGAAGTCGATACCTTCTTATTTGATAAGACGGGAACAATCACAACTAGTTATCCTATAGTTGAAAAGGTGTTACCTTTTGGAGACTATAGTGAGGAAGATATTCTCAGAATCAGTGCCTGTCTTGAGGAACACATTTATCATCCTATTGCTAATGCCATTGTCAAGCAAGCTGAGATAGAGGGGATTGAACATGAGGAAATGCATGGGAAACTTCAATATATCGCAAGCAAGGGAATCAAATCTCATATAGATGACCAACCAGTTCTTATTGGAAATTATGTCTTGATGCAGGATGAGCAGATTCATATCAGTTCAGAACAAAATGCTTTAATTGAAGAGTACAAGAGTCACTACAATCTCTTATTCTTGGCTTATCAGAATGAATTGATTGGAATGTTCTGCATTCATACTCCTTTGAGAAAAGAAGCAAAAGCAGCCTTGGAGAAACTTAAGGCACAAGGGAAAAAATTGATTCTGGCAACAGGGGACACCTTGGTTAGGACAGAGGAATTAGTCAAAGATTTGCCCTTTGATCAGGTTTATACAGATTTGAAACCTGATGGGAAATTTGAGTTAGTAGAGGAACTGCAGAAAGCAGGTCACACTATTTTGATGGTTGGGGATGGGTTGAATGACTCAGCTGCTCTAACCCTATCAGATATCGGTGTGGTGATGAATGAGAGTGCAGATATTTCTAAGCAGATGAGTGATATCTTATTGTTAGATAATCGTTTGGATTTCTTCCAAGAGTTGGATTGGCTATCATCATCTTTGCAAACACTCATCAAGAAGAATATTCAAGATACTGTTGTCGTAAATAGTAGTTTGATTGGCTTTGGCTTGTTTAATTGGCTCAGTCCTTCAAATCTCTCTATCTTACATAATCTAACAACCTTACGCATAGTCCTGCGTAGCCTGTCTATTAAAAATAGATAGATGAGAGCTATTCACAGCAAAAAGGAGTTACCTTTCTCGAGGTTAACTCCTTTGTTTATAGGTAAATGTTGAACAATTTAGTAAGTCAATACAAAGTATTTTTTCTTACCACGACGGATAACAGTCAGTTCGTTCTCTAACTTATCTGCGTCAGTCAAGACATAGTCAAGGTCTTGGATGCGGTCGCCGTTGACGTAGATAGCTCCGTTTTGGACGTCTTCACGGGCTTGGCGTTTTGAGTTAACCACACCAGATGACACGAGGAGTTCTACGATATTGTGGTTTTCGTCTGCCTGTACTTGGTAGTTTGGTACACCACGAAGTCCTTGTTTGAGTTCTTTAACAGAAAGATTTTTGATGTTTCCTGCAAAGAGTTGCTCAGTGATGTTGAGGGCTTCTTTGTAAGCTTCTTCGCCGTGAACAAGTGTAACGACTTCACGAGCCAAGACTTTTTGAGCCAAGCGTTCGTGTGGCGCTGCTTCAAATTGTTTACGGATTTCTTCAATCTCATCAAGTGACAAGAAAGTAAAGATCTTCAAGAAGCGAACAGCGTCAGCGTCCATAACGTTCATCCAGAATTGGTACATTTCATATGGGGAAGTCTTTTCAGGATTGAGCCAGACGGCATTTCCTTCTGATTTACCAAATTTCTTACCAGTTGCATCTGTGATGAGTGGCACAGTGATAACGTGGCCAGTCTTGTCAGCCTTACGACGAAGCAATTCTGTACCAGCTGTCATATTTCCCCACTGGTCAGAACCACCGATTTGAAGAGTGACATTGTGGTCTTGGTTAAGGACGAAGAAGTCGTACCCTTGCATGATTTGGTAAGCGAACTCAGTGTAAGAAATCCCTGTTTCAATCCGTTTTTTCACAGACTCCTTACTCATCATGTAGTTGACAGTGAAGTATTTTCCGATATCACGGAGGAAGTCAATGAAGCTGATGCTGCCAAACCAGTCGTAGTTGTTGACCATGACAGCTTTATTTTCACCATTTTCAAAGTCAAGAAAACGAGAAAGTTGTCCTTGGATAGACTTGACCCAGCCATCTACTGTGTCTTTTGTTTGGAGACTACGTTCAGCATCTTTGAAGGACGGATCTCCGATGAGACCTGTAGCACCGCCAACGAGCGCATAAGGTTTGTGACCTGCTAGTTGCAAGCGACGACTTGTCAAGATTGCGACAAGGTGGCCTAGGTGAAGACTGTCAGCGGTTGGATCGTAGCCAGTATAATAAGAAACTTGACCTTCTTCTAGGGCTTTACGCAAAGCTTCTTCATCAGTCGTTTGAAAAATCAAACCACGCTCTTTTAGCTCATCAAAAATGTGCATGTGTCTTTTCTCCTTTTTAAAATTATTGTTTCTACCTATTGTATCACAAACTTGGGCAATAGCCTAGTAGAATAGGGAAGAAAGTGGCTATTTTATTGAAAGTTTACCTTTTATGGTATAATAGATAGAGTGAGGAAATCCATGCAAAATCAATTAAATGAATTAAAACGAAAAATGCTGGAATTTTTCCAGCAAAAACAAAAAATAAAAAATCAGCTAGGCCGGCCAAGAAAGGTTCAAGTGCTGAGAAATCTAAATCCTTAGAGAAGCCAGCCATTTTTCCAGCTATTTTACTGAGTATAAAAGCCTTATTTAACTTACTCTTTGTACTCGGTTTTCTAGGCGGAATGTTGGGAGCTGGGATTGCTTTGGGGTACGGAGTGGCCTTATTTGACAAGGTTCGGGTGCCTCAGACAGAAGAATTGGTGAATCAGGTCAAGGACATCTCTTCTATTTCAGAGATTACCTATTCGGACGGGACGGTGATTGCTTCCATAGAGAGTGATTTGTTGCGCACTTCTATCTCATCTGAGCAAATTTCGGAAAATCTGAAGAAGGCTATCATTGCGACGGAAGACGAACACTTTAAAGAACATAAGGGTGTAGTGCCCAAGGCGGTGATTCGTGCGACCTTGGGGAAATTTGTAGGTTTGGGTTCCTCTAGTGGGGGTTCAACCTTGACCCAGCAACTGATTAAACAGCAGGTGGTTGGAGATGCGCCGACCTTGGCTCGTAAGGCGACAGAGATTGTGGATGCTCTTGCCTTGGAACGTGCCATGAATAAGGATGAGATTTTAACGACCTATCTCAATGTGGCTCCGTTTGGCCGAAATAATAAGGGGCAGAATATTGCAGGAGCTCAGCAAGCAGCTGAGGGAATTTTCGGTGTAGATGCCAGTCAGTTGACTGTTCCTCAAGCAGCATTTTTAGCAGGACTTCCACAGAGTCCCATTACTTACTCTCCTTATGAAAATACTGGAGAGTTGAAGAGTGATGAAGACCTAGAAATTGGCTTAAGACGGGCTAAGGCAGTTCTTTACAGTATGTATCGTACAGGTGCCTTAAGCAAGGACGAGTATTCTCAATACAAGGATTATGACCTTAAACAGGACTTTTTACCATCGGGCACGGTCACAGGAATTTCACGAGACTATTTATACTTTACAACTTTGGCAGAAGCTCAAGAACGTATGTATGACTATCTAGCTCAGAGAGACAATGTCTCCGCTAAGGAGTTGAAAAATGAGGCAACTCAGAAGTTTTATCGCGATTTGGCATCCAAGGAAATTGAAAATGGTGGTTATAAAATTACTACTACCATAGACCAGAAAATTCATTCTGCTATGCAAAGTGCGGTTGCTGACTATGGCTATCTTTTAGACGATGGAACAGGTCGTGTAGAAGTAGGGAATGTCCTGATGGACAACCAAACAGGTGCTATTCTAGGTTTTGTAGGTGGCCGTAATTATCAAGAAAATCAAAATAATCATGCCTTTGATACCAAGCGCTCACCAGCTTCTACTACCAAGCCTTTGCTTGCCTACGGTATTGCTATTGATCAGGGCTTGATGGGAAGTGAAACGATTCTCTCTAACTATCCAACAAACTTTGCTAATGGCAATCCGATTATGTATGCTAATAGCAAGGGAACAGGAATGATGACCTTGGGAGAAGCTCTGAACTATTCATGGAATATCCCTGCTTACTGGACCTATCGTATGCTCCGTGAAAAGGGTGTTGATGTCAAGGGTTATATGGAAAAGATGGGTTACGAGATTCCTGAGTACGGCATTGAGAGCCTGCCGATGGGTGGTGGTATTGAAGTCACAGTTGCCCAGCATACCAATGGCTATCAGACCCTAGCAAATAATGGTCTATATCATAAAAAACATGTAATTTCTAAAATTGAAGCAGCAGATGGTAGAGTGGTGTATGAATATCAGGATAAACCAGTTCAAGTCTATTCAAAAGCTACTGCGACGATTATGCAGGGCTTGTTGCGAGAAGTTCTATCCTCTCGTGTGACAACAACCTTCAAGACGAATCTGACTTCTTTAAATCCTACTCTGGCTAATGCAGATTGGATTGGGAAGACTGGTACAACCAACCAAGACGAAAATATGTGGCTCATGCTTTCGACACCTAGATTAACCCTGGGTGGCTGGATTGGGCATGATGATAATCATTCATTGTCACGTAGAGCAGGTTATTCCAATAACTCTAATTACATGGCTCATCTGGTAAATGCGATTCAGCAAGCCTCCCAAACATTTGGGGGAACGAGCGCTTCGCTTTAGATCCTAGTGTCGTAAAATCCGAAGTCTTGAAATCAACAGGTCAAAAACCAGGGAAGGTTTCTGTTGAAGGAAAAGAGGTAGATGTTACAGGTTCGACTGTTACCAGCTATTGGGCTAATAAGACAGGAGCGCCAACGACCAGTTATCGCTTTGCTATTGGTGGAAGTGATGCGGATTATCAGAATGCTTGGTCTAGCATTGTGGGGAGTCTACCAACTCCATCAAGCTCCAGCAGTTCAAGTAGTAGTTCTAGCGATAGCAGTAACTCAAGTACTACACGACCTTCTTCTTCAAGGGCGAGACGATAATTCTCTAAATGAAGTGGCTAATCAATGGATTGCCACTTTTTTCTTTTTTCCTTTCGTGTTACAATAAAGGTATGAATCAGTATCAGAAAAAGATTATTAAAGGAACCATTTATTCGCTCCTATCCGGCTTAATCTGGGGAATCTGTGGAATTTTAGGAGAATATTTCTTCACCCATTACCAGGTGTCTTCTGGCTGGATTACCTCTATGCGTTTGACACTGGCAGGGAGTCTTGTACTCATTTGGTCAGCAATGCAATTAAAATCGCAAGTGCTAGATATTTGGCGAGACAAGAAAAATTATCTACCCTTTTTAGCCTATGCTATTTTGGGAATTTTTTCAGTTCAGTATTTTTTCTATCTCTGCGTAGAATACTCAAATGCAGCGACAGCAACTATTTTACAGTTTATCAGTCCTGTCTTTATCCTCTTTTACAATCGCTTGGTTTATCAAAAACGAGCGTCGAAAAGCGCTATTTTCTATGTTTTGGTTGCCATGCTGGGTGTTTGCTTGATGGCGACAAAGGGAGATATCTCTCAGTTATCCATGACACCACTAGCCCTTATAACAGGTCTGCTGAGTGCCATGGGTGTTATGTTTAATGTTATCTTACCTCAACCTTTTGCTAAGCGCTATGGTTTTGTTCCCACGGTTGGGTGGGGGATGATTTTGGCCGGTTTATTTAGCAATGTCCTCTCGCCGGTTTATCAGCTTTCCTTTACTCTGGATATTTGGAGTATCTTGATTTGCCTTATTATCGCTTTCTTTGGTACAGCTTTTGCTTTTTTTATTTCCATGAAGGCGGTGTCCTTGGTTTCTCCCTTGGTGGTTTCCGTTATCAGTGCCAGTGAACCTCTCTCTTCTGCCCTCTTGAGTGTTTTATTTTTAGGATTGGTAGTGGATTGGTCCCTTCTTCTAGCGATGGCCTTGATTATTTTACCTATGATATTTTTGTCTATAGAAGAAGCGAAAGAAAGTAGATAAAAAGTCTTTTCTTAATTCTAAAAGTGTGCTATACTAGAATAGTCAATAAAACACGGGGAGATAGTTGTGAAGAGTGTTTTTAGGTTGTATCGGTAGGGGCTTGCTTTTACCGACAGCACGTTTTATCTCACATCCCTAAAAAATCATACCTAAAAACAGACAAAAAGGCTTCAAATTTGAGGCCTTTTTTGGTAGAATAGGTATCATTATAAAGAATGAGAGGCCTTTTATGACTGCTACAAAAATGAATGCTCAAGAAATTATCCAATTTATCGCTAATGCTGAAAAGAAAACCAGTGTTAAAGTAACCTTTGAGGGACAACTCGCAGCTGCTGTACCAAGCTCTGTTGTCAAACTAGGGAATGTTTTATTTGGAGACTGGAAGGATGTTGCTCCGCTTCTCGAAGGTTTGGTAGAAAATCAAGACTATGTTGTTGAGCAAGATGCTCGTAATTCTGCAGTTCCCTTGCTAGATAAACGTGCTATCAACGCTCGTATCGAGCCGGGTGCGATTATTCGTGATCAAGTAGAAATTGGTGACAATGCTGTTATCATGATGGGAGCCGTTATCAATATCGGTGCTGAAATCGGTGCAGGAACCATGATTGACATGGGTGCCATCCTTGGTGGCCGTGCCATCGTTGGGAAAAATAGTCACGTTGGAGCAGGTGCAGTTTTGGCAGGTGTGATTGAGCCAGCTAGCGCAGAACCAGTCCGTGTTGGAGACAATGTTCTCATCGGTGCCAACGCAGTGGTTATCGAAGGGGTCCAAATCGGTAGTGGTTCAGTTGTCGCAGCAGGAGCTATTGTTACCCAAGATGTTCCAGAAAATGTGGTAGTGGCAGGCGTTCCAGCTCGCATCATCAAAGAGATTGATGCCCAAACCCAACAAAAAACAGCGCTAGAGGATGCGCTTCGTACCTTGTAATTGTAAAAGAAAAATAGAGGCGGAACCCTTTTCCAGCCTCTTTCTGCTATATAGGAGGATAGATAGATGTTAGATTTGATTCAGACTAGACGAGATTTGCACCAGATTCCAGAGATTGGCTTGGAGGAGTTCAAGACTCATGCTTATTTGCTAGATGTGATTGAGAAATTGACTGCGGGCAAGGATTTTGTTCAAATTCGTACTTGGCGGACAGGTATTTTGGTTTATTTGCAGGGAAGTCAGCCAGAGCGTACTATTGGTTGGAGAACAGATATTGATGGCCTGCCTATTGTCGAACAAACAGGATTTCCTTTCGCTTCTCAGCACCAAGGTCGTATGCATGCTTGTGGCCATGATTTCCACATGACTATTGCCTTAGGCTGTCTTGAGCGCGCCCTTGAGGAACAACCTAAAAATAATCTACTCTTCCTGTTTCAGCCTGCTGAAGAAAATGAAGCTGGTGGCATGCTCATGTATGAGGATGGCGCTTTTGGAGACTGGTTGCCAGACCAGTTTTATGGCCTCCATGTTCGGCCAGATTTGAAAGTCGGCCAGATTGCGACTAATACTCATACACTCTTTGCAGGAACTTGCGAGGTGAAGATTCGTTTCAAAGGTAAAGGAGGACACGCAGCCTTTCCACATGAAGCTAATGACGCCTTGGTGGCGGCTAGTTACTTTGTGACCCAGGTGCAGTCAGTTGTCAGCCGCAATGTCAACCCAATCGAGGGAGCAGTGGTGACCTTTGGTCTTTTCCAAGCTGGAACAACCAATAATGTCATCACAGACACAGCCTTTTTGCATGGAACCATTCGGGCTTTGACACTGGACATGAGTCTTTTGGTGCAAAAAAGGGTCAAAACAGTTGCAGAAGGTGTTGCAGCCGCCTTTGGTATGGAAGTCGAAGTGGAACTCAAACAAGGGGGTTACCTGCCTGTTGAGAATAATCCAGCCTTGGCGCGTGAACTGATGGACTTCTTTGAAGAAAAAGACGGAATCGAGTTGATTGATATCGAACCTGCTATGACAGGTGAAGACTTTGGTTATCTCCTTTCAAAAGTTGATGGCGTTATGTTCTGGCTTGGTATAGATAGTCCCTATGCCCTTCATCACCCTCAGATGAATCCTAAGGAAGAAGCCTTAGCTATTGGGGTGGATGCGGTCTCTAGTTTCCTGAAAAAGAAGGCAGCAGAGTAGAGGAATTATCTATGAAAGCAGAACTACGCAAGAAAATTTTGCAAGAAATGAAGGCTATCCCTCGAGAGCAAAAACAGGCTATGGATCAAGCTTTAACGGATCAATTTTTGAAACATCCCTTCTACCAAGAAGCCAAGGTCATCGCAACCTATCTCTCTTTTCCTCATGAGTTTCAAACGCAGGGATTGATCGAGCAGGCTCTGAAGGATGGCAAGAGGGTTCTGATACCCAAAACCTATCCCAAGGGGCGCATGGACTTTGTGGTCTATGATCCGCAGCAGTTGGTAAAAACTTCCTTTGGATTACTGGAACCACAGGGAGATTTAGAAGTAGTGGATGCTTCTCAGATTGATTTGATTCATGTTCCTGGTCTGGCTTTTACGACGGAAGGCTATCGTATTGGATACGGCGGAGGTTATTATGACCGCTATCTGGAATATTTTTCTGGTCATACTTTGAGTACGGTTTATCATTATCAAATTCAGGACTTTATTCCTGAAAACCATGATATTCCTGTTCAGGAGGTACTGATTGATGAAAGAAATCTTTGATAGGCGTTACCCTGTGACGAGTTTCTTCCTCTTAGTGACGGCCTTGGTATTTCTACTAATGTTGGTGACCACAGGTGGAAACTTTTACAGGGCAGATACCCTATTTCGATTTGGAGCCATGTACGGGCCTGTCATTCGTCTCTTTCCAGAGCAGGTTTGGCGTCTCTTCTCTGCCATTTTTGTTCATATTGGTTGGGAGCATTTCATTGTTAATATGCTTTCGCTCTATTATCTTGGTAGGCAAGTAGAGGAGATTTTCGGATCCAAGCAGTTTTTCTTTCTCTATCTCTTATCAGGAATGATGGGCAATCTCTTTGTTTTTGTATTTAGTCCTAAATCCTTAGCAGCAGGTGCATCCACCTCTCTTTATGGGCTATTTGCCGCGATTATTGTTCTTCGCTATGCAACTCGCAATCCTTATATCCAACAGCTAGGACAGTCTTATCTGACACTTTTTGTGATTAACATTATTGGAAGTGTTTTGATTCCAGGAATCAGCCTAGCAGGCCATATCGGAGGAGCAGTTGGTGGCGCATTTCTAGCAGTTATCTTTCCAGTTCGAGGCGAAAGACGGATGTATAGCGCTAGCCAGAGATTAGGAGCGGTAGTCTTGTTCGTAGGACTCGCAGTCTTACTTCTCTACAAGGGAATGGGATGAAAATTTGTGTAATGAAAAAAGATAAGGCAATTTTTTGAACCTTATCTTTTTTGTTTTATTCCTTCTCAGCCAATTCTTTTCCAAGTTGGATGAGGTAATCTTTCAAGTCATCTTTGACTTGTGGGTGTTTGAGGGCGTAGTCAATAGATGTTTTCATAAAGCCAAACTTATCCCCAACGTCGTAACGAGCTCCTGTAAATTCACGGGCAAAAACACGCTGTGTTTTATTGAGCGTATCAA
>NZ_KQ970291.1:1504-7600 GCF_001579035.1 Streptococcus mitis | reverse complement strand
AAACACGCTGTGTTTTATTGAGCGTATCAATAGCATCAGTAAGCTGGATTTCATTTCCAGCGCCAGGAGCTTGCTTTTCGAGAATATCAAAAATTTCTGGTGTGAGCAGATAGCGACCGATGATTGCCAAATCACTTGGTGCATCTTCGGGAGCTGGTTTTTCAACGAAAGTTTCGACACTGTAGAGACCATTGATTCCTTCTCCTTGAGGAGCAATGACTCCGTATGATGAAACGTCTTCGTGTGGTACGGGCATGACAGCAATGGTTGATGCGTGTGTCTTTTCGTAATCATTCATCAGTTGTTTTGTCAAAGGAACGGCGTTCTCATCTGTGATGTCCATAAGGTCATCGCCCAGCATAACAACGAAGGGCTCATTCCCCACAAAAGCTTTGGCTTGTAAGACAGCATCTCCAAGACCACGAGGGTGAGTTTGGCGGATGAAATGAAGGCGCATACCAGTTGCTTCATCTACCAATTTTAACAAATCCGTTTTGCCTTTTTCCTTAAGATTGTATTCAAGCTCAAAGTTTGAGTCAAAGTGGTCCTCAATAGAACGTTTTGACTTACCAGTGACAACCAGAATATCTTCAATACCTGATTTGAGAGCTTCTTCCACGATAAACTGGATAGTTGGTTTGTCTACAATTGGCAACATTTCTTTGGCAAGAGCCTTGGTTGCTGGTAAAAATCGAGTTCCTAGTCCAGCGGCAGGAATGACTGCTTTTCTAACTTTCAGTGCCATAAGAATCCTTTCTTTAGAGGGTTAAGACCACTCATTTTCTGCTTTAAATTCATTGTTCATGATGTCATAAATGGCATCTTTGATATTGGTTCCGTGGTAGATAACTTGGTAAATGGCCTGTGTAATGGGCATATAGACTCCAAGTTCTTGCGCTAGTTCGTAGGCTGCTCGAGTCGTTGAAATTCCTTCAATCACCATGCCCATATTGGCTTCGATATCAGCTAGGGATTCTCCACGACCAAGAGCATCTCCGGCTCTCCAGTTACGAGAGTGGATGGAGGTTCCCGTTACGATCAAATCTCCTACCCCAGACAAGCCACTATAGGTCAATGGACTAGCCCCGAGTGCCACCCCAAGGCGGGTAATTTCTGCCAAGCCTCGAGCGATGATGGCTGCCTTGGCATTGTCACCAAATCCCAGACCATGTAAAGCTCCAGCACCGACAGCGATAATATTTTTAAGAGCACCAGCGGTTTCGACTCCGATAACATCCGTATTGGTATAAAGTCGGAAGTAGTGATTACTAAAGAGCTCTTGAACGTATTGAGCTGTTTGTAAATCTTTAGAAGCAGCAGTGATTAAAGTCAGGTCACGTACAATGGTCTCTTCTGCATGACTAGGACCTGAAACAACGACAATATCACTGCGGAGATGTTCAGGAATTTCTTCTTCAAGGATGGTTGATAATCGTTTATGGCTATCAGGTTCTAATCCCTTTGAAGCGTGCATGATGATAGCCTTATGATCCAAGGTTTGTGCAACTTGCTGGGCAACAAGTCGTGTCACTTTTGTTGGGACAACAAACAAAATCGCATCCACATCTTTCAATGTTTCTGCTAAGTCAGTGTAGGCAATGATATTTTCATCTAGGACGACATCTTTAAAGTAGTGCTTATTAGTGTGGTGTGTATTAATTTCATTGATTTGCTCGGGAAGATTTCCCCAAATACGTACCTCGTGTCCATTGTCATTTAAGACTTGTGAAAGGGCGGTTCCCCAAGAACCAGGCCCCAAGACGGCGACGGTTTGTTTTTCCATGATTTCCTCCTTGATAGAGTTCTTTCTCTTATTCTATCATATTCTAGGGGATTTTGCACTTGCATTGCTGGGGAGTGGTGGCTTTGTGACTTGAAAAATATATAAAAAACCGAGCCTAAGTATTAAAGTCTTAGTCTCGGTTTTGATATTTCATAAAGAATAGCTCGGTTTATTTCAATTGATCTGTAATGTCTTTTGATAGCAACATTCCTAGATGATAAGTTTTATTGATGTAAGCAATGACATCATTGATGTTTTCAGTCGTTTGAATTTTCTCTTTGATGTCAGCCCTAAATGTTTCATCCTTTAAAAGTTGTTCTTGGTAGAGTCTTTGAAGTCTCTCCTTCTCGTACTTATTGAGCAGAAAAAGGAACACCAAGCTAATTACAACGAGGATATAAGCATATTGGCTCATAGGAAATCTCCCTGTATGATAAAGAAGTAGTAGTGAATAAATCGATTTAGTGAACCTAAAATAGCAGAACAAGTCAGCAAAACTTGATAAGATTTTTGATAGACTGTCAGTGAAGCGATTAGGCAAATCGCCATAGTTACGACGTCATGGTCTCTAAATCGATTATATTTAGAGACCATGACTAGTGAAGTAGTTAGCTAGTCCGCATATAAGCGGCTAGCGTCTAACAATTAGGAACTTTAGTTCCAATAACTTGAAGATTACGACGTTTTAGGACATAAATCGATCATATTTATGTCCTAAAACTAGTGAAGCGCCTAGCCAAAGTCCGAATAGGATTTGGCGTTAGTTACTTAGATTGCTCCGCAATCAAGTAACTTTGGTGATTTACATCTTCTCTGGCGCTTCTACTCCAAGCAAGCGAAGGGCTTCTTTGAGAACGATTGCTGTAGCGTAGCTGAGGGCTAGACGGCTGTCGCGCTCAGGATTTTCGTCTAGGATACGTGTATGTGCATAGTATTTGTTAAAGGCTTGAGCCAGGCTAATTGCAAATTTAGCAATGATAGAAGGTTCAAAGTTATCCGCCGCACGGTTGATAATACGTGGGAAGTCTTGGATGAGTTTGATGATTTCCCAACTTTCAGCATCATTTAAACTGTAATTAGCTTCTGTTTCTGGTTTGAAGTCTGCTTTACGTAAAATCGATTGGATACGAGCATAGGCATATTGTACATAAGGACCAGTTTCCCCCTCGAAGGATACCATAGCCTCGAGGTCGAAGTCGTATCCATTTGTACGGTCAGTCTTGAGGTCATAGAACTTAATGGCTCCTACCCCGACAGCATGGGCTACCTGGTCTTTGTTTTCTAGTTCAGGATTTTTAGCTTCGATTTGGGCCTTGGCACGACTAACAGCCTCTGCAACAGTAGGCTCTAGCAAGATGACATTCCCTTTACGAGTAGAGAGTTTTTTCCCTTCTTTTGTAACCAAACCAAAAGGAACATGAGTAATGTCGTTACTCCAGTTGTAGCCCATTTCTTGCAAGACAGCTTTGAGCTGTTTAAAGTGGGCAGATTGTTCTTGACCAACGACGTAGATAGATTTAGCAAATTGGTATTCGTTTTTACGGTAAAGGGCTGCAGCCAAGTCACGTGTGATGTAGAGAGTTGCACCATCAGATTTCTTGATGAGGGCTGGATGTTCAATTCCATATTTCTCAAGATTCACAACTTGGGCCCCTTCTGATTCAACAAGAAGGCCTTTTTCAGAAAGAATGTCTACAACTGCATCCATCTTATCATTGTAGAAGGCTTCTCCGTTATAGCTGTCAAATTCAACTTGCAATTCATTGTAAAGGCGGTTAAATTCCACCAAACTTTCGTCACGGAACCATTGCCAAAGAGCGAGAGCTTCCTCGTCGCCATTTTCAAGTTTACGGAACCATTCGCGTGCTTCTTCATCCAAGCTAGGGTCATTTTCAGCTTCAGCGTTGATGCGGACATAGAGTTTAAGGAGTTCATCGATTGGATGAGCTTTTACAGCTTCTTCGTCGCCCCATTTTTTGTAGGCAACAATCAACATCCCAAACTGTTTACCCCAGTCTCCCAAATGGTTGACCTTGACCGTTTGATAACCGATTTTTTGGAAAATATGTGATAAGCTATCTCCGATAACAGTTGAGCGCAGGTGACCGATAGAAAATGGTTTAGCGATATTGGGACTAGACATATCGATAACAACATTTTCTTGTTTGCCAATAGTTTGGTCAGCATAGTGTTCTTTTTCAGTGATAACCGCTTGCAACACTTGAGCAGAAATGGCAGATTTATCAAGGAAAAAGTTAACGTAAGGTCCTGTTGCAACAACCTTTTCAAAGGCTTGGCTGTTAATTTTTTCAGCCAGTTCAGCAGCAATCATTTGAGGTGCCTTACGTTCGACTTTTGCAAGTGAAAAAGCAGGGAAAGCAATGTCTCCCATTTCTGAGTTTTTAGGGGTTTCCAGTAAATTTAAAATAGCCTCTTGGTCCAGGCTATCAATGACGCTAGCCAATTCGCTAGCAATCAATTCTTTTGTATTCATTAAGAGCTCCTTTTTGGACTTTTCTACTATTTTATCACAATTTTAAAGAAAGAAGAAAAAATTTTTGAAATCTCCTATTTTTTGGTATAATATAGTTATAAAAATAGTTATAAATATTCACATAAGAGGATTTTATGAGAAAAAGAGATCGTCATCAGTTAATAAAAAAAATGATTACTGAGGAGAAATTAAGTACACAAAAAGAAATTCAAGATCGGTTGGAGGCGCACAATGTTTTTGTGACGCAGACAATCCTGTCTCGTGATTTGCGCGAAATCGGCTTGACCAAGGTCAAGAAAAATGATATGGTGTATTATGTACTAGCAAATGAGACAGAAAAGATTGATTTGGTGGAATTTTTGTCTCATCATTTAGAAGGTGTTGCAAGAGCAGAGTTTACCTTGGTGCTTCATACCAAATTGGGCGAAGCCTCTGTTTTAGCAAATATTGTAGATGCAAACAAGGATGAATGGATTTTAGGAACAGTTGCTGGTGCCAATACCTTATTGGTTATTTGTCGAGATCAGCACGTTGCCAAACTCATGGAAGATCGTTTGCTAGATTTGATGAAAGATAAGTAAGGTCTTGGGAGTTGCTCTCAAGACTTATTTTTGACAAGGAGAGACGGAAAATGGCGACAGAAAAGCTATCACCCGGCATGCAACAGTATGTGGATATTAAAAAGCAATATCCAGATGCTTTTTTGCTCTTTCGTATGGGTGATTTTTATGAATTATTTTATGAGGATGCGGTCAATGCTGCGCAGATTCTGGAAATTTCCTTAACGAGTCGCAACAAGAATGCGGACAATCCGATTCCTATGGCGGGTGTCCCCTATCATTCTGCCCAACAGTATATTGATGTCTTGATTGAGCAGGGCTATAAGGTGGCTATTGCTGAACAGATGGAAGATCCTAAACAAGCAGTTGGGGTTGTGAAACGAGAGGTTGTTCAGGTCATTACGCCAGGGACAGTGGTCGATAGCAGTAAGCCGGACAGTCAGAATAATTTTTTGGTTGCCATAGACCGCGAAGGCAATCAATTTGGTCTAGCTTATATGGACTTGGTGACGGGTGACTTTTATGTGACAGGTCTTTTGGATTTCACGCTGGTTTGTGGGGAAATCCGTAACCTTAAGGCGCGAGAAGTGGTGTTGGGTTATGACTTGTCTGAGGAAGAGGAACAAATCCTCAGTCGCCAGATGAATCTGGTACTTTCCTATGAAAAAGAAGGCTTTGAAGACCTTCATTTACTGGATTCACGATTGGCATCTGTGGAGCAAGCGGCATCTAGTAAGCTGCTCCAGTATGTCCATCGGACTCAGATGAGGGAATTGAACCACCTCAAACCTGTTATCCGCTATGAAATCAAGGATTTCTTGCAGATGGATTATGCGACCAAGGCTAGTCTGGATTTGGTTGAGAATGCCCGTTCAGGCAAGAAGCAAGGCAGTCTTTTCTGGCTTTTGGATGAAACCAAAACGGCTATGGGTATGCGTCTCTTGCGTTCTTGGATTCATCGCCCCTTGATTGATAAGGAACGAATTATCCAGCGCCAAGAAGTGGTGCAGGTCTTTCTCGACCATTTCTTTGAGCGCAGTGATTTGACAGACAGTCTCAAGGGTGTTTATGACATTGAGCGCTTGGCTAGTCGGGTTTCTTTTGGCAAGACCAATCCCAAGGACCTCTTGCAGCTGGCGACTACCTTGTCTAGTGTGCCACGGATTCGTGCGATTTTAGAAGGGATGGAGCAACCTGCTTTAGCCTATCTCATCACACAACTGGATGGAATTCCTGAGTTGGAGAGTTTGATTAGCGCA
>NZ_KQ970291.1:0-1484 GCF_001579035.1 Streptococcus mitis | reverse complement strand
TTACAGATAGTGGGGGTATTATCCGAACTGGATTTGATGAGACCTTAGACAAGTACCGTCGTGTTCTCAGAGAAGGGACTGGCTGGATTGCTGAAATTGAGGCTAAGGAGCGAGAAAACTCTGGTATCAGCACGCTTAAGATTGACTACAATAAAAAAGATGGCTACTATTTCCATGTGACCAATTCGCAACTGGGAAATGTGCCTGCTCACTTTTTCCGCAAGGCAACGCTGAAAAACTCAGAACGTTTTGGAACCGAAGAATTAGCCCGTATTGAGGGAGATATGCTGGAGGCGCGTGAGAAGTCAGCCAACCTAGAGTACGAAATTTTTATGCGCATTCGTGAAGAGGTCAGCAAGTACATTCAGCGTTTGCAGGCTCTAGCCCAAGGCATTGCGACAGTTGATGTCTTACAGAGTCTAGCAGTTGTAGCTGAAATCCAGCATTTGATTCGACCTGAATTCGGAGATGATTCGCGGATTGATATTCAGAAAGGGCGCCATGCTGTCGTTGAAAAGGTCATGGGGGCTCAGACCTATATTCCAAATACGATTCAGATGGCAGAAGATACCAGTATTCAACTGATTACAGGGCCCAACATGAGTGGGAAGTCTACCTACATGCGTCAGTTAGCCATGACGGCGGTTATGGCCCAGATGGGGTCTTATGTGCCAGCAGAAAGCGCCCATTTACCGATTTTTGATGCGATTTTTACCCGTATCGGAGCAGCAGATGACTTGGTTTCAGGTCAATCAACCTTTATGGTAGAGATGATGGAGGCCAATAATGCCATTTCGCATGCGACCAAAAATTCCTTGATTCTTTTTGATGAATTGGGACGAGGAACTGCAACTTATGACGGGATGGCTCTTGCTCAGTCCATCATCGAATACATCCATGAGCATATCGGAGCCAAGACCCTCTTTGCGACCCACTACCATGAGTTGACTAGTCTGGAGTCTAGTTTACAACATTTGGTCAATGTCTACGTGGCAACTTTGGAGCAGGATGGGCAGGTCACCTTCCTTCACAAGATTGAACCAGGACCAGCTGATAAATCCTACGGTATCCATGTTGCCAAGATTGCTGGCTTGCCAGCAGATCTCCTAGCAAGGGCGGATAAGATTTTGACTCAGTTAGAGAATCAGGGCCCAGAAAGTCCTGCTCCAATGAGGCAAACAAGTACCGTCACTGAACAGATTTCACTCTTTGACGCGCCAGCAGACCATCCTATCCTAGCAGAATTAGCTAAACTGGATGTTTACAATATGACACCTATGCAGGCTATGAATGTCTTGGTCGAGTTAAAACAGAAACTATAAAGGAAGAGGCTGGGCAAAAACTCACTTCTAACTATCAAAAAAACGAGCACTTCCGTAGTTGGAGATGCTCGTTTTCTTATGTCATAGTTTATAATTATCACATTCGAATCACACAAACAGTAAAAATTTTAAAAAAGGTGTTGACAAAGTTTAAAAAGCCTG
>NZ_KQ970290.1:155947-166562 GCF_001579035.1 Streptococcus mitis | reverse complement strand
TCGCTTAGCTCTAGGGAGTTTAGCTCAGCTGGGAGAGCATCTGCCTTACAAGCAGAGGGTCAGCGGTTCGATCCCGTTAACTCCCAAAGGTCCCGTAGTGTAGCGGTTATCACGTCGCCCTGTCACGGCGAAGATCGCGGGTTCGATTCCCGTCGGGACCGTTTAAGATAACGTAAGTTATTTTAGACTCGTTAGCTCAGTTGGTAGAGCAATTGACTTTTAATCAATGGGTCACTGGTTCGAGCCCAGTACGGGTCATATATGCGGGTTTGGCGGAATTGGCAGACGCACCAGATTTAGGATCTGGCGCTTAACGGCGTGGGGGTTCAAGTCCCTTAACCCGCATTAAGATATAATAAATGAGCCGGCTTAGCTCAGTTGGTAGAGCATCTGATTTGTAATCAGAGGGTCGCGTGTTCAAGTCATGTAGCCGGCATTTTTAGATAGAAGAAAACAGTGCGAACGTAGTTCAGTGGTAGAACACCACCTTGCCAAGGTGGGGGTCGCGGGTTCGAATCCCGTCGTTCGCTTAGAGAGGCCGGGGTGGCGGAACTGGCAGACGCACAGGACTTAAAATCCTGCGATTGGTAACGATCGTACCGGTTCGATTCCGGTCCTCGGCATAATATAATGAGCACCCTTAGCTCAACTGGATAGAGTACCTGACTACGAATCAGGCGGTTAGAGGTTCGACTCCTCTAGGGTGCATTTTTCTATTTAACTCGGGAAGTAGCTCAGCTTGGTAGAGTACTTGGTTTGGGACCAAGGTGTCGCAGGTTCGAATCCTGTCTTCCCGATTCATTACAGAGATATGTGAGTGTGTATTTTTATAACTAGATATTATATACATTAAGAGAGAATCAGTTTGGTTCTCTCTTTTTTGATTTTCAGCAATTCATTTTGGCAGCGTATACTTTTTGTCTCCAGTCTTTTCAATAAATACCGTAGTTTAGGTATACACATTGAATTCAAGGGATTTTATAACTCTTATAAATTTTTAAGAAAGTAATAGAAGGGTTTTGTTCAACGTATAATATATGTGTTTGTCTGATAAAAATTTCTACTCTTTTTGATTTTAAATAAGTATTAATTTACGTTATAGTCTAAATTTGATATCACTTTGACGGAAGGAACTATAGATTCTTTTCTACCCGTGTTTTGTTGTGTAATGTTTCTTGATTCTTTTAAACAGAATTTTTTATGACATTTGTCATATTTTCTAGTGACAGAAGCTTCTATCTCCTCTGATTTCAAAAGACTATAATTGAAGTATAAAATGGAGGAAGAAGTGATGAGAAATAAAATGATTATCGCAGTGAGTTTAGTAGTAGCAGGAGTTATGACCTATCTCATATTTTCGGGATTGGATGAGGGTTTCTACCATTTTCCTTGGGAGGTCTTTGCTGGCTTTGGAATGATGTCTTGGCTTGTTAGAGAAGGTTTGAAATTAGTCAGAGATGTGAAAAAGGAGTTTGAGGAATGAAGAGAGGGATCATCTATTTCTTTATCGGCCTGTCACTAGGGGTATGGTTGGTAGAAATGTTTACAGGTTGGTTTGCTCAAACCTTGCTTCGCCAATTCATCCGTGGTGCATGGGGGTGGGAGTTATTGATTTTTATCGCCTTTCCGATGGGGATGGAATGGCTGAAAGGAGAATATCATGAACATGATTAAGGTTCAAGGCTTACATAAAAATATCAAGGGTAAGGCTATTTTGAAGGATATTTCCTTTGAGGTAGCTGAAGGTGAATGTGTTGCCATGATTGGGCCAAACGGAGCAGGAAAGACAACGCTTTTGGACTGTTTGCTTGGAGACAAACTAGTCACCAGCGGTAAAGTATCCATCCAAGGCTTGTCAGTGACGAGTTCTCAGTTAGACTATATTAGAGGCTACCTGCCTCAAGAAAATGTGATTGTTCAGAAATTAAAGGTCAAAGAGTTGATTGCTTTCTTTCAAAGTATTTATCCAAATCCCTTGAGCAACCAGGAAGTCGATCAACTATTGCAGTTTAACAAGCAACAAAAAGAACAATTGGCAGAAAAATTATCAGGTGGGCAAAAGCGTCTCTTTTCATTTGTCTTGACCTTGATTGGCAGACCAAAGCTTGTATTTTTAGATGAGCCAACTGCTGCTATGGATACCTCTACTCGTCTACGTTTTTGGGAAATTGTTCAGGACCTAAAAGCGCAGGGAGTCACCATTCTTTATTCGTCCCATTACATCGAAGAGGTAGAGCATACAGCTGACCGGATTTTGGTCTTGAATAAGGGAGAGTTGATTCGTGATACGACGCCTCTAGCTATGCGTAGTGAGGGAATTGAAAAGCATTTTATCCTTCCTCTGGCATACAAGGAAGTTGTCGAACAGTCAAACTTGGTTGAAAACTGGTCACAAAAACAGGATGCTCTACAAGTAGTCACACGTGAAGCAGATGCTTTCTGGGAACTGTTAGTTCAAGCAGGATGTAGGGTTCAAGAAATTGAAGTCAATAATCGTAGCTTGCTGGATACAATCTTTGAAGAAACACAAAAGGGAGATGACTAAGATGAAACAATGGATAGCATTAAATAAGATAGAATTTCTATTGACCAAACGACAATTAGTCTATTATCTATTATCCGTAGGGATGCCGACAGCCTTCTATTTATTCTTTTCAGGCATGTACCAGGACACACCAGGTGGACCGGCTAATTTTATGCGCGACTACCTCATCTCCATGACGGCTTTTTCCATGATGTCGACAGCTATGTTTTCATTCCCAGCTGTTTTACATACCGATAAAATCAACAACTGGCAGAAAACATTGCGCCATACCCCTGTAAATATGGTAGAATATTATCTATCAAAGATAACAAGTATGATGGTTGATTATTTGGTCTCAATCCTGGTGGTTTTCTCAGTTGGGCATTTTGTAAGAGGTGTGGACATACCTCTAGCAAGCTGGGTTGGAGCTGCGATTTTGCTGATTATGGGAAGTATTGCTTTTGTAGCGCTTGGCTTGACCTTGACTCTCTTACCAACTAGTCAGCTGATGGCTGTCGTGGGCAATCTTCTTTATCTAGGGTTGGCTGTTTTAGGTGGACTCTGGATGCCTATCTCTTTATTTCCAGACTGGATGCAAGCAGTAGGTAAGTGTCTCCCGACCTATCAGTTGATGGAATTAATCAAGACCTTCTTAAATGAGGGTGGCATCAATTTATCAGCCACAGTTTATTTACTTGTTTTTTCAGCAGTTTTGTTTGGTTTGACCATTTACCTTCAAGGTCATAAGGAGAATGCTTAATGCTTGAAAGACTGAAAAGCATACACTATATGTTTTGGGCCAGTTTGATTTTTATGCTTTTTCCCATCCTACCTGTAGTGACTGGATGGCTTTCTGCCTGGCATTTATTGATTGATATTCTATTTGTAGTGGCGTATTTGGGTGTTTTAACAACTAAGAGCCAGCGTCTATCTTGGCTATATTGGGGCCTCATGCTGACTTATGTAGTTGGGAATACTGCCTTTGTTGCTGTTAATTATATCTGGTTTTTCTTTTTCCTATCCAATCTCTTAAGTTATCATTTTGGCGTACGTAGTTTAAAGTCTTTACATGTCTGGACATTTCTCCTTGCTCAAGTCCTTGTTGTGGGGCAACTTTTGATTTTTCAGAGAATCGAAGTTGAGTTTCTATTCTATCTACTTGTAATTCTTGCTTTTGTCGATTTAATGACTTTTGGCTTGGTTCGGATTCGTATTGTGGAGGATTTGAAAGAAGCTCAGGCTAAGCAAAATGCCCAGATAAATCTATTGCTTGCTGAAAATGAACGCAGTCGTATCGGTCAAGATTTGCATGATAGCTTGGGACATACCTTTGCTATGCTGAGTGTCAAAACTGATCTAGCCTTGCAGTTATTTCAAATACAGGCTTATCCACAGGTGGAAAAGGAATTAAAAGAAATTCACCAGATCAGCAAGGATTCCATGAATGAAGTGCGAACCATTGTGGAAAATCTTAAGTCTAGAACTTTGGCATCCGAACTAGAGACTGTGAAAAAGATGTTAGAAATTGCTGGAATTGAGGTGGAAATAGCTAATCAATTAGATACAGCTAGCTTAACCCAGGAATTGGAGTCAACGGCTTCTATGATTTTACTTGAATTAGTGACCAATATCATCAAACATGCTAAAGCGTCTAAAGTCTACTTAAAATTAGAACGGACAGAGAAGGAACTCATTCTAACAGTAAGTGATGATGGCTGTGGCTTCGCTTCTATAAAAGGAGATGAGCTCCATACAGTCCGAGATCGTGTTCTTCCATTTTCGGGAGAAGTAAAGGTAATTAGTTGGAAAGAACCGACAGAAGTTAAGGTTCGACTACCTTATAAGGAGAGAAACTAAGATGAAACTACTTGTTGCAGAAGATCAAAGTATGTTGCGAGATGCCATGTGCCAGTTGCTCACGCTTCAATCGGATGTAAAGTCTGTCTTTCAAGCCAAGAATGGGCAAGAAGCAATCCAACTATTAGAAAAGGAGTCTGTGGATATCGTCATCCTTGACGTAGAAATGCCCGTTAAGACAGGTCTTGAAGTCTTGGAGTGGATACGAGCAGAAAAGCTTGAAACAAAGGTGGTTGTAGTGACGACCTTCAAGCGCTCAGGGTATTTTGAACGTGCGGTCAAGGCTGGAGTAGATGCTTATGTATTAAAAGAAAGAAACATTGCAGACCTCATGAAAACCTTGCACACCGTCCTCGAAGGAGGCAAGGAGTATTCACCTGAATTGATGGAAGTGGTGATGACGCATCCCAATCCATTAACAGAGCAAGAAATCGCAGTTTTAAAGGGAATTGCTCAGGGTTTCTCTAACCAAGAAATTGCAGACAAACTTTATCTATCCAACGGAACAGTCCGAAACTATGTCACCAATATTCTTTCAAAACTAGATGCAGGTAATCGAACAGAGGCAGCTAATATAGCGAAAGAATCTGGTTGGATGTAATATTGTCATATATAGGAAACCATTATTTGCTAAAATTGAAGTGATTCAATGAAATAATTTGTAACTTGAGGGGGCTCAGTTTCCTCCTTTTTGTTTCGTCTAAGGTGGCACCAAGGAGCTAAAATTAACAATAAAAAAGAAAAATATCTTGACAACCAAGGGAAAAATTTGTTACAATAATAGACGGTACTTTTTACTTTTGGTCTCTCAAGAGTGTACAGGGACGTGCTGACAAATGTTGCAAAAGTACACACAGATGATAGCTGTCACCAAGTGTATCATCACCAAAAATAAAAAAACACAGGAGAATGTAGATGCCTACAATTAACCAATTGGTTCGCAAACCGCGTAAATCAAAAGTAGAAAAATCTAAATCACCAGCTTTGAACGTTGGTTACAACAGTCATAAAAAAGTTCAAACAAACGTTTCTTCACCACAAAAACGTGGTGTTGCAACTCGTGTTGGAACAATGACACCTAAAAAACCTAACTCAGCCCTTCGTAAATTCGCTCGTGTACGTTTGAGCAACCTTATCGAAGTTACTGCCTACATCCCAGGTATCGGACACAACTTGCAAGAACACAGCGTGGTTCTTCTTCGTGGTGGACGTGTAAAAGACCTTCCAGGGGTACGTTACCATATCGTCCGTGGTGCACTTGATACTGCAGGTGTTAACGATCGTAAACAAGGCCGTTCTAAATACGGTACTAAACGTCCAAAAGCATAAGGAAAGGGGATAAAGAGAAATGAGTCGTAAAAATAGAGCTCCAAAACGTGACGTATTGCCAGATCCGCTTTACAATTCACAACTAGTTACTCGTCTTATCAACCGCGTTATGCTTGACGGTAAACGTGGTACAGCTGCTTCAATCGTTTACGGTGCTTTTGAGCAAATCAAAGAAGCTACTGGTAACGATGCACTTGAAGTATTTGAAACAGCTATGGAAAACATCATGCCTGTACTTGAAGTACGTGCACGTCGTGTTGGTGGTTCTAACTACCAAGTTCCAGTTGAAGTTCGTCCAGAACGTCGTACAACACTTGGACTTCGTTGGTTGGTAACAATCGCTCGTCTTCGTGGTGAACACACAATGCAAGACCGTCTTGCAAAAGAAATCTTGGATGCTGCTAACAACACTGGTGCAGCAGTTAAGAAACGTGAAGACACTCACCGTATGGCTGAAGCTAACCGCGCATTCGCACACTTCCGTTGGTAAGATAGGATGCGAAAGCGTTAAGAAAGTCTCAGAGAAAATAGGGAATCGAAGCAGGTTGCGATTGCAACTAATGAGATTCATCTTTTTCTCCAGACTTTTAGCTTGAGCTCAACTATATCATGATGCTAGGAACGGTAAGGATGCAAGGTGAAAATAGGAAACTGACGCAGTATTCGACGAATACAAGGAAGTTTATCTTTTTCACACAGCATCCCGTTCCGGCTCAAATCGGCTAATTAACTTTAGCCCGGGTTCAAATTAGCTAAATCGATTAGTATTAGCTATAACTCAACTTACCAGCTCGTAAGCTGAAACCAACAATAGCATGAAAACATTGAGAACGGGTAGGTCCTGCCTATCCGTTTTTATTAAAATCGTGTTATAATAGAATAGAAATCAAAAATAAATAGGAGAAACAAACCTCATGGCACGCGAATTTTCACTTGAAAAAACTCGTAATATCGGTATCATGGCTCACGTCGATGCCGGTAAAACAACAACTACTGAGCGTATTCTTTACTACACTGGTAAAATCCACAAAATCGGTGAAACTCACGAAGGTGCGTCACAAATGGACTGGATGGAGCAAGAGCAAGAACGTGGTATCACTATCACATCTGCTGCAACAACAGCTCAATGGAACAACCACCGCGTAAACATCATCGACACACCAGGACACGTGGACTTCACAATCGAAGTACAACGTTCTCTTCGTGTATTGGATGGTGCGGTTACCGTTCTTGACTCACAATCAGGTGTTGAGCCTCAAACTGAAACAGTTTGGCGTCAAGCAACTGAGTATGGAGTTCCACGTATCGTATTTGCTAACAAAATGGACAAAATCGGTGCTGACTTCCTTTACTCTGTAAGCACACTTCACGATCGTCTTCAAGCAAACGCACACCCAATCCAATTGCCAATCGGTTCTGAAGATGACTTCCGTGGTATCATCGACTTGATCAAGATGAAAGCTGAAATCTATACGAACGACCTTGGTACAGATATCCTTGAAGAAGATATTCCAGCTGAATACCTTGACCAAGCTCAAGAATACCGTGAAAAATTGATCGAAGCAGTTGCTGAAACTGACGAAGAATTGATGATGAAATACCTCGAAGGTGAAGAAATCACTAACGAAGAATTGAAAGCTGGTATCCGTAAAGCGACTATCAACGTTGAATTCTTCCCAGTATTGTGTGGTTCTGCCTTCAAGAACAAAGGTGTTCAATTGATGCTTGATGCGGTTATCGACTACCTTCCAAGCCCACTTGACATCCCAGCAATCAAAGGTATTAACCCAGATACAGACGCTGAAGAAACTCGTCCAGCATCTGACGAAGAGCCATTTGCAGCTCTTGCCTTCAAGATCATGACTGACCCATTCGTAGGTCGTTTGACATTCTTCCGTGTTTACTCAGGTGTTCTTCAATCAGGTTCTTACGTATTGAACACTTCTAAAGGTAAACGTGAACGTATCGGACGTATCCTTCAAATGCACGCTAACAGCCGTCAAGAAATCGACACTGTTTACTCAGGTGATATTGCTGCTGCCGTTGGTTTGAAAGATACTACAACTGGTGACTCATTGACAGATGAAAAAGCTAAAATCATCCTTGAGTCAATCAACGTTCCAGAACCAGTTATCCAATTGATGGTTGAGCCAAAATCTAAAGCAGACCAAGATAAGATGGGTATCGCCCTTCAAAAATTGGCTGAAGAAGATCCAACATTCCGCGTTGAAACAAACGTTGAAACTGGTGAAACAGTTATCTCTGGTATGGGTGAGCTTCACCTTGATGTCCTTGTTGATCGTATGCGTCGTGAGTTCAAAGTTGAAGCAAACGTAGGTGCTCCTCAAGTATCTTACCGTGAAACATTCCGCGCTTCTACTCAAGCACGTGGATTCTTCAAACGTCAGTCTGGTGGTAAAGGTCAATTTGGTGATGTATGGATTGAATTTACTCCAAACGAAGAAGGTAAAGGATTCGAATTCGAAAACGCAATCGTCGGTGGTGTGGTTCCTCGTGAATTTATCCCAGCGGTTGAAAAAGGTTTGGTAGAATCTATGGCTAACGGTGTTCTTGCAGGTTACCCAATGGTTGACGTTAAAGCTAAACTTTACGATGGTTCATACCACGATGTCGACTCATCTGAAACTGCCTTCAAGATCGCGGCTTCACTTGCTCTGAAAGAAGCTGCTAAATCAGCACAACCAGCTATCCTTGAACCAATGATGCTTGTAACAATCACTGTTCCAGAAGAAAACCTTGGTGATGTTATGGGTCACGTAACTGCTCGTCGTGGACGTGTTGATGGTATGGAAGCACACGGTAACAGCCAAATCGTTCGTGCTTACGTTCCACTTGCTGAAATGTTCGGTTACGCAACAGTTCTTCGTTCTGCATCTCAAGGACGTGGTACATTCATGATGGTATTTGACCACTACGAAGATGTACCTAAGTCAGTACAAGAAGAAATCATTAAGAAAAATAAAGGTGAAGACTAATCAGTCCTCACTCTAGAAGGAAGTCACTTAGTGGCTTCCTTTTGTCTTTAGAAAATACCTCTAAGTATGGTAAAATAGTAGGAGAATAATGTGAGGAAAATGAATGTCAAACAGTTTTGAAATTTTGATGAATCAACTGGGGATGCCTGCTGAAATGAGACAGGCTCCTGCTTTAGCACAGGCTGATATTGAGCGAGTTGTGGTTCATAAAATTAGTAAGGTATGGGAGTTTCATTTCGTATTTTCTAATATTTTACCAATTGAAATCTTTTTAGAATTAAAGAAGGGTTTAAGCGAAGAATTTTCTAAGACAGGGAATAAAGCTGTTTTCGAAATCAAGGCTCGGTCTCAAGAATTTTCAAATCAGCTCTTGCAGTCCTACTATAGGGAGGCTTTCTCTGAGGGGCCATGTGCTAGTCAAGGTTTTAAGTCCCTTTATCAAAATCTGAGAGTTCGTGCGGAAGGCAATCAGCTATTTATTGAAGGATCTGAGGCGATTGATAAGGAACATTTTAAGAAAAATCATCTTCCTAATTTAGCCAAACAACTTGAGAAGTTTGGTTTTCCAACTTTTATCTGTCAAGTAGAGAAGAATGATGTGCTGACTCAAGAGCAGGAAGAAGCATTTCATGCTGAAAATGAGCAGATTGTTCAAGCTGCTAATGAGGAAGCGCTCCGTGCTATGGAACAACTAGAACAGATGGCACCTCCTCCAGCAGAAGAGAAACCAGCCTTTGATTTTCAGGCCAAAAAAGCTGCCGCTAAACCGAAGTTGGATAAGGCAGAGATTACTCCTATGATTGAAGTGACGACGGAGGAAAATCGTCTGGTCTTTGAAGGGGTTGTGTTTGATGTGGAGCAAAAAGTGACCAGAACAGGGCGTGTTTTGATCAACTTTAAAATGACGGACTACACTTCAAGTTTTTCTATGCAAAAGTGGGTTAAAAATGAGGAAGAGGCCCAGAAATTTGACCTTATCAAGAAGAATTCTTGGCTCCGAGTGCGTGGGAATGTGGAGATGAATAACTTCACACGCGATTTGACTATGAATGTGCAGGATGTGCAGGAAGTTGTTCACTATGAGCGGAAGGATTTAATGCCAGAAGGTGAGCGCCGGGTTGAGTTTCATGCTCATACTAACATGTCGACCATGGATGCTCTACCAGAGGTTGAAGAAATCGTTGCGACAGCTGCTAAGTGGGGACACAAGGCTGTTGCCATCACGGACCACGGGAATGTCCAGTCCTTCCCACACGGCTATAAGGCGGCTAAGAAAGCGGGGATCCAGCTGATCTATGGTATGGAAGCCAATATCGTGGAGGACCGCGTTCCTATCGTTTATAACGAAGTGGAGATGGACTTGTCAGAAGCAACCTATGTGGTCTTTGACGTGGAAACGACGGGTCTATCAGCTATCTACAATGACTTGATTCAGGTTGCGGCCTCTAAGATGTATAAGGGGAATGTCATTGCTGAATTTGATGAATTTATCAATCCTGGACATCCCTTGTCAGCTTTTACTACTGAGTTGACTGGAATTACAGATGATCACGTCAAAAATGCCAAACCACTAGAACAAGTTTTGCAAGAATTCCAAGAATTCTGCAAGGATACGGTCCTAGTTGCCCATAATGCGACCTTTGACGTTGGCTTTATGAATGCCAACTATGAGCGTCATGGTCTTCCTAAAATTAGTCAGCCAGTTATTGATACGCTGGAGTTTGCTAGAAACCTCTATCCTGAGTATAAACGTCATGGTTTGGGACCTTTGACCAAGCGTTTTGGTGTGGCCCTAGAACATCACCACATGGCCAACTACGATGCGGAAGCTACAGGTCGCCTGCTCTTTATTTTTATCAAAGAAGTAGCAGAAAAACATAGTGTGACCGATCTAGCTAGACTCAACATT
>NZ_KQ970290.1:153105-155927 GCF_001579035.1 Streptococcus mitis | reverse complement strand
CGACCATTTATGTCAAGAATCAGGTAGGTTTAAAAAATATCTTTAAGCTGGTTTCTTTGTCCAATACCAAGTACTTTGAAGGGGTGCCACGGATTCCGAGAACAGTTTTAGATGCCCATCGGGAGGGTTTGATTTTAGGTTCAGCTTGCTCTGAAGGTGAAGTTTTTGATGCGGTTGTTTCCCAAGGTGTGGATGCAGCGGTTGAGGTGGCCAAGTATTACGACTTTATCGAGATCATGCCACCAGCTATCTATGCTCCCTTGATTGCCAAGGAGCAGGTCAAGGATATGGAAGAACTCCAGACCATTATCAAGAGTTTGATAGAAGTGGGAGACCGTCTTGGTAAGCCTGTTCTGGCTACGGGAAATGTCCACTATATCGAACCAGAAGAAGAAATTTACCGTGAAATTATTGTCCGTAGTTTGGGACAGGGGGCGATGATTAACCGAACTATCGGTCATGGAGAACATGCCCAACCGGCACCACTTCCAAAGGCTCATTTTCGAACGACCAATGAGATGTTGGATGAATTTGCCTTCTTGGGAGAGGAATTAGCTCGGAAATTGGTTATTGAAAATCCCAATGCCTTGGCAGAAATCTTTGAACCCGTTGAGGTTGTTAAGGGTGACTTGTACACGCCTTTCATCGACAAGGCTGAAGAAACAGTCGCTGAATTGACCTACAAGAAAGCTTTTGAGATTTATGGAAATCCGTTGCCAGATATTGTCGATTTGCGGATTGAAAAAGAACTAACCTCTATTCTGGGGAATGGATTTGCTGTGATTTATCTGGCATCGCAGATGCTGGTGCAACGTTCCAATGAACGGGGTTACTTGGTTGGTTCTCGTGGATCTGTCGGTTCTAGTTTCGTTGCGACCATGATTGGGATTACGGAGGTCAATCCTCTCTCTCCTCACTATGTCTGTGGTCAGTGTCAGTACAGTGAGTTTATCACCGATGGTTCGTACGGTTCAGGATTTGATATGCCCAATAAGGATTGTCCAAACTGTGGTCATAAACTCAGCAAAAATGGGCAAGATATTCCGTTTGAAACCTTCCTTGGTTTTGATGGAGACAAGGTTCCTGATATTGACTTGAACTTCTCGGGAGAAGATCAGCCTAGCGCCCACTTGGATGTGCGTGATATCTTTGGTGAAGAATATGCCTTCCGTGCAGGAACGGTTGGTACGGTGGCTGCCAAGACCGCTTATGGATTTGTCAAGGGCTATGAGCGAGATTATGGCAAGTTTTATCGTGATGCAGAGGTGGAACGTCTTGCTCAAGGTGCGGCTGGTGTCAAGCGGACGACGGGTCAACACCCGGGAGGGATTGTTGTTATTCCGAACTACATGGATGTCTATGATTTTACGCCTGTCCAGTATCCAGCAGATGATGTGACGGCTGAATGGCAGACCACTCACTTTAACTTCCATGATATCGACGAGAACGTCCTCAAACTTGATGTACTGGGACATGATGATCCGACCATGATTCGAAAACTCCAGGACTTGTCGGGGATTGATCCTAATGAAATTCCTATGGATGACGAAGGTGTGATGGCCCTCTTTTCTGGGACGGATGTGCTAGGTGTGACACCTGAGCAAATCGGTACGCCGACAGGCATGCTGGGGATTCCAGAGTTTGGAACCAACTTTGTCCGAGGCATGGTAGATGAAACGCACCCAACGACTTTTGCGGAGTTACTACAGCTCTCAGGTCTATCCCATGGTACCGATGTGTGGTTGGGCAATGCCCAAGATTTGATTAAGCAAGGGATTGCGGATCTGTCGACCGTTATCGGTTGTCGAGACGACATCATGGTTTACCTCATGCATGCCGGTCTCGAACCTAAGATGGCCTTTACCATCATGGAACGGGTACGTAAGGGCTTGTGGCTCAAGATTTCAGAAGAGGAGAGAAATGGCTATATCGAAGCCATGAAAGCTAATAAGGTGCCAGAGTGGTATATCGAGTCCTGTGGTAAAATTAAGTACATGTTCCCTAAAGCCCATGCGGCAGCCTACGTTATGATGGCCCTTCGTGTAGCTTACTTCAAGGTTCACCATCCTATTTATTATTACTGTGCTTACTTCTCAATCCGCGCTAAGGCTTTTGATATCAAGACTATGGGTGCAGGCTTGGATGCTATCAAGCGCAGAATGGAAGAAATCTCTGAAAAACGGAAGAACAATGAAGCCTCTAATGTGGAAATTGATCTCTATACAACTCTTGAGATTGTTAATGAGATGTGGGAGCGTGGTTTCAAGTTTGGAAAACTCGATCTCTACCGTAGTCAGGCGACAGAGTTCCTTATCGATGGGGATACCCTCATCCCGCCATTTGTAGCAATGGATGGTCTGGGAGAGAACGTTGCCAAGCAACTGGTGCGAGCGCGTGAAGAGGGAGAATTCCTCTCTAAAACAGAATTGCGCAAGCGTGGTGGGCTCTCATCAACCTTGGTTGAAAAGATGGATGAAATGGGCATTCTCGGAAATATGCCAGAGGATAACCAGTTGAGTTTGTTTGATGAGTTGTTTTAATAGTTTGAAATGTCTTGGTAATTTTTGAGGTTGGCTAATAATGCTAAAGAAAAAAAGAGCAACACCCTGGAAACCAGGGAAAGTTATTTCTATATGTTTACGAAATGGCGTTTATATCTTAGCGCAAATGGTGCGTGATCCCTATCTGGTATTTTTCAACCATTTTAACGAGGAAAATAATTGGAAGGGAGTGACCTTGAAAGAGGAGGATATCCTCTTTTGTTAAGGCTGTTACTCGCCAGTTTCTACGCTACAGTCCTGTAGCGCTTGTCAAAGAAGTTA
>NZ_KQ970290.1:150491-152703 GCF_001579035.1 Streptococcus mitis | reverse complement strand
CCCCTGTTAGATTATGAACTGCCTAAAGAATGGATTTATAGCCATATTGGAGGGCATCCTATGACTGTTTCGGTAAAGGGAAGGGAGCGCCAAGTAGCTGGTTTTGGTAGACGTTGTTCTTTGGTTCTGGCGGATAAGGACAGTGGACAACCAGAAGATAATCCACTTATGGGACTTTTCCAAGCTTATATCATACCAGATATCAAAGAACAGGATTGGGATCGGGTAGGTCAGGCTGAACATATGTCTATTGAAGTATTTCCAACACTCAACGAACGTCTCTATCTTTGCTTTCTTTATGGAAAAAATATAAATCCAGAACAAGATATCTCTTTAGGAAAGCCTCTACCTGATGACTATGAAACCTATATAGATATCCTCACAAATAGTCCAGAGGCACGACGCCTCTACCTAGGAGAGCATGAAGAATAAGAAAGGATATTTCATGAAACTAAGAATTTTTGCGGAAGATAGGCCAGCTGAGAAAGTATTTGAATATCAATTAGAACTTGATGATCAGATAATTCTTCTATCAACAGCACTCTTGTCAGGTGCTATTGCTTTAGCAGGATTATTCTCTGCTTTGAAAGAAAAATAAAAATAGAAAATAGAAAAGAGAAACAACATGGTTTTACCAAATTTTAAAGAAAATCTAGAAAAATATGCGAAACTATTGGTTGCGAACGGAATCAATGTGCAACCTGGTCACACTTTGGCTCTCTCTATCGATGTGGAGCAACGTGAGTTGGCTCACTTAATTGTCAAAGAAGCTTATGCTTTGGGTGCACATGAGGTGATCGTTCAGTGGACAGATGATGTCATTAACCGTGAGAAATTCCTCCATGCGCCGATGGAGCGTCTGGACAATGTGCCAGAATACAAGATTGCTGAGATGAACTATCTTTTGGAGAACAAGGCTAGCCGTCTTGGAGTTCGTTCATCTGATCCAGGTGCCTTGAACGGTGTGGATGCTGACAAGCTATCAGCCTCTGCTAAAGCTATGGGACTTGCTATGAAGCCAATGCGTATCGCAACTCAATCTAACAAGGTTAGCTGGACTGTAGCAGCTGCAGCAGGACTTGAGTGGGCTAAGAAAGTCTTCCCAAATGCTACGAGCGACGAAGAAGCAGTCGATTTCCTTTGGGACCAAATCTTCAAAACTTGCCGTGTCTACGAAGCAGATCCTGTTAAGGCCTGGGAAGAACATGCAGCTATCTTGAAGAGCAAGGCAGATATGCTTAATAAGGAGCAATTTTCAGCCCTTCACTACACAGCGCCAGGAACAGATTTAACACTTGGTTTGCCAAAGAACCACGTTTGGGAATCAGCTGGGGCTATCAATGCACAGGGCGAAGGATTCTTGCCAAATATGCCGACAGAGGAAGTCTTCACAGCGCCTGACTTCCGTCGTGCAGATGGTTATGTCACTTCTACAAAACCGCTTAGCTATAATGGAAATATCATCGAAGGTATTAAGGTGACCTTTAAGGATGGACAAATCGTAGATATCACTGCTGAGAAGGGTGATCAGGTTATGAAAGACCTTGTCTTTGAAAATGCGGGTGCGCGTGCCTTGGGTGAATGTGCCTTGGTACCAGATCCAAGCCCAATTTCTCAGTCAGGCATTACCTTCTTTAACACCCTTTTCGATGAAAATGCGTCAAATCACTTGGCTATCGGTGCAGCCTATGCGACTAGCGTAGTTGGTGGAGCGGAGATGAGCGAAGAGGAGCTTGAAGCTGCGGGGCTTAACCGTTCAGATGTTCACGTGGACTTTATGATTGGGTCTAGTCAAATGGATATCGATGGTATCCGTGAGGATGGGACACGTGTACCACTCTTCCGTAACGGAGATTGGGTAAATTAAGGAGATAATATGTTAGGAAGTATGTTCGTTGGTCTCCTAGTGGGATTTTTAGCAGGTACTCTGACCAATCGTGGAGAACGTATGGGATGTTTTGGAAAAATGTTTCTCGGTTGGATTGGTGCTTTTATAGGCCACTTGCTTTTTGGGACTTGGGGACCGATAATGGCAGGAACTGCCATTATTCCGGCAGTACTAGGTTCCATGATTGTCTTAGCGATTTTCTGGAGACGAGGAAGTTAATTTCTTAAATCTGATACTCAATGAAAATCAAAGAGCAAACTAGGAAACTAGCCGCAGGTTGCTCAAAGCACTGCTTTGAGGTTGTAGATGAAACTGACGAAGTCA
>NZ_KQ970290.1:144064-150471 GCF_001579035.1 Streptococcus mitis | reverse complement strand
GCTCAAAACACTGTTTTGAGGTTGCAGATAGAACTGACGAAGTCAGCTCAAAACACTGTTTTGAGGTTGCAGATAGAACTGACGAAGTCAGTAACATCTATACGGCAAGGCGACGTTGACGCGGTTTGAAGAGATTTTTAAAGAGTATGAAACGAAAAGGAGGTTGGTCATTGTACCAGCCTCCTTTTGATATGATATAATAGTTCTATGAGATTAGATAAATTTTTAGTTGCCTGTGCGGTGGGAAGTCGGACTGAGGTCAAAAACTTGCTCAAGGCTGGGCGCGTGACGGTAAATGGTAAAAAAGAAAAATCAGCTAAATTGCAGATTGATGAAGAAAGAGATGAGATTCGCTTTGATGGGCAAGTGTTGGAGTATGAAGAGTTTGTCTACTACATGATGAACAAGCCCCAAGGAGTTATCTCAGCGACTGAGGATCCTAAGCACAGAACCGTTCTGGACTTGTTGGATGATATTGCCCGGAGCAAGGAAGTTTTCCCAGTAGGGCGATTGGATATCGATACGCATGGACTCCTGCTCCTGACCAATGACGGTCAGCTTGCTCATGCTCTTCTTTCACCTAAGCGTCATGTGGATAAGACTTATATGGCTCAGGTTAAGGGAATTATGACCCAAGAAGACGTGGAGACATTTGCTGAGGGCATTCCGCTCAAAGACTTTACCTGTCAGCCCGCTAGACTGGAGATTGTGTCCATAAATCCAGAAAAGAATCAAAGCCAAATCCGTGTGACCATTGCAGAAGGGAAGTTTCATCAGGTTAAGCGTATGGTGGGCTACTGTGGCAAGGAAGTAATAGACTTGCAACGTTTGACTATGGGAACTCTAGTATTGGATGAGAACTTGCAGCGAGGAGAATGGCGTCGCTTGACCAAGGAAGAATTAGAGGTTCTCCTTGCAAGTATTGCTTAGTTTGGTTTATTTTCGAAAAGGTGAGGAAGAATATCCTTGCCTTTTATGTTTTTCAGTTGCTTCCTTTGAGAAAAGAGTTATAATAGACTGTAGAATAAAAGGAGGAATCTATGAACGCGATTCAAGAATCATTTACTGATAAACTATTTGCCAATTATGAAGCAAATGTAAAATACCAAGCGATTGAAAATGCTGCCAGCAACAATGGAATTTTTGCAGCCCTAGAACGTCGCCAAAGTCATGTAGACAACACACCTGTTTTCTCATTGGATTTGACCAAGGACAAGGTAACCAACCAGAAAGCGTCTGGTCGTTGCTGGATGTTTGCGGCTCTCAACACTTTCCGCCACAAGCTCATCTCACAATACAAACTAGAAAATTTTGAGTTATCACAGGCCCACACATTCTTCTGGGACAAGTATGAGAAATCCAACTGGTTCTTGGAGCAAGTCATTGCGACTGCAGACCAAGACTTGACGAGTCGTAAGGTTAAATTCCTACTTCAAACACCTCAACAAGATGGTGGTCAATGGGATATGGTCGTTTCTCTCTTTGAAAAATACGGTGTCGTGCCTAAGTCAGTTTACCCTGAGTCAGTTTCATCTAGTAGCAGTCGTGAGCTAAATGCCATTCTCAACAAATTGCTTCGTCAAGATGCTCAAATTTTGCGTGACTTGCTTGCTTCTGGTGCAGACCAAGCGACTGTTCAATCTAAGAAAGAAGACCTCTTGCAAGAAATCTTTAACTTTCTTGCTATGTCACTAGGCCTTCCACCACGTAAATTTGACTTTGCTTATCGCGATAAAGATAACAACTACCTAAGCGAAAAAGGTATCACACCACAAGAGTTTTACAAGAAATATGTTAATCTTCCACTAGAAGACTACGTTTCTGTTATCAATGCTCCAACTGCTGACAAACCTTACGGAAAATCTTACACAGTTGAGATGTTGGGGAATGTGGTTGGTAGCCGTGCAGTTCGCTACATCAACGTACCGATGGAGCGCTTGAAAGAGTTGGCAATTGCTCAAATGCAAGCAGGAGAGACTGTTTGGTTTGGTTCTGATGTTGGTCAGCTCAGCAACCGTAAAGCTGGAATCCTTGCGACAGATGTTTATGACTTTGAATCAAGCATGGATATTCAACTCACTCAAGACAAGGCTGGACGTTTGGACTACAGCGAAAGCTTAATGACCCACGCTATGGTATTGACAGGTGTTGACTTGGATGAAAATGGTAAGTCAACCAAGTGGAAGGTTGAAAACTCATGGGGAGACAAGGTCGGTACAGATGGTTACTTTGTTGCCTCAGACGCTTGGATGGACGAGTACACTTATCAAATCGTTGTTCGCAAAGAATTGCTGACAGCAGAAGAACAAGCTGCCTATGAAGCAGAACCAATTGTACTCGCACCATGGGATCCAATGGGTGCCTTGGCTGAATAAAAGTATAGAAAAAAGGAATCAGGTTTAGAATCTGGTTCCTTTTAAGTTGCTTGATTACATGATGTGAAGAACATGTGCCACAATACCCACTGCGAATAGTGCAAGGATAATAGTGATTGGAGATACTTTTTTCTTAAGCAAGTACATGCAAAGGAAAGTAAGGAGTAGTCCTGATAGTCCAGGAATCAACATATCCAAGTTTTGTTGGAAAGTAGTAACTTTTTCAGATGTTTGAGATAATCCTTGTCCTACTTGTGCGAATGCTTCTTGGATACCTTTAGATCCTTCTGGCAATTTATCCCAATGGATATAAGCCTTTTCATCTAGTTGAACTTTGGCAACATCGAAAGCAAATTTAATATTTACCCAACGTTGAACAAGGACAGCAAGAATGAACATACCAAGGATAGAAGCACCTTTAGTGATGTCTTGAAGGATACCACCAGACATGTCTTTAGTGATTTCTGATCCAGCCTTGTATCCAATCTCTTGTGTATACCACAAGAATGACATACGAATCAAGTTCCAAAGAACGAAGAAGAGGATTGGACCTAAGATATTACCAGTAAGGGCAAGTGAAGCACCGAGTGATCCAAGGATTGGGCGTACTGTAAACCAGAATACTGGGTCACCGATACCAGCAAGAGGTCCCATCATACCGATTTTAACCCCTTGGATAGCGGCATCATCGATTTCAACACCGTTAGCACGTTCTTCTTCAAGTGCAAGAGTAACCCCCATGATTGGAGCGGCTACGTATGGGTGAGTGTTGAAGAACTCAAGATGGCGTTCAAGAGCAGCGATTTGATCTTCTTTTTTAGTGTAGAGTTTTTTAAGAGCTGGAATTAATGAGTAAGCCCAACCCAAGTTTTGCATACGTTCATAGTTCCAAGAACCTTGTAAGAAAGTTGAACGCCACCAAACTTTTTTACGATCTGATTTAGTTAATTGAAGTTTTTCAGTCATGATGTTTTCAGTCCTTTCTTATCTTAGTAGTCTTCTAGGATATCGCCGATTGGGTCGTTAGAAGTTGCGGCTCCTCCGCCACCATTTCCACCAGTTTTAGAAAGGTGAAGGTAGATAAGAGCGATAGCAACACCGATAGCACCAAATCCGATTAGAGTAATATCTGACACGGCAGCAAGCACGAAACCGATAGCGAAGAATGGCCATACTTCACGAGTTGCCATCATGTTGATAACCATGGCGTAACCAACGGCAACGACCATACCACCACCGATAGCCATACCGTCTTTGAGCCAATCAGGCATAGCATTTAGAATGCTTTGTACGGTTTCAGTTGGTACCATTAGAAGGAGTGCTGCAGGGACTGCAATACGAAGACCTTGAAGAAGAAGTGCGACAAAGTGAGCACGTTCAACTGCTTTGAAGTCACCTTTTTTAGCAGAAGCATCAGCAGTGTGAACCAATCCGACAGAGAGTGTACGGACAATCATAGTCAAGAATAGACCAGCAACTGCAAGAGGGATAGCAACCGCTTGGGCAACACCGATACCTGTCTTAGTAAAGTCGCCACCAAGAACCATGATAATGGCAGCAGCAACAGAAGCAAGAGCAGCGTCAGGAGCTACGGCAGCTCCGATGTTAGCCCAACCAAGGGCAATCATTTGAAGAGAACCACCAAGGATAATCCCTGCTTCTAAGTGACCTGTTACAAGCCCAATAAGAGTACAAGCTACAAGTGGTTGATGGAATTGGAACTGGTCGAGGATACCTTCAAGACCTGCTAGGAAGGCTACAACGACTACTAAAACCATAGAAATAATAGACATCTTTAAAATCCTTTCATAAAATCGATTATTGTACGTTTGCTTTATTGATCAAGTCAAACAAATCTTTTTTGGTGTCGTTTGGTACTTTACGTACGTCAAATTCAACACCGAGGTCACGCATTTTTTCAAATGTAGCAACATCTTCTTTGTCCATAGACAAAACGTTGTTGACCATTGTTTTACCTGTTGAGTGAGCCATAGAACCAACGTTAAGAGTCTTGATTGGCACGCCACCTTCGATAGCACGAAGGGCATCTTGAGGTGTTTCAAACAAGATAAGGGCATGTGTTTCTCCGAAACGTGGATCTTTTGAAACCTCAATCAGTTTTTGAATTGGAACCACGTTAGCCTTGACATTACCTGGAGCCGCTTGTTTAATGAGCTCTTTACGAAGGTCGTCTTTAGCCACGGTATCTGAAGCAACGATGATACGATTTGCTTTTGAATCTGGAGTCCAAGCAGTTGCAACCTGACCGTGAAGTAAACGAGTGTCCAGACGGGCAAGGTTAATCTTGAGTTTACCGTCTCCGATAACAGTTCCTTCTGGGATAGCAACTTGGGCAACTGGAGCAGCTGCAGCGCTTGCTACTTCCTCAACTGGATTTAGCTCTTCTGGAAGAGCTTTGATGCCATCTTTGGCTTCTTTAATAATATTCGCAGCGACTTTTTCTACACCTGCAGCAGCGTCCATGAGGCGCTCTGTATAGGCTTGAATCAACATCGGTAAATTAAGTCCTGTGATGATGGCAAACTTACGTTCGGGATTTTCTCCCATCACGCGACTAGCTTGGTTGAATGGAGATCCACTCCAAAGGTCAGCCAAAACTAGAACCTCATCTTCTGCGTCAAATGCAGCAACAGCGTTATTAAACTTAGCGTATAGATCATCAGGACCTTCATTTGGCATAAAGGTTACAACTTGAACCTTTTCTTGTTCACCAAAGATCATAGATCCTGACTGATGAATACCCGCAGCAAATTCGCCGTGGCTCGCAATAATGATTCCGATACTCATTATTGTCATTCCTCCTTTTTTGTTTTAGTTTTCGTTTAAGAAAACTTTAAGACTTTTTAAGTATAAACCGTTTTCATCTAAAAATCAACTATTTATCATAAAATAATTAAAAAGATTACATCTAAAAATATTGATATATTGAGTTTTAGAGAAGTTTTTTTGAATCCTTATTTAAAAATTTAATATAAAAAAGTTGGAAGAAGCTTCCAACTTTTAAAATAGGTTTCTATTAGATTAGTGGGTGAAGTCGAGTACCATACGTCCTTGGATTTGCCCTTTTTCCATTTCGTCGAAAATGGCTACGGCATCTTCTATTGGACGTTTTTGAACAACTGGAACTACTAAACCTTCTGCACCGAATTGGAAGGCTTCTTCCAAGTCTTTACGAGTTCCTACAAGAGAACCGATGACTTGGATTCCATCGAGGACTGTTTTAACGATGCTGAGTTCCATCATTTCAGAAGGAAGACCGACAGCGACGACGCGACCACCAGCACGAACGGAGTCAACAGCCTGGTTGAAGGCAACTTTAGATACAGCAGTTACGACAGCTGAATGAGCTCCTCCATCAGTTTTTTCTCTGATGAGTCCTGGTACATCATCAACTTCTAGGCCGTTAATAACGACATCAGCACCGACTTCCTTTGCAAGGGCAAGTTTGTCGTTGTTGATATCAACTGCGATGACATGAGCATTGAATACTTTTTTAGCGTATTGAACAGCTAGGTTACCAAGTCCACCAGCACCGTAAAGAACAACCCATTGACCTGGTTCAACTTTTGCTTCTTTTATAGCTTTATAGGTTGTTACACCAGCACATGTGATAGAAGAGGCTTGGGCTGGATCAAGTCCGTCAGGAACTTTAACAGCATAGTCTGCAGTTACGATACACTGTTCAGCCATACCACCGTCTACTGAGTAGCCAGCATTTTTTACTGTACGGCAAAGGGTTTCGCGACCAGTTGTACAGTATTCGCAAGTACCACATCCTTCAAAGAACCAAGCAACGCTGACGCGGTCACCGACTTTAAGGCTTTTCACATCTGGGGCAATTTCTTTAACGATACCGACACCTTCGTGGCCAAGAACACGTCCTGGTACTTGACCAAAGTCACCATGAGCAACGTGGAGGTCAGTGTGGCAAACACCACAGTATTCAATTTCTACAAGTGCTTCCCCAGTTTCAAGTGGACGGAGTACTTTTTCTTCAACAGCAACACCAGT
>NZ_KQ970290.1:136236-143768 GCF_001579035.1 Streptococcus mitis | reverse complement strand
CAACAGCAACACCAGTGCTTTCTGGATTTACAACAACAGCTTTCATAGCTATCCTCCTTTATATTGACCGAGAACAGGGACAACGGGACTGGATTGATTTTGTGTCAACAGAGTCGAGTATGACGAGCTCTCTTATATTTATATGTGAATTATATCACAAAAGAAAGCCTTTTCCAAGGTTTTGGGGGTAAAAAATAGAACAATCGATTAACTGGTTGATGAGACTGTGAAAAGAGCACAAAGACCAGCTCGCAAGCTGGTCAGAATGGACTATAAGAATAAGTCTTGCAGGGTTTTGGCAACTCCATCTTGGTCATTGGTCAAGGAAATTTGTTCATCTGCATAGGGGAGTAGCTCTGGATTAGCATTTTTCATGGCATAGCCCTTCCCAGCAAAAGCTAGCATTTCGGTATCATTGTGTTCATCTCCAAAGGCAATCAAATCTTTTTTGTCACGGTTCATTACCTTGAGCAAGTAGTCCAAAGCAAAGGCCTTGTTGACACCTTTTGGGGTACATTCAAGGATATTGAGCGGACCTCCCCAGGTATTGATAGACAGTTGATGCTGGTAGAAGGCGCTCATTTCTTTTGCCAAGGCATATTTGTCGCTGGCTCTGGTCTGCAAGAGGATACAGTTAGGATCCTTGGTCACCAACTCAGGTTTGAATTGATCTTCAGGCTGGAAAGCTTCTACACCAAATAGTTTGGGATTGGCAATTTCTTCATTAGGGTTTGTAATGTAGAATTTTTTACGATATTCTCCAGCGATAAAATCGGCTTGAATGTCCTCTGAACGTCGAACCATATCTAAAAGATATTTTTTGTCTACAGTCAGACACTTTTCAAAATCCCAAACTTGGTCTGGTAAATGAGTAAGGGAGCCGTTGAAGTTAATCATAGGAGTGTTTAAGCCTAGTTCACGGTAAAAATCTTTTGACATTCGGTAAGGGCGACCTGTTGTAATAATAACCTGATGTCCTTTTTCAGTAACTTTTTTAATGGTTTTTTGGTAAAGTCAGAAATTTGACTGTCTGAGTTGAGCAGGGTTCCATCCAGGTCAACTGCAATAATTTTTTTCGTCATATGGACCTTTCTAGTGTCTTTTCAGATAAGATGTCTTCTATTATAACAAAAAGCAGGCAGAAAAGCAGATTCCAAACAAAAAATGAAATTTCATCAAATTCTTAAATAAATCAAACAAAGATATTGAAAAAGTGAATGATAAATGATATAATTCTATTATTGTTCGTAAAAATTAAAAGGAGATTGATAATGGACAAATTATTTAAACTAAAAGAGAACGGTACAGACGTTCGTACAGAGGTTCTCGCTGGTTTAACGACTTTCTTTGCAATGAGTTATATTCTCTTTGTAAACCCACAAATTCTTTCGCAAACAGGAATGCCTGCTCAGGGTGTCTTCCTCGCAACGATTATCGGTGCAGTTGCTGGTACCCTGATGATGGCCTTCTACGCCAACTTACCATATGCTCAAGCGCCAGGTATGGGACTCAATGCCTTCTTTACCTTTACAGTTGTATTCGGGCTTGGTTATTCATGGCAAGAAGCCCTAGCTATGGTCTTCATCTGTGGAATTATCTCATTGATTATTACCTTGACAAATGTTCGTAAAATGATCATTGAATCGATTCCAAATGCTCTTCGCTCAGCTATTTCAGCTGGTATCGGTGTCTTCCTTGCCTATGTAGGGATTAAGAATGCTGGACTTTTGAAATTCACGATTGATCCAGGCAACTATACTGTTGTAGGAGAAGGGGCTGACAAAGCTCAAGCAACGATTGCAGCAAACTCTTCAGCAGTTCCAGGATTGGTCAGCTTTAATAATCCAGCTGTTTTAGTGGCTCTTGCAGGACTTGCCATTACTATCTTCTTTGTCATCAAAGGGATTAAAGGGGGAATTATCCTCTCTATCTTGACAACAACTGTTCTTGCTATTGCAGTTGGTTTGGTAGATTTGTCAAGCATCGATTTTGCTAATAACCATGTTGGTGCAGCTTTTAAAGATTTGAAGACAATCTTTGGTGCAGCTCTTGGTTCAGAAGGTTTGGGAGCTTTGATTTCAGATACAGCTCGCTTGCCTGAAACTCTGATGGCTATTCTTGCCTTTTCATTGACAGATATTTTTGATACAATTGGTACCTTGATCGGTACAGGTGAAAAAGTTGGTATCGTAGCGACAAATGGTGAAAATCACCAATCAGCTAAGTTAGACAAGGCTCTTTACTCTGACTTGATTGGTACTTCAATTGGTGCCATCGCAGGTACTTCGAACGTAACGACTTATGTTGAGTCTGCTGCTGGTATCGGTGCAGGTGGACGTACTGGTTTGACAGCCTTGGTCGTGGCAATCTGTTTTGCGATCTCAAGCTTCTTTAGCCCACTTCTAGCGATCGTACCAACAGCCGCTACAGCTCCAATCTTGATTATCGTTGGGATTATGATGTTGGCTAGCTTGAAAAATATCCATTGGGACGATATGTCTGAAGCTGTTCCTGCTTTCTTCACATCTATCTTTATGGGATTCAGCTACTCTATCACTCAAGGGATTGCAGTTGGTTTCTTGACTTACACTTTGACTAAGCTTGTCAAAGGTCAAGCTAAAGATGTTCATGTCATGATTTGGATTTTGGATGCCTTGTTTATCCTTAACTACATCAGCATGGCCCTATAAATGCTATAATATAAAAAGGGGTTCTCCCCTTTTTATATTATAGTTACTTGAAAATTGCTTCAAACTAGGTAGGTGATTTTGATTGAATGGTAGGAGTATGATTGATGATAAAAAAGAATATTTGGGATGAAGTATTAAACAGGGGGAAGTGGTTAATAATCTTTCTAGTAGGGCTTTTGTTTTCTCAGTTTCCTTTAGCCCTAGCAACTTTTTTAACTAGCAGAAAATTTCCACTGCTTCAAACGGGACTATTAGTAGGGGCCTTATCTCTTGTGGTTTTAACTGTATTTATAATAGGTGCTAGGAAAACACAGTTGGCTAGTTTTGGTTTATCGTTTTTCAAGGCTAAGGATTTGGCTAGATTGGCCTTAAGCTATCTAGTGATTCTTGCCTTTAATATTCTTGGTGTGGTCTTACTTCATTTGATGAATGAAACAACAACCAGCAATCAATCAAATATTAATGATTTGGTCCAGAATAGTTCCTTAATTTCCAGTTTTTTCTTACTGGTTCTAATAGCTCCTATTTGTGAGGAGATTTTATGTCGAGGAGTGATTCCTAAAAAACTCTTTCGTGGTAAAGAAAATATGGGTTATATAGTCGGTGCTATTATCTTTGCCTTGCTTCATTTACCGACAAATCTACCTTCTCTTCTTATCTATGGAGGAATGTCAACTGTGCTAACTTGGACAGTTTATAAAACCCAACGTTTGGAAATGTCTATCTTACTTCACATGATTGTGAATGGAGTTTTTTCTGTTTGTTGGCTCTTGTGGTGATCATGAGTCGGACATTAGGGATTTCTGTTTAAGATTTTTGACAATTGCTTACTTGTTTCTATTGGGAAAAAGATGAATGCAATCGTGTCCATCTTTTTCTTTTTATGGTAAAATAGAGAAATAATATGATGAAAAGTCTTGAGGGAGTGACCGATATGTCAAGTAAAGCCAATCATGCAAAGACAGCTATTTGCGGAATTATCAATGTAACCCCAGACTCCTTTTCGGACGGTGGCCAATTTTTTGCTCTTGAGCAGGCACTTCAGCAGGCTCGTAAATTGATAGCAGAAGGGGCCAGCATGCTAGATATCGGTGGAGAATCAACTCGGCCGGGAAGTAGCTATGTTGAGATAGAAGAGGAAATCCAGCGTGTTGTTCCAGTGATTAAAGAGATTCGCAAGGAAAGTGATGTCCTTATTTCTATCGATACTTGGAAGAGTCAGGTGGCAGAGGCTGCTTTGGCTGCTGGTGCCAATCTAGTCAATGATATCACTGGTCTTATGGGTGATGAAAAAATGGCCCATGTGGTAGCTAAGGCTGGAGCGAAAGTAGTCATCATGTTTAATCCAGTTATGGCTCGACCTCAGCATCCTAGCTCGCTCATCTTCCCTCATTTTGGATTTAATCAAGCTTTTACAGTGGAAGAGTTAGCTGACTTTGAAACATTGCCAATCGAAGAATTGATGGAGGCTTTCTTTGAACGAGCACTAGCGAGAGCAGAGGAAGCTGGTATTGCACAAGAAAATATCTTGTTGGATCCAGGAATTGGCTTTGGTTTGACCAAGAAAGAAAATCTGCTTCTTTTACGGGATCTGGATAAACTACATCAGAAAGGCTATCCAATCTTTCTCGGAGTGTCGCGCAAGCGGTTTGTCATCAATATTCTTGAAGAAAATGGTTTTGAAGTCAATCCTGAGACAGAACTTGGTTTCCGCAATCGAGATACGGCTTCGGCTCATGTAACCAGTATTGCTGCGAGACAGGGTGTGGAAGTGGTGCGCGTGCATGATGTAGCTAGTCACAGGATGGCAGTTGAAATTGCCTCCGCTATTCGTCTGGCTGATGAAGCGGAAAATCTAGATTTAAAACAATATAAATAAGATGAAAGAATTTGAAAATAATCAGTGGATTGCTAACTATCGGACGGACCAACCGCATTTTGGCTTGGAACGCATGGTGGAACTGTTAGCTTTGCGTGGCAATCCCCATCTCAAACTCAAGGTTATCCATATCGGAGGAACCAATGGCAAGGGCTCGACCATTGCTTTTTTGAAAAATATGCTGAAAAAGCTAGGGCTGAGAGTTGGCGTGTTTAGCTCGCCCTATCTCATTCATTACACAGACCAGATTAGCATCAATGGGGAATCCATTCCAGAGGCTAGACTAGAAGCCCTCATGGCAGACTATCAGTCTTTGCTGGAGGGAGAAGCGGTCGCCAATTTGCAGGGGACAACCGAGTTTGAGATTATCACAGCCATAGCCTATGACTACTTTGCCTCAGAGCAAGTAGATGTGGCCATTATGGAAGTGGGCATGGGTGGACTCTTGGATAGTACCAATGTCTGCCAGCCTATTTTGACAGGAATTACAACTATTGGATTGGATCATGTGGCCCTACTTGGTGACACTTTGGAGACCATAGCAGAGCAGAAAGCTGGTATTATCAAACAAGGTATTCCTTTGGTGACAGGTCGTATCGCTCCAGAAGCTTTGGCTGTGATTGACCGCATTGCGGAAGGGAAAGATGCGCCGAGAATTGCCTATGGGAAAGATTATCAAGTTTGTCATCAAGAGAGTGTGGTAACGGGTGAAGTCTTTGACTATACAAGTGTTGTCAGACAAGGTCGCTTCCAGACTGGTTTGCTTGGTTTGCACCAGATAGAGAATGCTGGGATGGCCATAGCTTTACTTGATACTTTTTGTCAAGAGGATGGTCGAGAACTAGCAAGCAATGACTTGCTTGCTCAAGCCTTGGAAGAAACAAGTTGGCCAGGGCGTTTGGAAATCGTGTCAAGAGAACCCTTGCTGATTTTGGATGGAGCCCACAATCCCCATGCCATAAAGGCTTTAGTAGCAACCTTGCAAGAACGCTTTGCGGATTACCGTAAGGAAATCCTCTTTACCTGTATCAAAACTAAAGCCTTGGAGGATATGTTGGACTTGCTGGGGACAATGCCAGATACCGAGCTTACTTTGACACATTTTGACGATAGTCGGGCAACTGATGAAAGCGTGCTGAAAGAGGCAGCTAAGTCTAGAAATCTCAGCTACAGAGATTGGCAGGATGTTCTAGAGCAAAAATTGACAGATAAAAAAGAAGAGAAAAAAACAGTTAGGATTGTCACAGGTTCCTTGTATTTCTTGAGCCAAGTGAGAGCCTATCTGATGGAGAGGAAGAACGAAAATGGATACACAAAAGATTGAAGCAGCTGTAAAAATGATTATCGAGGCTGTAGGAGAGGACGTTAATCGCGAGGGCTTGCAGGAAACACCTGCTCGTGTCGCTCGTATGTACCAAGAGATTTTTTCAGGTCTTGGTCAAACAGCGGAGGAACATTTGTCAAAATCCTTTGAGATTATTGATGATAATATGGTGGTAGAAAAGGATATCTTTTTCCATACTATGTGTGAACACCACTTCTTGCCATTTTATGGTAGAGCGCACATTGCCTATATTCCAGATGGTCGTGTGGCAGGTTTGTCTAAGCTAGCCCGTACGGTTGAAGTTTATTCGAAAAAACCACAAATTCAAGAACGATTGAATATCGAAGTAGCCGATGCCTTGATGGACTATCTAGGTGCTCAAGGAGCCTTTGTTGTCATTGAGGCGGAGCATATGTGTATGAGTATGCGTGGTGTCAGAAAACCAGGAACTGCAACCTTGACGACAGTAGCTAGAGGTCTATTTGAAACAGATAAGGACCTCCGAGATCAGGCTTATCGTTTAATGGGACTATAATACTCTTCGAAAATCAAATTCAAACCACGTCAGTTTTCATCTGCAACCTCAAAACAGTGTTTTGAGCAGCCTGCGGCTAGCTTGCTAGTTTGTGCTTTGATTTTCATTGAGTATAAAAAGAATCCGCTTGAAGCGGATTTTTCTAGAAAGGAATCATTATGGATCAACTGCAGATTAAGGATTTGGAAATTTTTGCCTATCATGGTCTTTTTCCTAGTGAGAAAGAATTGGGGCAGAAGTTTGTTATTTCCGCAATCCTATCCTATGATATGACCAAGGCGGCGACAGACTTGGATTTAACGGCTTCTGTCCATTATGGAGAACTGTGTCAGCAGTGGACGACTTGGTTTCAGGAAACCACTGAGGACTTGATTGAAACGGTAGCCTACAAACTGGTAGAACGTACTTTTGAGGCCTATCCTCTTGTCCAAGAAATAAAGCTGGAACTGAAAAAACCTTGGGCGCCAGTGCATTTGCCACTAGATACTTGCTCGGTAACCATTCATCGCCGCAAGCAACGAGCCTTTATCGCCCTAGGAAGCAATATGGGAGATAAACAAGCAAACTTGAAACAAGCCATTGAGAAAATGCGAAATCGAGGTATCCATATTCTCAAAGAGTCCAGTGTCTTGGCGACGGAGCCTTGGGGTGGTGTGGAGCAGGATAGCTTTGCTAATCAAGTGGTTGAGGTTGAAACCTGGTTGCCGGCCCCAGTTCTATTAGAGACCTTGTTAGCCATTGAGTCAGAGATGGGACGGGTGAGAAAAGTGAATTGGGGACCTCGTTTGATTGATTTGGACTTGCTCTTTGTGGAGGACCAGGTCCTTTATACAGATGACCTTATCTTGCCTCATCCTTACATAGCGGAACGCCTTTTTGTCCTTGAGTCCTTACAGGAAATTGCGTCTCATTTTATCCATCCTACATTAAAGCAACCGATCCGTAACTTGTATAATGCTTTGAAACAATAGAAAAAACTCTAGTTTTCAGTCACTTACAACTGAAGACTAGAGTTTTTAAAATAGGTCATTTTCTTCTGGGAGGAGGATAGTTTCTCTACCATCCAGATCTAAAACCAGTACTCTCGGGGGATAAAGAGGGTCG
>NZ_KQ970290.1:123423-136216 GCF_001579035.1 Streptococcus mitis | reverse complement strand
TAGGGAGGTGTTGACTTGAAAAGTGGAAGGTAATTTTTCCTTGGTTATTGAGCAATTGAAACTCAAGTTCTTCTTCCAATTCAAAGACATTTTTTAAGAAATGGTCGATGATATACCAAAAAGAGTCAATAACGTCATCAGGCAAATTGGTAACAATGCCAAAGCTAGCAGACCGCATGTGGGTATTGGTAAAAGCCATGTTTCTGCCCCCTTTCTTTTCCCTTATCATACAGCAAATAGGATTAAAAATCAAGAAAAGGTGATTTTTTGGAAAGAAAAAAAGGTGATACATAGGGTTAAGAACCGCGGCTATTAGGGTATGGTTATCAATTGGAGTAGTTTTTACGTCAGTGTAAAATTCATTACTATTTTTGACTTTTATGTTCACGTTTATCAAAATAAGCCCCTAGGATATTGCCGGAAGCATCATCAATGGCTAGGTGTAAGTTAGAGGTTTGCGCTCCAAACCAGGCATGAGGGCTGGCATTCATTTGGATGAGTTCTCCAGCAAATTTCTTTCTAGGTCTACTAGGATGTACCTTTTTAGGGTCTTCCAGGAAGTCTTCAGCCGTCGGTAAGATTGGATTGTCTAGAGGTTGATTCAGAGTCATTTTAGCTTGTTTTCTTATTCTCTTCTTTGTCTTTCTATGAGACTTAGGCGACAGGATGTTTTCCTTATAGAGTAGTTTACGAACAGTTGTATCAGAGAGGTTAATTTCCTCTTCTTCAGCTAGTAATTCACAGAAATGAAGGACATTTGGTTTATACGTTTCATAGGAGAGGTATTGCTTTAGGACACGTTCTTTGATTTCATCAGGGATTACCTGCTTTGGTTTTCGATTTCTGTTTCCGTGTCTGAAGGATTCTTTTCCTTTCTATTGATAGGCTAGTAGCAGACGATTGATTTGTCTTTCAGAAAGATTGAGTTCGACACAGGCCCGTTTCTTTGTTTTCTTTCCTTGGGCAATAATTTTTATCACAAGATATTTTTTCGTTTCATTCACATTTAGTTGGCTTCTTTTCATATGACTATTCTACCAAATAGGACATTTTCACGTTCGATTTACTAAAGACATTATCACATTCGAATTACACATAAATAAAAAAATGCTAAATTCCCAAACGAAGTTCCGCTGTTAGTAGAAGTGGAAGTTAGTGTGAGACGTTTGAATGCGGTTAAAGGTTAGTTTTTAGAACTTATGTTGGAATAATTTAGACGACTGGCAGACGTCTTCTGCAGGTATTTTAGAAATGCCGAGAAGCTTAGGAATTTCTTCTCCATAGGTAAAGGCAAAGAGCTCGTAGGCTGACTTTCCATTCAAAGCAGCACGTTTGACGCTGTTGACATGTGAACAGACGAGATTAATATCCTCCTGAGTTAAGTTGTCAAAAGAAGTTCCCTTTGGAAGAATGTCTCGAATCAGCGTGTGATTTTTCTCAATTCTCCCTTTCTGGTCAGAGCGATTAGGGTCACAAAAGAAAAGTTTACTCTCTCCTCGCACATCCATTTCGATATCATCGACTCTGGCAAACTCTCCACCATTATCTGTCAGGATGACAGGGAAGAGTTGAAAGAAATCTTTGTCAGCTTGGTGAAGAGTGTTCTTGATATCATAGAGGTGTTTGGTAACCTCACGGGCAGTTTTATTATCCAGCAGTCTAGCGAAGATAAAGTTACAGAAAGAGAGATTGAAGGTGAGTAGGACTTTACCTCCCATCCTCCCCAGAACTGTATCCATTTCCAGCCAAGAGTCTAGTTGATTCAGTGCTAAATAGTTTTGGAAATCCTCATAGGAACGGCCTTTTTTAGCTTCTTTAGGAATGGAAGGTAGTTTACTTTTTCTTCTTTCTTTGAATTTAACGGCTCGGGCTAGGTCAATAGGAGCGATAGATAGGTATCCTTTTCGGATATGTCGATAGACAGTTGAGGAGTTGACATCAAGGTTATGAGTTTTGAGGATATGATAGATGTGTTGTCCCTTTTTAACCCCATCAGAAATGACTTTGTCCATTTCCCAGAAGGTCTTGGAATTGAGGGGAGTTCCTTCACGAGCTTCGACAAGAGTTTGTTCGTATTGTTTTTGAGCTTGTTTAGCGAGATAGAAGATTTTCTGATAGCCACAGTTTTGTCTTCTTTTAGGACACCCATTACAGACAAAGGGAGCTTTGTCGAGTAAAGGGCAAGGAAGGTTATGGCATGTAGACTCTCGGACCTGTCTGTTTCGTTTGACTTCTTTGGAAACAGTAGTTGGGTCTTTTAGAATAAGTTGCCCGATAGCTTTGAAGGTTTCACCGCGCTCTAAGCCCAGTTGGATATCATTACGGTCTGAAAGGGTAAGGTGTTTATGTTTTGACATAGTTAGCCTCATTTCTAACTCAAACGTCTCACACTTAATTCCACCATAAAAATCCGTTTTAGACTAATTTCCACTTCGGTTAGGTAAGTAGAAGTTACTTTGAGAAGTTACGTTAAATAAAAAAATCTTCCAATTCCCTTGCAAAAATGAAGAAAGTGTGATAACATAGTACGGTATGTGGTGCTAGCACATCCGCTATATTAGATCTAATAGGAGGAAAACACAAATGGCTAAAGTATGTTACTTTACAGGTCGTAAGACTGTATCAGGAAACAACCGTTCACACGCGATGAACCAAACAAAACGTGCCGTAAAACCAAACCTTCAAAAAGTTACTGTACTTATCGATGGTAAACCTAAAAAAGTTTGGGCTTCAGCTCGTGCTTTGAAATCAGGTAAAGTTGAACGCGTTTAATAATAAAAGTAAGGAGACCTTAGGGTCTTTTTTCTTTTACTGTAGATATAAAATCATTTGAAAAATAGAGTAAATATCCGCTGATACAGTATTCTGCTTTTACACTTGGGCTGAAATATGATAAAATAGAGTATCAACTAGTTGAGGTAAAAAGGATGACTGTAAAAATTAATACAAAAGATGGTCAAATCGAACTAACAGATGAAGTAATTGCAACCGTCGTAGGTGGAGCAGCAACTGAAATTTTTGGTGTGGTCGGTATGGCTAGTAAAAATGCCCTCAAAGATAATTTCCAAGCCCTTCTAGGTAAGGAAAATTATTCCAAAGGTGTCGTCGTAAAAGCGGCCGAAGATGGCAGTATTGCAGTTGATGTATATACCGTGTTGAGCTACGGAACAAAGATTAGCGAAGTGTCAAAAAACATTCAAGAGCGTGTTCGTTTTAGCTTGGAAAACCAGCTTGGAATTACTGCTCAGACTGTAAATGTCTACATTCAAAATATCAAAGTTGTAGGAGAATAACCGTGTCAAAAATTACTACTAGCTTATTTCAAGAAATGGTGCAGGCTGCATCAACTCGCTTGAATAAGCAAGCTGAATATGTCAATTCATTAAACGTCTTCCCCGTTCCAGATGGAGATACTGGAACAAATATGGGGATGACCATCGAAAATGGAGCTAAAGAAGTTGCAGACAAGCCAGCTTCTACTGTTGGAGAGGTAGCGAGCATTCTTGCCAAAGGTCTTTTGATGGGTGCGCGGGGGAACTCAGGTGTTATTACGTCTCAGCTTTTCCGTGGATTTTCACAAGCCATCAAGGATAAAGACGAGTTAACAGGTCAAGACTTGGCCCTTGCTTTCCAAGCAGGTGTGGAAGTTGCTTATAAGGCCGTTATGAAACCAGTTGAAGGAACGATTTTGACAGTTTCTCGTGGAGCTGCTATCGGTGCTAAGAAAAAAGCTGAGCAGACAGATGACGCTGTTGAAGTCATGCGCGCAGCTTTGGAAGGTGCTAAAACAGCTCTAGCTAAAACGCCAGACATGCTTCCAGTATTGAAAGAAGTTGGCGTTGTGGACTCAGGTGGTCAAGGACTGGTCTTCATCTACGAAGGTTTCCTTTCAGCCCTTACTGGCGAATATATTGCATCTGAGGACTTTGTAGCCACTCCTGCCAACATGAGTGAGATGATCAATGCAGAGCATCATAAGTCTGTGGCTGGTCACGTAGCGACTGAGGACATCACATTTGGTTACTGTACTGAAATCATGGTAGCTCTTAAGCAAGGTCCAACCTATGCTAAAGATTTTGACTATGAAGAGTTCCGTAACTACTTGAATGAACTTGGGGATTCTCTCCTCGTTGTTAATGATGATGAAATCGTCAAAGTCCATGTCCATACAGAAGATCCAGGTCTTGTTATGCAAGAAGGTCTCAAATATGGTAGCTTGGTCAAGGTAAAAGTTGACAATATGCGTAACCAACACGAAGCGCAGGTTGAGAAAGAAGCTGCTCAAGTTAGCAAACCAGCTGAAGAAAAAGAGTATGCTTTGATTGCTGTGGTGGCTGGTAAAGGTCTAGCAGATATCTTCCGTTCTCAAGGCGTAGATTATGTTATCGAAGGCGGTCAAACTATGAACCCTTCAACAGAAGACTTTATCAAGGCTGTTGAACAGGTCAACGCTCGTAACATCATCTTCCTGCCAAACAACAAAAACATCTTCATGGCAGCTCAATCTGCAGCAGAAGTTTTGGAGCAACCAGCAGTAGTGGTAGAGGCTCGTACTCTTCCTCAAGGTTTAACAAGTCTTCTTGCCTTTGATCCAAGCAAGTCAATCGAAGAAAACCAAGAGCGTATGACAGCTGCTCTTAGCGATGTCGTTAGCGGAAGCGTCACAACAGCCGTGCGTGATACAACGATTGATGGATTAGAAATCCATGAAAACGATAATCTAGGTATGGTGGATGGGAAAATCCTCGTGTCAAACCCTGATATGCACCAAACCTTGACTGAAACATTGAAACATATGTTGGATGAAGATAGTGAAATCGTAACCTTCTATGTTGGTGAAGACGGAAGTGAAGAACTTGCCAATGAAATTGCCCAAGAAATCGCAGAAGAATTCGAAGATGTTGAAGTCGAAATCCACCAAGGCCAACAACCTGTTTACCCATACCTATTTAGTGTAGAATAAGATTAATGAAGGACTGAGAAATCAGTTCTTTTTTCTTTTTTAGTAAATGAAATCGGTATCTTTTTTAATAAAAACAAAAATAACATTCATAAATAAACATTAAAATAGAAAATTCAGAAAATTTCTTCTTTTCACTTGAAAATTTTTGAAAAAATGGTATGATAGTAACAAGTTATTTTTAAGAGGAAAGAAAGGGGAATAATGGAGAAAATCAGTTTAGAATCTCCTAAGACGGGGTCGGACCTAGTTTTGGAAACACTTCGCGATTTAGGAATTGATACCATCTTTGGTTATCCTGGTGGTGCAGTCTTGCCTTTTTATGATGCGATATATAATTTTAAAGGCATTCGCCACATTCTAGGACGCCATGAGCAAGGTTGTCTGCATGAAGCTGAAGGTTATGCCAAATCAACTGGAAAGTTGGGTGTTGCCGTCGTCACTAGTGGACCAGGAGCAACAAATGCCATTACAGGGATTGCAGATGCCATGAGCGATAGTGTTCCCCTTTTGGTCTTTACAGGTCAAGTGGCGCGAGCGGGGATTGGGAAGGATGCCTTTCAGGAGGCAGACATCGTGGGAATCACCATGCCAATCACTAAGTACAATTACCAAGTTCGTGAGACAGCTGATATTCCTCGTATCATTACGGAAGCTGTCCATATCGCAACTACAGGTCGCCTAGGGCCAGTCGTCATTGACCTACCTAAAGACGTATCTGCTTTGGAAACAGATTTTATCTATTCACCAGAAGTGAACCTACCAAGCTATCAACCGACTCTTGAGCCAAATGATATGCAAATCAAGAAAATCTTGAAGCAATTGTCCAAGGCTAAAAAACCAGTTTTGCTAGCTGGTGGTGGGATTAGTTATGCTGAGGCTGCTGCAGAATTAAATGAATTTGCAGAGCGCTATCAAATTCCAGTTGTAACCAGCCTTTTGGGGCAAGGAACGATTGCAACGAGTCATCCCCTCTTCCTTGGGATGGGAGGAATGCACGGGTCATTCGCAGCTAATATTGCCATGACAGAAGCCGATTTTATGATTAGTATTGGTTGCCGTTTCGATGACCGCTTGACGGGAAATCCAAAGACCTTCGCTAAGAATGCTAAGGTTGCCCACATTGATATTGACCCAGCCGAGATTGGCAAGATTATCAGTGCAGATATTCCTGTAGTTGGAGATGCTAAGAAAGCCTTGCAAATGTTACTAGCAGAACCGACAGTTCATAACAATACTGAAAAATGGATTGAGAAAGTCACTAAAGACAAGAACCGTGTTCGTTCTTATGACAAGAAAGAGCGTGTGGTTCAACCGCAAGCCGTTATTGAACGAATTGGTGAATTGACGAATGGAGATGCCATTGTGGTAACAGACGTTGGTCAACACCAAATGTGGACAGCCCAGTATTATCCATACCAAAATGAACGTCAGTTAGTGACTTCAGGAGGTTTGGGAACGATGGGATTCGGAATTCCAGCAGCAATTGGTGCTAAAATTGCCAACCCGGATAAGGAAGTAGTCTTGTTTGTTGGGGATGGTGGTTTCCAAATGACCAACCAGGAATTGGCTATTTTGAACATTTACAAGGTGCCAATCAAGGTGGTTATGCTGAACAACCACTCACTCGGAATGGTTCGCCAGTGGCAGGAATCCTTCTATGAAGGTAGAACATCAGAGTCAGTCTTTGACACCCTTCCTGATTTCCAATTGATGGCACAAGCTTATGGCATTAAAAACTATAAGTTTGACAATCCTGAGACCTTGGCTCAAGATCTTGAAGTGATCACTGAGGATGTTCCTATGCTAATCGAGGTAGATATTTCTCGTAAGGAACAGGTGTTACCAATGGTACCAGCTGGTAAGAGTAATCATGAGATGTTGGGGGTGAAGTTCCATGCGTAGAATGTTAACAGCAAAACTACAAAATCGTTCAGGAGTCCTCAATCGCTTTACAGGTGTCCTATCTCGTCGTCAGGTTAATATCGAAAGCATCTCTGTTGGAGCGACAGAAGATCCGAATGTATCGCGTATCACCATTATTATTGATGTAGTTTCACATGATGAAGTGGAGCAAATCATCAAGCAACTTAATCGTCAGATTGATGTGATTCGCATTCGAGATATTACAGACAAGCCTCATTTGGAGCGCGAGGTGATTTTGGTTAAGATGTCAGCGCCAGCTGAGAAGCGCGCTGAGATTTTAGCGATTATTCAACCTTTCCGTGCAACGGTGGTGGATGTAGCGCCAAGCTCGATTACCATTCAGATGACAGGAAATGCAGAAAAGAGCGAAGCTCTATTGCGAGTCATTCGACCATACGGTATTCGCAATATCGCTCGAACTGGTGCAACTGGATTTACCCGCGATTAATACTCTTCGAAAATCAAATTCAAATCACGTCAGCTTTGCCTTACCGTACTCAAGTACAGCCTGCGGCTAGCTTCCTAATTTGCTCTTTGATTTTCATTGAGTATAAAAATATTTTAAATTTGTTAAACCAGCCTAAAAGGCAATAAAAATAGAAAAGAGAGAAAAACTATGGCAGTTCAAATGGAATACGAAAAAGATGTTAAAGTAGCAGCACTTGACGGTAAAAAAATCGCCGTTATCGGTTATGGTTCACAAGGACATGCGCATGCTCAAAACTTGCGTGATTCAGGTCGCGATGTCATCATCGGTGTACGTCCAGGTAAATCTTTTGACAAAGCAAAAGAAGATGGATTTGACACTTACACAGTAGCAGAAGCAACTAAATTGGCTGATGTTATCATGATTTTGGCACCAGACGAAATCCAACAAGAATTGTACGAAGCAGAAATCGCTCCAAACTTGGAAGCTGGAAACGCAGTTGGATTTGCTCATGGTTTCAATATCCACTTTGAGTTTATCAAAGTTCCTGCGGATGTAGATGTCTTCATGTGTGCTCCTAAAGGACCAGGACACTTGGTACGTCGTACTTACGAAGAAGGATTTGGTGTTCCAGCTCTTTACGCAGTATACCAAGATGCAACAGGAAATGCTAAAAACATTGCTATGGACTGGTGTAAAGGTGTTGGAGCAGCTCGTGTAGGTCTTCTTGAAACAACTTACAAAGAAGAAACTGAAGAAGATTTGTTTGGTGAACAAGCTGTACTTTGTGGTGGTTTGACTGCCCTTATCGAAGCAGGTTTCGAAGTCTTGACAGAAGCAGGTTACGCTCCAGAATTGGCTTACTTTGAAGTTCTTCACGAAATGAAATTGATCGTTGATTTGATCTATGAAGGTGGATTCAAGAAAATGCGTCAATCAATTTCAAATACTGCTGAGTACGGTGACTATGTATCAGGTCCACGTGTAATCACTGAACAAGTTAAAGAAAACATGAAAGCTGTCTTGGCAGACATCCAAAATGGTAAATTTGCAAATGACTTTGTCAATGACTACAAAGCTGGACGTCCAAAATTGACTGCTTACCGTGAACAAGCAGCTAACCTTGAAATTGAAAAAGTTGGTGCAGAATTGCGTAAAGCAATGCCTTTCGTTGGTAAAAACGACGACGATGCATTCAAAATCTATAACTAATTGATAGAAATTAAGGTGAAGGCGAGTTGGGGGACTAACTCGCTTTTATAATCAATTCATCTCTCTTTTAAGAGGATGGATTACGATAAGTATGAAATAGTCTAGGAGAAAAAGATGTTAAGTTCAAAAGATATTATCAAGGCTCACAAGGTCTTGAACGGTGTGGTTGTGAATACACCGCTTGATTATGACCATTATTTATCGGAGAAGTATGGTGCTAAGATTTATTTGAAAAAAGAAAATGCCCAACGTGTTCGCTCTTTTAAAATTCGTGGTGCCTATTATGCTATTTCCCAGCTCAGCAAGGAAGAGCGTGAACGTGGGGTAGTCTGTGCCTCTGCGGGAAATCATGCGCAGGGAGTAGCCTATACCTGTAATGAGATGAAAATTCCTGCTACTATTTTTATGCCAATTACAACTCCGCAACAAAAAATTGGTCAAGTTCGCTTTTTTGGTGGGGACTTCGTAACCATTAAACTAGTTGGAGATACCTTTGATGCTTCAGCTAAAGCAGCCCAAGAATTTACAGTCTCTGAAAATCGTACCTTTATTGATCCCTTTGATGATGCTCATGTTCAAGCTGGTCAAGGGACAGTTGCTTATGAGATTTTAGAAGAGGCTCGAAAAGAATCGATTGATTTTGATGCTGTCTTGGTTCCTGTTGGTGGTGGTGGTCTCATTGCTGGGGTTTCTACCTATATCAAGGAAACAAGTCCAGAAATTGAAGTCATTGGGGTAGAGGCTAATGGAGCACGTTCCATGAAGGCTGCCTTTGAAGCTGGTGGGCCTGTTAAACTCAAGGAAATTGACAAATTTGCGGATGGGATTGCTGTACAAAAGGTAGGTCAATTGACCTATGAAGCAACTCGTCAACATGTTCAAACTTTGGTAGGTGTCGATGAGGGATTGATTTCTGAAACTTTGATTGACCTTTACTCTAAGCAAGGGATTGTCGCAGAACCTGCTGGAGCGGCTAGTATCGCTTCTTTAGAGGTTTTAGCTGAATATATCAAGGGGAAAACCATTTGTTGTATCATTTCTGGAGGAAATAATGATATCAACCGTATGCCAGAAATGGAAGAGCGCGCCTTGATTTATGATGGGATCAAGCATTACTTTGTGGTCAATTTTCCACAGCGTCCAGGAGCATTGCGTGAATTTGTAAATGATATCCTGGGGCCAAACGATGATATCACACGTTTTGAGTATATCAAAAGAGCTAGTAAGGGGACAGGGCCTGTATTGATCGGGATTGCTTTGGCAGATAAGCATGATTATGCAGGTTTGATCCGTAGAATGGAAGGTTTTGATCCGGCTTATATTAACTTAAATGGGAATGAAACGCTTTATAATATGCTTGTCTGAGGACTAATAAAAAAATATCATATTATTTGCACAACTGATGTATAGGTGCTATAATGAAGATGAAGAAAGGGGCGATTCCTATGGTTTTAGGAAGCTTATCGTGCAATTCTTACTTCTGTTCATTATAGCACTTATGATATTTGGCTCAGATTTCCATCCTTCATTTTGATTTCCCATCTATTTTGAAAAGTAAACTCACACGGTCTTTAAGATGTGATTTGATTTCTTTTCATTGACAAATATACCATATTAAAAGGATATATAAGTAATTGACTAAGCTTATCTGTATTGTCATCTTTATTAAGGATGGTTTAGATAATCGGGTGTTTGGTTTTAGGCTAGCACCTCAATATCCAAATGAGTGATGAATTTGAAGAATATAAGGAATAGCTATCTATTAGATGATTTCTTGAGGAAGAAAGATAGGAGTTTTTGAGCTAGTGAAGGCTTGGATTTCTAAAGGTTAGGACTGTCATCTTCAGCTCTTAAATCGAAGAAATAAGCTATCTTACGGAAATAGAGAAGCATTTTTTAAAAAGCTTGAATAATTTTGCACCTTAAGAGGGTAATAATACAATATTTTTATTAGCAAATATTTATGGTGTAAAGGCTAGCAAAACCTATATATTATCGGCTTTAAAAAGGAAGTAAGAAAATTCTGAACTAATTATTTTCGTTGAATATATGTTTTTTTATTGACAAAAGTAGTAAAAACGTATACAATTAAATATTGTAAAGAAGAAAATAGGAGAAAAACATGGCTAAGTCAAACTTTGAAAAAGTAGAATCAGTTGTTGGCTGGGTTCGTGATAAGAAAATCACAGGCTACCGTATCTCTAAAGAAACGAATGCGCGTGAAATGTCTATCATTGCTCTGGCGCAGGGTCGTGCAAAAGTAAAAAATATTTCATTTGAAACAGCCCTAGGCCTAATTGATTTCTATGAAAAAAATCATGAAAAATTTGAAGATTAATCTTTGGATAACGGCGGATTCTTGACCCTCAAGTAGTAGAGATAGAGAATCTGCCTTTTCATTTTGGACAGCAAAAAGACTGCACGATTGATGCAGCCTTTTCTTTTTATTTGAGATAGCGTTGAAGGAATTCTTTTGTACGGTCTTCTTTAGGATTGGTGAAGAGGTCTTCTGGTTTGCCTTCTTCAGCGATTACACCCTTATCCATGAAGATAACACGGTGAGAGACATCACGGGCGAATTCCATTTCGTGAGTTACAACAATCATGGTCAAGCCTTCTTGAGCCAGGTCCTGCATGATTTTGAGGACTTCTCCAACCATTTCTGGATCGAGAGCTGATGTTGGTTCATCAAAGAGAATAGCGTCCGGATTCATGGAAAGGGCACGAGCGATGGCCACACGTTGTTTTTGACCACCTGAGAGTTGTTTTGGTTTCGCTTGCCAGTAGCGTTCCCCCATACCGACCTTTTCAAGGTTTTCTTTGGCAATCTTTTCAGCTTCTGTGCGTTCACGTTTAAGGACTGTTGTCTGAGCGACTATTGTGTTTTCAAGCACGTTGAGATTTTCGAAGAGGTTAAAGGATTGGAAAACCATTCCCAACTTTTCACGGTATTGCGTGAGGTCATAGCCTTTTTTGAGGACGTTTTGTCCATGATAAAGGATTTGTCCATCAGTTGGTGTTTCAAGTAGGTTAATAGAGCGTAGGAAGGTTGATTTCCCGCTTCCAGAGCTTCCGATGATAGAGATAACTTCTCCCTTGTGGACAGTGAGTGAAATGTCTTTTAACACTTCGTTTTGTCCATAGGATTTTTTGAGGTGTTTAATTTCAAGGATTACTTGGGTCATTATTTCAAATCCTCCGTTTGCATTTGGTTAGCACCTGTAGTATAGGTATCCATGTCCATGCGGCGTTCGATGAAGCGTAGGATACGTGTTACGGTGAAGGTGAGGACAAAGTAAATCACGGCGATGATTGTAAATGTCTGGAAGTATTGATAGGTTTGAGTTGCCACAGTATTTCCTGAGAAATAAAGTTCGACAACAGAAATAACGTTCAATACAGATGTATCTTTGATATTGATGACAAATTCATTACCAGTTGCTGGTAGGATGTTACGGACAACCTGAGGTAGGACAATCTTACGCATGGTCTGGTTATGGGTCATACCAAGAGCAGTCGCAGCTTCAAATTGTCCCTTGTCAACTGCTAGGATACCACCACGGACGATTTCAGTCATGTAGGCACCGGTATTGATTGAAACGATGAAGATAGCAGCTAGTGTACGGTCAAGGTTGATCCCGAAAGCTTGGGCAGTTCCATAGTAGATAACCATCGATTGAACGATCATTGGGGTACCACGGAAAATTTCAATGTAGACATTGAGGATCCAGCCGACTAGTTTTTGTAGGCCATAAATAGCTTTATTCTCAGATAGAGGAGCAGTACGGAAGACACCAATGGCAAGTCCGATAATGAGACCTATGATGGTTCCGACGATAGAGATTAAAAGAGTGATACCAGCACCACGCAAGAGTTGTTGCCAGTTTTCAGAAAGAATTTTAGTGACTTGGCTAAAGAAACTACTGCTAGTCTCTTCAGTTGTTGTAGCTTCGGCAGGTTGTTCCTTGATCATACGATCCATCAAGGCAACTTGGTCGTCTTTTGAAATGGTTTCAATGCTGGCATTGATTTGGCTAATACGAGTGTCATCTTTACGAAGTCCAATGGCGATAGCTGTATCTTCTTCCCCAGTTTTGAAACCTGGTTCTACTTGGACCATCTTAAACTTAGAGTTCGCAGCTTCGGCAGTCAGTGCTTCTGGGCGTTCAGAAACATAGGCATCAATGACACCAGCCTCAAGAGCTTGGCGCATTTGAGCGAAGTCTCCCATGGCTGTTTCTTTTTTAGCACCTGGGATTTGTGCAATC
>NZ_KQ970290.1:115361-123160 GCF_001579035.1 Streptococcus mitis | reverse complement strand
TAGACACCTTGTTGAGAAGTGATTTTCGCACCATTAAAGTCATCTAAAGATTTAGCATTTGCGTAAGTAGAATCTTTTTTGACTAGTAGAACGGGTTCGCTAGTGTAGTAACTGCTTGAAAAGGCAATTTCTTGTTTACGCTCGGCAGTAGGACTCATACCTGCGATAATCATGTCAATCTTACCAGAAGTAAGGGCGGGGACTAGACCTTCCCACTTGGTTTTAACAACCAAAGGTTCTTTACCTAAGTCCTTAGCGATTTTCTTGGCGATTTGAACATCGTATCCGTTAGCATACTGGTTGGTCCCATCGATTTTGACAGCTCCATTGCTATCATCGTCCTGGGTCCAGTTAAAGGGAGCATATGCTGCTTCCATCCCGATGCGTAAATATTCATCGGCTTGAGCAACATTGACAAGTCCCAGCATCAGCAAGAGACTTGTGAAAATAGATAAGTATATTTTTTTCATGATTTCTCCTATTTCTAATCTATTAAAAAATAACTGTCTCCTATTTTATCGAAAAATGCGTAATTTTTCAACATAAGTAAGCCTTTACTTACGAAAAAATGCTATAATGATAAGAAAGATAAAAAGGGGGCTTAATTGATGAAAAAAACTTTTTTCTTATTTGTTTTAGGCTTGTTTTGCCTTCTGCCATTCTCTGTTTTTGCCATTGATTTCAAGATAAACTCTTATCAAGGGGATTTGTATATTCATGCAGATAATACGGCAGAATTTAGACAGAAGATAGTTTATCAGTTTGAGGAGGACTTTAAGGGCCAAATCGTGGGACTTGGACGTGCTGGCAAGATGCCTAGCGGATTTGAGATTGATTCTCATCCAAAGGTTCAGGCTGCGAAAAATGGTGCTGAACTGACAGATGTTACGAGCGAAGTGATAGAAGGAGCAGATGGTTATACTGTTAAAGTTTATAATCCAGGTCAAGAAGGCGACACAGTTGAAGTTGACCTCGTTTGGAACTTGAAAAATTTGCTTTTTCTATATGATGACATTGCTGAATTAAATTGGCAACCTTTAACAGATAGTTCAGGGGCTATTGGCAAGTTTGAATTTCATGTAAGGGGAGACAAGGGAGCTGAAAAACTCTTTTTCCATACAGGCAAACTTTTTAGAGAGGGAACGATTGAAAAGAGTAGCCTTGATTATACTATTCGTTTAGACAATCTTCCGGCTAAGCGTGGAGTTGAATTGCATGCATACTGGCCTCGGACCGATTTTGCTAGCGCTAGGGATCAGGGATTGAAAGGGAATCGTTTAGAAGAGTTTAATAAGATAGAAGACTCGATTTTTAAAGAAAAAGAGCAAAGTAAACAACTCCTTACTTGGGTCTTCCCTTCGATACTTTCTATCTCCTTGTTATTGAGTATTTGCTTTTATTTTATTTATAGAAGAAAGACCACTCCTTCAGTCAAATATGCCAAAAATCATCGTCTCTATGAACCACCAATGGAATTAGAGCCTATGGTTTTATCAGAAGCAGTCTACTCGACCTCCTTGGAGGAAGTGAGTCCCTTGGTCAAGGGAGCTGGAAAATTCACCTTTGATCAACTTATTCAAGCTACCTTGCTAGATGTGATAGACCGTGGGAATGTCTCCATCATTTCAGAAGGAGATGCAGTTGGTTTGAGGCTAGTCAAAGAAGATGGTTTGTCAAGCTTTGAGAAAGACTGTCTAAATCTGGCTTTTTCAGGAAAAAAAGAAGAAACTCTTTCCAATTTGTTTGCGGATTACAAGGTATCTGATAATCTTTATCGTAGAGCAAAAGTCTCTGATGAAAAACGGATTCAAGCAAAGGGGCGTCAGCTCAAATCATCTTTTGAAGAGGTATTGAAAGAGATGCAAGAAGGAGTGAGAAAGCGAGTTTCCTTCTGGGGACTTCCAGATTATTATCGTCCTTTAACTGGTGGGGAAAAGGCTTTGCAAGTAGGTATGGGACTCTCCACTATTCTCCCCCTATTTATTGGATTTGGTTTGTTCTTGTACAGTTTAGATGTTCATGCTTATTTTTACCTCCCCTTGCCTATACTTGGTTTTCTAGGTTTGGTTTTGGCTGTTTTCTATTATTGGAAGCTTCGACTAGATAATCGTGATGGTGTCCTAAATGAAGCGGGAGCAGAGGTCTACTATCTCTGGACCAGTTTTGAAAATATGTTGCGTGAGATTGCACGATTGGATCAGGCAGAGTTGGAAAGTATTGTGGTCTGGAATCGCCTCTTGGTCTATGCGACTTTATTTGGCTATGCGGATAAGGTCAGCCATTTGATGAAGGTTCATCAGATCCAAGTGGAAAATCCAGATATCAATCTATATGTAGCTTATGGTTGGCATAGTATGTTTTATCATTCAAGCGCGCAAATGAGCCATTATGCTAGTGTCGCAAATACAGCAAGCACCTACTCCGTATCTTCTGGAAGTGGAAGTTCTGGCGGTGGCTTCTCTGGAGGCGGAGGTGGCGGCAGTATAGGAGCCTTTTAAAGAGAACTGCCACAGACTGAAAAAGTATGCTATAATGGAAGATAGAAAAAAGGAGTAATCTATGTATCTTATTGAAATTTTAAAATCTATCTTCTTCGGGATTGTTGAAGGAATTACGGAATGGTTGCCTATTTCCAGTACAGGTCACTTGATTTTAGCAGAGGAATTTATCCAATACCAAAATCAAAACGAAGCCTTTGTGTCCATGTTTAATGTCGTGATTCAGCTGGGTGCGATTTTAGCGGTTATGGTGATTTACTTTAACAAGCTCAATCCTTTCAAACCGACTAAGGACAAGCAGGAAGTTCGTAAGACTTGGAGACTATGGTTGAAGGTCTTGATTGCGACCTTGCCTTTGCTTGGTGTCTTTAAGTTTGATGATTGGTTTGATACCCACTTCCATAATATGGTTTCTGTTGCTCTCATGTTGATTATCTATGGGATTGCCTTTATCTATTTGGAAAAGCGCAATAAAGCGCGTGCTATAGAGCCAAGTGTAACAGAGTTGGACAAGCTTCCTTATACGACAGCTTTCTATATCGGACTCTTCCAAGTTCTTGCCCTTTTACCAGGAACGAGTCGTTCTGGGGCAACGATTGTCGGTGGTTTGTTAAATGGAACCAGTCGTTCTGTTGTGACAGAATTTACCTTCTATCTTGGAATTCCTGTTATGTTTGGAGCTAGCGCATTAAAGATTTTCAAATTTGTAAAAGCAGGACAACTCTTGAGCTTTGGGCAACTGTTCTTGCTCTTGGTTGCTATGGGAGTGGCCTTTGCAGTCAGCATGGTCGCTATTCGCTTCTTGACAAGCTATGTGAAAAAAACACGACTTTACCCTTTTCGGTAAATACCGCATCGTGCTTGGTAGTGTTTTGCTACTTTACAGTTTTGTCCGTTTATTTGTATAAGAAAAACCTTGAAGGGCCCAGGCTCTTCAAGGTTTTATACTCAATGAAAATCAAAGATCAAACTAGGAAGCTAGCCAAAGGTTGCTCAAAACACTGTTTTGAGGTTGCAGATAGAGCTGACGTGGTTTGAAGAGATTTTCGAAGTGTATTAAAATCCAGTCACGGTAATCCCCAGCAGGCGGACACCTCTTTCTTTCTCGCTTAACTCTTCATAGAGTTGCAGGGCTATTTGGCTTATCTGACCAGCATCCTGTGTTTTTTGAGCAAGACTTTTTCGTTTGGTAAGAGTTGAAAAGTCCTCGTAGCGGATTTTCAGAATGACAATTTTTCCAGCTTTTTCTTGTTGACTGAGATTGAGAGCGACTCTTTCTGATAGAAGAGTCAGCTCTTTTTTGATGTCTTCCTCAGCACGGAGAATCTTCCCATAGGTTTTCTCCTTCCCGATTGACTTACGGATGCGATTGGATTTGACTGGGGAATTGTGGATGCCACGAGCCTTTCGATAAAGGTCATAACCCAGTCTACCAAAGCGGTCTATTAGGGTCACTTCAGGAACTTCAAGTAGGTCAGCACCAGTAAAAACACCCATGTGATGAAGCCGTTCCACCGTCTTTTTTCCTACTCCATGAAACTTGGCCACGTCCATTTGTTTGAGAAAATCCTCAGCCTGTTCAGGTAGAATTACTGTCAAACCATGTGGTTTTTGATAATCACTGGCCATTTTAGCTAAGAATTTATTGTAAGAAACGCCAGCAGAAGCAGTTAGATGGAGTTCTTGCCAGATATCTTTTTGAATGAGGCGAGCGATTTTGACCGCTGACTTGATACCGAGTTTATTTTCTGTTACGTCTAAATAGGCTTCGTCAATGCTCATAGGTTCTATTAAATCTGTATAGCGCTTAAAGATAGCTCGGATCTGGAGTCCCACAGATTTGTATTTCTCATAATTCCCTGAGATGAAGACGGCCTGGGGACAACGTTCATAAGCTTCCTTGGAACTCATGGCTGAATGGATACCAAAAGCTCGTGCCTCATAGCTACAAGTGGAAACGACTCCCCGTCCACCTGTTTGCCGAGGGTCGCTTCCGATAATGACAGGTTTTCCTCTGAGTTTAGGATTATCTCTGATTTCCACCGCAGCAAAAAAGGCATCCATGTCAATATGGATGATTTTTCTTGACAAATCATTTAACAAAGGAAAAATCAACATGCCTAGCCCCCTTTTTACCGCTTATTTTCTTTTATTATACCCTTTTTTCTAGAAAAAAAGAAAAAGGACTTTATTTTTTCAAAAATATAATACAGTTTAAAATAAAATGTAGACTGTTTTAGAAAAGAAAGTATAAAAATAGGGAATTTTCACTTGTTGAAATCGGTTACTGTATGGTATACTTGACTCATGAATGTAACAGATGGTTGTTACTAGAAAGAAAAAAGAGGACATTAACATGGTTGTTAAAACAGTTGTTGAAGCACAAGATATTTTTGACAAAGCTTGGGAAGGCTTCAAAGGCGTAGATTGGAAAGAAAAAGCAAGTGTATCACGCTTCGTACAAGCTAACTACACACCTTACGATGGAGACGAAAGCTTCCTTGCAGGACCAACAGAACGTTCACTTCACATCAAAAAAATTGTAGAAGAAACGAAGGCACACTACGAAGAAACTCGTTTCCCAATGGACACTCGTCCAACATCTATCGCTGACATTCCAGCAGGATTTATCGACAAAGAAAATGAAGTTATCTTTGGTATCCAAAATGATGAACTCTTCAAATTGAACTTTATGCCAAAAGGTGGTATCCGTATGGCTGAAACTACTTTGAAAGAAAATGGATATGAACCAGATCCAGCTGTTCACGAAATCTTTACTAAATACGTAACAACAGTTAACGACGGTATCTTCCGTGCTTACACTTCAAACATTCGTCGCGCACGTCACGCTCACACTGTAACTGGTCTTCCAGATGCATACTCACGCGGACGTATCATCGGTGTTTACGCACGTCTTGCTCTTTACGGTGCAGACTACTTGATGCAAGAAAAAGTAAACGATTGGAATGCAATCGAAGAAATCGATGAAGAAACAATCCGTCTTCGTGAAGAAATCAACCTTCAATACCAAGCATTGCAACAAGTTGTTCGCTTGGGTGACCTTTACGGAGTTGACGTTCGCAAACCAGCGATGAACGTTAAAGAAGCAATCCAATGGGTTAATATCGCCTTCATGTCTGTCTGCCGTGTTATCAACGGTGCTGCTACATCCCTAGGACGTGTGCCAATCGTATTGGACATCTTTGCAGAACGTGACCTTGCTCGTGGTACATTTACTGAATCAGAAATCCAAGAATTCGTTGATGATTTCGTTATGAAACTTCGTACAGTTAAATTTGCTCGTACAAAAGCTTATGATCAATTGTACTCAGGTGACCCAACCTTCATCACAACTTCTATGGCTGGTATGGGTAACGACGGTCGTCACCGTGTTACTAAGATGGACTACCGTTTCTTGAACACTCTTGACAACATCGGTAACTCTCCAGAACCAAACTTGACAGTTCTTTGGACTGATAAATTGCCATACAACTTCCGTCGCTACTGTATGCACATGAGCCACAAACACTCTTCTATCCAATACGAAGGTGTAACAACAATGGCTAAAGACGGATATGGTGAAATGAGCTGTATCTCATGCTGTGTGTCTCCACTTGACCCAGAAAATGAAGAACAACGCCACAACATCCAGTACTTCGGTGCGCGTGTAAACGTATTGAAAGCCCTTCTTACTGGTTTGAACGGTGGTTACGACGATGTTCACAAAGACTACAAAGTATTTGATATTGAACCAATCCGTGATGAAGTTCTTGAATTTGAATCAGTTAAAGCTAACTTTGAAAAATCTCTTGACTGGTTGACTGACACTTACGTAGATGCTTTGAACATCATCCACTACATGACTGATAAGTACAACTACGAAGCTGTTCAAATGGCCTTCTTGCCAACTAAACAACGTGCCAACATGGGATTCGGTATCTGTGGATTTGCTAACACAGTTGATACATTGTCAGCTATCAAATACGCTACAGTTAAACCAATCCGTGATGAAAATGGCTATATCTACGATTACGAAACAATTGGTGAATATCCACGTTGGGGTGAAGATGACCCACGTTCAAACGAATTGGCAGAATGGTTGATCGAAGCTTACACAACTCGTCTACGTAGCCACAAACTTTACAAAGACGCAGAAGCTACTGTATCACTTTTGACAATCACATCTAACGTTGCTTACTCTAAACAAACTGGTAACTCACCAGTCCACAAAGGTGTATACCTCAACGAAGATGGTTCTGTGAACTTGTCTAAACTTGAATTCTTCTCACCAGGTGCTAACCCATCTAACAAAGCTAAAGGTGGTTGGTTGCAAAACTTGAACTCACTTTCTAGCCTTGACTTTAGTTATGCAGCTGATGGTATCTCATTGACTACACAAGTATCACCTCGCGCTCTTGGTAAGACTCGTGACGAACAAGTTGATAACTTGGTAACAATCCTTGATGGTTACTTTGAAAACGGTGGACAACACGTTAACTTGAACGTTATGGACTTGAACGATGTTTACGAAAAGATCATGTCAGGCGAAGACGTTATCGTACGTATCTCTGGATACTGTGTAAACACTAAATACCTCACTCCAGAACAAAAAACTGAATTGACACAACGTGTCTTCCACGAAGTTCTTTCAATGGATGATGCCTTGGATGCATTGAGCTAATCAAGTTCTTGAATAATGAAATAAGGAACCCTCGGTCAGTTGACTGAGGGTTGTTTTTTGGACTATTAAATTCCTTAAGTCAGGCACTGAAATATCTGACCGGGATTCAAAGATACTTGTTGAGTTACGGGAGGTATTTGAAAATAAAAACACCACACTCTGTAGGTTCACAAGGTGTGGTTGTATTTTATCTCTTAGACCAAGTTCTCTTCATAAAGAGAAGTAGGATTGGGTAAATCTCCAAGCGGCCTGCAATCATTGCAAAGGAGAGGAGAATTTTTGAGATGGGACTAAAGATTGAGAAGCTAGAAGTGGTTCCTAGAATAGGTCCGATATTATTGAAACAGCTAAAGACAGCGCTGGTCACGACCAGAAAATCATTGCTATCTAGGCTGACAATAAAGATAAGCGCTAGTAAAATCATAGCATAGATGACAAAGTACTTGAGAATCTTATGCTGGGTATCCTTATCAATCACCGTTTTATTAACATGGAGGGTCAAAACACGGTGGGGCGATAAGATTGACAAAATTTGGTTTTTGGCAATTTTTGAAAGGATAAGGCCTCGAATAATCTTGAGTCCACCTGCAGTTGATCCAGCAGAGCCACCGATTGCCATG
>NZ_KQ970290.1:113080-114836 GCF_001579035.1 Streptococcus mitis | reverse complement strand
CAATCCTGTAGAAAGCAGTACAATGACCAAGTAAGCACGAAGTTCCTCGTCACCAAAGAAGGCTTTGACGCGACGGAGCATGAGGTAGTAGTAGAGGTTGAAATTTACCCCAAAAACCAGAACTCCGATACTAACTAGATAGGTAATCAGTGAGCTGCCATAGTGGGCAATTCCGTCGTTATAGACGGTAAATCCTCCTGTACCTGCTGTTCCCATGGCAATGACAAAACTATCAAATAGGGGCATACCAGCTAGATAATAGATGATGACAAAGAGGGAAAAGAGAGCTAGATAAAGAAGATAGAGAATCTGGGCAGTATTTTTGAGTTTGGATACGACCTTGCCAAAAACAGGGCCAGGAACCTCAGCCTTCATCACTTCTAGGTGGCTATTCTTGGCATTATCCATAATAGCAAGTGCAAAAACAAGCACTCCCATTCCTCCAATCAAGTGGGTAAAACTTCGCCAGAAGAGGAGGGAACGGCTGAGAACTGAAACGTCATTCAGAATAGTTGCTCCAGTAGTTGTAAAGCCAGAACTGATCTCAAAAAAGGCATCGATAACGCTGGGAATTTGTCTAGCAAAGACAAAGGGGAGACCGCCAAAGAAGGACCAAAGGATCCAACAGAGGGCCACAATCAAGATTCCCTCCTTGGCATAAATCCGTTGATTTTTTGGCTTTTGTAAAATTCCTGAGCCGCCTAGTAATACGAGAATCCCAATCGTTGTAAAGAGGGCTGTAAAGACTTGGCTCGATTCACGGTAATAGATAGCGACAGACACAGGAACCAAAAGAAGAACAGCTTCAATCAAAAGTAATTTTGAAAGGAGGTAACGAATCATACTTTTATTCATTTCTTACCTCGCGATCAAGTCATAAATCTTGGTGATGTTTGGTAACAAAGTTGTTACTAGGAGCTTGTCTCCGACTTCCAGCATATCCTCCCCGGTAGGGAAAATAGTCTTGCCCTTTCGAATGATAGCTGCGATAAGAACCCCTTTTTTCAATTTCAGTTGAGAAAGAGGTTTGGCAGTCATTTTATTAGCTTCCTTGATATGGAATTGCAGGGTTTCGATTTGGCCATTGGCTAGATGGTGCATGGCTTGAAGGTCTGAATACTGGGCATTAACACGACCACGAATAAAGTGCATAATCGTATCTACAGCGATGCTTTTAGGTGTGATGATACTTGAAAAATCAGGAGCATTGATAATCTCGAGGAGACTGGTACGATTGACCTTAGTGATATTTTTTTGTACACCTACCCTGTCAAGGAACATAGAGGTAATCAGATTTTCCTCATCGACTCCTGTTAGAGTCGCAACGGCATCATAGTGTTGAGCACTTTCTTCTAGCAGGATATCTTTTGCAGTACCATCTCCTTGGACGATATGAAGATTTGGGAATTTCTCGCTAAAGAAGCTGGCGATTTCAGGATTGATTTCAATAACCTTGGTATCGATACGACTGTCTTTGAGGATACCTAGTAGATAATAGGCAATTCTACCAGCTCCAACAATAAGGAGACTCTTCACGGCACGAGACTTGAAATAATTATGGAAGAGCATCATATCGACACGGTTACCAGTGACAAAGATTCTATCTTTATCCTGTACAGTCATGTCACCGCTTGGAATGATAATTTGATGATCTCTTTCTATCGCACAGACAATGACATTGCCAAATTTTTTCCGAAAATCAGAAATGGGCATTTGGCAAAGACCGCTGGAGGATTTAACAGTGAATTCCATCAAG
>NZ_KQ970290.1:110989-112987 GCF_001579035.1 Streptococcus mitis | reverse complement strand
GACCCGTCCCCCAAAGAAACGTTCGACAGATAGGGCGTTGGGGAAGTCAATGATATTCGCGATAGCGCGGGCAGCCAAGAGCTCAGGATTAACGATAAGAGAAAAACCGAGAATATTCTTTTCCTTGAAATAAGAGTTAGAATATTCAGGGTTCCGCACCCGAACGATAGTTTCTTTAGCTCCCATTTTCTTGGCTAGAACGGCTGCAATCATGTTCACTTCATCGTACTCAGTCAAGGCGATAAAGATATCACAATCCTGGACACTGGCTTGCTCAAGGATGGTAAAATCGGCCCCGTTACCAAGGATACCCATGATATCAAAGCGATTAACAATATGATTGAGGACAGCTTCGTCTTGCTCAATCAGCGAAACATCATGCTTTTCTGCAACCAAGGAGCGACAGAGGGCAAAACCAACTTTTCCCCCTCCGACAAGGATAATTTTCATAATAAAACCTACTTCTTCATTATGTAACTATCATACCTTTTTTCAAGAAAAAATGCACCTACTAGCTAATAACCAGAGTTTTTAGTAGGAAATTTGCTATAAGGTAAAACTATACCCTAATCAATTGAAATAGCTATTAGCACCTTTCTCTGAAATATGGTATGATAAAGGATATACAAGGAGATAAAATGAATAATAATTTACTGGTATTACAATCAGACTTTGGTCTGGTTGATGGTGCGGTATCGGCTATGATTGGAGTGGCTTTAGAAGAATCTCCAACCTTAAAAATTCATCACTTGACGCACGATATTACGCCTTATAATATTTTTGAGGGGAGTTACCGTCTCTTTCAGACGGTGGATTACTGGCCTGAGGGAACGACTTTTGTATCGGTTGTCGATCCAGGTGTCGGTTCGAAACGTAAGAGCGTGGTTGCTAAGACTGCAAAAAATCAATACATTGTCACGCCAGACAATGGGACGCTTTCTTTTATCAAGAAACACGTTGGCATTGTAGCCATTCGTGAGATTTCTGAGGTGGCTAATAGACGTCAAAACACAGAGCATTCTTATACCTTCCACGGTCGTGATGTTTATGCTTATACTGGTGCTAAACTAGCCAGCGGTCACATTAGTTTTGAGGAAGTGGGACCAGAGCTCAGTGTGGATCAGATTGTGGAGCTTCCAGTCGTAGAGACCATCATAGAAGATCATCTGGTGAAGGGAGCCATTGATATTCTGGATGTGCGTTTTGGATCGCTTTGGACCTCTATCACGCGAGAAGAATTTTACAAGCTGGAACCAGCATTCAGTGACCGTTTTGAGGTGACTATCTATCATGCAGATATGCTGGTCTATCAAAATCAGGTTGTCTATGGCAAATCATTTGCAGATGTGAGAATTGGGCAACCCATCCTTTACATCAACTCTCTCTATCGTTTAGGTCTGGCTATCAACCAAGGTTCTTTTGCCAAGGCCTATAATGTGGGTGTCGGTTCATCTTGGACCATTGAAATAAAGAAAATAGAATCATAAAATAGGAGAATAGTATGGAAATCAAATTTACAATTAAACAAGTTGTTGCTGTCGGAATTGGCGCTGCCCTCTTTGTTGTCATCGGGATGATCAACATTCCGACCCCTGTTCCAAATACAAGCATCCAGCTTCAGTATGCGGTCCAAGCGCTACTTTCTATTATTTTTGGACCGATTATCGGTTTGCTTGTCGGGTTGATTGGTCATGCAATCAAGGACTCTCTTGCTGGTTACGGTCTGTGGTGGACTTGGATTATCGCTAGCGGGCTCTTTGGTCTAGCTGTGGGAATTTTTAGAAAGTACGTTCGCGTGATTAATGGTGTCTTTGACTGGAAAGATATTCTTATTTTTAACCTCATTCAACTACTTGCAAATGCCCTTGTTTGGGGTGTCTTGGCACCACTTGGAGATGTTGTGATTTATCAAGAAGCGGCAGAAAAAGTATTTGCACAAGGAATTGTTGCGGGAATTGCTAATGGTGTATCTGTAGCTATTGCAGGAACCCTTCTCTT
>NZ_KQ970290.1:107480-110793 GCF_001579035.1 Streptococcus mitis | reverse complement strand
TGCCTATGCAGGAACTCAAACTCGTGCAGGAAGTTTGAAAAAGGACTAAAATGATGGGGAAGGCTGGGCAACCAGTCTTTTTCGATGTTTATAGATTAGTTAGGCAAGTAAGCTAGGATAGGAATCTTTTTGGCGCTAAGATTTTAAGAGAAGAGACTGCAAGAATGGGTTAGTTTATGATAAAATAGAAGTCTAATACTCTGCGAAAATCTCTTCAAACCGCGTCAGCTCTATCTGCAACCTCAAAACAGTGTTTTGAGCAACCTACGGCTAACTTCCTGGTTTGCTCTTTGATTTTCATTGAGTAGAAGAAGCGAATGAAGAGAGTAAGATGAAAGAAGCTATAATTGAGTGGAAGGATTTCTCTTTCCGGTATGAAACACAACAAGAACCGACCTTGCAAGGGGTAGGCTTGACCATTTACAAGGGAGAGAAAGTCTTAATTGTTGGGCCATCTGGGTCAGGTAAATCTACCTTGGGTCAGTGTTTAAATGGAATCATTCCAAATATTTACAAGGGTCAGATGTCTGGAGAATTTTTGATTAAGGGGCAAGCGGCCTTTGATATGAGCATCTACGATAAATCTCATTTAGTCAGTACAGTTTTGCAGGATACAGATGGGCAGTTTATCGGTCTGTCTGTGGCAGAAGATTTGGCTTTTGCTCTGGAAAATGATGTGACAGCCCTAGATGAGATGAAAAATCGTGTTTATAAATGGGCTGAAAAGCTGGACCTTCTTCCTTTACTGTCTCAGCGTCCTCAGGATTTGTCAGGTGGACAAAAGCAGCGGGTCAGTCTGGCTGGTGTCTTGATTGATGAAAGTCCGATTCTTTTGTTTGATGAGCCGCTCGCCAATCTGGATCCCAAGTCAGGTCAGGATATTATCGAATTGATTGACCAGATTCATAAGGAGGAGGGGACGACGACCCTTATTATTGAGCACCGTTTGGAGGACGTTCTGCATCGTCCTGTGGATCGGATTGTCTTGATAAACGATGGTCGTATCCTCTTTAATGGGAGTCCTGACCAGTTACTGGCGACTGATTTATTGACACAAAATGGAATTCGAGAACCCCTTTATCTAACCACTTTACGTCAATTGGGTGTGGATTTAGCTAAAGAAGAACAATTAGCAAATTTGGACAACTTGTCTATCTCAAAAGGTCAGGTTCAGCTACAGAATGAACTGGCAAAAGAAACCCAAGAATTGCAGTCACTCTTTAGACTAGAGGAAGTATCTTTTTCTTATGATGATAGACCGATTTTAAAATCCCTACATTTAGATATTAAAAAGGGTGAAAAGATTGCCATTGTCGGGAAAAATGGGGCTGGGAAATCAACTTTAGCCAAGGCCTTAAGTAGCTTTATTCAGACGGAAGGCCGCTATCTTTGGGAAGGACAGGATATCAAAGGAGATTCTGTTGCAGAGCGGGCGGAACGAGTAGGCTATGTGCTGCAAAATCCCAATCAAATGATTTCAACCAATATGATTTTTGATGAGGTGGCTCTGGGACTACGTTTGCGAGGTGTGGACGAGCAGGAAATTGAAACGAGAGTCTATGAAACCTTGAAAATCTGTGGTCTTTATGAATTCCGTAATTGGCCTATTTCTGCCCTGTCATTTGGTCAGAAAAAACGTGTCACCATTGCTTCAATTTTAGTTTTAGGAGCTGAAATTATCCTCCTAGATGAACCGACAGCTGGTCAAGACCAGAAGAACTATACTGAGATTATGGAATTTCTTGAAGAACTGCATCAAAAAGGGCATACGATTGTCATGATTACTCATGATATGCAATTGATGCTGGATTATTCAGACCGAGCCCTTGTTATGGTGGATGGGGAATTGATTGCCGATACTGATCCAGCTAGTCTGTTGAGCAATCCTGAGCTGTTAGTAAAAGCCAACCTAAAAGAAACTTCTATCTTCAACTTGGCCAAGAAATTAGACGTGGATCCACTTGCTTTAACGGCATTTTACAAAGAAAGGAGAGAAGGATGCAAGCTAAATTAATCGGTTACCAGCATAGAGATACTGTGATTCATCGCTTGTCAGGAGCTGGGAAACTTCTCTTTTTCATTCTCGTGTCATTGGCGGCCATGATCAGCTATGATACCAGACTGCTTGTTCTGATTGCCATCTTTTCGCTCTTTCTCCTCTATTTGTCAGAAATCCGCTTTAAAGATGTTTCTTTTGTGGCAATTTTTGCGACGGTATTTGCTATTTTGAATGTCTTGATGGTCTATCTCTTTTCTCCTGAATATGGGGTTGGACTTTACGGAGAGAGAAGTGTGATTTGGCAGGGAATCGGTGCCTACACTCTGACCAGTCAAGAGCTCTTTTATCTGCTAAATTTGGCTATTAAGTACCTTTGCACTATTCCTCTGGCTATTATCTTTTTGATGACAACCCACCCTAGTCAGTTTGCTTCCAGTTTAAATCAAATTGGGGTATCTTACAAAATTGCCTATTCTGTTAGTTTGACCTTGCGTTATATTCCAGATTTACAGGAAGAATTCTTTACCATCAAGATGTCTCAGGAAGCGCGTGGGATGGAATTATCCAAGAAAGCTTCGCTTATGCAACGAATCAAAGGCAATCTGCGCATTATCACTCCCTTGATTTTTAGCTCGCTAGAACGCATTGATACCATCGCTACAGCCATGGAGCTTCGGCGCTTTGGGAAAGAGAAAAAACGCACTTGGTATAGTTATCAGGCCTTGAAAAAAGGAGACTATCTTACATTGTTCTTGGCAGCCTTGTTTTTAGTAGCTAGTTTACTACTTATCTTGCAGAATCAGGGACGATTTTACAACCCTTGGAAATAGCTTGAAAAAATCGAAAAAATCAAGTCGTTTCTATTGACAATGATTCTGAAAGTGTTATACTAAGAAAGTAGTTTCGCTGATTTACTTCAAACCTGTTGTGAGGTAAGTTAACGATGCCTTAACCACGCTGTTTGCTGAGCTTGACTCCGGGCAGTGTGGCTATTTTTTTGCAATGGTGAAAGGAAACAAGTCATGACAAATCACATTGTATTATTTGAACCTCAAATTCCACAAAATACAGGCAATATTGCGCGTACTTGCGCTGCGACCAATTCTCCCCTCCACATCATCAAGCCAATGGGCTTTCCTATTGACGACCGCAAGATGAAGCGAGCTGGATTGGATTATTGGGATAAACTAGAGATTTATTTTTACGAGAGTTTGGAGGATTTCATGTCTCATATGAAGGGCAAACTCTATCTGATCTCAAAATTTGCTGAGAAAGTGTATTCTGATGTGGATTTATCGACTGACGAGGACCATT
>NZ_KQ970290.1:101832-107460 GCF_001579035.1 Streptococcus mitis | reverse complement strand
ATCTTCGACTGCGACGCCTAGATAAATCTAAAATATCTTAGCCAAATAAGTCCGCGAGCGCAAGCTGATGTGGTGAGATTCCACAACCGACAGTATAGTCTGGATGGGAGAAGACGAAAGAATAGCTTTGTCTGTTCTAATGGATTTATAGCCAAACTATAACCGCTTGCTTTTGTTTTCTTTAATAGAGTGAGAGGGAACTTTTGGGATATAAAAAGTGAGAATAGATAGAGGAATCCTTTCTAACTTCTTCTGATTTTATAGAAAATTGGAGGAACCTGTTATGACAAACACACGTCGACTTTCGACCATTGCGATTTTATCAGCCATCTCATTTGTGCTGATGTACTTTGACTTTCCGCTTTTACCAGCGGCGTCCTTCCTCAAGATCGAATTTAGTATCTTGCCAGTCCTTGTGGGCTTGGTGGTCATGGATTTGCCTGCTGCTCTAGGAGTTCTCTTGCTTCGCTCACTCTTGAAACTGCTTCTTAACAGTCAGGGAGTGAATACTTATATTGGCTTGCCGATGAATATCGTAGCTTTAGGAGTTTTTGTCATCGTATTTGCTTTGATTTGGAAAAAGGAACGGACAACCCTTCGTTTCCTACTAGGCTCTCTAGCTGGGACTATTGGTTTAACCGTGGCTATGTTGGTTCTCAACTATGTTTATGCTGTTCCTTTGTACGCTAAGTTTGCTAACTTTGATATTGGAAAAATTTTGGGACTTTCCAACTACCTAATGACCATGGTATTACCTTTTAACTTGATTGAGGGTGTAATCTTTTCCGTTTCATTCTGGTTGTTGTATGTCCTTTTGAAACCAACCTTAAAACATTATGAAAGATAAACAAACATTTTTAATGAAGGGCAGTTTTGCCCTTTTACTTTTCGTTATTCTTGGCTACATGGTCAAATTTTACCCTGAAACGCTGGTCGGTTTTGACCAATCGATTCAGACTGCCGTTCGAGGAGACTTACCAGATTACTTGACTATTCTTTTCCGAGCCATCACACGCTTGATTGATATTCCAGTGATTATCACTTGGGTTGCCATCGTAGCCTCTATCTTTTATCGTAAGCGATGGAAGATAGAAAGTTTCTTCATGCTGGGAAATCTGGCTTTAGCAGGACTTTTAATCGTGACTTTTAAAAACATCTACCAGCGCCCACGACCAGCTATTTTACACTTGGTTGAGGAGAAGGGATTTTCCTTCCCAAGTGGTCATTCTCTGGCTGTAACCTTGATGGTCGGCTCTCTGATTGTCATTCTCAGTCAACGGATGAAAAATCCGGTCTGGAGAAAAATCATGCAAATTGTGCTAGGTCTCTACCTAGTCAGTGTGCTGGTATCAAGGGTCTATCTGGGAGTTCATTATCCATCAGATGTCCTTGCCAGTCTCTGTGTGGGCTTGGGAGTCTTGTTTATCGAATTTCCCTTTTATGATAAGCTCCGCTTCCAATGGCGATTTAAAGGCAAGCAGAAGTGAGTATCAAATTCCCTTGAGGAGAAAGAAATGAAAGTCAATATAGCAGATCTTCATCCGACTCAACTATACTTATCAGAAAAGAAGTTGCAAAATATTCAGATGCTTTACCAGTCGGCAGAAACAAACCAAGTCGATCCAATCAGTATTCTTGTGTGCGGAGATTACTTGTTAATTACAGATGGGCATCACAGGGCTTATCAGGCTTTATTGGCAGGTCGGGATACGATTTCTGCTGAGTGGGATAGAGATGGTGGTGACGAACTATATCATCTTTATGCGCAAGCTTGTGAGGAAAGAAAAATCTACTCTGTTCTGGATTTAAAAAATCATATCTTAGCTCAAGATGAGTATGAAGCAAAATGGTATAACTGGTGTGATGGTTTTAATCAAGCAGTAACTCTTTTGTTGAAAAGGAAAGCAGATGAAACGGATTTTACAAATAGATAATGCACTGCGTCTTGTTCCTTATTATAAGGTCAATCATTGTGAAGAAGCTTTTGCTTGGTATCAGGATGTGAACTTGGTTCACCTCGTAGATGGTGTGAAGAGACCTTATAGTCAAGAAACTTTGGAAGCTATGTATTCCCATTTGGATCAGCATGGTGAACTTTTTTGGATTGAAGTCAAGGAGAAGGGAGAATGGTTTCCAATTGGGGATGTTACACTATCTCAGGATAATCTCCCCATTGTGATTGGGAATCCCTCTTATCAACATCGAGGACTTGGAAAAAAGATTCTAAGTGCTTTGATTGAATTGGCTCGAGTAAAAGGATGGAAAGAATTGAGAGTCAAGGAAATCTACACCTACAATCATGCTTCCAGGAGGTGTTTCAAGTCGCTTGGATTTGTGGAAAATGGAGCAACAGAAAAAGGAATGAGTTTTGTACTGAAATTAGTCTAATCCTGCCACTTTCTCCCCCTTAACCTTTGACTATTCTGCAAAATTATCGTAAAATAAAGAGTAAATGATAAAATGAGGTCAGAGTCTGTTCGCTCTGGCGATAGTAGTATAAATGAGGAGAAACGCTTTGGAATTAGAAGTATTTGCTGGGCAAGAAAAAAGTGAACTATCTATGATTGAGGTAGCGCGTGCTATCTTGGAACTTCGTGGTCGCGATCACGAGATGCATTTTAGCGATCTTGTAAACGAAATTCAAAACTACCTTGGGACATCAAACAGCGATATCCGCGAAGCCTTGCCTTTGTTCTACACAGAGTTGAACTTTGACGGTAGCTTCATTTCTCTTGGGGACAACAAATGGGGTCTTCGTTCATGGTATGGTGTGGACGAAATCGACGAAGAAATCATCGCTCTTGAAGAAAATGACGACGATGAAGTAGCACCAAAATCTAAGAAAAAACGTGTCAATGCCTTCATGGACGGCGATTCAGATGCTATTGACTACAATGCAGATGATCCAGAAGACGAAGATGCATACGAGGCAGACCCAGCTCTTTCATATGATGATGAAAATCCAGATGATGAGAAAAATGAAGTGGAAGCTTACGATGCAGAAATCAACGAAATCGCTCCTGATGACTTGGGTGAAGACGTGGATCTCAACGAAGAAGATGACGAATTCTCAGAAGATGATGCTGAAACCAGCGAGGAATAAAAGTTAGGTGTGTCAATCGAAAGTTAGCCATGAAGAATAAATTCTCTGGGTGACTTGTAGTTCAAGCATTTTTTAGGATAGTTATTAATCCACTTTTTGATGAATGCGACTTCTTTGGGAGTCGTTTTCTTAGTTCTTTTAGGTAACCATCTACGAATGAGCCTGTTGTGATTCTCATTATAGTAAAATGAACCAAAAATAGTACACAATGTGGTATAATATTCTTATGGCATATTCAATAGATTTTCGTAAAAAAGTTCTCTCTTATTATGAGCGAACAGGTAGTATAACAGAAGCATCACACGTTTTCCAAATCTCACGTAATACCATTTATGGCTGGTTAAAGCTAAAAGAGAAAACAGGAGAGCTAAACCATCAAGTAAAAGGAACAAAACCAAGAAAGGTTGATAGAGATAGACTTAAAAACTATCTTACTGACAATCCAGACGCTTATTTGACTGAAATAGCTTCTGAATTTGGCTGTCATCCAACTACTATTCACTATGCTCTCAAAGCTATGGGCTACACTCGAAAAAAAAGAACCACACCTACTATGAACAAGACCCAGAAAAAGTAGCCTTATTTCTTAAGAATTTTAATAGTTTAAAGCACCTAGCACCTGTTTATATTGATGAAACAGGATTCGATACTTATTTTTATCGAGAGTATGGTCGCTCTTTAAAAGGTCAGATAATAAGAGGTAAAGTATCTGGAAGAAGATATCAGAGGATTTCTTTGGTTGCAGGGCTAACAAATGGTGAGTTAATCGCTCCAATGACCTACGAAGAGACGATGACGAGCGACTTTTTTAAAGCTTGGTTTCAGAAGTTTCTCTTACCAACATTAAATACACCATCGGTTATTATTATGGATAATGCAAGATTCCATAGAATGGGTAAGCTAGAGCGCTTATGTGAAGAATTTGGGCATAAACTTTTACCTCTTCCTCCCTACTCACCTGAGTACAATCCTATTGAGAAAACATGGGCTCATATCAAAAAGCACCTCAAAAAGGTATTACCGAGTTGTAATACTTTTTACGAGGCTCTTTTGTCTTGTTCTTGTTTCAATTAACTATATAATTGTTTTGCATCTCTGTGCCTTTCTTGTGTTTGTGGTTGAACAACAAGTATAACACAGAGGTGTTTTCTTATGCCTACAAGAGCTTTCATTTGACAATAGGAACCCTTGAAGCTGCTTCGTTAGCTAAACCAAGGCTAATCTTAGCCTTGGCTCGCCAGCCTAACAGCATCAATCCTCTTATCAAATGAAATCGAGGACTAGCTATCAGCTAGTTGAACCATCTAATTTTTAGGAGGGGCTGGGTGGCTAACTTCATTATAGAACTTTCATTTAGATTGCTTACATTTTGTTTTGATAAGTTTTACGGTAATCTCCAGGAGAAAGTCCAGTCCTTTGTTTAAAAATTTTAGTAAAGTAAGAATAATTATCATACCCTACTTGACAAGATACTTGTGATATTGAGATATTTGTTTGAGATAGGAGAGATTTAGCAGCATTAATGCGCTTATCCGTTATATATTTAACAAGAGTTTCTCCAGTTTCTTTTTTAAAAATTCTAGCTAAATGATCTGCGCTGAGGTAAACCATATCTGCTAATATAGAACGATTTATATCCTCATAGTAGTGATGATCTATGTATTCGACAATGCGTTGAATACTATTTTTCTGGTTTTCAATGTTTGTTGCAAATTTCTTAGCATGTGACCAGTAATAATCAAAGTAATCCTGAAAAGATTCAATTGAATGAAAGCGTCGTTGGAATAGGAAATCATGAGTGCTGTTTTGGAATAATTTATGTGCCGAGATTCCATTTTGATCTAGATATATTCCTATTTGTTGAGTCCAATCTAGTAAAATTTGTTGTAGTGTGAAAGTAGGGATTTGGGAATTATAGACGAGTGAATTAATTTTTTCTCTTAATTCATATTCGCTTAAGCTATCTAAAAACGTAATTGAAAGAGTTTCTGTTTTAAAGGAAGTTGGAAAACTATGTGGAACACATGTAATAGTATTCCAATAAGAAACATATTGTTCATTATAAGTGTAGAGTTCTTTGGTATGAAATAAAATATCGGATATTTTATGGCAACTCTTATATATAATGTTGGAGTATTTACTAAAGTTATTAGAAATTTGAGAATGAATCTCATATGCCAATTTGTCACTACGTTTGGATGAGTCTACTCTAAAGAGACAAACATATTGATCAACCTGGCTTTCCATCTTGAATAGACTTATCAGCTTATAAGAAGGTTGTGAAATTCTTTGAAGTTCTCTTTTTAGTTGAGAAGTCCATGATGGAGTTTCTGCAGAATAATCTTCTTCATTAAGATTGATTGTTAAAACTGCAAGAAAAAAATACTGGTGTTTCTGAAGAATAAAATCTTGTTTGCTTGCTATATTTTCTAGCTCATCAATGCGAGAAATTTGAGGTTTTCTAAGGTAATCATACCAGAAGTTATCTTCTATTTGTAAAAGTGCATCATTTTTTCCGTTTAAGT
>NZ_KQ970290.1:100474-101535 GCF_001579035.1 Streptococcus mitis | reverse complement strand
TTTTTTCCGTTTAAGTTATGATTCTCAATTTTACTAATGGCTTTTTGAATAATAAATTCTAATTTTTCGAAGTTAATGGGTTTTAGATAGTATTCGAAGCTTTGTAATTCAATTGCTTTTTGAGCATAGTTGAAGTCGGCGTAATTGGTTAAAAAAATTGTTTTTATATCATATTTTTCATTTCTAATCCACGATAAGAGTTCGAGGCCACTACCTTGAGGCATTTCTATATCGCTTATCATGAGATCAATAGGATTCTCTCTAATAATATTTTGAGCTTGAGTGAGGCTATAGGCAACATAAACAGTGTCAATGTGTAGTTTAGCCCAATTTATTTTCTCTCGTAAAGCTTCAATGATAAAACGATCGTCATCAACTAATAAGATGTTCATTATAACCTCCGTCTATAATCTTGTATGGAATAAGTAAAAGAATTTTAGCCCCACCTTCTTCATTATTTTCAAATGCAATACTATAGTCATTAGGATAGAGAAGATTTAAACGTTCGATGGTATTTGTGATCCCAATATGATGTCCATCTTCTGTTATTAGAGACTGTTTCTGATTTAGTTTTGATAAAATTTCTTCAGAGAAACCTGGACCATTATCTTCGATGCAAATCTGAATATAATCTGAGTCCTCAGTTTTTACTTGTTTTATCGATAGCAAAATTGTAAATAAATCCTGAAATGAAAACCCGTGTTTTATTGTGTTTTCAATAAATGTTTGTAAAAGTAATGATGGGACAAGAGTATTTTGTAGGTCATCATTGTAGTTTAGTGAAAAGTAGATGCTATTTCCATATCGAATTCGTTGTATTTCTAAATAATCTTTAATATGCTGAACTTCATCTTTAAGTTCTGAAAAATCTTGATTAGCCATAAATAAATGACGGAGATAATTTGAAGTTAGGATAGTTAACTCTTCAATTTCCTTATAGTTTTTTGTTTGAAGCATACTATGAATCATTGATAACATATTTAAGTAGAAATGCGGTCGAATTTGATTTTTAAGATAATTAAGTTCAATCTTCTTAAGTTCTAGTTGTGAATGGTATTCCC
>NZ_KQ970290.1:99541-100320 GCF_001579035.1 Streptococcus mitis | reverse complement strand
ATACTTCTAAGAGTGTGATATTTCTAAAGACTTCGGCATAATCGACTAAAACATAAATATCGAAAGGTAAATGCGTTTTTTCATTTTGAGCATGAATTAGGTAGTTTTCGGAGGGTATATTGTTAGGCTCTTTTAGGGAAAGTTTACCATTATTTCCAATATTGAGTTTTCTTAGAGGTTTTAGGATATCTTCTGAAGATATGACGGCATAAATGATTTTTCCTTCGTAATGAACAGATTTAACTAAGTATTCGCTGTTTTTAGTAGTTACATTTTTCCATTTACGGTCACTTATATCACTACGCAATGATTTTAGATTTGATTTTAATAGTAGATAATCTTCATATGGAATATAAAGATTGGAGACATTTATAAAATAATCAGTACTATCGGTTTCTAATAAGAATGTCATATGAGTTTCATTTTGATATTCAAACTCTGTAAAGCTAGTTTGAACTTTTTTGAGATTTTCTTGATAGTCAAGAAACGTTTGTACATGATTTAATTTCTCTAAAGATTCATTATGCGTTATTGTTGAGTACATAAAGCGTTCTACAGAATGCAATTTCTCATTAACAGAATCAGCATAAATTTCAATTGAACTACGTAGGTGTACTATATTTTGGTTTTTAATAAAATTTCTAGTTATGTTACTCATAGCAATATTGATTAAAATATTTATCAATAGTAGTACAAGTAGGAGTTTAAAGAAAAAATGAATGGAATGTTTTTTTGATAAGTCGTGATTTAATTTCATATACTATTCTCCTATTAAAATT
>NZ_KQ970290.1:93364-98870 GCF_001579035.1 Streptococcus mitis | reverse complement strand
AGGAAAAACATGAGAGTAGCATCTCAACTTCATAAAATAAAATTAAAGCATAGTATTCCGTTATATATATTACTTTTTCCTTCAATATTGCTATTAATTTTATTTTCCTATATTCCCATGTTGGGACTAATTATTGCATTTAAAGACTATTCACCGGCCAATGGTATCTTTGCTAGTCAGTGGGTAGGATTTAAGTACTTTACTCAATTTTTCTCATCATTCCAATTCGGGACAACTATGTTCAATACATTAAAAATTTCACTTTATAGTATTGTAGTAGGATTTCCCTTGCCTATTATACTAGCTATCATTAGTAATCAGTTAAGAGTTGGGAAATTTAGAAAAATATTTCAAGTGACAACTTACTTACCCCATTTTATCTCTACAATGGTTATGTGTGGGATGATTATCTTATTTTTATCTCCTACTAGTGGTTTGTTAGCGAATGTATTTAAGTCTGTTGGAATTACTATTCCAGATTTTTTATCAAAACCTAGTCATTTTGCAGGTGTTTATGTTTGGAGTGATGTATGGCAACATATTGGTTGGGATAGTATTATTTATCTAGCAGCGCTTTCTGCAATTGATCCTACATATTATGAGGCTGCAACTATGGATGGTGCCTCTAGATTACAAAAAATTCGGCATATAGAATTACCATTACTTTTGCCAACTGCTATGATTTTGCTAATATTAAGAGCAGGTAGTTTATTAAGTGTAGGTTTTGAGAAAGTGTTACTATTACAGAATCCTCTTAATTTAGCAGGAAGTGAGATAATTTCGACCTATGTTTATAAAGTTGGTATGGTGAACTTTCAGTATAGTTATTCGACTGCTATAGGGTTATTTAACACCGTAGTCAATCTAATAATTTTGTTATCTGTTAACTGGTTCTCGAAAAGATATACTAGAACGGGTCTTTTTTAAAGGAAGGAGTGCTCAAGGTGAAATGGTTTCATAAATCAAGAAAAACAAACTCTGAATTATTATTTGATATAGTTACCTATGGTTTAGCAATTTTCCTTATCCTGTTAATTGTTTATCCGTTATGGTTTGTAGTGATTGCATCTTTTAGTAATCCTTCAGATGTTGCAAACGGGAAGGTATGGTTTATTCCAAGAGAATGGAAATTAGATGGATATTTACGTCTTATTCAACAACCTTTATTCTTACGTAGCTATCTAAATACCATTTTATATACTGTTGTTGGTACCTTAGTTGCTTTAGTAGTCAATATTCCAGCTGGTTATGCTTTATCTAGAAAAGAATTAGTTGGTAGAAAGTGGATGAGTATTCTATACATAATCCCTATGTTTGTATCAGGTGGCTTGATTCCTACCTACTTAACAGTAAAGAATGTAGGCTTGATTGATACATTTTGGGTAATGGTAATACCTTTTGCAGTTTCATCATACAATATTATTGTTGCTAGAACTTTCTTTAATAATAGTATTCCAGACGGGATGTGGGAGGCTGCGCAAATTGATGGCTGTGGTACAATTCGTTATTTTATTAAGATAGTTGTTCCTTTATCAAAAGCTATTATAGCAGTTATTGGACTTTGGACTGCAGTTGGTATCTGGAATTCGTGGTTTAATGCTTTAATTTATTTAACGAATGAAAATTTACAACCATTGCAATTAATTTTACGACGTTTACTAATTAGTAATCAAATGTTACAATCGCAAGCAACAGGAGAAGTGGCATCAGATCTTCGTATTAAAGCCGATATGATGAAATATGCAGCAATTGTTATTTCAACCGCTCCGATTATGTTGCTATATCCCTTTGTTCAAAAATATTTTAATCAAGGCGTAATGATTGGCGCCTTGAAAGAATAGGAGAAAAACATGAAAAATAAATCATTTACATATTTGTTCTTAGGAACAGTTACACTTGCTGGCTTAACAGCCTGTGCAAATTCCAATAATGCGAATAAGGACGATAAGTCTGGAGAAGATTCTTATAAAATCACAACTGTTCGTTGGTCTGACTGGGGAGAAGATTATCATAAAGGTTTTCTAACAGATTCTGCCAAGGAAGCAGGTATTGATGTTAAATGGGATACACTTGTAGCTGCAGATTGGGCAGATAAGAAATCTGTTTTGGTTGCTAGCGGAGATTTACCAGATGCATTTTTGGGTTCAAATGCATTTACAGATTCAGAAATTGCTCAGAACCAATCTTTATTTATTCCATTGGAAGATTTAATCAAAGAAAATATGCCCAATTTAACTAAGGCTATGGAGAAAGAACCTAAGATTAAAGCTATGATTACTTCACCAGATGGTCATATCTACAGCCTGCCTAAGAAATTACCGATGCGTCCTACTGTAGCTAATCAGCTATTTATTAATAAAAAGTGGCTGGATAATTTAGGATTAAAGGTTCCAGAAACTTATGATGATTTAGTAAAAGTACTACAAGAATTTAAGGATAAAGATGCGAACGGAAATGGAGACGCTTCTGATGAAATTCCATTCGGAGCAGGAAACTTTGATCCAACATTCTCATATATTCTTCCGTTCAATAATCGTTTAGGTGCAGATAATACGTATGAAATGTCTGTAAAAGATGGGAAACCAGTCTACCTTCGTACAGAGGAAAGTTATAAACAAGGGATTGCAGCAATGCACGAATCTTATAAAAAAGGTTTGATTGATCCGGAAATCTTTACAGAAGATACATCTATGAGTGTAGCAAAACGTATGGATAAGGGAGTATCTAGAGTAGGTGTTTCTAGTGGTTGGACAGCAGATGCAACGTTTGGCTTACATTCAAGTGAATATATTGCTCTACCTGCTTTAAAAGGTATGGATGGTAAACAATATGTCTTTTCTGATCCAGATCATTACAACTATGGTCGAAATGAAATTTTGATTACAAATAAGAGCAAAAACCCTGCTAAATTATTGAAATGGTTGGATAAATTATATACAGATGAAGCAAGTATTCAGAATTTCTATGGATCATTTGGAATAGCTACTGAAAAGAATGGTGATAAGTTTAAAGTGTTACCTCCTAAAGATGGTAAATCAGCTGATGAATGGGCATGGATTAATTCACTTCGAGATTTTGGTCCTAAATACGTAAGCGATGATATCAATAGTCGCGTAGAAATCGATCAAACACAAGGTGATGGATTGAAATTGAAGATGGACCAAGATTTGAAACAATTTGCGTTGCCAGCTTACCCTAATGTGATTTATTCACAAGAAGAGCTTAACAAATTATCATCAATCTATGTTAGTATTGAATCTTATGTCAAACAACAAGCATCTAAATGGGTAGTTGAAGGTGGCATAGAAAAAGAATGGGACTCATACAAAGAAACTCTTAAGAATATGGGATTGGACGAATTTATGAAGATTCAACAGGAAGCATATAATCGTTACCAAAAAGAAGTAAAAGAGTAATACTTTACATGAACTCTTGGTTGTATAAACAAGGGACTAGCTAATTACAGGAAGCGAGACTGATAACATCAAATTATCTCGCTTCCTTTATTCTAATTTTTAAAGAAATTTGGAAATGTTTTTTAAATAATTTAGGTAATATTTTTGTGCAACTGACATTCTAAAATATAGAGTTAAGACGATTGATTTTATGGAGAATATATTATGCAAAAATTATTTTCATTAGATGGAAAAGTGGTTAGAATTTTAACTTTTTTGACAGATTTAATTATTTTAAATACTCTATTTATTGTTAGTTGTATTCCAATAGTTACAATTGGGGCATCATTAACTTCTCTTACGACAATGTGGTATCGTATTTTAAAAGGTAAAGATACCGATATTTTTTATCATTATTTTCGGATCTTTAGACAAAATTTTAAACAATCAACTTTTATTTGGTTGTTTATCCTCCTAATAGAATTACTTTTATATGTGAACTATTGTCTTTGGGGCTATTCAAGTTTATTTTCAGAGTATAGTTTATTGTTAGTGTTGCCCTTTTTATTTGTTATAATACTTTTGATGAGTGTTATTTTCCCCTATATTGGTCTATTTAAAGATAATCTAAAAAATAGTATTGTAAATAGCGTATTAATTTGTATTTTAAATCCAATACAAGCTATCATGTTGGTTTTATTTAATATTTCTGTACTGTATATGAGTTTTAGTAGTCCAGAACGAGTTTTAACAGCTATTTACGTATTTACATTTGGGGGATTTGCTTTTTGCGGATTGATGAATGTAACGATAACAAATAAAATGTTTGATAAGGTAAAGAAATTTACTAAAAGGAGGAAAACAAAGTGAAAATTTTTAAGGGAGAGTTTTATCGAATCTCTGTATTAACAGACAAGCTAGTAAGGTTAGAATACTCTCAAACTGGAAGTTTTGAGGATAGGACTACACAACTTATCTATAATAGAGATTTTGGTCAAGTTTCGTTAGATTATATCGAGACATCAAACGTACTAGATATTATGACGGACTATTTTCATTTGCACTTTAATAAAGGAGAATTTAACGCCGAAAATTTATTTATAGAATTAAAAGGAAATTTTGCTGTATATGGTAGTCGCTGGTATTTTGGTGAATCGATTGAAACGTTAAAAGGAACAGCTCGGACTCTGGATGAGGCAGATGGAGCAATCTCGTTAGAAGATGGAATTATTAGCAGAAATGGTATAGCCTTATTGGATGATTCTCAAGGATTTATTTGGGATGAACAGTCTGGTTATATTGAGAGAGAAAATCAAATTGACTTGTATTTCTTTGCTTATGGGCATGATTATAGAGGAGCAATCAGAGACTTTTACCATTTGACTGGTTCAACACCCTTGTTGCCAAGATACGCTTTAGGCAATTGGTGGAGTAGGTATTGGCCTTATACGTCGGATGAATACTTGGATTTAATAGACAGATTTGAAACAGAGAAAATTCCATTATCTATCGGTGTTTTAGATATGGATTGGCATATAACTGACATTCCAGCTCGTTTTGGAAGTGGCTGGACAGGATATAGTTGGAATAAAAACTTAATACCTAATCCAGAACAGTTATTGCAACAACTTCATGATAGAAAGTTAAAACTCTCCTTAAATGTCCATCCTGCTGATGGTATACGGGCTTATGAAGAAGCTTATCCTCGAGTCGCCAAACGATTAGGGTTAAATGTAGAACTAGAAGAACCTGCTATTTTTGATTTTTTTAATCCCTCTTTTAGGGAAGCCTACTTTAAAGATGTTCATTATGAGCTAGAAAAGCAGGGAGTAGATTTTTGGTGGATTGACTGGCAACAGGGGACTCAAGGCATGTTGGATCCACTGTGGCTTTTAAACCATTATCACTATCAGGATAGTTGTAAAAATGTAGAAGGTGGTTTGATTTTATCAAGATATGCAGGTCCTGGTAGTCATCGCTACCCTGTTGGTTTTTCAGGGGATACTATTATTAGTTGGAATTCCTTAAGATTTCAACCTTATTTTACAGCGACAGCATCAAATATCGGTTATAGTTGGTGGAGCCATGATATTGGTGGGCACATGCTGGGG
>NZ_KQ970290.1:91978-93204 GCF_001579035.1 Streptococcus mitis | reverse complement strand
GATTATGACGAAGAGCTACAAACTAGATGGCTACAGTTTGGTGTTTTTAGTCCGATTACTCGCTTACATAGTTCTAGAAGTCCCTTTAATAGTAAAGAACCTTGGCTTTTTTCGGAAACAACATCTAAGATTATGAAGAAATACCTTTGTTTGAGACATCAGATGATTCCATATCTATATACCATGAATGTAAAGACACACGAGGAAGGTGCCCCATTAATCAGCCCAATGTATTATTTCTACCCAGAGAATGATGAGAGCTATAATGTTCCAAACCAATACTTTTTTGGAACAGAACTGATGGTGGCTCCCATTGTAGAAAAGATGGATTTGGCATTCCAATCTGCAAAAGTAGATGTATGGTTCCCTGAAGGTGAATGGTATGACTTTTTTTCAGAGAAAAAATACACAGGCGGTGTGAAGTTGAGTGTTTATAGAGACATTTCGACGATACCTGTGTTCGCAAAAAGTGGTGCAATCATTCCCTTGGTTGGTTCTGAGATAGATATGGGTGTTGAGTTACCTGAAGTTGTAGATTGGTATGTATTCCCAGGCAAACAACATTCTTTTGAAATGATTGAAGATAAAAATGGTCAAAGATATAAAACAAGATTATCAATCGACTGGGAAATGGGGATGGTAGAGCTAACATTACAAGGAGATTCTAGTATCGTTCCAAGCAATAGAAGGCATAGAATTCATTTTAAAGGAACGAATGTGTCTATGATTAAATTGCCAAATAAGAATGATACAGCTAATTTTGAATGTAAAGATAATAAAACAATATCTTTAAATGATGAAGTTTTTAGACTACTAAAGACGGCTTCTCTTCCATATGAATTAAAAGATAGATTGTTAAATCAATTCATCAATGCCAAAAATTCTCATGACTTAATGAATATCTTGCATCATCAGGATAAGGAATTGAGAGGGCGTTTGTTGGAAATGATATTTACTAATGAAAACTAATTGAGATAATTAGAAAGTCATTTGTTTAGTGTATATGAAGACTCTGTATGTTATTCGTTATCACTGGTCACATTGAAAATGTGAAATAAGCACTACAACATAGAATTTACAACACTTCATGGTTCATATCATGGGGTGTTTTTCTATTTAAGTCAAAGCTCATCAAAAAATCTCACTATTCATTAGGCTAAAAGAAACCTAATCATAGTGAGATTGTGAAATTATAGTAGGTTTGTATGGCCTCTTCAATTTGTTTG
>NZ_KQ970290.1:90736-91582 GCF_001579035.1 Streptococcus mitis | reverse complement strand
AAATTCCATTCGACTCGTTTTCCCAGTGGGCCAGACTTTTGTTCTTTCAACCAAACATAGAGAGGATCTGCTTCCTTACCGTTGACCTTAATCTTGGCAAAACGTGGGAAGCTGGTTTGATAATGTAGGCTACAGAAGGCGTTGATTTCCTCTGCGCTGCCTGGTGCTTGTCCCATAAACTGATTGCAAGGGAAGTCTAAAATCTCAAAACCTTGTTCTTGATAGCGATCATAGAGTTCTTGAAGTCCTTGGTACTGGGGAGTTAAACCACATCCAGTAGCAGTGTTGACAATCAAGAGTACCTTACCACGATAGGCATCTAGTGAGATTTCTTGATTGTCTTGGTTCAAGACTGAAAAATCGTAGATTGAGGTCATTGTTTCCTTTTCTCTTTCTGCTTGGTATTTTTAGGAGTTTTCTCTTCTTGTAGTGAAAGAAATCCGTAGGTCAGAGTTCCAAAAATGCTACCGATAATCAGGCCATACATCAGGAAAGGAACACTTTTATCGAATTGCATGAGGAGCTTCACAAAATCTGGAAGGGACATCTGCTGAACGAAGACTTTATGAAAGATGAGTAGGGTAAAGAGGCCAATCTGAAGGCCGATAAACACAATCCAGCTTCGGAATTTGATTTGAGCTTTGCTGTAGGTTTTGAGGATGATTTCTGACTTATCATCTTTTTCCAGATGGAGTTCTTTGACAGCTCTTTGAGTTTTTAAGGTAATGAAAAAAATGAGTCCAGAGTAAACGTAGGGCATGGCATAGCGAACGACCTCTATGAAGCGTCCAAATAATAGATAAAACAAGAAGAGAAAGAAGGAAGAATAAACGATTTGGACCATGG
>NZ_KQ970290.1:87789-90716 GCF_001579035.1 Streptococcus mitis | reverse complement strand
AATTTCTTGTCGGCATTCATCAAAAGGACCTTGGATGTGAAAGAGATTTCGAAGTAGGCGAGTGGTTAAGTCTTCTTTTTTCATGCTAGTAACCTCCTAAATGAGCGGTTTTACTGACTTTCTTTTACGAATTGATAGAGATAATAAAGATAAGTGATAGAAGAAAGGCTAGCGATAGTCAGCAGTAAATAATACTTCCAATTGCCTGAGACGAGCATCAGTTGTGGTAAAGATAGAATCATAAAGTACAGTGCTAAGTTAAGTGTGCGCGTTTTTGGGGAGTCAATCTTTAGATAAGTCAGTCCTTTGTTAAGTGCTAGAATAAAGACTAGCACGAGGAATGTCTCGTCGATTGGCAAGTTCCCTGAAATGATGATGAAGATGAGCAGAGAACTGAACAAAAGATGATAGGTAAGTAAAATTAGTAGTGATTTCATAGGTACCTCCTAATTCTGGTCTTTTTTAGCTCTTGCAATACGAAGTGAGTCGACAATATGTATCATCACTCCGAAAAAGAAAGCTCCTAGTATAGTTTTAAAAATATGTTTTGTATTTAGAAGAGAACTGATAAAATTTGAATTTTCACTTGTTAGGGTATCAATGAGTGGAATTATAAAAAATATCACTGTTCCATAAATCGAACCTGCTTTCAGACCAGGATAAGGTAACTGTTTCTTTTCTTTTTTCATAGCTTCCTCCTAATCATCCTGGTCTTTCTTGGCTTTTGCAATGCGACGGGAGATGAGAAACTGTATGCTCGCTCCGAAGAAGACAGAACCGAGAATGCTTGATACAGCATTTCTTATAGTGAGAAGAGACTGAAAATAGTCCTGACCGTCACCTATGAGTATATTGAGGAGAGGCGTTATAAAAAACATCCATAGACCAAAGAACAAACCTGCTTTCAGACCTGGGTAATGTAGTTGCTTACTTTCTTTCTCATTCAGCATATCTGGATCAATAGCTGTAATTCCTGTTTTTTTCTATTTTGTAGGTGACATAGCCAGCAGAGATGAGGGCAATCACTAAAATCAGAGGAGGATAGATTAGAGCCACTTCTTGAGGGTATTTATAGGCCAGAAGGAGTGGAATAAGATTTCCGAAAATCATCAGATAAAAGAGGACGATAAAGACTTGATTGCCGATACGATCGGTCTCACGCCGTTTGTATTCGTCAAGGGGACCAGAAATACCGTATGTGCGTTTGATCAGTTTTTCAGTAAAGGTTTCTTTTTTCATGAGTTTGCTCCTTTTTTAAAAATCTTCCTCCCAAAAGAGACTGTTGAGGTCAGTTTGGAGGCTGCGGGCGAGATTGAGACAGAGTTCCAGAGTTGGGTTGTACTTGTCGTTCTCAATCATATTGATGGTTTGTCTCGAGACACCTATATCCTTGGCTAGCTCGAGCTGGGAAATACCCAATTCCTTGCGAAATTCTTTCACACGATTCATCTGGTCTCCTTTCTGAAGTATGTCGTATATATTTGACTATATTATATTCTTCTATAGAACGAATGTCAAGCATATTTGACATATTTCTTAAAGAAATCTTACTTTTTTTTGCCTATTTGTCTGACTAGTGCAAGCTAGTCAGATTTGTGGTAAAATAGATAAGATATGACAAAAGAATTTCATCATGTAACGGTCTTACTCCACGAAACGATTGATATGCTTGACGTAAAGCCCGAGGGTATCTACGTTGATGCGACTTTGGGTGGAGCAGGCCATAGCGAGTATTTATTAAGTAAATTGAGTGAAAAAGGCCATCTCTATGCCTTTGACCAGGACCAGAATGCCATTGACAATGCGCAAAAACGCTTGGCACCCTATATCGAAAAAGGGATGGTAACCTTTATCAAGGATAACTTCCGTCATTTACAGGCACGTTTGCGCGAAGCTGGTGTTCAGGAAATTGATGGAATTTGTTATGACTTGGGAGTGTCTAGTCCTCAGCTGGACCAGCGTGAGCGTGGTTTTTCTTATAAAAAGGATGCGCCACTGGACATGCGGATGAATCAGGATGCTAGTCTGACAGCCTATGAAGTGGTGAACCATTATGACTATCATGACTTGGTTCGTATTTTCTTCAAGTATGGCGAGGATAAATTTTCTAAACAGATTGCCCGCAAGATTGAACAAGCGCGTGATCTGAAACCTATCGAGACTACGACTGAATTGGCAGAAATTATCAAGTCGGCCAAGCCTGCCAAGGAGCTCAAGAAGAAGGGTCATCCTGCTAAGCAGATTTTCCAGGCTATTCGAATTGAAGTCAATGATGAACTGGGAGCGGCAGATGAGTCCATCCAGCAGGCTATGGATATGTTGGCTCTGGATGGTAGAATTTCAGTGATTACCTTTCATTCCTTAGAAGATCGCTTGACCAAGCAATTGTTCAAGGAAGCTTCAACAGTTGAAGTTCCAAAAGGCTTACCCTTCATCCCAGATGATCTCAAGCCCAAGATGGAATTGGTATCCCGTAAGCCAATCTTGCCAAGTGCAGAAGAATTAGAAGCCAATAACCGCTCGCACTCAGCCAAGTTGCGCGTGGCCAGAAAAATTCACAAGTAAGAGGAAAAAAGATGGCAGAAAGAATGGAAAAAACAGGTCAAATACTACAGATGCAACTTAAACGGTTTTCGCGTGTGGAAAAAGCTTTTTACTTTTCCATTGCTGTAACCACTCTTATTGTAGCAATTAGTATTATTTTTATGCAGACCAAGCTTTTGCAAGTACAGAATGATTTGACAAAAATCAATGCGCAGATAGAGGAAAAGAAGACCGAATTGGACGATGCCAAGCAAGAGGTCAATGAACTATTACGTGCAGAACGTTTGAAAGAAATTGCCAATTCACACGATTTGCAATTAAACAATGAAAATATTCGAATAGCGGAGTAAGATATGAAGTGGACAAAAAGAATAACCCGATTT
>NZ_KQ970290.1:86458-87341 GCF_001579035.1 Streptococcus mitis | reverse complement strand
GAAAACCGTAAAATAGTGGGGAAGTACATCAGCTTGTTAGCTGTCGTACTTTTCGCTGTCTTTTTGGTCAATTTTGCTGTTATTATCGCGAAAGGTAATATATTTGGTACTGACTTAGTAAAAGAAGCTAAAAAGGTTCACCAAACAACCCGAACAGTTCCTGCCAAGCGTGGAACTATCTATGACCGAAATGGAGTGCCTATCGCAGAAGATGCGACCTCTTATAATGTCTATGCTGTTATTGACAAAAAATACAAGTCAGCAACGGGTAAAATTCTTTATGTAGAAGATGCTCAGTTTAATAAGGTAGCAGAGGTCTTCCATAAGTATTTGGATATGGACGAGGCTTATGTTAAAGAACAATTGTCTCAACCGAATCTGACCCAGGTTTCCTTTGGTGCAAAAGGAAATGGGATTACATATGCCAATATGATGGCTATTAAAAAAGATTTGAAAGATGCTAGTGTGGAAGGGATTGACTTTACAACTAGCCCTAACAGAAGCTATCCAAATGGACAATTTGCTTCTAGCTTTATTGGCTTAGCCCAACTTCATGAAAATGAGGATGGTAGTAAGAGTTTGTTAGGGACTTCTGGTTTGGAGAGTTCTTTAAATACCATTCTTGCTGGGACAGACGGTATTATTACCTATGAAAAAGACCGTGTAGGAAATATCGTACCAGGTACAGAACTGGTATCGCAACAAACTGTGGATGGCAAGGATGTTTATACAACATTGTCTAGTCCGCTACAATCTTTCATGGAAACTCAGATGGATGCCTTTCTAGAAAAAGTAAAAGGTAAGTATATGACCGCGACCTTGGTCAGTGCAAAGACCGGTGAAATCCTCGCTACCACCCAACGACCTACCTTTAATGCAGATA
>NZ_KQ970290.1:84718-86438 GCF_001579035.1 Streptococcus mitis | reverse complement strand
GTGATATTCTTTATCAAAGTAACTATGAACCAGGATCAGCCATGAAGGTTATGACGTTAGCTTCTTCTATTGAGAACAATACCTTCCCAAGTGGAGAATACTTCAATAGCAGTGAATTCAAAATAGCGGATGCGACGACTCGAGATTGGGATGTTAATGAGGGTTTGACTACTGGTGGGATGATGACTTTCTTACAAGGTTTCGCTCACTCCAGTAATGTTGGAATGAGTCTACTTGAACAAAAAATGGGAGATGCTACTTGGTTGGATTATCTAAAACGCTTTAAATTTGGGGTTCCAACTCGCTTTGGCTTGACAGATGAATACGCTGGTCAACTTCCAGCTGATAATATTGTTAGTATTGCTCAAAGCTCATTTGGGCAAGGAATTTCAGTGACACAAACACAAATGCTTCGTGCCTTTACAGCTATTGCTAATGATGGAGTTATGCTGGAGCCAAAATTTATAAGTGCTATTTATGATACTAACAATCAGTCTGTACGTAAGTCACAAAAAGAAATAGTAGGAAATCCTGTTTCCAAAGAGGCAGCAAGCACAACTCGAAATCACATGATCTTAGTTGGGACGGACCCTCTATATGGAACTATGTATAATCACTACACAGGAAAGCCAATTATAACAGTTCCTGGACAAAATGTAGCAGTTAAATCCGGTACGGCTCAAATCGCTGATGAGAAAAATGGAGGATACTTGGTTGGTTCTACCAATTATATTTTCTCAGCTGTGACTATGAATCCTGCTGAAAATCCTGATTTTATCTTGTATGTAACGGTTCAACAGCCTGAGCATTATTCAGGTATCCAGTTGGGAGAATTTGCCACCCCAATCTTGGAGCGGGCTTCAGCTATGAAAGAATCTCTCAATCTTCAATCTCCAGCCAAAAATTTAGATAAAGTTACGACAGAATCTTCTTATGCAATGCCTAGCATCAAGGATATTTCACCTGGTGATTTAGCAGAAGAATTGCGTCGCAATCTTGTACAACCTATCGTTGTGGGAACAGGAACGAAGATTAAAAACAGTTCTGCTGAAGAAGGGAAGAATCTTGCCCCGAACCAGCAAGTCCTGATCTTATCTGATAAAGCAGAGGAAGTTCCAGATATGTATGGTTGGACAAAGGCGACTGCTGAGACCCTTGCTAAGTGGCTCAATATAGAACTTGAATTTGAAGGTTCGGGCTCTACTGTGCAGAAGCAAGATGTTCGTGCTAACACAGCTATCAAGGATATTAAAAAAATTACATTAACTTTAGGAGACTAGTATGTTTATTTCCATCGGTGCTGGAATTGTGACATTTTTACTAACTGTAGTAGGAATTCCGGCCTTTATCCAATTTTATAGAAAGGCGCAAATTACAGGCCAGCAGATGCATGAGGATGTCAAACAGCATCAGGCAAAAGCTGGGACTCCTACAATGGGAGGTTTGGTTTTCTTAATTACTTCTGTTTTGGTTGCTTTCTTTTTCGCCCTATTTAGTAGCCAATTCAGCAATAATGTGGGAATGATTTTGTTTATCTTGGTCTTGTATGGCTTGGTCGGATTTTTAGATGACTTTCTCAAGGTCTTCCGTAAGATCAATGAGGGGCTAAATCCCAAGCAGAAATTGGCTCTTCAGCTTCTAGGTGGAGTTATCTTCTATCTTTTCTATGAGCGTGGGGGCGATATGCTTTCAGTATTTGGTTACCAAGTGCATCTAGGGA
>NZ_KQ970290.1:84192-84698 GCF_001579035.1 Streptococcus mitis | reverse complement strand
AAGTGCATCTAGGGATTTTCTATATTTTCTTCGCTCTTTTCTGGCTAGTCGGTTTTTCAAACGCAGTAAACTTGACAGACGGCATTGACGGTTTAGCTAGTATTTCAGTGGTGATTAGTTTGTCAGCTTATGGAGTTATTGCCTATGTGCAAGGTCAGATGGATATCCTTCTAGTAATTCTTGCCGTGATTGGTGGTTTGCTCGGTTTCTTCGTCTTTAACCATAAGCCTGCTAAAGTCTTTATGGGGGATGTGGGAAGTTTGGCTCTCGGTGGAATGCTGGCAGCTATCTCTATGGCCCTCCACCAAGAATGGACTCTCTTGATTATCGGAATTGTTTATGTCTTTGAAACAACTTCGGTCATGATGCAAGTCAGCTATTTCAAACTGACTGGTGGTAAACGTATTTTCCGTATGACGCCTGTCCATCACCATTTTGAACTTGGAGGATTGTCTGGTAAAGGAAATCCTTGGAGCGAGTGGAAGGTTGATTTCTTCTTTTGGGGA
>NZ_KQ970290.1:77910-84172 GCF_001579035.1 Streptococcus mitis | reverse complement strand
GAGTGGGACTCCTAGCAAGTCTCCTGACCCTAGCAATTTTATATTTGATGTAAGAATGGCACCCTGATGTTTCAGGGTGTTTTTGCATTCTAAAAAATATTGGTCAATTAAAGTCAAATATCTTGACCTTTTCTGACTAATGTAGTATATTATGAACGTAAGGTAAATGAAAGCCTTACTAGAACACTTATGCTCAATGAAAATCAAGAGCAAACTAGGAAACTAACCGCAGGATGCTCAAAGCACAGCTTAGAGGTTGTGGATAAGACTGACGAAGTCAGCTCAAAACACTGTTTTGAGGTCACAGATAGAACTGACGTGATTTGAAGAGATTTTCGAAGAGTATAAAAAATATTGGTCAATTAAAGTCAAATTTCTTGACTAAAAGTGACCAAAGTGATATACTAAGAACATAAGGATAATGAAAGTCCTTAGAAAACCTTGATTTTAAGGTGATTGTATATACTATCTTAAGATCAAAGTATGGGTAAAACCTAGAAAAGAGGTACAACCTATGGTTAACATTAGTATTTTTAGAAGTCCAATCGAAAAACCTGTATTGGATAAAGAAAAACCTGAAATTATACGTAGAGTAGTAAATAGCTAGTCTAAATTTTTTGAAACAAAGGTCAAAGATAGTCAATATCAGTAATAATAACGAAGTAAAACAAAAAGAGGTAAAGAATATGAACAACAACTTTAATAATTTTAACAACATGGATGATTTATTTAACCAATTGATGGGTGGTATGCGTGGATATAGTTCAGAAAATCGTCGTTACTTGATTAACGGCCGTGAAGTAACGCCTGAAGAATTCGCTATTTACCGTCAAACTGGTCAACTTCCAAGCGAAGGAAGTGAGCAAGCTCAGTACGTTCAAGGTAAAGGTATGAAACAAGACGGTGTCCTTGCTAAACTAGGTCGAAACTTGACTGCAGAAGCGCGTGAGGGCAAGTTGGATCCTGTTATCGGACGAAACAAGGAAATTCAAGAAGCGTCTGAAATTCTTTCACGCCGTACCAAGAATAATCCTGTTTTGGTCGGAGATGCAGGTGTTGGTAAGACAGCAGTTGTCGAAGGCCTAGCACAAGCGATTGTGAACGGAGATGTCCCAGCCGCTATTAAGAATAAGGAAATTATTTCAATTGACATCTCAGGTCTTGAGGCTGGGACTCAATACCGTGGTAGCTTTGAAGAAAACGTTCAAAACTTAGTCAATGAAGTAAAAGAAGCGGGAAATATCATTCTCTTCTTTGATGAAATTCACCAAATTCTTGGTGCTGGTAGCACAGGTGATGGTCAAGGGTCTAAAGGTCTTGCTGATATCTTGAAACCAGCTCTTTCACGTGGAGAATTGACAGTGATTGGTGCAACTACTCAAGATGAATACCGTAATACTATCTTGAAAAATGCAGCCCTTGCTCGTCGTTTCAACGAAGTCAAGGTCAATGCTCCTTCAGCAGAGGATACTTTTAAAATCCTTCAAGGAATTCGTGACCTCTATCAACAACACCACAATGTCATTTTGCCAGACGAAGTCTTAAAAGCTGCCGTTGATTACTCTGTTCAATATATTCCACAACGTAGCTTGCCAGATAAGGCTATCGACCTTGTCGATGTTACGGCGGCTCACTTGGCAGCTCAGCATCCTGTAACAGATGTGCATGCTGTTGAACGTGAAATTGAGGTAGAAAAAGACAAGCAAGAAAAAGCTGTTGAGTCAGAAGATTTTGAAGCAGCTCTAAACTATAAAACACGCATCGCAGAATTGGAAAAGAAAATCGAAAACCACACAGAAGATATGAAAGTGACTGCAAGTGTCAACGATGTGGCTGAATCTGTAGAACGAATGACCGGTATTCCAGTATCTCAAATGGGGGCTACGGACATCGAACGTTTGAAAGATATGGGTCATCGTTTGCAGACGAAAGTTATTGGTCAAGATAAGGCCGTTGAAGCAGTAGCAAAAGCTATCCGTCGTAACCGTGCTGGTTTTGATGAAGGTAACCGTCCAATCGGTAGCTTCCTCTTTGTAGGTCCTACTGGTGTTGGTAAGACTGAGTTGGCTAAACAATTGGCGCTTGATATGTTTGGAACCAAGGATGCGATCATCCGTTTGGATATGTCTGAATACAGCGACCGCACAGCCGTATCTAAATTGATTGGTACAACTGCAGGTTATGTTGGTTACGATGACAACAACAATACCTTGACAGAACGCGTCCGTCGCAATCCATACTCAATCGTCCTTCTCGACGAAATTGAAAAGGCTGACCCTCAAGTCATCACCCTTCTCCTTCAAGTTTTGGATGATGGTCGTTTGACAGATGGTCAAGGTAACACTGTCAACTTCAAGAATACGGTGATTATCGCAACTTCAAACGCAGGCTTTGGTTACGAAGCTAACTTGACAGAAGATGCTGATAAACCAGAATTGATTGATCGTTTGAAACCTTACTTCCGTCCAGAATTCCTTAACCGTTTCAATGCTGTCATCGAATTCTCACACTTGAGCAAAGAAGATCTTTCTAAGATTGTAGACCTTATGTTGGTTGAAGTTAACAAGACGCTTTCTAAGAAAGACATTGACTTGGCAGTGAGCGAAGCTGCTAAAGAATACATGACTGAGGAAGGCTACGATGAAGTCATGGGTGTTCGTCCACTCCGTCGTGTGGTTGAACAACAAATCCGTGACAAAGTCACAGACTTCCACTTGGATAACCTTGATGCTAAACACCTAGAAGCTGACATGGAAGATGGTGTTTTGGTCATTCGTGAAAAAGCCTAAGACAAAATTTTGAGAATAAAAAAGAAGGAGCCAGCTGAAAAAAACTGGTTCCTTTTTACGTTTAGATCACATGACGCTCAAAGGCATCATCTGAAATCCCTTGTTCTAGAATAAGTTTTGCCCATTCTTTAGCAGAAAAGAGGCTGTGATCCTTATAGTTACCGCAAGATTCGATGGTTGTTCCAGGGACATCTTCCCAAGTAGTAGTCTCAGCGATTTCTTTGAGCGAATCCTTGATAACAGCCGCAATTTCAGCACTGGTATGACGCCCCCACATAATCATGTGGAAACCAGTACGGCAGCCAAATGGTGAACAGTCAATCATACCGTCAATGCGGGTACGGATGAGTTTGGCTAAGAGGTGTTCGATAGTGTGAAGGCCAGCGGTAGGGATTGAGTCTTCGTTTGGTTGTACCAAGCGAATATCAAAATTGGAGATAACATCTCCCTTTGGCCCTGTTTCTTCCCCAATCAAGCGAACATAGGGTGCTTTAACAATGGTGTGGTCAAGTTCAAAACTTTCAACAATAACTTCTTTTGACATGGTAAATCCTTTCAGTTTTCTTCTTTCATTATACCATAAAGCCGGCTCCTGAGACAGAGAGAAAACCTCTCCGAGTGTGGAGAGGTTGAAATCTTTATTTACGATACAAGCGGTCGTATTGGTAGTATGGGTCAAAGGTTACGTTGATACCCAGTTTACAGGACATTCTTGTCTTCATCGGTCAAGATGATGGTTGAGTGAGCTTCACTTCCTTTGAGGTTACCAAGTTCTTCCATAGCACGAGCAGCATCAGGATTTTCTGTAGCTGTGATAGCAAGTGCAATCAGGATTTCATTTGAATGAAGGCGTGGATTGCGGCTACCGAGATGATCGATTTTAAGACCTTGGATTGGCTTAACGACTTCAGGCTCGATGAGTTTTACTTCCTTGGCAATGTTAGCTGATTTCTTGATGGCGTTGATAAGAGCAGCTGCTGTAGGGCCAAAGAGTTCGGAGTTCTTACCTGTGACGATTTCCCCATTTGGCAATTCAAGGGCTAGGGCTGGTCCACCAGTTTCTTCTGCTTTTTGACGTGCAACGACAGCAACCTTACGGTCTGCAGGTGTGATGCCGAGGTCGTTCATGAGCAACTCAATTTTCTTGACAGCAGATTCGCCCACTTTTTCGGCTTTGAAATCAAGAACAGTCTGATAGTAGCGACGGATGATTTCTTGTTTAGAGGCTTCGATAGCAGCCTCGTCATCAGTAATAGCAAAACCAACCATGTTGACTCCCATATCTGTTGGTGAAGCGTATGGAGATTCACCAAGGATGCGTTCCAACATACGTTTGAGCACTGGGAAGATTTCGATATCACGGTTGTAGTTGACAGTGGTTTCTCCATAGGTTTGGAGATGGAAGGGGTCAATCATGTTGACATCGTCAAGATCAGCTGTGGCAGCCTCGTAGGCCAAATTGACTGGGTGATGAAGGGGAAGATTCCAAACTGGGAAGGTTTCAAATTTAGCGTAGCCAGACTTGATGCCATTGATTTGGTCGTGGTACATATTGGACATACAGGTTGCCAATTTTCCAGAACCAGGTCCAGGAGCGGTTACGACAATCAAGTTACGACTGGTTTTGATGTAGTCATTTTTTCCCCATACCTTCAGGAGAAATAATGTGGTCCATATCCGTCGGATATCCTTTGATTGGATAATGAAGATAAGAATCAATTCCATTTTTCTCAAGCTGATTGCGGAAGGCATCTGCAGCAGGTTGACCAGCGTACTGTGTGATGACAACGGAGCCAACAAAAATTCCTAATTCATTGAATTTGTCAATCAAACGAAGAACTTCTTGGTCATAAGAAATGCCCAAGTCACCACGTGCTTTGGAATGTTCGATGTTGCTAGCATTAATGGCAATTACAACTTCAACTTGCTCTTTCAATTCTTGTAAGAGCTTGATTTTGTTGTCAGGCTCATAGCCAGGAAGCACACGAGCAGCGTGGAAATCTTCTAGCATTTTGCCACCAAACTCCAAGTAGAGCTTGCCGTCAAATTGGTTAATGCGCTCTAAAATGTGGTCGCGCTGTAGATTCAAATATTGTTCAGAACTAAAAGCTTGTTTTTTCATTTTTTACCTCTGACCTCTATTATAATAAAAAATTGGAAGTTAGGAAACTATGGAGTTAAAAAGGAAGTAAAAAGATTGGGCAAACGCTTGCATAAAACTATGAAAAGCGCTATCATAGACTGTAGATTATGAAAATAATGAGGTAAGAAGATGCAAGAAAAATGGTGGCACAATGCCGTAGTCTATCAAGTCTATCCTAAGAGCTTTATGGATAGCAACGGAGATGGAATTGGTGATTTGCCAGGTATTACCAGTAAGTTAGACTATCTAGCCAAGTTAGGAATTACAGCTATTTGGCTTTCTCCCGTTTATGATAGTCCTATGGATGATAATGGATATGATATTGCTGATTATCAAGCGATTGCAGCTATTTTCGGAACCATGGAGGACATGGACCAACTAATTGCGGAAGCTAAGAAGCGTGATATTCGTATCATCATGGACTTGGTGGTCAATCATACCTCAGATGAACATGCTTGGTTTGTCGAGGCCTGTGAAAATCCTGACAGCCCTGAGCGAGACTACTATATCTGGCGCGATGAACCCAACGACCTAGATTCTATTTTTAGCGGATCTGCTTGGGAATACGATGAAAAGTCAGATCAATACTATCTCCACTTTTTCAGTAAAAAACAGCCCGATCTCAACTGGGAAAATGAAAAACTTCGTCAGAAAATTTATGAGATGATGAACTTCTGGATTGATAAAGGCATTGGTGGTTTCCGCATGGATGTTATTGACATGATTGGCAAAATTCCTGATGAGAAGGTAGTCAATAATGGTCCTATGCTCCATCCCTATCTCAAGGAGATGAATCAAGCGACCTTTGGAGATAAGAATCTCTTGACGGTAGGGGAGACCTGGGGGGCAACGCCAGAGATTGCCAAGCTCTACTCGGATCCAAAGGGGCAAGAATTGTCTATGGTCTTCCAGTTCGAACACATCGGTCTTCAGTATCAGGAAGGTCAGCCTAAATGGCACTATCAAAAAGAGCTGAATATCGCTAAGTTAAAAGAAATCTTCAACAAATGGCAGACAGAGTTAGGAGTTGAGGACGGTTGGAATTCCCTCTTCTGGAACAATCATGACCTCCCTCGTATCGTCTCAATCTGGGGAAATGACCAAGAATACCGCGAAAAATCTGCCAAAGCCTTTGCAATCTTGCTTCATCTTATGAGAGGAACTCCTTATATCTACCAAGGTGAGGAGATTGGGATGACCAACTATCCGTTTGAAACGCTGGACCAAGTAGAAGATATTGAATCTCTTAACTATGCGCGTGAGGCTCTTGAAAAAGGTGTTCCGCTGGAAGAAATTATGGACAGTATCCGTGTCATTGGACGTGACAATG
>NZ_KQ970290.1:72593-77729 GCF_001579035.1 Streptococcus mitis | reverse complement strand
GTCATTGGACGTGACAATGCCCGTACCCCCATGCAATGGGACGAGAGCAAAAACGCTGGTTTCTCAACAGGTCAACCTTGGTTGGCAGTTAATCCAAACTATCAAGCAATCAATGTTCAAGAAGCGCTGGCAAATCCAGATTCTATTTTCTATACTTATCAGAAGTTGGTCCAAATCCGTAAGGAGAACAGCTGGCTGATTCGAGCTGACTTTGAATTACTTGACACGGCTGACAAGGTCTTTGCTTATATCCGTAAAGATGGGGACCGTCGATTCCTAGTCGTAGCTAACTTGTCCAATGAAAAGCAAGACTTGATCGTAGAAGGAAACGTTAAATCTGTCTTGATTGAAAACACCCTAGCTCAAGAAGTCTTTGAAAAACAAATCTTAGCTCCATGGGATGCTTTCTGTGTGGAATTGACTGACTAAAATGAGAGAGATTGGGCAAAAACTCGACTTCAGGAGAAAATGAAGTAAATCTTCCCACAATAAAACGCATAGTACCAAGGTTTTCATTGTACTGACTTGATATTATGCGTTTTTTGTTTTAAGGACTTTTTTCCCAGCCTCTTTTTGCTAAAAGTTGTGTAAAAACTCTTTTAAAAACATTTGTTAGAATTTTCTAACAAATTCTACAAGAAGTCTTGCATTTATAAAAAAATAGGGTATAATAGTGAAAATACTATTTTGAAGGAGATTATTTATGCAATCGAAAAAGTGGCTCTTAGGAGCAGGAGTGACCTTGAGCACAGCCATTCTTTTAACAGCTTGTGGGAAAAGTGAAAAGAATGCAGATGCTCCCAAAACATTTTCTTATGTTTATGCAGTTGATCCATCATCCTTGGATTATAGCCTTACAAGTAAAAGTTCAACTTCTGACGTAATAGGTAATGTCGTCGACGGTCTTTTAGAGAATGATAAATATGGGAATCTCATTCCTTCTCTAGCAGAGGATTGGTCAGTTTCTAAAGATGGTTTGACTTATACCTACAAACTACGTAAAGGTGTGAAGTGGTATACTTCTGAAGGAGAGGAGTATGCGGAAGTCAAAGCTCAGGATTTTGTTACAGGTCTGAAACATGCAGCAGATGGAAAATCTGATGGTCTTTCTTTGGTTGAGAAATCCATCAAAGGATTAGAGGCTTATGTTAGTGGTGAGACAAACGACTTCTCAACTGTAGGTGTGAAGGCTCTTGACGATTATACGGTAGAATATACCCTTAATAAACCAGAAAGTTTTTGGAACTCTAAAGTAACCACTGCAACCATGCTTCCTGTAAATGAAGAATTTTTGAATGCAACAGGCAAGGATTACGGAGCGCCAACTCCATCAAGTATTCTTTACAATGGCCCATATTTTTTGAAATCTTTGATTTCTAAATCTGTGATTGAATATGAAAAAAATCCTAACTATTGGGATAAGGACAATGTCAAAATTGATAATGTTAAATTGACATTCTATGATGGTTCAGATCAAGAATCCTTAATTCGTAGCTTTACACAAGGTGCCTATACCACTGCACGTCTTTTTCCAGCAAGCTCAAACTTTGAGTCAACTAAGAAAGAGTACGGAGATAAGATTGTCTATAGTCCACAAGAGGCAACAAGCTACTACCTCACTGTGAACGTAAACCGCCAGTCTTACAATAAAACAGCTAAAACAGATGAGTCACAAAAAACATCAACAAAAGAAGCTCTTCTCAATAAGAACTTCCGTCAGGCTCTTAATTTTGCATTTAATCGCCACGCCTATACAGCTCAATTAAACGGTGAAGAGGGTGCGGATAAGATTATTCGTAATAGTCTAGTGCCAGATAACTATGTTCAAGTAGCTGGGAAGACCTTCGGACAGTTGGCTCAGGATGAACTACTGAAATATGGAGAACAGTGGAAAGATGTGACTCTCACAGATGGTAAGGATACAATTTACAATCCAACAAAGGCCAAGTCTGCATTTGAAAAAGCGAAGTCAGAATTGCAAGCTAAGGGAGTGAGTTTCCCGATTCATTTGGATGTGCCTGTTGAGCAAACTGATGTAGTTGCAGTTCAACAAACCAATTCGCTAAAACAATCAATTGAAGAAACACTTGGAACGGAGAATGTCATTATAGATGTTCTTCAAATGACAGATAATGAGAAGGAAAGTATTACTTCTCAAGCTAAAGTTCCAACCCAAAAAGATTATGATTTGAACGGAACAGGTTGGGGACCAGATTACCAAGATCCAGCAACTTATCTCAATATTTTAGATGCTAAGAAGGGTTCTGCCTTGAAACATCTAGGTATAACAAAGGGCAAGGATTCTGAAGTTGTGGCGAAAGTTGGCTTGGATGAATACAAGAAGCTCTTGGATGATGCGGCTTCTGAGACAAGTAATCTTGATAAACGATACGAAAAGTATGCCAAAGCACAGGCTTGGGTTACTGATAGTTCACTTCTTATTCCAGTTGCTTCTTCAGGGGGCTCTCCTATGGTTAGTCGTACTGTTCCATTTACCAAAGCTTATTCACAGGTCGGTATTAAGGGGGATCCATTTATTTTTAAAGGAATGGAACTTCAAAATGATATTGTGACAACTAAAGAGTATGATGCGGCCTTCAAAAAGTGGCAAAAGGAAAAACTGGAATCGAATGCTCAGTATCAAAAGGATTTAGAAAAGCACATAAAATAATGTGAATGAGAATCTTGCTTTCGTTAGGTTATCAGTTAATTCATTGATATTTAAATGATAAATCGCATAAAAACAAGGGAGGACTGTATGAAAGACAGAAATCCTTTGTTTTTTTATGACTAAAGTTTATAAACTTTCATTCTCAAAATTCAATTAACTTTACAAATTCCCACTATTTTGGTAAAATAAACTTATGTTATAAAAACTAACATAAAGGAGAAAGAAGATGACTACAAAAAAGCGTGTCCTTAGTGCAGGCCTGACTTTTGCGGCTGCTTTGCTTTTAGCTGCTTGCGGACAATCAGGTTCAGATACAAAAACTTACTCATCAACCTTTAGTGGAAATCCAACTACATTTAACTATCTATTAGACTACTACGCTGATAATACGGCTATCATTACCAACCTAGTTGATGGTTTGCTTGAAAATGACAACCATGGAAACCTAGTTCCATCTTTGGCAGAAGACTGGTCTGTTTCGAGCGACGGTCTGACTTATACCTACAAATTGAGAAAAGATGCCAAATGGTTCACAGCTGACGGTGAAGAGTATGCCCCAGTCAAGGCACAAGATTTTGTGACAGGTATTAAGTATGCAGTGGATAATAAATCACAGGCCATTGACTTGGTTCAAAACTCGATCAAGGGCTTGAATGATTATATTACAGGAGCGGATTCTGACTTTTCTAAGGTTGGGGTGAAGGCCATTGACGACCAGACTGTTGAGTATACTTTGGCACGCCCAGAACCTTACTGGAACTCAAAAACAACCAATAGTATTCTTTTCCCGGTAAATGAAGAGTTTTTAAATTCAAAAGGGAAAGATTTTGGTACCCTATCTCCAGATAGCATTCTCTACAGTGGACCTTATTTGTTAAAAGATTTCACATCAAAATCATCTATCGAGTATGTGGAGAACCCGCATTACTATGATCATGACAAAGTATCAATTGAACATGTGAAATTAGCTTACTTTGATGGCTCAGACCAAGAATTGACTATCCGTAACTTTGAAAGTGGAGCTTATTCAATCGCTGGGGTTTATCCAAATAGTTCTAACTTCGCTAAGACCAAGGAAAAATATAAGGATAATATCGTCTATAGCTTGCAGGACAAGACTTCTTGGTACTTCAATTTCAACGTCAATCGTAAGGCCTACAACCATACATCTAAAACGACAGATGAGCAGAAGAAGTCAACTGAGACAGCTGTCTTGAACAAGAACTTCCGCCAAGCAGTGAACTTCGCCTTGGACCGCACAGCCTATTCTGCCCAGTCAAATGGAGAAGAAGCAGCTAGCAAGACCCTTCGAAACACCCTGGTACCTCCTACATTTGTCCAAGTTGGAGACAAGACCTTTGGAGAAGTAGTTGCTTCTAAATTGGTCAACTATGGCACAGAATGGTCAGATATTAACTTGGCAGATGCTCAGGATGCCTATTTCAACAAAGAAAAAGCCCAAGAAAAATTTGCGGAAGCTAAAAAAGAATTGGCAAGTCAAGGTGTGACTTTCCCTATTCACTTGGATGTGGCTGTTGATCAGACAAGTAAAAATGCTGTGACAGGCATGAACTCAGTTAAGCAGACCCTTGAGTCAGTTTTGGGTGCTGATAACATTGTCATTGATGTTCAGCAACTTTCAACAGATGATTTTAATAACGTAGCCTTCTTAGCGCCAACAGCAGCTGATCGTGACTATGATTTGAACTTTGATGGCTGGGTAGGTGACTATCAGGATCCATCAACTTATCTCAATCCTTTCAATGCAGAGGATGGATTCTACCTTAAGATTTTTGGACTAGATGCTAAGGAAGACAAGGAAAAAATCACTAGTCTAGGTCTGGATACCTACACTAAGATGCTCAAAGATGCAGATAGTGAAAACAAAGATGTAGCCAAACGCTATGAAAAATATGCTGAAGCACAGGCTTGGATGATTGACAATTCTCTGATTATGTCAGCTATGTCAAGTGGTGGAACAGCATCTGTAACCAAAGTAACGCCATTTACAAGAGGGTATTCATTGGTTGGTATCAAGGGTGATGGCAATAACTATAAGTACATGAAACTGCAAAAAGACACTGTGACGACCAAACAGTTTGAAGAAGCTAAGACCAAATGGGAGCAAGAAAGCAAAAAAGCAATCGAAAAAGCCCAAAAAGAAGCAGAAAAACATGTTAAATAGTTAGAAATAGCCTTTTCAAGCAAAATCATAAAGACAAACATCAGTTTTGGTGCTTGTCTTTTTAAATCACTCGGCTATTGAAAACTGAGAAATGATTTGTTTTGTGCTAAAATAGATTGAAACGAATACTCAATAAAAATTAAAGAGTAACTGGGAAGTCAGCTCAAAATACTGTTTTGAGGTTGCAGATGGACGCTGACGTGGTTTGAAGAGAAGTATAAGATTCTCTCTTTTACTATAGTTAAGGAGATGCAAAGATAAATGATAAGGGAGAGACTAT
>NZ_KQ970290.1:68845-72211 GCF_001579035.1 Streptococcus mitis | reverse complement strand
GTGAGAATGTAGAAGGAGTTAATGTTCATAAATACGGTGCCCATATCTTCCATACTTCTAACAAGAAAGTTTGGGACTATGTCAATCAATTCGCTGAATTTAACAACTATATCAATTCGCCTCTAGCTAATTACAAGGGTAGCCTTTATAATCTACCTTTCAATATGAATACTTTCTATGCTATGTGGGGTACAAAAACTCCTCAAGAGGTCAAAGATAAGATTGCTGAGCAAACGGCACATATGAAGGCTGTTGAACCTAAAAACTTGGAAGAACAGGCTATCAAGTTGATCGGTCCAGATATTTATGAAAAATTGATTAAAGGATATACTGAAAAGCAATGGGGACGTTCTGCGACTGACCTTCCACCCTTTATCATCAAACGCTTACCAGTTCGTTTGACTTTTGATAATAACTACTTCAATGACCGTTACCAGGGTATTCCAATTGGTGGTTACAACGTCATCATCGAAAATATGCTCAAGGATGTGGAAGTAGAACTTGGTCTTGACTTTTTTGCCAATCGTCAAGAATTAGAAGCTTCTGCTGAAAAAGTTGTCTTTACAGGGATGATTGACCAATACTTTGATTATAAACATGGTGAGTTAGAATACCGTAGTCTTCGTTTTGATCATGAAGTGCTTGATGAAGAAAACTATCAAGGAAATGCTGTTGTCAACTATACAGAGCGAGAAATTCCTTATACTCGTATTATTGAGCATAAACACTTTGAGTATGGTACTCAGGACAAAACGGTTATTACTCGTGAATATCCAGCAGATTGGAAACGTGGTGATGAGCCTTATTATCCAATCAATGATGAGAGAAACAATGCCCTGTTTGCTAAATATCAAGAAGAAGCAGCACGGAATGATAAGGTCATTTTCTGTGGACGTTTGGCTGATTATAAATACTACGACATGCATGTGGTCATCGAACGGGCTTTGGAAGTGGTCGCGGAAGAGTTGGGACAATAATGCAAGGATTCTGTCATTTTAGAATCTTTGCTACTTAAGATTTTTAGAAGTAAGGTCAACAAGATTCTTTTCTGCTTATCAGAAGAGAACCTATGTTGGCTTTTTTGGCATAAATGAACAATTTTATTTTTCAGAATATATCAAATATAACAAATAACTCTTAAAATTCAGAAAATTCTATTGACAGGACTTGAAAAAGAGTCTATAATGAATAAAAAAACAAAGGAGAATACTATGAAAACAAGAAAAGTATTGACTCTTGCGGGAGTAACCTTATTAGCAGCTGGTGTTTTAGCTGCTTGTTCTGGGGGTTCAGGCGCTCAAGGTGAAAAAACCTTTGCCTTTACCTATGAGACAGATCCAGATAATCTCAACTATTTGACAACCAGTAAGGCAGCTACTTCAAGCATTACTAGTAATGTGATTGATGGATTGCTTGAAAATGATAAATACGGGAACCTTGTTCCTTCATTGGCAGAAGACTGGTCGGTCTCTAAGGATGGCTTGACTTATACTTATAAGATTCGTCAGGATGCCAAGTGGTATACATCTGAGGGAGAAGAGTATGCGCCTGTTAAGGCTCAGGACTTTGTGACAGGTCTTAAATATGCAACAGATAAGAAATCACAAGCCCTTTACTTGGTACAGGATTCAATCAAAGGTCTGGATGCCTATGCAAAAGGTGAAATCACAGACTTTGCTCAAGTCGGGATTAAAGCCCTTGACGATCAAACAGTCCAATACACCTTGAACAAACCTGAAAGTTTTTGGAATTCTAAAACAACTATGGGTGTGCTTGCGCCAGTCAATGAAGAGTTTTTGAACTCAAAAGGGGATGATTTTGCCAAAGCTACGGATCCAAGCAGTCTCTTGTATAATGGTCCTTATTTGTTAAAATCTCTTGTGGCCAAATCTTCCGTTGAATTTGCGAAAAATCCTAACTACTGGGATAAGGACAATGTTCATGTTGACAAGATTAAATTGTCATTCTGGGATGGGCAAGATACCAGCAAACCAGCAGAAAACTTTAAGGATGGAAGCTTTACAGCAGCTCGTCTTTATCCAACCAGTGCAAGTTTCGCAGAGCTTGAGAAGAGTATGAAAGACAATATCGTCTATACGCAACAAGACTCTACGACTTATCTAGTAGGGACAAATATTGACCGTCAATCTTATAAACACACATCTAAGACTAGCGAAGAACAAAAGACATCTACTAAAAAGGCTCTCTTGAACAAGGATTTCCGTCAGGCTATTGCCTTTGGTTTTGATCGTACGGCCTATGCTTCACAAGTGAATGGTGCCAGTGGTGCAAGCAAAATCTTGCGTAATCTCTTTGTGCCACCAACATTTGTTCAAGCAGATGGGAAAAACTTTGGCGATATGGTCAAAGAAAAATTAGTAACCTATGGGGATGAATGGAAGGATGTTAATCTGGCAGATGCCCAAGATGGTCTTTACAATCCAGAAAAAGCCAAGGCCGAATTTGCCAAGGCTAAGTCAGCTTTACAGGCAGAAGGCGTGACCTTCCCAATTCATTTGGATATGCCAGTTGACCAGACAGCAACTACAAAAGTTCAACGTGTCCAATCTTTCAAACAATCGGTTGAAGAAACCTTGGGTACAGATAATGTCGTAATTGATATTCAACAACTACAAAAAGATGAAGTCTTGAATATTACCTACTTTGCTGAAACAGCAGCTGGGGAAGATTGGGATATTTCAGATAATGTTGGTTGGGGTCCTGACTTTGCGGATCCATCAACTTATCTCGATATTATCAAACCATCAGTTGGTGAAAACACTAAAACCTACCTTGGCTTTGATTCTGGTACAGATAATGCTGCAGCTAAAACTGTAGGTCTAAATGACTATGAGAAATTAGTAACTGAAGCTGGAAATGAGACAACAGACGTAGTAAAACGTTATGATAAATACGCAGTTGCACAAGCTTGGTTGACAGATAGTGCCTTGATTATCCCAACAACATCACTCACTGGTCGCCCAATCTTGTCTAAGATGGTACCATTTACGATGCCGTTTGCCTTCTCTGGTAACAAGGGGACAAGCGATCCGCTCCTATACAAATACTTGGAAATTCAAGACAAGGCAGTTACTGCAGATGAATACCAAAAAGCTCAAGAAAAATGGATGAAAGAAAAAGCAGAATCCAATAAAAAGCGCAAGAAGAACTCGCAAAACATGTGAAATAAGATAAAAAGAAGTTAGTTGTAAGCTAACTTCTTTTGGTTTATTGAAAATGAGTTGAAACCTCTCTTCACTTTCAAAGATTATGAAGCTAATTTTTTTGTTAGAAAAAATACCTGAGTTTTTATTTCTCAGGATTTTCTTTTCATCTCACTGTTGTGGTTGTTGAACTTGTGGATTT
>NZ_KQ970290.1:65884-68825 GCF_001579035.1 Streptococcus mitis | reverse complement strand
TCACTGTTGTGGTTGTTGAACTTGTGGATTTTGTGGCGTTGGTTGTACTGGTTGTGTCGGTTGACTAGCTTGACTAGCTTGTCCTTGGTTAGGATCAGTTGCTGGAGCATTATTGGGTTGTTGACCAACCGTCGTACTTGCCTGTGTAGTTGAACTTTCAGCTGTTGTGCTTGGAGTTTCTACTGTTTGTGTTTGTTGTGTTACTGAATTATTCCATGTGTTCTTTGCGTTGTTCTGGAAGACGAATTCTCCACTCCTATATAAGCCCTCAGGCATCGTCCAATCTCCAGGTTGGTCATCTTCTGATAGATACGATATCATTGAGCGATAAACCTTAGCAGCAACTAGGAAACCATCTCCAACGATTGGAGTTAAACGATTTGAGTAACCAGTCCCTACAGCCATAGAATACTTACGAGTATAACCTACAAACATTTCATCTGGAGCTACGTAGCCAGTGTTCTTGATATACTTTTCAATTTCGTCATCAGTATAGTTAGAAGTACCTGTCTTACCTGCTTGTGGAAGCCATGGTAGGTAAGCACCCCGTCCGATTCCGTCAGCTAAAACAGTTTTCATCATTTCGGTCATCATATAGGCAGTAGTTTCTTTCATAGCTCGTGTACCAGCATCAGAAAATTCTTTTTCACTACCATCACTGAAGACGATTTTATTGATATACATTGGTTTGTGGTAAATACCACCATTAGCAAAGGCGGCATAAGCAGCAGCCATTTTTTCACTACTTGCACCGTACTGTTTGTTGGATTCAGTTGTGTTACTTGAAATGGCGTTTGCGTAATGCATACTTGGATAGTCGATACCAAGACCATTAAGAAAGGTTTTAGCTCTATCTAGACCGACCTTATTCAAAGTCTCAACGGCTGTGACATTTCGTGATTGTTGAAGAGCATACTGGATTGTAATGTTTCCAAAGTAGACATGATCCCAGTTGTAGAGTGGAGTATCAGTGCCAGGATAGTTATAAGGAACATCATGTACAATAGACGCAGTAGAGTCATAGACTCCATATTCTAAAGCGGGAGCATAGTCAGTGATTGGTTTCATAGTAGAACCCCAGTCACGATTGGTTTCAACGGCTTGGTTGGTACCAAATGAAACGTTACTTGCTTGGTGACGAGCTCCAAGTTGGGCGATGACTTTACCATTGGAAACATCTACGACCGTAGATGCGACTTGCAAATCATCGTCAGGGTAAGAGACGTATTGATCGGAGTTGTAGATATCCCACAGACGTTTTTGAGCCTCTTGATCTACATTTGTGTAAACATCCATCCCAGTAGTTAGAAGGTTATAGCCAGTTTCTTGTTCTACTTGGTCGATAACCTCTTTGAGATAATTGTCCATATATGCTGGGTAGCTATTGACTGATTTCAAACTTTGGAGTCCATCAGTAATAGGAGTATTGATAGCCTTCTCATACTGTTCGGCAGAAATGTAGCCTTGACCTTTCATCTCTGAAAGTACCAAGTTACGACGGTCAAGGGCAGCTTCTGGATGAGAATAGGGATCGTATTGATTCGGAGCCTGTGGCATTCCTGCTAGTAGGGCAAGTTGAGGTAGTGATAGTTCTCGCAAATCTTTGCCGTAATAGTTTTGGGCAGCCGTTTGCATTCCATAGTTGCCATTAGACATGTAGACCTTATTTATATAGTAGGTCAAGATTTCTTGCTTGGTTGCTTTTTGTTCTAACTGAATCGCTAACCAAGCTTCCTGAGCCTTACGAGAAATAGTCTGGTCGGAAGTCGAGGTTGAAAAGTAAGTCAACTTAATCAACTGTTGGGTGAGAGTTGATCCACCTTGGAGGGAATTGCTTTGCAGATTGCGCAAGAAAGCTCCCAGGATACGGATGGTATCAATCCCCCTGTGGTCGAAGAAGCGATGGTCTTCGATAGAAACGATTGCCTTAACCAAATCTGTGGGAATATCATTAGCTTGGGCATTGACGCGGCGTTCAGAACCCAAGTCAGCAATGAGTTGATTTTTATTGTCGTAGATTTTACTAGAGGTTGTTGCAACTAGTTTACTCTCGGATAGGCTAGGAGCCTTGCTAACGTAGTAGAAAAAAACTCCTCCGCCTAAGACAATGGCTGCGATAACCAAGCTTAAGAAGCTAATGCTCAGATACTTGATTAGGCGCAGAATCGTTGGTTTGTTCATCTTGTTTTACCACCTAATAAATGTTCTTTGATAACATTGAGATAGGGAATTTGAGGGAAGGCACCAGCCTTGATTTCATATCCATATTCTCGAATATATCCAAGTGGCATTGATTTTTGTCCCTTATCTTGATGATAGAAGCGAATCAAATCGAATGCCGGCAATAAGTAGGTTTCTTGCTGAGAAGAAAAGTGAAGAAGGACAAAGCAGATTCCTTGTTGGGCAAGGACTTGTTCCATATGCTGAATCTGATGTGGATGAAAATTTTTCATCGGAATCGCACGTTTTTGTTTTGTTTCCTTGGCTTCAAAGTCGATGTAATATCCATTATAAACGCCAGAATAGTCCGTCGTTGAAGCTTGTCGAAAATAAGCTTCAACAATCTTGGCACGACTTCGTTGTGGATAGTCCACTCGTACGATTTGAATAGGGGTTGGTTTCTTGTGTATAACAGCCAAGCCCTGAGACAAATAGTAGTCATTGGTAGCATTGATCATCTTTTCAAAAGACATTCCTCGATTTGCGAAATTTTTGGGTTGAGAAAGAGATGTTTGTCTTTTTTGTGATGAAAGTTTATGTGGATAGTTGACCATAATTCTCCTTATTGGTACAATAACATCACTCTATTATACCATAAATTTGCACAGAAAGGGTTAAAAATGGCTACAGCTTTGGTTTTAGGCTATTCTGCTTTTGATTTGGGTTTATTTTCTGATAAGGATCCTCGTCTTAAATTGATTAAAAAAGCGATACGTAAAGA
>NZ_KQ970290.1:58159-65579 GCF_001579035.1 Streptococcus mitis | reverse complement strand
TGGGGTGTCTTGGCTTGTATTTACAGGGACTTTGGGCTTTGAATATTGGGTTTTAGAGGTTGCTCAGGAGATGAAAACCGAGTACGGTTTCCAGTTGGCGACCATTTTTGCTTTTGAAACCCATGGGGAAAATTGGAATGAAGGCAATCAGATGAAACTGAGCCGCTTTAAGCAGGTAGACTTTGTCAAATATGCCTATCCTCGCTATGAACACAAGGGGCAGTTAAGAGATTACCAGCAGTTTTTACTGGAAAATACGACTAGTTCCTATCTTTTTTATGATGAAGAAAATGAAACGAAACTAGCTTATTTTTACCAAAAGATGAAAAATCAAGAGGACTATTTTATAAAGAGATTAACATTTGATCAATTAAATGAACTTGCTGAAAATTTTTCCGAAAATTGAAGCTTTGACCTTGATTTTTGTTTGCCTTTTTTTATATAATAATACTAGCAAGCGAGAATGGAGAGAGACATGGCAAGTATTATTTTTTCTAGCGAAAGATATTTTTGAACAAGAGTTTGGACGTGAAGTCCGTGGGTATAGCAAGGTAGAAGTTGATGAGTTTTTAGACGATGTCATCAAGGATTATGAAACCTATGCTGCCTTGGTCAAGTCACTTCGTCAGGAGATTGCGGATTTGAAGGAAGAATTAACTCGTAAACCGCAAGTGAGTTCGGCTCCAAGTCCTAGTCACCCAGATCCAATTGATGTGGCTGCTTCATCTTCTATGACGAATTTTGATATTTTGAAACGCTTGAATCGTCTTGAAAAAGAAGTATTCGGTAAACAAATTTTAGACAATACTGATTTGTAATTCAGGTCTTGTTACATGCAATTTTTGGATAATCGCGTGAGGAGAATTGCTTCTCATGAGGAAAGTCCATGCTAGCACAGGCTGTGATGCCTGTAGTGTTTGTGCTAGGCGAAACCATAAGCCTAGGGACGAGAAATCGTTACGGCAGTTGAAATGGCTAAGTCCTTGGATAGGCCAGAGTAGGCTTGAAAGTGCCACAGTGACGGAGTCTTTCTGGAAACAGAGAGAGTGGAACGCGGTAAACCCCTCAAGCTAGCAACCCAAATTTTGGTCGGGGCATGGAGTACGCGGAAACGAACGTAGTATTCTGACTGCTATCAGCTAGAGCTGTTAGTGGTAGACAGATGATTATCGAAGGAAGTGATCCTAGTCACTTCTGGAACAAAACATGGCTTATAGAAAATTGCATATAGGTTGGGGCTGAGAAATTTTCTCAACCTCATTTTTTAAAGTGGACATATAGAAAGGTCTTGCAAGACTGTAACATGAAAAAAGAATTTAATTTAATTGCAACTGTGGCAGCAGGGCTTGAAGCTGTTGTAGGACGTGAAGTGCGAGAGTTGGGCTACGATTGTCAGGTTGAAAATGGACGTGTTCGTTTTCAAGGAGACGTGAGAGCTATTATCGAAACCAACGTCTGGCTTCGGGCAGCAGATCGTATCAAGATCATCGTAGGAACTTTCCCAGCTAAGACTTTTGAAGAGCTGTTTCAGGGAGTTTTTGCTTTAGATTGGGAAAATTATTTACCACTTGGAGCTCGGTTCCCGATTTCAAAAGCCAAATGTGTTAAATCTAAACTTCACAATGAGCCGAGTGTACAGGCTATTTCTAAGAAAGCTGTTGTTAAGAAATTGCAGAAACACTATGCTCGCCCAGAAGGGGTTCCTTTGATGGAGAATGGCCCAGAGTTTAAGATTGAGGTCTCTATTCTCAAAGATGTGGCAACTGTCATGATTGATACGACAGGCTCTAGTCTCTTTAAACGTGGCTATCGTACCGAAAAAGGAGGCGCTCCTATCAAGGAAAATATGGCAGCAGCCATTTTACAACTCTCTAACTGGTATCCAGACAAGCCTTTGATTGATCCGACCTGTGGTTCGGGGACTTTCTGTATTGAGGCAGTTATGATTGCTAGAAAGATGGCGCCTGGTCTTCGTCGCTCCTTTGCTTTTGAGGAATGGAATTGGGTCAGCGATCGCTTGATTCAAGAAGTGCGTACAGAAGCGGCTAAAAAAGTAGACCGTGAGCTGGAACTGGATATCATGGGCTGTGATATTGATGCTCGCATGGTAGAAATTGCTAAGGCCAATGCTCAGGCAGCTGGTGTTGCAGGGGATATTACATTTAAGCAGATGCGCGTACAGGATTTACGTTCCGATAAAATCAATGGTGTGATTATTTCTAATCCGCCTTACGGGGAGCGTTTATCAGATGATGCAGGAGTGACCAAGCTCTATGCTGAGATGGGGCAAGTATTTGCACCACTGAAAACTTGGAGCAAATTTATCCTGACTAGTGATGAAGCCTTTGAAAGCAAGTATGGTAGCCAAGCAGATAAGAAGCGTAAGTTATACAACGGAACCTTGAAAGTGGATCTGTATCAATATTTTGGTCAGCGTGTCAAACGGCAAGAGGTAAAATAGAAAGGGATACTCATGAGTAAAAAAAGACGAAATCGTCATAAAAAGGAAGGTCAAGAACCGCAATTTGATTTTGATGAAGCAAAAGAGCTAACAGTTGGTCAAGCTATTCGTAAAAATGAAGAAGTGGAAGCAGGAGTCTTGCCTGAGGATTCCATTTTGGATAAGTATGTTAAACAACACAAAGATGAAATCGAAGCAGATAAGTTTGCGACTCGCCAATACAAAAAAGAGGAGTTAGTTGAAACTCAGAGTCTGGATGATTTAATTCAAGAGATGCGTGAGGCTGTAGAAGAGTCAGAAGCTTCTTCGGAGGAAGTTCCATCTTCTGAAGACATCTTACCTCCTTTGCCTCTGGATGATGAGGAGCAAGGCTTGGATCCTCTATTGCTAGAGGATGAAACTCCAACAGAAATGACTGAAGAAGTGGAAGAGGAGCAAAACCTTTCTCGTCTGGAACAAGAAGACTCAGAAAAGAAAAGCAAAAAAGGCTTTGTTTTAACCGCTTTGGCGCTTGTATCAGTAATTATCTGTGTCAGTGCTTATTATGTCTATCGTCAAGTGAATCGTTCGACCAAGGAAATTGAAACTTCTCAATCAACTACAGCCAATCAATCAGATGTGGATGATTTTAATACACTTTATGACGCCTTCTACACAGACAGCAATAAAACGGCTTTGAAAAATAGTCAGTTTGATAAACTAAGTCAACTCAAGACCTTACTTGATAAGCTGGAAGGTAGTCGTGAACATACGCTTGCCAAATCTAAATATGATAGTCTAGCAACGCAAATCAAGGCCATTCAAGATGTCAATGCACAATTTGAAAAACCAGCTATTGTGGATGGTGTGTTGGATACCAATGCCAAAGCCAAATCAGATGCTAAATTTACAGATATCAAAACTGGGAATACGGAGCTTGATAAAGTGCTAGATAAGGCTATCAGCCTTGGTAAGAGCCAGCAAACAAGTACTTCTAGCTCAAGTTCAAGTGAAACTAGTAGCTCAAGCTCTAGTCAAACAAGCTCAAATACGACCAGTGAGATAAGCCCAAGTAGTTCAAATACGGCCTCAAATGAGACTAGAAGTTCTCGTAGCGAAGTCAATATGGGCGTATCAAGTGCAGGGGTTGCTGTTCAAAGAAGTGCCAGTCGTGTTGCCTATAATCAGTCTGCTATTGATGATAGTAACAACTATGCTTGGGATTTTGCGGATGGTGTCTTGGAACAAATTCTAGCGACTTCACGTTCACGTGGCTATATCACTGGAGACCAATATATCCTTGAACGTGTCAATATCGTTAACGGCAATGGTTATTACAACCTCTACAAGCCAGATGGAACCTATCTCTTTACCCTTAACTGTAAGACAGGCTACTTTGTCGGAAATGGCGCTGGTCATGCGGATGACTTGGACTACTAAGCAGTCGTTACAAAATTCTTTCTTTTCAAAAGTAAAAATGATAAAATAAAACAAATCAAACAAGAGGAGTGTCAAATGACAAAAGCTAACTTTGGTGTCGTAGGTATGGCCGTAATGGGTCGTAACCTTGCCCTTAATATTGAATCTCGTGGTTACACAGTTGCTATCTACAACCGTAGTAAAGAAAAAACGGAAGATGTAATTGCTTGCCATCCTGAAAAGAACTTTGTACCAAGCTATGACGTTGAAAGTTTTGTAAACTCAATCGAAAAACCTCGTCGTATCATGCTTATGGTTCAAGCTGGACCTGGTACAGATGCTACTATCCAAGCCCTTCTTCCACACCTTGACAAAGGTGATATCTTGATTGATGGCGGAAACACTTTCTACAAAGATACAATCCGTCGTAATGAAGAATTGGCAAACTCAGGTATCAACTTTATCGGTACTGGGGTTTCTGGTGGTGAAAAAGGTGCCCTTGAAGGTCCTTCTATTATGCCTGGTGGACAAAAAGAAGCCTACGAATTGGTTGCGGATGTTCTCGAAGAAATCTCAGCTAAAGCACCAGAAGATGGCAAACCATGCGTGACTTACATCGGTCCTGATGGAGCTGGTCACTATGTGAAAATGGTTCACAACGGTATCGAGTATGGTGATATGCAATTGATCGCAGAAAGCTATGACTTGATGCAACACTTGTTAGGTCTTTCAGCAGAAGATATGGCTGAAATCTTTACTGAGTGGAACAAGGGTGAATTGGACAGCTACTTGATTGAAATCACAGCTGATATCTTGAACCGTAAAGACGATGAAGGCCAAGATGGACCAATCGTAGACTACATCCTTGATGCTGCAGGTAACAAGGGAACTGGTAAATGGACTAGCCAATCATCACTTGACCTTGGTGTACCATTGTCACTCATCACTGAATCAGTATTTGCCCGTTACATTTCAACTTACAAAGAAGAACGTGTGCATGCAAGCAAGGTTCTTCCAAAACCAGTTGCCTTCAAATTTGAAGGAGACAAGGCTGAGTTGATTGAAAAGATCCGTCAAGCCCTTTACTTCTCAAAAATCATTTCATACGCACAAGGTTTTGCTCAATTGCGTGTAGCTTCTAAAGAAAACAACTGGAACTTGCCATTTGCAGACATCGCCTCTATCTGGCGTGATGGCTGTATCATCCGTTCTCGTTTCTTGCAAAAGATTACAGATGCCTACAATCGTGATGCAGACCTTGCAAACCTTCTTTTGGATGAGTACTTCTTGGATGTTACTGCTAAGTACCAACAAGCAGTGCGTGATATCGTAGCTCTTGCAGTTCAAGCTGGTGTGCCAGTGCCAACTTTCTCAGCAGCTATTACTTACTTTGATAGCTACCGTTCAGCTGATCTTCCAGCTAACTTAATCCAAGCGCAACGTGACTACTTTGGTGCCCACACTTACCAACGTAAAGACAAAGAAGGAACCTTCCACTACTCTTGGTATGACGAAAAATAAGTAGGTCTGCCATGGGGAAACGGATTTTATTACTTGAGAAAGAACGAAATCTAGCTCATTTTTTAAGTTTGGAACTCCAAAAAGAGCAATACCGAGTTGATCAGGTTGAGGAGGGGCAAAAAGCCCTCTCCATGGCTCTTCAGACAGACTATGACTTGATTTTATTGAATGCTCATTTGGGGGATATGACAGCTCAGGATTTTGCAGACAAGCTGAGTCGGACTAAGCCAGCCTCAGTCATTATGGTCTTGGACCATCGTGAAGAATTGCAAGATCAGATTGAAACAATCCAACGCTTTGCCGTTTCTTACATCTATAAGCCGGTTATTATTGACAATTTGGTGGCTCGTATTTCAGCGATTTTCCGAGGTAGGGACTTCATCGACCAACACTGTAGTCAGATGAAGGTTCCAACGTCTTACCGCAATCTGCGTATGGATGTAGAGCATCATACCGTTTATCGTGGTGAAGAGATGATTGCTCTGACCCGTCGTGAGTATGACCTTTTGGCTACTCTTATGGGAAGCAAGAAAGTCTTGACTCGTGAGCAGTTATTGGAAAGTGTTTGGAAGTACGAAAGTGCGACAGAGACTAATATCGTGGATGTCTATATCCGCTATCTACGTAGCAAGCTTGATGTAAAAGGTCAGAAAAGCTATATTAAAACCGTTCGTGGTGTCGGTTACACCATGCAAGAATAGAAAGCAGTTGCAGTTATGTAACTGCTTTTTTTGAAAGATTTCTATATATTGACATGCAGTCGGGTCTTTGCTACAATCAGTTATGGAGGATAGGTCTAATGAAAATAATAAAAAAATTGATGCCAATCGCATTAGCAGTCTTTTTCTTTAGTGTGCTAGCAACAAGTGCAGTATTGGCGGATGATGCTGATTCAGAAGGCTGGCAATTTGTCCAAGAAAATGGTAGAACCTACTACAAGAAGGGGAACCTCAAAGAAACCTACTGGCGAGTGATTGATGGAAAATACTATTATTTTGATCCTTTATCTGGAGAGATGGTTGTCGGCTGGCAATATATACCTGCTCCACACGAAGGGGTTACGATTGGTTCTTCTCTAAGGCAAGATATTGCTTTTAGACCAGATTGGTTTTACTTTGGTCAAGATGGGGTACTACAAGATTTTGTTGGTAAGCAAGTTTTAGAAGCAAAAACTGCTACAAATACCAACAAACATCGTGGGGAACAATATGATAGTCCAGCAGAGAAAAGAGTCTATTATTTTGAAGATCAACGTAGTTATCACACCTTAAAAACTGGTTGGGTTTATGATGAGGGGCACTGGTATTATTTACTGAAGGATGGTGGCTTTGATTCTCGCATCAACAGATTGACTGTTGGGGAGCTAGCACGTGGTTGGGCTAAGGATTTTCCTCTTACATATGATGAAGAGAAGCTTAAAGCTGCTCCATGGTACTACCTAGATCCAGTGACTGGCATTATGCAAACTGGTTGGAAGCAACTTGGCAATAAGTGGTACTACCTCCGTTCCTCAGGTGCAATGGCAACTGGTTGGTATCAAGAAGGCTCAACTTGGTATTATTTAGACCAGTCAAATGGTGATATGAAAACGGGATGGCAATACCTCGGTAACAAGTGGTACTATCTTCGTTCATCAGGAGCTATGGCGATAGGCTGGTTCCAGGTCGGTAGTAAATGGTACTACGCTTATAGCTCAGGTGCATTGGCAGTGAATACGACTGTAGATGGTTATTCTGTCAATTATAATGGCGAATGGGTTCAATAAATAATGATAGTATTTTGTAATTTGAGATAAATTTTAAGTAAGAGTGCAGCTTCACGAAGTGATACTGGATAAAAAGTTTTTAAAATCAGAAAACCGCATATTATCAGGTGGCAAAACCTTGATAATATGCGGTTTATTATGGAAAGATTTACTTATTTACTTATTTTTAACAAAATTGAGTTTTTGCCCAGTTTTACATGACATGTTTTAGAAAAAGGTATATAATGTTAGTGTAATATCAAGTGTTTTTTTGAAAGCATCACAACAATTACAAT
>NZ_KQ970290.1:55845-58036 GCF_001579035.1 Streptococcus mitis | reverse complement strand
GTTGAAAATGAACTTTAAGTCAAGAAAATGTGAAGAAAACGAGAAAAAAATTTTACGCTACTCTATTAGAAAACATCATTTGGGAGTAGCTAGTGTAGCAGTAGCTTCGGTGTTGTTTTTTGCAACTGGTGTGGCGACTGTTCAAGCGGATGGACCAGGAGCAGGCGAACCAGTATCAGGCACACCAGCCCCACCAAGTACACCAGGTTCAGCAAGTACAACAAGCACACTAGGCACTTCTGGTGCTAATACTGGTGACACAGAAATAGAAAATACAAATACAAATACAGTTGCATCAACTGAGAGTAATGGAAACTCTCTTCAAGGAGTACCTCGTGCAGCGGAAGTAAGAAATGGAAATGATGTGCTTGGTACAACGCTAGGTAGTGATAGAGCTGTACCAACAGATATTAAGCCAGAGGATAGCGATGGAGCAAGAAATAATGAGGAAAAACCTAACTATGCTGGTACAGTAACACTTATGAAACAGTGGAATGTAGATGCAAATGATCCTACTATTAGAGAAGATATAGATAAGACATATAAGACGGGAGAAGATAAGTTAGGAAGACCATTAGTTAACTCTAGTACTGCCAATACTTTTCTTGGTTGGTCTGACAAACCTTCAGTAAATGGGAAAATCGCAGAAGGAGCTAGATTATTTTCACCAGAAGATACATTAGCAACAGCCTTTCCAAATGGTTTAAAACCTGATTCAAAGCTATATGGTGTTTACACAAGCTTTACCGAGAACGAAGAGCCTGTCCCAACGGATAGTAGAAGAAATATGATTCTTTTCAATGGGTTAGATAGATTCAAAATTAATGCTAACAAAGTTAAAATTGATACTAAGGTAGAATCGGATGCTGTATTACCAAATACTAAGTTGAGCAAAGCAACAGAAGATGAAAATAATACACGTACTATCATTGATAAGTATAACCCGGAAAATAATGATACTACAAAAGTGAACGAAGTGGTTCTAAAAGCTGAGTTTGAAATGGATGATACTACAGCTATGACTGTATATAGAAATCCTGATGCAAGAGGAGCGGGTCCTGTTTTATCAAACACATACAAAAATAATAAATTTAAAATAGATGAAACTACAAAGACTTACACATATGTAGACTTGAATGTGAATTTAGACAAAGATTTAGTTCTTCCGGAAAAACTATATGCAGAATTTAATGGTTATTCATGGAGACCTTTATATGCTCTTGGAATTAAGGATGGGAAGAAAGAAATCTTGAATGTGTATTCAACATCTGAAAAAAATTTAGGAAATGACAAAAATAGCTTTAATTCATTAGTTAGTAATACAGATCCTAAAATTACATTTGGTGTTGAGACTAAAGGTTACAATAATATTACATTTAGGATGATTCTTAGATCTTTAAACGACAAGGATAGTAATAGACCAGAAGGTGAACGTAATGAACGTATCGCTGAAAGTGCAATAAAACCAGATGAAGGTAAGACTATCGCTGAAACTATTATGCGTAATATGACACTTAAAACTCTTTCATCAACAGAACTTAAAAAATTATTCCCTGGTAAGAGTGACGAAGAAATCAATAAGATGGTTATTCGTATTGCACAAGATAAAGCCAAAGAGTTAGCAGATTCGAATGGTAAAAAAGTACTAAAAGTAACAGGTACTGTTGAAGGTAATGTTCGCCCTAGTGCAGGTAGCTTGTTTTTCTTTACTTTAGCTAGAAATTTACCTATCAACAAAGTAGCAGCTAATGTTTTAGAGCTAGGTTATGTTCATCCTTATACAGCAAAATATAAGTTCATAAGTGGAACTAAAGATAAAGCGTTACCAGCAGCAATAGAAGGCTATAAACCAACAGACCCAAAAACGTATGAAAATACAGCTAATGTAAATGCTATTCAACCAACTACAAAAGAGTACCCAGTTGCAGAAGAAGATGGTAAATGGTTATTTAAGAGTTACGATGCTGAAAATAAACAAGTAAATAAAGCAGATGTAGAGTTTATAGGAAAATGGGTATTCGAAGCTAATAAATACGGTGTAACCTATAAATTTGAAAGTGGGACACCAGGTAAGACATTGCCAGCAGCAATAGAAGGCTATAAACCAACAGACCAAAACCGTTATGTAGATAAATCAAATGTAACAACAATTCAGCCAACAACTAAAGAGTACGTTGATAAAGCAAATGAT
>NZ_KQ970290.1:54844-55515 GCF_001579035.1 Streptococcus mitis | reverse complement strand
GGGAAATGGGTATTCAAGAGTTACGATGCTGAAAATAAAGCAGTAAATAAAGCAGATGTAGAGTTTGTAGGAACATGGGTATTCGTGGCTAATAAATACGGTGTAACCTACAAATTTGAAAGTGGGACACCAGGTAAGACATTGCCAGAAGCAATAGAAGGCTATAAACCAACCGACCAAAACCGTTATGTAGATAAATCAAATGTAAATGCGACTCAACCGACAAAAACAGAGTACGTAGATGCAGAAAATGATGGTAAATGGGTATTCAAGAGTTACGATGCTGAAAATAAACAAGTAAATAAAGCAGATGTAGAGTTTATAGGAACATGGGTATTCGAAGCTAATAAATACGGTGTAACCTACAAATTCCAAAGTGGGACACCAGGTAAGACATTGCCAGAAGCAATAGAAGGCTATAAACCAACAGACCAAAACCGTTATGTAGATAAATCAAATGTAACAACAATTCAGCCAACAAAAACAGAGTATGTTGATGCAGAAAACGATGGGAAATGGGTATTCAAGAGCTACGATGCTGAAAATAAACAGGTAAATAAAGCAGATGTAGAGTTTGTAGGAACATGGGTATTCGTGGCTAAAAAATACGGTGTAACCTATAAATTTGAAAGTGGGACACCAGGTAAGACATTGCCAGAAGCAATAGAAGG
>NZ_KQ970290.1:46854-54570 GCF_001579035.1 Streptococcus mitis | reverse complement strand
GCCTAAGCCGGAACCAAAACCGGAGCCAAAACCAGAGCCTAAGCCAGAACCAAAACCAGAACCGCAACCAACACCAACTCCGACCTCAATTTCTTCAGAAGATTGGAATCAAGGAAGTACTGAAGTGAACAAGAAGGATGAATTACCTCAGACAGGTAGTCAACAAGATGAATGGTTGGTAGCTCTAGGTGGCTTATCTATCCTAGGTGCCTTTACGGTATTTTCTAAAAAACGAGAAGAATAGGATATGCTAGAAATCGTTTAAATAATAAAATGATGGAAATATATCCCTATAATGGGAAAAGCGATTGTGAAGGAAACAATCGCTTTTTTTGTGAAAATATAATAAAATAGATAGGAGAGAAGCAATACTTGTATGAAAAAATGAGACGGCTTTTTCGTCTAGCAAAAGGAAAATATGACAAAAAAAGTTGGTGTCGGTCAGGCACATAGTAAGATTATTTTAATAGGGGAGCATGCGGTTGTTTACGGTTATCCTGCTATCTCCCTGCCTCTTTTGGAGGTGGAAGTGACTTGTAAGGTAGTTCCTGCAGCGAGTCCTTGGCGTCTCTATGAGGAGGATACCTTGTCTATGGCGGTTTATGCCTCGCTTGAGTATTTGGCTATCGAAGAGGCTTGCATTCGCTGTGAGATTGACTCGGCTATCCCTGAAAAACGGGGAATGGGTTCGTCAGCAGCTATCAGCATAGCAGCTATTCGTGCGGTATTTGACTACTATCAGGCAGAACTGCCTCATGATGTACTAGAAATCTTGGTCAATCGGGCGGAGATGATTGCCCATATGAATCCTAGTGGTTTGGATGCTAAGACCTGTCTTAGTGACCAACCTATTCGCTTTATCAAGAACGTAGGATTTACAGAGCTTGAGATGGATTTATCCGCCTATTTGGTGATTGCCGATACGGGTGTTTATGGTCACACTCGTGAAGCGATTCAAGTGGTTCAAAACAAGGGTAAGGATGCCCTACCGTTTTTACATGCCTTGGGAGAATTGAGCCAGCAGGCAGAGGATGCGATTAGACGAAAAGAGGCTGAAGGACTGGGACAAATCCTTAGTCAAGCGCATTTACATCTAAAAGAAATTGGTGTTAGTAGCCCTGAGTCAGATTCTTTGGTTGAAACGGCTCTTAGCCATGGTGCTCTGGGTTCCAAGATGAGCGGTGGTGGGCTAGGAGGCTGTATCATAGCCTTGGTAGCCGATTTGACACAAGCTCAAGAACTAGCAGAAAGATTAGAAGAGAAAGGAGCTGTTCAGACATGGATAGAGAGCCTGTAACAGTACGTTCCTACGCAAATATTGCTATTATCAAATATTGGGGAAAGAAAAAAGAAAAAGAGATGGTGCCTGCTACTAGCAGTATTTCTCTGACTTTGGAAAATATGTATACGGAGACAACTTTGTCATCTCTACCGACGAATGCGACAGCTGATGCCTTTTATATCAATGGTCAGCTACAAAATGAGGCGGAGCATGCCAAGATGAGTAAGATTATTGACCGTTATCGTCCAGCTGGTGAGGGCTTTGTCCGTATTGATACTCAAAACAATATGCCTACTGCAGCTGGCTTGTCCTCAAGTTCCAGTGGTTTGTCTGCCTTGGTCAAGGCTTGCAATGCTTATTTCAAGCTTGGATTGGATAGAAGTCAGTTGGCACAGGAGGCTAAGTTTGCCTCAGGCTCTTCTTCTCGGAGTTTTTATGGACCACTCGGTGCCTGGGATAAGGATAGCGGGGAAATTTACCCTGTAGAGACAGACTTGAAACTAGCTATGATTATGTTGGTGATAGAGGACAAGAAAAAACCAATTTCTAGCCGTGACGGGATGAAACTCTGTGTGGAAACCTCGACGACTTTTGACGACTGGGTGCGTCAGTCTGAGAAGGACTATCAGGATATGTTGGTTTATCTCAAGGAAAATGATTTTGCCAAGGTTGGGGAATTGACTGAGAAAAATGCCCTGGCTATGCATGCTACGACCAAAACAGCATCACCAGCCTTTTCTTATCTGACTGATGCAAGCTATGAAGCCATGGACTTTGTTCTTCAACTCCGTGAGCAAGGAGAATCCTGCTACTTTACCATGGATGCTGGTCCCAATGTCAAGGTTCTCTGTCAAGAGAAAGACTTGGAGCATTTATCAGAAATCTTCGGTCAACGTTATCGCTTGATTGTGTCAAAAACAAAGGATTTGAGCCAAGATGATTGCTGTTAAAACTTGTGGAAAACTCTATTGGGCAGGCGAATATGCTATTTTAGAGCCAGGGCAGTTAGCATTGATAAAGGCCATTCCCATCTATATGAAGGGCGAGATTGCTTTTTCTGATAGTTACCGTATTTATTCGGATATGTTTGATTTCGCAGTAGACTTGACGCTAAATCCTGACTATAGCTTGATTCAAGAAACGATTGCTTTAGTGGAAGATTTCCTCGTTCATCGTGGGCAGACTTTGCGACCTTTTTCTTTGGAAATTCGAGGAAAAATGGAACGGGAAGGGAAAAAGTTTGGTCTAGGTTCTAGTGGCAGCGTCGTTGTTTTGGTCATCAAGGCTTTGCTGGCTCTGTATAATCTTTCGGTTGATCAGGAGCTATTGTTCAAGCTGGCCAGTGCTGTCTTGCTCAAGCGCGGAGACAATGGTTCTATGGGAGACCTTGCCTGTATTGTGGCAGAGGAATTGGTTCTCTACCAGTCATTTGATCGCCAGAAGGTGGCTGCTTGGCTAAAAGAAGAAAAGTTGGCGACAGTTTTAGAGCGTGATTGGGGCTTTTCAATCTCACACGTACAACCTGCCTTAGAATGTGATTTCCTAGTGGGATGGACCAAGGAAGTGGCTGTATCGAGTGATATGGTTCAACAAATCAAGCAAAATATCAATCAGAATTTTTTAAGTTCCTCAAAAGAAACGGTGGTTTCTTTGGTAGAAGCCTTGGAGCAGGGGGAAGCAGAAAAAATTATCGAGCAAGTAGAAGTCGCCAGTAAGCTCTTAGAAGGCTTGAGCGCAGATATTTACACGCCTTCGCTTAGACAGTTGAAAGAAGCTAGTCAAGATTTGCAAGCTGTTGCTAAGAGTAGCGGCGCTGGTGGTGGTGATTGTGGTATTGCCTTGAGTTTTGATGTGCACTCAACTGAAACCTTAAAAACTCGCTGGGCCGATCTGGGGATTGAGCTCTTATACCAAGAAAGGATAGGACATGACGACAAATCGTAAGGATGAGCACATCCGCTATGCCCTTGAGCAGAAAAGTTCTTATAATAGCTTTGATGAGGTGGAGTTGATTCATTCTTCCCTGCCTCTTTACAATCTGGATGAAATCGATCTGTCGACAGAATTTGCTGGTCGAAAGTGGGACTTTCCTTTCTATATCAATGCTATGACGGGTGGGAGTGAAAAAGGTAAAGAAATCAATCAAAAGTTGGCTCAGGTGGCAGATGCCTGTGGGATTTTGTTTGTGACAGGTTCTTATAGCGCAGCCCTCAAAGATCCTACAGATGCCTCATTTTCTGTCAAGTATAGCCATCCAAATCTCCTTCTTGGAACCAATATTGGATTGGACAAGCCTGTTGAGTTGGGACTTAGGACTGTAGAAGAGATGCATCCTGTTCTCTTGCAAGTGCATGTCAATGTCATGCAGGAATTACTCATGCCTGAGGGAGAAAGAACGTTCAGAAGCTGGCAATCGCATCTGGCAGACTATAGCAAGCAAATTCCTGTTCCGATTGTCCTAAAGGAAGTCGGCTTTGGAATGGATGTGAAGACCATCGAGAGAGCCTATGAATTGGGTGTTCGAACTGTTGACCTATCAGGTCGTGGCGGTACCAGCTTTGCCTATATCGAAAACCGTCGCAGTGGTCAGCGTGATTATCTCAATCAATGGGGCCAGTCTACCATGCAGGCCCTTCTCAATGCCCAAGACTGGAAAGACAAGGTCGAACTCTTGGTTAGTGGAGGCGTTCGCAATCCACTGGATATGATTAAGTGCTTGGTCTTTGGTGCCAAGGCCGTGGGACTGTCTCGAACAGTTCTGGAATTGGTTGAAACCTATTCAGTTGAAGAAGTGATTGGCATTGTCCAAGGCTGGAAAGCAGATCTACGCTTGATTATGTGTGCTCTTAATTGTGGCACCATAGCAGATCTGCAAAAAGTAGACTATCTTCTTTATGGAAAATTAAAAGAAGCAAAGGATCAGATGAAAAAGGCGTAACCAGCGCCTTTTTTCCATCCTCAGACTGAGGTGACTTTTTTGAATTGTGATAAAATAGAAGGGAGAGGATGAACCTATGAGAAAATTTAAAATCTTTTTATTTATCGAAACCTGTCTTTTGACAGGAGCTCTGATTTTGATGGTATCAGAGCATTTTTCGCGTTTTCTGCTGATACTATTCCTCTTTTTGCTTTTGATTCGCTATTACACTGGTAAAGAGGGCAATAACCTTCTTTTAGTAGTGGCAACCATTCTCTTCTTTTTCATCGTCATGCTCAATCCTTTTGTGATTCTAGCTATTTTTGTTGCAGTCATCTATAGCCTCTTTCTTCTTTATCCGATGATGAACCAGGAAAAAGAGCAGACCAATTTGGTTTTCGAAGAGGTGGTAACGGTTAAGAAGGAGAAAAATCGTTGGTTTGGAAATCTCCATCATTTTTCAAGCTACCAAACTTGCCAGTTTGATGATATCAATCTCTTTCGCCTCATGGGCAAGGACACTATTCATCTGGAGAGGGTTATCCTAACCAATCATGATAATGTCATTATCCTCAGAAAGATGGTAGGCACGACCAAAATCATCGTACCTGTAGATGTGGAAGTCAGTCTCAGCGTTAACTGTCTCTATGGGGATTTGACTTTTTTCAACCAGCCCAAGCGAGCCCTCCGAAATGAACACTATCATCAGGAAACGAAAGATTATCTCAAGAGTAACAAGAGTGTCAAGATTTTCTTGACTACTATGATTGGGGATGTGGAGGTAGTCAGAGGATGAAAAAACAAGCTTATGTAATCATTACTCTCACCTCCATCCTGTTTGTCTTATTTTTCTCCCACAGCTTGATGGAAATCCTTGATTTTGACTGGTCTATTTTCTTGCACGATGTCGAAAAAACAGAAAAATTTATTTTTTTGTTGTTGGTATTCAGCATGTCCATGACCTGTCTCTTAGCCCTGTTTTGGCGAGGTGTTGAAGAGCTTTCTCTAAGAAAAATGCAGACTAATCTCAAGCGTTTATTAGCAGGACAAGAAGTGGTTCAGGTTGCAGATCCAGATTTGGATGCCAGTTTCAAGTCTTTGTCTGGCAAACTTAACCTTTTGACAGAAGCACTTCAAAAGGCTGAAAATCACAGCCTTGCTCAGGAAGAGGAAATCATCGAGAAAGAACGGAAGCGGATTGCTCGGGATTTGCACGATACAGTCAGTCAGGAGTTGTTTGCGGCCCACATGATTTTGTCAGGTGTCAGCCAGCAGTCTTTGAAATTGGATAGAGAAAAGATGCAGACCCAGTTGCAGAGTGTCACAGCTATTTTAGAAACAGCCCAGAAGGATTTGCGGGTCTTGCTCTTGCATTTGCGACCAGTTGAACTGGAGCAGAAGAGTCTGGTTGAAGGGATTCAAATCCTCTTAAAAGAGCTTGAGGACAAGAGTGATCTCAAGGTTAGTTTCAAGCAAAATGTGACGAAATTGCCCAAGAAAATCGAGGAGCATATCTTCCGTATCCTGCAAGAATTGATCAGCAATACTCTCCGCCATGCCCAGGCATCTTGTCTGGATGTCTATCTCTATCAGACAGATTTTGAATTGCAGCTGAAAGTGGTGGACAATGGAATTGGTTTTCAGTTAGCGAGTTTAGATGACTTGAGTTATGGACTCCGCAATATCAAGGAGCGGGTTGAAGATATGGCAGGGACGGTTCAGTTATTAACAGCTCCCAAGCAAGGGCTGGCAGTTGATATCCGTATTCCCCTGCTCGATAAGGAATGATAAAGGAGTAAAGATGGAAATTTTACTAGTAGATGACCACGAAATGGTCCGATTGGGCTTGAAAAGCTACTTTGACCTCCAAGACGATGTAGAAGTTGTGGGCGAGGCTGCAAATGGGTCTCAAGGTATTGACTTGGCATTGGAACTGCGTCCAGATGTCATTGTCATGGATATTGTCATGCCTGAGATGAATGGAATTGACGCGACCTTAGCTATCCTTAAAGAATGGCCTGAAGCCAAGATTTTGATTGTGACCTCTTATTTGGACAATGAAAAAATTATGCCAGTCTTAGATGCTGGTGCCAAAGGCTATATGCTCAAGACTTCTAGTGCCGACGAACTACTCCATGCTGTCCGTAAGGTGGCTGCTGGGGAGTTGGCCATTGAGCAAGAGGTCAGCAAAAAAGTCGAATACCACCGCAATCACATAGAACTACATGAGGACCTGACTGCGCGTGAGCGAGATGTACTCCAACTCATCGCCAAGGGCTATGAAAATCAGCGTATCGCAGACGAACTTTTTATCTCTCTCAAGACGGTTAAGACCCACGTGTCCAACATTCTTGCCAAACTTGAAGTCAGCGATCGTACCCAGGCTGCAGTCTATGCCTTCCAGCATCACTTGGTAGGGCGTGAGGACTTTTAATAGTTATGTAAAAATAGTGTTGGAGAAATGGCTAACCTTAGGGCTAAATCAGCCCATGCCAGAACAGGTGATTATAAAGATTGTTGGTCAAAACCAATACAGTGTTAGTTTGGGTTTGAACTCGGCTTTGGGAACGATACAGCGGATTCAGAACACGATTGACCATATCAAGGACGACCTAGCAGTTACCCAGCTTGAAGTGGACAAGAGCTTTTACAAGGAAGCGGGTTATCAAACTAAAAAGGCTGAATACGATGTACTCGCGCCATTGATTGAAACAGAAACGGATTTAAATATTATTGATTAAGCCTTAAGACAATTCCACGAAAAAGGAAAATAAAAGCAGGAACAGCTTTCTTTTGAATTAGATTAAAAAATATATACAAATAGCGGACAAGAAAAGCGCGGTAGAATAAAGATAGAAAGAAACGAGGTAACGATTATGATGGAAGATAACTATTATTAATTAGAAGAGGCCTTGGTACAGGGATTTCAAACACCTGTACCAAGCCTACAAGGAGCTAAAGGAACATTATGAGGAAGTGACGGGGGATTAACAGTTTTTCTAAACGAGAACTCACTAGCCAACTGGAAATCGCTCTTCAAAATCATAGAGGCGAGGACTTTGAAGAACATGAAAAAGAGGAGTATTTGGACTTAGTTCAAAAAATAGAAGAGTTTGATTTCTCTCTTGCTATCCATTATCGTCAGTTGATTGACTAGAAAGGATAATGTCATGAATGATTTACTCCTTATACCAGTTATTTTTTTAGCAGTAGGAGGAATTCTCATTCTTTTATGGAGGCTCTTCCTTATTGCCAGTGGACTTTTCCTGATTGGTTTTGTCAGTTTTCTTATTTTCGTGGAGGGCTATGGAATTTATCTGTTCTTTACTGAACCGACCCTTTATGTGGAAGATTTATCCCAGAATGGTCTGATCAGTTTTACAGTATTTTATGTAACTTTTAATCTAGCCTTTCTTGTCTTTGGTATTTTAAAAATTATCAGTTGGGAAAGAGAGTAAAAAAACAGTTGAACAAGGTTGTTCAGCTGTTTTTTATATAGGGGCTAAATTACAGAATT
>NZ_KQ970290.1:41146-46424 GCF_001579035.1 Streptococcus mitis | reverse complement strand
GATAGATTTTATTTGAGATTTGTCCCATATTTGCTCATGGAGGTATAGGATGTTAAAAAAAATTTGGAGAAATATATAAATTATTTAGAGAATCAAGAAAAATTACTCTTAGAGAGATTGAGCACAAAGGAATATCACGTTCACAGCTGTCTAGGTTTGAAAAGGGGGAGACAGATTTAACGATAACAAAATTTTTGTTGGCTCTTGAACAGATAAATGTTCCCATCGAGGAATTTATGTTTGCAGCTAATGATTTTAAAAGAGATCACTTTTATCAACTTATAGATGAAGTTAAGCAGTGTTTCCTTAAGAGAAACGTGGCTAAATTACATAAAATGTTGATTAAACTCATGGAAAATGATGATTTATCTATTTTTTCAACAATCGAAATTATTTTTTTAAAAATAAAATTACAAGAACTTTCTAACGAAGAATATTTCAGCGATACGGATATAAACAGAATAACCGATTACTTATTTAGTGTTGATTATTGGGGAATGTTTGAAATTTTATTATTTGGAAATATCATGTATATTTTCAATCATGAAACATTTCTATTATTATCTAAAGAGATGTTACATAGAACTGAGTTTTATCATGACATACCTAGTTATAGAAGAGTAATCGCTAGTATGGCTCTAAATGCTTTTATCATTTGTATTGAAAGAGATTATCTAACGGATGCAAAATATTTTGAAAAACAAATTTCGCATTTTTATTTTGATGAATCCGAAATTTATGAACGGTTGATTTTTACATATGCACGCTCTTTTTATGAATTTAAAAAAGAACAGACAACAAAATCAATCCTAAAAATGAGAAAAGTAATTGGATTTATGCGCGCAGCAGAATGTGAGAAACTTGCAGAAAGATATGAGGAGCATTTAATTAAAATATTAGCACCTTTATCAGATGATAAATGAAAGTGCAGATTTGGGACAAAATAGAATTAGATTTATAAAGTGATAAACTATGCTCGTAAGCTTACAAATATAATTTAAAGCAAAGAAGGGATAGTCATGGCTAGTTTAGAGAAATATGAATTGATGGAAACTGAACTAACAGCAATTAGTACAGCAGATTCAGAATTATCAATGAGGTATTATTATTCGAAACAGTTGGCCTGGCAAATGGAGCCAACGACAGGGGTAGTTTATATTTTGGATAAACAGATAAATAAAATGTTTTTACTGGAAGATTCCTCAAAAGATATTTGGCTTTCTTTTTCCAAGCAGAGGACTTATAATCAAGTTTTACTTAGCCTTTCTGAGATATATGGCTGTGACATTTCTGAAATTAAGTCACTGGTAGATGAGTTTGTACTAGAACTCTTAGAGAATGGACTAATTTATGAACTCTGAATTCTATGATAATGATATATACGCTTTAGCTTCAAAAAACAAAACATTACTATCTGTTACTATAGAATTAACAACAAGGTGTAATTGGCGGTGTAAGCATTGTTATCTTCCTTCGTATGTCACTAAGGGGATTTCAAGAGAATGTCTTTATGAATTGTTTCAGGATTTGAGAGAGATGGGGACGTTTGAATTGCTCTTTACAGGTGGTGAGATATTTACACGACCAGATACATTGGAAATTATTAGAGATGCTAGAGAGATGTTCTTTGATGTTAAATTGTTTACGAATGTTTCATTGTTGAATGAGGAGATAATTAAGGCGTTAGCTGAATTGAATATTTCTCAAGTATCATGTACGGTGTTTTCAATGAATGAAAATATCCATGATCAAATAACTTCAGTTAAAGGTTCACTGAAGAAAACGGTAGCCAATTTGAATTTATTAAAAGAATACGATATACCAGTGGAAGTTAAACAGATTATTCTTACTACCAACCAAAATTGTATTGATGAAGTATCGGAGTTTTGTAAAAATATGAATTTTAAGCATTTAGCTACAACGAATATCTTTTATAAAACTGATGGTAATGCCAGCCCGTCTACATTTCGTGTGAGTGATCAGTTTTTGAATGAGAATATAGTAAAAATAGACACAATTAGAAATTTTAGATGTTTCGAAAATAATTCAAGTATGTATGTCTGTAATGCAACAAGATACAGTTGTACTATAGAATCAAATGGAAATTTTTTAGCATGTAATAATTTAAACATACCTATTGGAAATATATTAGAGACTTCCATTAAGGATATTTGGTTAAATTCTACTACTTTGCACGAGATTCAAAATAAGAAATTTAGCGAATTGGAGAAGTGCCCAAGTTGCCCACTTAATAAGTATTGCAATAGATGTAGTGGTATAGCATTACTTGAGGATAAATCTCTTTGGGGATGTTTAAAATCTGAGCGTCAAGTAGCTAGAGCAAGGTATGTTAATCAAGACTATTATTCTGGCATTGGTATAACGAGTTTTTATTGTTAATTTTTAGTTAGAGAGATATGAAGTGTTATTTTTAATTCCTCTGGAGAGAGGCATATAAGTACTACATGATGGGAAAGGAGAGAGGGTTCATGACTAAAGTTTTCAAAAAACCACAATTGGTTGTTAAAGCACCAACAGTTGTTATCAGTAGTAGAAAGTCAGCACTATGTAGTGGTGGAAGTTCTCATATTGTTGTTGACACAAGTAGTAACTAATCAACTTTTGATTAGATGTTGCTAAAGGTAATGCAAAGGATGATTAAATAATTTTAACTTGTATCGTTCTTTGCTTACCTTTTTAGGAGTTGTGATATGCATGACTGAAACTATTAAAGATATAACAGATGTTATAAAATTATACCGAGAAAATCGTAATTTATACTCAGTAACGATTGAAATAACTTCGTTTTGTAATTGGAGATGTGAACATTGTTACATTTCAGAATATAATCAGAAAGGATTTGATTTAGATACTTTTAGAAATCTCTTAGTTCAATTACGAGAGTTAGGTACATTTGAAATTGTTTTTACAGGAGGAGAAGTGTTTGCACATCCTTTTGCTATGAAATATATTAAGATTGCTAGGGAAATGTTTTTCAATGTAATTATCTATTCAAATGTGTCAATGTTGAATGAGCAACGCATTGCAATTTTGTCAGATTTATATATTGATTATATTTCTTGTACAATATTCTCAATGGATAAAGAGATTCACGATCAGATTACCAATAAAAAAGGTTCATTGGAAAGATGTCTTCATAATCTAGAATTATTAAAGAAATTTGATATTCTAGTAGAGGTAAAAACACCTCTATTTTTACAAAACATTAACTCCATTGATAAAGTATATGATTTTTGTAAGAAAAATAATTTCAAATATAAGGTTGATACCCAAATTGTTCCAAGGAGAGGTACGATAGGAAATGAGGTTAGAGTGAAATCGTTGACTCTAAAACAACTAATTCCAATACTGAAAAAAATAGATGAAATAAATGGTGTTACTTTTGTTCATAAGAATGAAAATTTTTTAACGTGTAGTTCTGTGCAGTTATCACTATATATAACATGTTTAGGAGCAGTACAACCATGTTCTCTTTACAGTAGGAGTATTGGAAATATATATCTGACCCCTATCAGAGAAATATGGAATAGATCGGCTTTCAATAAGATAGCAAAATACACTTTAAAAAACAGTAAGAATTGTAGTACATGTGCGATTTCTAATTATTGTACGCAATGTCCTGGTATTGCATTATCAGAATCGGGAGACAGTAGAAATTGTTCTACGATATGCAAAAAAACAGCTTTAGCAAGGAGTATAGTCTATGCAGATTTATCTTAAACCGCTGCGTTGGTATCTTTTCTTTAATCTGGTTTTTGGTGGTATTTCCAATGTCTGCACTGCCTTGCTACCCTATTTCACCCAGGAATTGGTTCGGGGGCATTATCAAATTGCCTTGTATGGCTACTGCCTAGCGGTGTTGTGCTATCTGGGTTGCAACTATATCCAGATGCGTTTGGATTGGAAGCAGGCAATCCTCTTTTCGACCCATCTTAAAAATGACTGGTTTCAGGCGCTTTTGGAGCTGGGACATCATGATTTCAAGCAGAAAACGGTGGCGGAGTACATTTCCTACCAGTCCAACGACCTGGATTCCTTGGAGAAGGACTACCTGCCACCTCTCATGAGTTTCATCAAGCAAATTCTGCGGATTCTCATTTATACTGTGGTGATTAGTCGCACCATCAATCCTCTGGTTGCCTTGATTTTGCTGGTTTCGACAGCTGTTAGTATTCAAATTCCCAAGATTGTGGGGAAGTTGACCGCCCAACGTCGGCAGGTTTATCTAGAAAAGCAAGGAAATTACTATCGTACTTTGGAGGATTTGCTCAAGGGACACCATCTGGTCAATCAAGTCACCTTGTCTGGCTTTCAGGACCAGCAACGAAATGCTCTCAATACCTTGCAGGATAAGTATTTGGGTTACGGTTTGACCAAAATCATGGGTATTCTGCTGACAGGGCTTTCCTTTGAGTTTATCAGCATTGTCCTTTTCGCTTATCTCGCTTACTCCCTTGCCACTCAGCAGTTGGGCATTCCTGAGGTTGTGGCTAGCTTTGGCTATATCACTGCTTTTTCGGAGCCAATCCAGGAAATCCTATACGACTTGCAAATGCTGGAGTCGGTCAAACCTGTTGTGCAAAGTTTTCAAGCAATTGTCAGCCGTCCTTCCGCTGTTCAGGCGCCTCAGATGTCTTTCGAGAGCCTGATGCTAAACCATATCACCAAGCGACTGGGGGAGTCTAGCTTGACTATTCCCCACGTTGAAATTCGTAAGGGGGACAAGATCGCCCTCATCGGCGAAAATGGTTCTGGAAAGAGTAGTATGCTTAACATTTTAAACGGGACTGACCGAGATTTTCAAGGTGAAATCTTACTTGATCATCTCCCTGTTCATCAACTCTGGGGCAAATTTGGTATGATTTTGCAACAGGAACACACCTTTATCTCATCTTATGAAAATAATGTCACTATTTTCAAGACTTTTGAGGCTAATTTTAGGGATGAAAAGTTTGAAAAGATACCACCCCAGTCCCTGTCAGGTGGTCAGCAACAGCACATGTATCTCAATCGGGAGAAAAATCGTCATAGTCCGCTAATTATCATGGATGAGCCTTTTTCTGCTTTGGATGCCAGCCAATTTCAAAAGGAATTAGACAAGGTACTTAGCTTGTCAAGTGCTGTCGTCCTTACACTTCACCGTCAAGAAGAGATGCTATCACGCTTTGATCAGATTTGGGAAATCAAGGATGGGGAGTTGGTTGTCGTGAAAAGAGTTCTGAAACATGACTATAGTAGATTGATGTTAAAATAGTAC
>NZ_KQ970290.1:39927-41126 GCF_001579035.1 Streptococcus mitis | reverse complement strand
GACTATAGTAGATTGATGTTAAAATAGTACACTGTGGTTCCTAAAACATTGTTAGAAATTGGTTTAAATTCCCTAATTGATTTGTGCAGTTTTTGTTTCAATCCATTATAACATAAGATTTTCACAAGAATCTGATTTTAGACATTCCTGATTTTCAAGCTAGTCCATGTGAAATCATCTCCATCTTTGGTGGTAATGGTGCTGGTCAGTCCACTTTTATCAAATTCTTGGCAAGGATTTTCTTGCAGGATAAGGGCAAGATACGTTTGTATGGCATTTCGAATTGCTCCAAGAAAATTCACTCGCTGGTCAAGTTTGTCTTGGAGAGTGGGCAGGGGCTGTATAGTTATCTGACAGCCATGTGAAATCTCCAGTATTTTCTGGGTTTGAACGGGATTTTGTTAGCTCATATTAAGGCAGAAGAGGATGACTTGTGTGGATTTTACTCCCTAAAAGGATACGCTGGTTTCGGATCTTTCTCATGGCAATCGTCAGAAACTGATCTTAATCTTATCCTTGGTACAAAAAACCAAAGTTCTCTGTCTGGATGAGCCAACCAATGGGCTGGATTTGCTGGTAAAAACAGCCCATTGCTTTCTTGTAAGACTATGATCGTCATCATCAAGACAGTATTTTCATTACTAGTCATGATGCTAGTTTGATTGAAAAGGTCAGCAGTAGGGCTGTCTTGATTCAGCAGGGGCGGATTTGTCGTGAGGGAACCTTTTAGGAGATTTTTGGCAATGTCCACCAGCAAGAAGTCTATCGCTTGCTTTTTGTTCAGAGTGCAGAAAGTGTACTGAGACAAGATTTTCCTTGGTTAGACTACAAGGTGCTTGATGATGGAATTTTGCTAGATACCAGAACCCCAGACTTTATCGGGTATTGCTGGAAGAAACGGAAGTCGTGCAGTTTTCCCGAGAACCTGTCTCTTTGGAAGATTTGCTCTATGAGGTGCTCAATTGACTGTAGTCTTCCTTTCCCTCTATGATTTGAGGTTTCTCTGTACTAGTTTTTCCTTTGTGTTTACAAAAATATGATACAATAAAACGATGAATTATGAAGCAAGTAAACAATTAACTGATACACGATTTAATACTAAATGAAAATCAAAGAGCAAACTAGGAAGCTAGCCATAAGCTGTACTTGAGTACGGTAAAGCGACGCTGACGTGGTTTGAAGAGATTTTCGAAGAGTAT
>NZ_KQ970290.1:36200-39907 GCF_001579035.1 Streptococcus mitis | reverse complement strand
GGACGAAAACCTAAATTAAGTTTAGAAGACCTTCTTATGGCCACTCTTCAATATGTGCGAGAATACCGCACTTATGAACAAATTGCGGCTGATTTTGGCATTCACGAAAGCAACTTAATCCGTCGGAGCCAATGGGTTGAAGTAACTCTTCTTCAAAGTGGTTTTACGATTTCAAGAACTCCTCTCAGTTCTGAGGACACGGTAATGATTGATGCGACGGAAGTAAAAATCAATCGTCCTAAAAAAAACAATTAGAGAATTATTCTGATAAAAAGGAAATTTCACGCTATGAAGGCTCAGGCGATTGTCACAAGTCAAGGGAGAATTGTTTCTTTGGATATTGCGGGTGAAACCATACCTCTCCTATCAATCGAAAAGCGCAGTCATTACTTGAAAAAATTCGCTCGTTTATGTTATAATAGACTGTATTTAAAAAATTTTAAGGAGAAATGACAGAATGTCTGTATCATTTGAAAACAAAGAAACAAACCGTGGTGTCTTGACTTTCACTATCTCTCAAGACCAAATCAAACCAGAATTGGACCGTGTCTTCAACTCAGTGAAGAAATCTCTTAATGTTCCAGGTTTCCGTAAAGGTCACCTTCCACGTCCTATCTTCGACAAAAAGTTTGGTGAAGAGTCACTTTATCAAGACGTTATGAACGCTCTTTTGCCAAACGCTTATGAAGCAGCTGTAAAAGCAGCTGGTCTTGAAGTGGTTGCACAACCAAAAATTGACGTAACTTCAATGGAAAAAGGCCAAGACTGGGTTATCACTGCTGAAGTTGTTACAAAACCTGAAGTAAAATTGGGTGACTACAAAAACCTTGAAGTATCAGTTGATGTAGAAAAAGAAGTAACTGACGCTGACGTTGAAGAGCGTATCGAACGCGAACGCAACAACTTGGCTGAATTGGTTATCAAAGAAGCTGCTGCTGAAAACGGTGATACTGTTGTGATTGACTTTGTTGGTTCTATCGACGGTGTTGAATTTGACGGTGGAAAAGGTGAAAACTTCTCACTTGGACTTGGTTCAGGTCAATTCATCCCTGGCTTCGAAGACCAATTGGTAGATCACTCAGCTGGTGAAACTGTTGATGTAGTTGTAACATTCCCAGAAGACTACCAAGCAGAAGACCTTGCAGGTAAAGAAGCTAAATTCGTGACAACTATCCATGAAGTAAAAGCTAAAGAAGTTCCAGCTCTTGACGATGAGCTTGCAAAAGACATCGATGAAGAAGTTGAAACACTTGCTGAATTGAAAGAAAAATACCGTAACGAATTGGCTGCTGCTAAAGAAGAAGCTTACAAAGATGCAGTTGAAGGTGCAGCAATTGATAAAGCTGTAGAAAACGCTGAAATCGTAGAACTTCCAGAAGAAATGATTCACGAAGAAGTTCACCGTTCAGTAAATGAATTCCTTGGAAACTTGCAACGTCAAGGTATCAACCCTGACATGTACTTCCAAATCACTGGAACTACTCAAGAAGACCTTCACAATCAATACCAAGCAGAAGCTGAGTCACGTACTAAGACTAACCTTGTTATCGAAGCAGTTGCCAAAGCTGAAGGGTTTGACGCTTCAGAAGAAGAAATCCAAAAAGAAGTTGAGCAATTGGCTGCAGACTACAACATGGAAGTTGCTCAAGTACAAAGCTTGCTTTCAGCTGATATGTTGAAACACGACATCACAATCAAAAAAGCTGTTGAATTGATTACAAGCACAGCAACAGTTAAATAATCTTAATAAACAAAAATCCCACCTGACTAGGTGGGTTTTCTGATGCACTATTTTCCAAAAATCTCTTTGAGGTCTGCGTCTGTAATCCCAATCATGGCCGGTATGCTGTCCCAGTTTTCTTCGGTTAGGATGTAGGATTGTTCAGAGGCGCTTGATGTGGCTGTTTCAGAGACAGCTGGTTGCTTTTCTTCAACATTCTCTAGTAGATCACTGAAACGTTCAATCAGATAGGTTTTTCGGGCAGTTCCGATGTGTTGGGTAGCATAATCAAAGGCCTGTAATTCGCCTAGTAAGATAAGCTTGCTTTTGGCGCGTGTAATGGCTGTGTAGATGAGATTGCGCTCCAGCATACGCCTGCTAGCACTGGTGATAGGTAGGATAACAACAGGGAACTCACTTCCCTGTGATTTATGGATGCTCATGGCATAGGCCAAGCGAATCTTATACCATTCGTTACGTGGGTAAGAGACTTCATTGCCATCAAAATCAATGACAATCTCGTCTTGCTTCGACTCGGTATATTTACCAGGAATCAGGTCTGTGATAGCTCCCAAATCTCCATTAAAGACATTGATTTCAGCATCGTTGACCAAGTGAATGACCTTATCTCCCTTACGATAGTGGCACTGGGGAGCTTCAAAACTGAGTTGATCTTTTTGTGGTGGGTTCAGGAGGTCTTGCATGAGCTGATTGATAGCATCAATTCCTGCAGTCCCTCGGTACATGGGAGCCAGAACCTGAATATCACGAGCAGGGATACCACTTCTGAGAGCTGCGCCTAAGATTTTCTCAATCGTAGCAGGAATATGGCCACTAGCAATTTCAAAGTAGGAGCGATCCGCTTTTTTCTGGGTGAAATCAGCTGGCAAGATTCCCTGTCGAATCTGACTAGCTAGGGTGACGATAGTTGATTCTTCACTCTGTCGGTAAATTTTTTCCAAACGGGTCTGAGGAATTAAGGGAATATGAAGTAAGTCAGCTAGAACCTGGCCAGGACTGACAGACGGCAACTGATCGCTATCGCCTACGATTAGAATCTTACTGTTAGAAGAGATGTTTGAGAAGAGTTGGTTGGCCAGCCAAGTATCTACCATGGAAAATTCATCTACGATGATAAAGTCAGCATCCAGATAATCTTCCAAATGACTGGTATCATCGTCGCCTGTCATTCCTAAATGTCGGTGTATGGTAGCGCTAGGCAAACCTGTCAATTCATTCATGCGCCGAGCGGCTCGTCCAGTTGGAGCAGCAAGAAGAATCGGCAGGTTGCTTTTTTTCCTCAGGTCAAGTCCTTCTAAAAGGGCATAGACAGCGATGATCCCATTGATAACAGTTGTCTTACCAGTACCAGGTCCACCTGTCAGGATAAAGACCTTATTCTGGATAGCATCACAGATAGCCTGTTTTTGAATGCTATCATACTCAATCCCCAGCTCTTCTTCAACAGTAGAGATATGTTTTTGAATGGTTTCTAAATCCTGACTCTTCTGCTTTCCTTTTTCAAGGATACGAACCAAGTGACTGCGGATGCCTTCCTCAGCGAAAAAGAGGCTGTTGTCAAAAATCTTGGTATCAACCTGCTGAACCTTGTCTTCTTCAATCAGGTAGGAGAGTTCTTGGGCCACTTGGCTGGGATCCAGTTCCACGGGGCGAGAAGATTCAAGAAGAGTAAGAGTTTGTTCCAGCAAGTCCCGTGCTTCAACATAGGTGTCCCCTGTTTCCATACAGGCCTGAAAAAGACTATGAACTAGACCGGCGCGGAAGCGTTCAGGAGCCTGACTTTCGATGCCTAGTTCCTCCGCTAATTGGTCAGCAATGGTAAAGCCCAAACCCTTGATATCCTCAACCAGCTGGTAGGGATAATTTTCAACCACATCAAGGGTTTCTTCCTTGTAAAAGTCTTGAATCTGAAAGGCTAATTTATTGGGAATGCCGTAGTTGGCCAGTTTGGCCAAGATCATCTCCG
>NZ_KQ970290.1:34000-35855 GCF_001579035.1 Streptococcus mitis | reverse complement strand
GGCAGAGAGTCCTGAGATACTTTCTAGCTTTTCTGGGTGTTGCAAAATTTCGTCAATGGTATTGTCGCCATAGGTGTCCACTATTTTCTGAGCTGTCTTGAGACCAATTCCCTTGAAATGGCTACTTGAAAAGTACTTAACCAAGCCCTTGCTAGTTGGTTTTGAGCGTTCATAACGGCTGATTTGCAGTTGTTCCCCATACTTGGAGTGCTGGACAATTTGTCCCCAAAAAGTATAGTCTTCTCCCTCAATCACATCAGCCATGGTGCCGGTGACAATAATTTCAAAATCATCAAAATCCTCTGCGTCTGTATCGTCGATTTCTAGGAGGAGGATACGATAAAAATTGCTGGGATTTTCAAAAATAATCCGTTCAATGGTTCCTGAAAAATAAACTTCCATAAGATTCCTTTGCATAAATAGGTGAGAGTTAACTTTGTATCTATTTTATACTCAATGAAAATCTCTTCAAACCACGTCAGCGTCACCTTGCCGTATATATGTTACTGACTTCGTCAGTTCTATCTACAACCTCAAAGCAGTGCTTTGAGCAACCTGCGGCTAGCTTCCTAGTTTGCTCTTTGATTTTCATTGAGTATAACTTTGTTTCTATCTTAATCAAACTGGATAGTGAATAATCATATTCTCACGATAGAAGAAGAGGCTGAGATTCTTGATTCTCGGCCTCTTCGATTTCTTAAAATGTTCCGATACGGGTGATTGGCCAGAAGCGGAATTTAGCTTCCCCTGTGATATCTTTTGCTTTAAAGGTACCTACGTGGCGGCTGTCGCTCGAAACCAAGCGGTCGTCTCCGAGGAGAAGGTATTCTCCTTCTGGGACAGTAAAGCTAAAGTTGGTGTTGTAGTTGACATCAACTGTGAAGGCTTGGGCTTTTTGAGCGATACTTCTAAAGAAGGTTCCTTTATTTCCTTCAAATCCCTTACCTGAGTAGGTGCTTTGGAGTTTGTCATCCTTGAAACGTTTGATGTAGTCAGCTAGGTAAGGTTCGTCCGTCTCTTTATCATTGATGTAAAGTTTATCGTTTTCGTAACGGATGGTGTCGCCAGGCATTCCGATGACACGCTTGACGATGTCCTTATTGCCATCTTCCTCATGGGCCACCACGATATCAAAACGATCAATAGGGAGGTGCTTAACCACAAAGAGAATTTCGCCATCCGCTAGGGTAGGATCCATGGAATGTCCTTCTACGCGGACATTGCTCCAAAAAAAGATACGACTTAAAGCTAGTAATGACAGAATCAGGAGGAACAATCCCCACTCTTTTAGGAAATTTTTAAATGAATTCATAATTTACCTTTCTAAGCGTTTTTTCGCTTTTTCAGTATTTTTAAAGTGCAATTTGGCGCAGAAATTGAGTCCCTGCATACCATAGGCTTGCAAAATCTGGCTAGCCACCTTGTCAGAAGCTGTTCCAGCTCCACTTGGAAGTTGATAGCCCAGCTCTCGTCCCAGATTTTCAAGATTTTCCAGAAAGAGATCACGCGCAATGATAGAAGAAACTGCGACAGCCAAGTATTTGCCCTCAGCCTTTTCTTCTAAACTGATAGGATTGCTGAAACGATTGGCCTCTTGTGCCAAGTACTTGTCATAATTTTTAGCACTAGTAAAGGCATCAATCACAATTTTCTCAGGCTGAATGCCTTTTTGAAGGAGGAGATAGATAGCCTGATTATGGAGGGCAACCTTAACCGAAACAGCGTTGTAGCGGTCTCCGATGACCTCGTTGTACTTGCTTGGTGAGAGAAGCAGTGCTTGGTGCTGGATTTTTTCTTTGAGGATAGGGGCAATCTGACGGATTTTAAGGTCGGTCAGAGTCTTGGAATCCCCCAC
>NZ_KQ970290.1:32376-33980 GCF_001579035.1 Streptococcus mitis | reverse complement strand
GAGTTTCCGCAAGAAATCATGCTGGTCTGGAGTGACAAAGGAAGCCACAACTGCAAGCCCACCAAAGTAGGAACCATTTCCCACCTCATCTGTCCCAATCAAAGGAAGATTTTGACCGCTAGTTTCCTCTACAACTTGATAGCCAAAGAAACTGGCGTATTTCTCAGCTCCTTCACCCTGAAGCAAGACCTTTCCAGAAGTATAGATAGAAACCGTTGCTTGAGGTAGTCGCAAAAAGTAGCGGATATAGGGATTCTTGCTGGGAGCCAGACTGGTTTGATAGTGTTCAAGAAAAGCCTGAATCTCCTTTTCGTTTGGTGTGAGTGTTATACTTGCCATAGTTTCTATTGTACCACAAAAGCAGGCAAATTTGTAAAAACTGACAAAATTAGCGAATTTTGGTATAATATCGTGAGGTGAATTTTATGGCAAATCTAAATCGATTCAAATTTACATTCGGGAAAAAATCATTAACCTTGACAAGCGAGCATGATAACCTTTTTATGGAGGAAATCGCCAAGGTTGCGACAGAAAAATACCAAGCAATTAAAGAACAAATGCCTAGTGCAGATGATGAAACCATCGCTCTTTTGTTGGCAGTCAACTGTTTGTCAACTCAACTCAGCCGTGAGATTGAATTTGATGATAAGGAGCAAGAGCTAGAAGAACTCCGTCACAAGCTTGTGACTTGCAAGCAAGAACAGAGCAAGATTGAGGATTCCTTATGATTTCACTCCTTCTTCTATTGGTCTTGGCTTGGGGATTTTATATCGGCTATCGGAGAGGCCTGCTCTTACAGGTTTATTACCTGATTTCAGCCATGGCTTCGGCTTTTGTGGCTGGCCAGTTTTATAAGGGACTTGGAGAGCAATTTCATTTGCTCCTCCCTTATGCAAATCCGCAGGAAGGTCAGGGGACTTTTTTCTTCCCATCGGATCAACTCTTTCAGTTGGATAAGGTCTTTTACGCAGGGATCGGCTATTTGCTTGTATTTGGGATTGTCTATAGCATCGGTCGTTTGCTTGGTCTCCTCCTACACTTGATTCCTAGTAAAAAACTGGGTGGTAAGTTGTTCCAAGTTTCAGCAGGTATCTTGTCCATGTTGGTGACCTTATTTGTCTTGCAAATGGCCTTGACTATCTTGGCGACCATTCCCATGGCAGCTATACAAAATCCTCTTGAAAAGAGTATCGTCGCAAAACATATCATCCAGAGCATACCAGTAACAACCAGTTGGCTCAAACAAATCTGGGTGACAAATTTAATCGGATAAAAAGGGCAGGAGTTTTCCTAGCCCTTTGTTTACAGATTTGACTCGAATCTATCAGAATGTAAAAAGCTACCACACCTAGACATTCAAAGACAAGGAAATAACGATGAACAAGAAAATATTAGAAACATTAGAGTTCAATAAGGTCAAGACTTTGTTTGAACCCCATTTGTTGACTGAGCAGGGCTTGGAGCAACTAAGACAGCTGGCTCCAACTGCCAAAGCGGATAAAATCAAACAGGCTTTTGCTGAGATGAAGGAAATGCAGGCCCTCTTTGTCGAGCAACCGCATTTTACCATTCTCGCAACTAAGGAAATCGCAGGAGTCTGCAAG
>NZ_KQ970290.1:29439-31655 GCF_001579035.1 Streptococcus mitis | reverse complement strand
CCGTGAGGTGGTCAAACTGAGCGAAGAAATTGCCAGTCTGCGAGTAGATGAGCGCTATGAAATGCTTCGCATTCTCCAAGAAATTTCTGAGCGTGTCCGCCCTCATGCGGCTGAGATCGCCAATGATGCTTGGATTATCGGTCATCTGGACTTGATTCGTGCCAAGGTCCGCTTTATCCAAGAAAGACAAGCGGTCGTTCCTCAGCTGTCAGAAAATCAAGAGATTCAACTGCTCCATGTCTGCCATCCTCTGGTCAAAAATGCCGTCGCAAATGATGTCCATTTTGGTCAAGATTTAACAGCGATTGTTATTACAGGTCCCAATACAGGTGGGAAGACCATCATGCTTAAAACTCTCGGATTGACGCAGGTGATGGCTCAGTCTGGTTTGCCGATTTTAGCAGATAAGGGAAGTCGTGTTGGTATTTTTGAAGAAATCTTTGCTGATATTGGCGATGAGCAGTCTATTGAGCAGAGCTTGTCTACCTTCTCTAGCCACATGACCAATATTGTGGATATTCTTGGCAAGGTTAATCAACATTCACTTTTACTCTTGGATGAGTTGGGGGCTGGTACAGATCCCCAAGAGGGAGCCGCTCTTGCCATGGCTATTCTGGAAGACCTTCGCTTGCGTCAAGTCAAGACCATGGCGACCACCCACTATCCGGAACTCAAGGCCTACGGTATTGAGACAGCCTTTGTGCAAAATGCCAGCATGGAGTTTGATACTGCAACTCTACGCCCGACCTATCGCTTTATGCAGGGAGTTCCTGGCCGAAGCAATGCTTTTGAAATTGCTAAACGTTTAGGCCTATCTGAAGTTATTGTCGGGGATGCCAGTCAGCAGGTCGATCAGGACAATGATGTCAATCGGATTATTGAGCAACTGGAAGAGCAGACGCTAGAGAGTCGTAAACGCTTGGACAATATCCGTGAGGTGGAGCAAGAAAATCTCAAGATGAATCGTGCTCTCAAAAAACTCTACAACGAGCTCAATCGTGAAAAGGAAACCGAGCTTAACAAGGCGCGTGAACAGGCTGCTGAGATTGTGGACATGGCTCTCAGTGAAAGTGATCAGATTCTTAAAAATCTCCATAGTAAATCTCAACTCAAGCCCCATGAAATCATTGAAGCCAAGGCCAAGCTGAAAAAATTGGCTCCTGAAAAAGTAGACTTGTCCAAAAACAAGGTTCTTCAAAAGGCTAAGAAAAAACGAGCTCCAAAGGTGGGAGATGATATCGTTGTTCTCAGTTATGGACAGCGTGGTACCTTGACCAGTCAACTCAAAGACGGTCGCTGGGAAGCCCAAGTTGGCTTGATTAAGATGACCTTGGAAGAGAAAGAATTTGACCTCGTTCAAGCTCAGCAAGAAAAGCAAGTCAAGAAGAAACAGGTCAATGTTGTGAAACGAACTTCTGGGCGAGGACCTCAAGCTAGACTGGACCTTCGAGGCAAACGCTATGAAGAGGCTATGAATGAGCTAGATGCCTTTATCGACCAAGCCCTGCTTAACAATATGGCTCAAGTTGATATCATCCATGGTATCGGAACAGGTGTCATCCGTGAAGGTGTCACCAAATACCTACAAAGAAACAAGCATGTCAAGAGTTTCGGCTATGCCTCACAAAATGCTGGAGGCAGTGGTGCGACTATTGTCACTTTTAAAGGATAGAAGTATTCTGAGCTTTATACAGTAAAAACTGTTGAATTAAGTTTTACTAATAAACACATTGACAAAAGCCAACATTTTTTGTAAAATAAGAATCAATTAAATACCAACACCGAATGAAGTTTAATAGAAGTGGGGAATCGTTTGATTTTCCATGACTGTAAATGGACGGAACTCTGGAGAGACCGTAAAGGCACCGAAGGGGCAAGGCAGGCAACTGCTCAAACTCTCAGGTAAAAGGACAGAGCTAGGATAGACCGCTTTTTAGCATTTATCTAAGCATTCCAGAGTACATGTATCTTGCATGTGCTCTTTCTTTTGGGGTTGAAAAGATAGGAGAAGGAAATGTTAGAATTGCTTAAATCAATCGATGCTTTTGCTTGGGGACCGCCCCTCTTGATTTTATTAGTCGGAACAGGGATTTACCTAACTATTCGGCTAGGACTCTTGCAGGTTTTGCGTCTGCCTAAGGCCTTTCAGCTTATTTTTATCCAGGATAAGGGACATGGGGATGTATCCAGTTTTGCAGCTCTGTGTACGGCCCTGG
>NZ_KQ970290.1:27070-29084 GCF_001579035.1 Streptococcus mitis | reverse complement strand
GTGGATGGCGGCTTTCTTTGGAATGGCTACCAAGTATGCGGAAGGACTCTTGGCCATCAAATACCGCACCAAGGACGATCATGGTGCAGTAGCGGGAGGTCCCATGCACTATATCCTTCTAGGAATGGGAGAAAAGTGGCGTCCCTTGCTGTTTTGTTTGCAGTAGCAGGAGTACTGGTTGCTCTCTTGGGAATCGGAACTTTCACCCAAGTCAACTCGATTACAGAATCTATCCAAAATACAACGACGATTTCGCCAGCCATCACAGCTCTCGTCTTGTCTGTCTTTGTAGCGATTGCAGTCTTTGGCGGACTCAAGTCCATTTCAAAGGTTTCAACTACCGTTGTTCCTTTTATGGCTATCATTTATATTTTAGGAACTCTTACAGTTATTTTCTTTAATATTGGGAAAATCCCTGCCACAATCGCTTTAGTCTTTACCTCAGCTTTCAGTCCCCTTGCTGCGGTAGGTGGATTTGCTGGTGCTAGCGTTCGGATGGCTATTCAAAATGGTGTGGCGCGTGGTGTCTTCTCAAACGAATCTGGTCTGGGTTCTGCTCCTATTGCAGCTGCAGCTGCCAAGACAAATGAACCAGTAGAGCAAGGTTTGATTTCCATGACAGGGACTTTTATTGACACCCTCATTATCTGTACTCTGACTGGTTTAACCATCTTGGTAACTGGTGTTTGGAGTGGTGATTTGAATGGAGTTGCCTTGACTCAGTCAGCCTTCTCAACAGTCTTTTCACACTTTGGACCTGCCCTTTTGACCATCTTCCTTGTGCTCTTTGCCTTTACAACGATTCTAGGTTGGAACTATTACGGAGAACGTTGTTTTGAGTTTCTCTTTGGGGTTCGCTTTATCTGGCTCTACCGTGTGGTCTTTGTGCTCATGGTCTTGCTGGGAGGATTTATCGAGTTGGATATGGTTTGGATTATCGCAGATATTGTCAATGCCTTGATGGCTCTGCCAAACTTGATTGCCCTCTTGGTCTTGTCGCCAGTCGTTATTGCTGAGACTAAAAAGTATTTTAATAAATAATGAAATCACACAGCTCGTGTGATTTTTTTGCGTTCATAAAAAATTTCTATCGGTGCAATTTAAAATATATATTATACAAGGTATAGAATCTGTGATAGACTAGATTTCAACAACATGAAAAGAGGTTTTATGATGACAACATTTACCATCCATACAGTAGAATCAGCACCAGCAGAAGTGAAAGAGGTTCTTGAAACAGTAGAAAAAGATAACAATGGCTATATTCCCAACCTAATTGGTCTCTTGGCTAATGCACCAACTGCTTTAGAAGCCTACAGAACTGTCGGAGCTATCAACCGTCGCAATAGCCTGACACCTGTTGAGCGTGAAGTGGTGCAAATCACGGCAGCTGTAACCAATGGTTGTGCCTTCTGCGTCGCAGGTCACACAGCCTTTTCAATCAAACAAATCCAGATGAACGATGATCTTCTGCAAGCCCTTCGCAATCGTACTCCAATTGAAACAGATCCTAAATTGGACACCCTAGCTAAGTTTACCTTGGCAGTTATCAATACCAAGGGTCGTGTAGGAGATGAAGCCTTGGCTGAGTTTCTAGAAGCTGGATACACTCAACAAAATGCCTTGGATGTGGTTCTTGGTGTCAGCCTAGCAAGCCTCTGTAACTATGCCAACAACCTAGCCAATACACCAATTAACCCAGAATTGCAACCTTATGCCTAATTCATATCTGAGTAAAATGAAGTCTGAAATAATCGGACTTCGTTTTTTTAAGTCCTCATTTAAGCGCTTTTATGCTATACTGAAACTAACATAATTATTGGAGGTTAGGATGAAAAAACTCCCCTTGGTATTTTCTGGTTGTTTGCTAGGTTTGGCAGGAGCTGGAAATCTCGTTTTAGATACGTTGCCAGTTCTGTCCCATCTGTTGAGTCTGACAGGTTTGATTTTGTGGATTTACTTTCTGATTCTTCATCTCTTTAATTGGAAGGAAACCAAGCAAGAATTGACCAAG
>NZ_KQ970290.1:14923-26935 GCF_001579035.1 Streptococcus mitis | reverse complement strand
ATCAGGGATGGCAACCTTTCCCATGGCTGGGATGATTTTATCAACTTATGTCTTTCGCGTATTCCCTCATCTTCCTTTGGTAGCGCAAGGGCTCTGGTGGTTTTCATTTCTCTTGGACTTGGTCTTGATTGCTGATTTCACCATCAAGTTTGCCTGTCCAGGTCGTAGGGTTCATGCGACTCCTAGCTGGACGGTTCTCTATGTGGGGATAGCGGTGGCTGCCTTGACTTATCCTCTGGTAGGTATCATCGAAATTGCCTATGCGACCTTGAGTTTTGGGTTTCTCCTAACCTTCTATCTCTACCCGCTTATTTATAGCGATTTAAAGAAACATCCACTCCCACTAGCCTTGCTTGGACAGGAAGGAATCTACTGTGCTCCCTTCTCTCTGCTCTTGGCTTCTCTAGTTCGAGTTGGAGGAGCTAGCCTACCGAATTGGGTCTTGATTGTCATGATCTTGGCTTCCCAATCTTTCTTTTTCTTTGTTTTGACTCGCCTGCCCAATATTTTAAAACAAGGTTTTCAACCAGCCTTCTCAGCCCTCACCTTCCCGACTATTATCACAGCTACTTCGCTTAAGATGGCTCAGGGAATCTTGAAACTTCCATTTTTGGATTATTTGGTACTGGATGAAACTGTTATTTGCCTAATCATTTTGCTCTTTGTATTAGGCGCTTATCTGAATTGGTTACGAAAAAAGGTCTAGCTAGAAATAGCTAAACCTTATTTTTTATGGTTTGATAACCTCAGCTCCACCCATGTATGGACGAAGTGCTTCTGGGATGGTTACAGAACCATCTTCATTTTGATAGTTTTCAAGAATAGCAGCTACTGTACGTCCAACTGCAAGTCCAGAACCGTTCAAGGTATGGAGCAATTTCACCTTGCCATCTGCTTCATCACGGTAACGGATTTGGGCACGACGGGCTTGGAAATCTTCTGTGTTTGAACAGCTTGAGATTTCACGGTAAGTATTTTGTGCTGGAATCCAAACTTCCAAGTCGTAAGTTTTCGCAGCTGAGAAGCCCATATCTCCAGTAGAGAGAGCAACGACACGGTATGGAAGGTTGAGTTTTTGAAGAATGTTTTCAGCGTTGGCTGTCATTTTTTCCAATTCCTCATAAGATTCTTCTGGTTTGGCAAATTTGACCATTTCAACCTTGTGGAATTGGTGCAAACGAATCAAGCCCCGAGTATCACGACCAGCTGAACCAGCCTCAGAACGGAATGATGGACTCATAGCAGTGAAGTAGATTGGAAGGTCTTTGCCGTCCAAGATTTCATCACGGTAGTAGTTTGTCAGAGGAACTTCGGCTGTAGGAATAAGAACATAATTGCTGTCGCTGAGTTCAAAAGTATCTTCCTTGAATTTTGGATATTGCCCAGTACCAAACATAGAGTCATGGTTAACCATGTAAGGCGTGATGACTTCCGTATAGCCTTCCTTTCCATGCTCATCCAACATAAAGTTGTAGATAGCACGTTCCAAACGAGCACCGAGGCCTTTATAGAAGAGGAAGCGAGCGCCTGTTACCTTACCACCACGTTCCCAATCAAGGATATCAAGCTCTTCACCAAGATCCCAGTGAGCTTTTGGCTCAAAGTCAAACTCGCGTGGAGTACCCCAACGGCGAACTTCCACATTGTCGTCTTCGTCAGCCCCAACAGGAACGCTGTCAGCTGGAATATTTGGAAGAGTAGTGGTAAATTCTGTCAATTTAGCATCGATTTCTGCCAATTCAGCATCCAAGGCTTTGACCTCAGCAGATAGACTTTGCATGGCAGCAATCTTGTCATCTGCATTTTCCTTGTTGCGCTTAGCTTGGGCAATCTCAGCAGAAACTGTGTTACGTTCTGCTTTTAAAGTTTCAACCTTGACCAAGATGTCACGACGTTTAGCATCGATTTCTTTCATCTCATTCAAGACAGCAGCATCGACACCACGTGTAGCCAATTTTTCTGCGACAGCATCAAAGTCTGTACGAATACGTTTGATATCTAACATAAGAACTCCTTTATGAAAAAAGCACACCTGACAAAGCGTTGGAGTGGCAGAGCCACGGTTCCATCCAACTTCACAGGTGTGCACTTGATTGTGTATGTAATTGTTACTAACGGTAGAATTTCACCTATCCCTCCTATCTGCTCGCAGCACCCGCAGACTTTCTGAAAGAAGAAGATAACCTACTTATCCGTTGCTATGATTATACTAAAGTTTCTACTTTTTTGCAAATAGATTTTTAAATTTTTGGCTAATTGTCTGAATCAGGGTAGGAAGTTTGACGACCTTGTCATTGCCCAGTTTTTCACGAGCAATTTTGAGAATAGCACCTGAGTCTTTTGAAGCAAAGAGGAATTTTCCTTTGTCTGTAAAGACTTCGAAGTGGCGACTGATTTTTCGTCCAGTGACATTGGCTCCAATCTGATTGATATGCCCCCAAGGAATCTGGATAAATTGTTCGACATTGACGTCTGGGTAAAATTCTAAGGCCTGATCTCCGACAAGGAATTTCCCAACTTTTCCAGCGATAGAGAGGTAGGAAGTGCCTGTCGTGCTGAGAAGCACTGTTTTATTAAGTGATTGGGCCATGATTAGTCTTCCTTACTTTCGCCGAAAAAGGCATTGTAGAGGGCTTTAATAGCTGCTTTCTCTTGGTCTTTATTGACAACAAACATGATAGAAACTTCACTAGAACCTTGAGACATCATCTGGATATTGATCTTATTTTCAGATAGAGCGCGAGTTGCAGTAGCAGTTACTCCGATATGACTCTTCATCTTTTCTCCAACAATCATAATGATAGAAAGGTCGTGTTCGATTTCTGCATGGTCTACTTCAGCCTTTTGAACCAACTGACGCAGGATTTCTTCTTCCTTGATAGGAGTTAGTTCGCGAGAACGGAGGATGATTGAAAGATCGTCGATGCCTGTTGGCATATGTTCCCAACCGATGTTAAGGTCTTCAAGGATTTGCAGAACCTTGCGTCCGAATCCAACCTCGCGATTCATAAGGTATTTAGACATGTTGATGCTGACAAAGCCTGAGTCACCAGCAATTCCCACAACTGGAAATTCATCACTACTATGTTTTAGAACGATACGAGTACCTGGATGGTCAGGGTTGTTGGTATTCTTGATAACTAGAGGAATTTTTCCACGGTAGGCAGGAAGAAGGGCTTCGTCGTGAAGGACTGAGAATCCTGCATAGGCCAACTCACGCATTTCACGGTAGGTCAACTCAGGAATCGAGTGTGGTTGGTGGATAATGCCTGGGTGGGCTGCAAAGATACCATCAACGTCCGTAAAGTTTTCATAGAGGTCAGCCTTAACCCCTGCAGCAATGATAGAACCTGTAATATCCGATCCTCCACGGGAGAAGGTACAGATTTGATTTTCCTTGGTAACTCCAAAGAAACCAGGAATGACAAGGACTTCATTTGTATTTGTCAATTCCTCAATCTTGTCATAACTTGATGGAATAATGCGAGCGTGACCAGGTTCACTTGTGACCACAATACCAGCTTCTCGAGGGTGAACATAGCGTGCATCAATCCCATTTTGGTTAAAGTAGGCAGCAATCAATTTGGCATTGTTGTTTTCACCGGCTGCTAGGAAAGTGTCGTAGAGAAATTCATTTTCTTCGATAGGAAGAGTGGCCAAGGCGCGAATGCTTTTAGAAATTTTTTCTAGCACAGCTGGTTTTAGTCCCAATTCACTAACCATAGCAGCATAGCGGTCGATAATCCAGTTTTGGCTCTTGCTAATATCGTTACCAGCAACATAATCACGGTAGTATTTAATCAAGGCATCCGTAACCTTAGTATCTTCAGCATTGCGTTTACCAGGCGCAGAAACGACTACAAAACGACGCTCTTTATCGCTTTTGACAATGTTTAAAACTTTTTCTAATTGACCAGCAGAGGCAAGAGAGCTACCTCCAAATTTAACAACCTTCATAAGAACTCCTAAAGTAAGTATTTTATACGATTATAGCAGAAAGAAAGCCTTTTTTCAATGAAGAAAATAAGATGCTTTCTAGGATAAAGCGAGCCTTTCTTATCGGCTGAGACACTTTTGGTTGATTTTTTCTTGCTTTCGAGTTTTAAAAAAGATATACTTTGATAATGAAACAATTTAAACTGCTTATAAAATAAAAAGGAGTCCAGATGGAACATATTATTTATCAGCTTGAAGAGGACTTGGCAATCCTTACCTTAAATCGTCCTGAGGTCGCAAATGGTTTTCATATTCCCATGTGTGAGGAGATTTTAGAAGCGCTGACTCTGGCAGAAGAGGATCCGGCTGTGCATTTTATCTTAATCAATGCCAATGGCAAAGTCTTTTCAGTTGGGGGAGACTTGGTAGAGATGAAGCGGGCAGTGGATGAGGATGATATTCCATCATTGACAAAAATCGCAGAGTTGGTCAATACGATTTCTTATAAAATCAAACAAATAGCCAAACCTGTTTTAATGGAGGTTGACGGTGCTGTTGCAGGTGCCGCAGCCAATATGGCTGTTGCGGCAGATTTCTGTTTGGCAACGGATAAGGCTAAATTTATCCAAGCCTTTGTTGGCGTTGGTTTGGCTCCAGATGCAGGTGGGATTCATCTCTTGAGTCGCAGTATCGGTGTGACGCGTGCAACTCAATTAGCCATGACAGGAGAGGCTTTGACCGCAGAAAAAGCTCTGGAGTGGGGGCTAGTTTACCGTGTTTCCGAAGCTGATAAACTTGAAAAGACGAGAGAACAGCTTCTTAAAAAATTAAGACGTGGTTCAAGTAATTCCTATGTAGCCATTAAGAAGTTGGTTTGGGAGAGCCAATTTAAAGACTGGCAGGATTACGCTACTTTAGAACTGAACCTACAGGAATCCTTAGCTCAAACAGAGGATTTCAAAGAAGGAGTGCGGGCCCATTCTGAGAGAAGAAGACCTAAATTTACAGGAAAATAAAAAAATACTTGCATCATTCTTTGAACTTTGATATAATTCTCTTGTCAAATGTTTTGATTGTAAAAGTTTTTTTGAGAAGGAGGGATATGAAAAATGGACTACCAACGAATTAACGAATATTTAACATCTATATTTAACAATGTCCTTGTCATTGAGGAAGTGAGCTTGAGAGGTAGTCGTTTCAAGGATATCTCCATCAAAGAAATGCATACGATTGATGTGATTGGGAAATTCCCAGACGTGACACCAAGTCAAGTGTCAAAAGAGTTGATGGTGACTCTTGGGACAGTTACGACTAGTTTGAATAATCTCGAACGCAAGGGTTACATTGAACGCATTCGCTCAGAGCAGGATCGTCGTGTGGTGCATCTACATTTGACAAAGAAGGGTCGCTTGGTTCATAGGCTGCATAAACGCTTCCACAAGGCCATGGTTGAAAAAATCATTGATGGTATGAGTAAGGAAGAAATTGATGTTATGAGCAAAGGTTTGACCAATCTTTATCAATTTTTGGAGGATTTGAAATAATGGCTTTTGCAAAAATAAGCCAGGTTGCTCATTATGTGCCAGAGCAAGTGGTTACAAATCACGACTTGGCTCAGATTATGGATACCAATGATGAGTGGATTTCAAGTCGGACGGGAATACGACAAAGGCATATTTCAAGAACAGAATCTACCAGTGATTTGGCTACGGAAGTTGCTAAGAAACTGATGGCAAAAGCTGAAATCACAGGGGAAGAGCTGGATTTTATCATCCTAGCTACTATTACTCCAGATTCGATGATGCCCTCTACAGCTGCTCGTGTTCAAGCCAATATTGGTGCTAATAAGGCCTTTGCTTTTGACCTAACAGCTGCTTGTAGTGGATTTGTATTTGCTCTTTCAACTGCTGAAAAGTTTATCGCTTCCGGTCGCTTTCAAAAAGGCTTGGTGATTGGTAGTGAAACCCTCTCTAAGGCAGTCGATTGGTCAGATCGATCAACAGCTGTGTTGTTTGGAGATGGTGCTGGTGGCGTCTTGTTAGAAGCTAGCGATAAGCAACATTTCCTAGCGGAGAGTCTCAATAGCGATGGTTCACGAAGCGAGTGTCTAACTTATGGGCATTCAGGCCTGCATTCTCCATTTTCAGATCAAGAAAATGCAGATTCATTTTTGAAGATGGATGGGCGCGCAGTCTTTGATTTTGCCATTCGAGATGTAGCCAAGTCTATCAAACAGACTATTGAAGAATCTCCTGTAGAGGCGACAGACTTGGATTATCTGCTACTTCATCAGGCTAATATCCGTATTTTGGATAAGATGGCTAGAAAAATTGGTGTTGACCGAGACAAACTTCCAGCTAATATGATGGAATATGGTAATACCAGTGCAGCCAGTATCCCGATTTTACTTTCAGAGTGTGTAGAACAAGGGCTCATCCCTTTAGATGGTAGCCAGACTGTTCTGCTATCAGGCTTCGGTGGAGGCTTGACCTGGGGCACGCTCATTCTTACAATTTAGGTAATCATGTGGTGAACACATTGTTATAAAAAACTATTTATTTTAAAGGAGTCCTATCATGGCAGTATTTGAAAAAGTACAAGAAATTATCGTTGAAGAACTTGGAAAAGACGCATCAGAAGTAACACTTGAATCAACTTTTGATGATTTGGATGCAGATTCATTGGACTTGTTCCAAGTAATCTCAGAAATCGAAGATGCTTTTGATATCCAAATCGAAGCAGAAGATGACTTGAAAACAGTTGGTGACTTGGTTGCCTACGTTGAAGAGCAAACAAAATAAGCAGAATAGAAGATAGAAGGAGTAGGGAAACCCGCTCCCTCTTGTTTAGGCAATAGTTTGATTGTCAAATTATGACAGTATCGAACTATTACGTAAGCAAGAAACGATGGAGGCACTATGAAAACGCGTATTACAGAATTATTGAACATTGAGTATCCTATTTTCCAAGGAGGAATGGCCTGGGTTGCTGATGGTGATTTGGCAGGGGCTGTTTCTAAGGCTGGAGGACTAGGCATTATCGGTGGGGGGAATGACCCCGAAAGAAGTCGTCAAGGCAAATATTGACAAGATCAAATCGTTAACGGATAAACCTTTTGGTGTCAACATCATGCTCTTGTCTCCCTTTGTGGAAGATATTGTAGACCTTGTTATCGAGGAAGGAGTTAAGGTAGTGACAACAGGCGCAGGAAATCCTGGAAAATACATGGAACGCTTCCATGAAGCTGGGATCACAGTTATTCCTGTTGTACCAAGTGTTGCCCTAGCTAAACGCATGAAAAAAATCGGTGCAGACGCCGTTATTGCAGAAGGAATGGAAGCTGGGGGACATATCGGTAAATTAACAACCATGACCTTGGTGCGTCAAGTGGCGGCAGCTGTATCTATCCCTGTTATTGCGGCAGGAGGGATTGCGGATGGTGAGGGTGCTGCGGCTGGCTTTATGCTAGGGGCAGAGGCTGTTCAGGTTGGAACGCGTTTTGTCGTTGCCAAAGAGTCTAATGCACATCCAAATTACAAGGCCAAGATTTTAAAAGCTAGAGATATTGATACTACGATTTCAGCTCAACACTTTGGCCATGCTGTTCGTGCTATTAAAAATCAATTGACTCGTGATTTTGAAAAAGCTGAGAAAGATGCCTTTAAACAAGAAAATCCTGATTTAGAAATCTTTGAACAAATGGGAGCCGGTGCTCTAGCTAAAGCGGTTGTTCACGGAGATGTGGATGGTGGATCTGTTATGGCAGGTCAAATCGCAGGCCTTGTTTCCAAAGAAGAAACCGTTGAAGAAATCCTAAAAGATTTGTATTACGGAGCAGCTAAGAAAATTCAAGAAGAAGCCTCTCGCTGGGCAGGAGTTGTAAGAAATGACTAAAACAGCCTTTTTATTTGCTGGTCAAGGTGCTCAGTATCTAGGGATGGGACGGGATCTCTATGATCAGTATCCGATTGTCGAAGAAACGATTGATCAAGCGAGTCAGGTACTCGGTTATGATTTGCGTCATCTTATCGATACGGAAGAAGAAAAACTTAATCAGACTCGCTATACGCAACCAGCTATTTTAGCAACTTCAGTTGCTATTTACCGATTATTGCAAGAAAAGGGCTATCAGCCTGATATGGTTGCTGGTTTGTCTCTTGGAGAATACTCTGCCTTGGTGGCCAGCGGTGCCTTGGATTTTGAAGATGCGGTAGCCTTGGTTGCTAAGCGTGGAGCCTATATGGAAGAAGCGGCTCCTGCTGGCTCTGGTAAGATGGTAGCAGTTCTCAATACACCAGTAGAGGTCATTGAGGAAGCCTGTCAAAAAGCTTCTGAACTTGGAGTGGTTACTCCAGCTAACTATAATACACCTGCACAAATCGTGATTGGTGGAGAAGTGGATGCAGTTGATCGAGCTGTTGAACTCTTGCAGGAAGCAGGAGCTAAACGCTTGATTCCTCTTAAGGTTTCAGGTCCCTTTCATACCGCTCTCCTTGAGCCTGCTAGTCAGAAACTAGCTGAAACTCTAGCTCAGGTAAGTTTTTCAGATTTCACTTGTCTCCTAGTCGGCAATACAGAAGCTACAGTTATGAAAAAAGAAGACATTGCTCAACTCTTGACGCGTCAGGTCAAGGAACCAGTTCGTTTTTATGAAAGTATTGCAGTTATGCAAGAAGCAGGAGTAACCAACTTTATCGAGATTGGACCGGGGAAAGTCTTGTCAGGCTTTGTCAAAAAAATTGATAAAACGGCTAAACTAGCTAATGTTGAAGATCAGGCGAGTTTGGAAGCCTTGCTAGAAAACGAGTAATCCCTTCTCCCACAAATATAAGAGGAAACAGGAGAAAAGAATGCAACTAAAAAATAAAAATATCTTTATTACAGGTTCGAGTCGTGGGATTGGTCTTGCCATTGCCCACAAGTTTGCTCAAGCAGGAGCCAACATTGTCTTAAACAGTCGTGGTGCAATTTCAGAAGAATTGCTCGCTGAGTTTTCAGACTACGGTGTCAAGGTGGTTCCCATTTCAGGAGATGTATCCGATTTTGCAGACGCTAAGCGCATGGTTGAGCAAGCTATTGCAGAGCTGGGTTCAGTAGACGTTTTGGTCAACAATGCAGGGATTACCCAAGATACCCTGATGCTCAAGATGACAGAAGCAGATTTTGAAAAAGTGCTTAAAGTGAATCTGACTGGTGCCTTTAACATGACACAATCAGTCTTGAAACCGATGATGAAAGCCAGAGAAGGTGCTATCATTAATATGTCTAGTGTTGTTGGTTTGATGGGAAATATCGGCCAAGCTAACTATGCTGCTTCTAAGGCTGGCTTGATTGGTTTTACCAAGTCTGTGGCGCGTGAAGTGGCCAATCGCAATATCAGGGTTAATGCTATTGCACCTGGAATGATTGAGTCCGATATGACAGCTGTTCTATCAGACAAGGTAAAAGATGCCATGCTGGCGCAAATTCCTATGAAAGAATTTGGGCAGGCAGAACAGGTTGCAGATTTGACAGTATTTTTAGCAGGCCAAGATTATCTAACTGGTCAAGTGGTTGCCATTGATGGCGGCCTCAGTATGTAGCAAAAGCTAGAGGTGAGAAAGATGAAACTAAATCGCGTAGTAGTAACAGGTTATGGAGTGACATCTCCAATCGGAAATACACCAGAAGAATTTTGGAATAGTTTGACAACTGGAAAAATCGGAATTGGTCAAATTACAAAATTTGATCATAGTGACTTTGATGTGCATAATGCGGCAGAAATCCAAGATTTTCCTTTTGATAAATACTTTGTTAAGAAAGATACCAATCGTTTTGATAACTATTCTTTATATGCCTTGTATGCGGCCCAAGAAGCTGTTAATCATGCAGGTCTTGATGTAGAGGCACTTGACAAGGATCGTTTTGGTGTTATCGTTGCTTCTGGTATTGGTGGAATCAAGGAAATTGAAGATCAAGTGCTTCGCCTCCATGACAAAGGACCAAAACGTGTGAAACCATTGACCCTTCCAAAAGCCTTGCCAAATATGGCTTCAGGAAATGTTGCTATGCGTTTTGGAGCAAATGGTGTTTGTAAATCCATCAATACTGCCTGCGCTTCATCAAATGACGCGATTGGAGATGCCTTCCGCTCCATTAAGTTTGGTTTTCAAGATGTTATGTTGGTAGGTGGTTCAGAAGCTTCTATCACACCTTTTGCTATTGCTGGTTTCCAAGCCCTAACAGCTCTCTCTACTACAGAGGATCCAACTCGTGCGTCTATCCCATTTGATAAGGACCGTAATGGTTTTGTAATGGGAGAAGGTTCAGGGATGTTGGTTCTTGAAAGTCTGGAACACGCCGAAAAACGTGGCGCTACTATCCTGGCTGAAGTGGTTGGTTACGGAAATACTTGTGATGCCTACCACATGACTTCACCACATCCAGAAGGTCAGGGAGCTATCAAGGCCATCAAACTAGCCTTGGAGGAAGCTGAGATTTCTCCAGAGCAAGTAGCCTATGTCAATGCTCATGGAACGTCAACTCCTGCTAATGAAAAAGGAGAAAGCGGTGCGATCGTAGCTGTTCTTGGTAAGGAAGTACCTGTATCATCAACCAAATCATTCACAGGACATTTGCTGGGTGCTGCAGGTGCGGTAGAAGCTATCGTCACAATCGAAGCTATGCGTCATAACTTTGTACCAATGACAGCTGGAACAAGTGAAGTATCAGATTATATCGAAGCCAATGTCGTTTATGGACAAGGCTTGGAGCAAGAAATTCCATACGCTATTTCAAATACTTTTGGTTTTGGTGGCCACAATGCAGTTCTTGCTTTCAAACGTTGGGAGAATAAATAAGTATGAATTTAAACGATATTAAAGACTTGATGGCTCAATTTGACCAATCAAGTTTGAGAGAATTTTCTTATAAAAATGGGACGGATGAGTTGCAGTTTAGCAAGAATGAAGCGAGACTTGTATCTGAAGTTGCACCTCAAGTTACTCCAGCACCTGTTCTAGCAACACCAAGTCCAGTAGCTCCTACATCTGCTCCAGCAGAAACTATAGTGGAAGAAACTTCGGCACCAGCCGAAGCAAGTGTGGCTGCTGAGGGAGATGTTGTAGAGAGCCCACTTGTTGGGGTGGCTTACTTGGCTGCTGGTCCTGATAAACCTGCCTTCGTCACAGTTGGTGATAGTGTTAAAAAAGGTCAAACACTAGTGATTATCGAAGCCATGAAAGTCATGAATGAAATCCCAGCTCCTAAGGATGGTGTGGTAACGGAAATTCTCGTTTCTAACGAAGAAATGGTTGAATTTGGTAAAGGATTGGTACGTATCAAATGATCGATATTCAAGGAATCAAAGAAGCCCTTCCCCACCGTTATCCTATGCTCCTAGTAGACCGTGTCTTGGAAGTGAGTGAGGATACCATTGTTGCTATCAAAAATGTGACCATCAATGAGCCCTTCTTTAATGGCCATTTTCCTCAATATCCAGTTATGCCAGGGGTTCTCATCATGGAGGCCTTGGCGCAAACAGCTGGTGTGTTGGAGTTGTCAAAACCTGAAAATAAAGGGAAACTGGTCTTTTACGCTGGTATGGACAAGGTTAAGTTCAAGAAGCAGGTTGTACCAGGAGACCAATTGCTTATGACAGCGACTTTTGTAAAACGTCGTGGCACCATTGCCGTGGTTGAAGCAAAGGCTGAAGTGGATGGCAAGCTTGCAGCTAGTGGTACTCTTACCTTTGCAATAGGGAACTAAGGAGGTTCTCCATGTTTCGAAAAATTTTAATTGCCAATCGTGGTGAAATTGCGGTTCGGATTATCCGTGCGGCGCGTGAATTGGGGATTGCGACGGTGGCGGTTTATTCGACTGCTGATAAGGAAGCCCTTCATACGCTTTTGGCAGATGAAGCAGTTTGTATCGGTCCTGGCAAGGCAACAGAGTCTTATCTTAATATCAATGCGGTTCTATCAGCTGCAGTCTTGACTGAGGCAGAAGCTATTCACCCCGGTTTTGGTATTCTCAGTGAAAATTCCAAATTTGCGACCATGTGTGAAGAAGTTGGTATCAAGTTTATCGGCCCATCTG
>NZ_KQ970290.1:12874-14831 GCF_001579035.1 Streptococcus mitis | reverse complement strand
GGCCCATCTGGTCATGTCATGGATATGAGTGGGGGATAAGATCAATGCGCGCGCTCAGATGATCAAAGCAGGCGTGCCTGTTATACCAGGTTCAGATGGAGAAGTGCATAACTCTGAGGAAGCTTTGATTGTTGCTGAAAAAATTGGCTATCCTGTTATGCTCAAGGCTTCAGCAGGTGGTGGCGGTAAAGGGATTCGTAAGGTTGAAAAACCAGAAGACCTCGTTTCCGCCTTTGAAACTGCATCTAGTGAGGCCAAGGCCAATTATGGCAATGGTGCCATGTACATTGAACGGGTTATCTATCCAGCTCGTCACATCGAAGTTCAAATCCTAGGAGATGAACATGGACATGTGATTCACTTGGGGGAACGGGATTGTTCTCTTCAACGGAATAACCAAAAGGTTTTGGAAGAAAGTCCTTCGATTGCAATTGGCAAAACGCTACGCCATGAAATCGGTGCGGCTGCTGTTCGAGCGGCAGAGTCTGTTGGTTATGAAAATGCAGGAACCATTGAGTTTCTTCTTGATGAAGCAAGTAGTAATTTCTATTTCATGGAGATGAATACACGTGTTCAGGTAGAGCATCCAGTAACAGAGTTTGTTTCAGGTGTGGATATCGTTAAGGAACAGATTCGCATTGCGGCAGGTCAGCCTTTGTCTGTTAAGCAAGAAGATATTGTCCTACGCGGTCATGCCATCGAGTGTCGTATCAATGCAGAAAACCCAGCCTTCAACTTTGCTCCAAGTCCAGGTAAGATTACCAATCTCTATCTGCCAAGTGGTGGAGTTGGCTTGCGCGTGGATTCAGCAGTTTATCCAGGTTACACCATTCCGCCTTATTATGATAGTATGATCGCAAAAATCATCGTACACGGCGAAAATCGTTTTGATGCCTTGATGAAAATGCAACGTGCCCTCTATGAATTAGAGATAGAAGGAGTGCAGACCAATGCAGATTTCCAGCTTGACCTTATTTCAAATCGCAATGTCATTGCTGGGGATTATGATACTTCTTTCTTGATGGAAACCTTCTTACCTAAATATCAAGAAAAAGAATAAAATGACTTCAAGAGTTTAAACCGAAAAGGGGAATCAATGGCTCTATTTAGTAAAAAAGATAAGTATATTCGAATCAATCCCAATCGTTCGGTTAGGGAAAAACCTCAAGCAAAGCCAGAGGTTCCAGATGAATTATTCTCCCAGTGTCCAGGCTGTAAGCATACCATTTATCAGAAGGATCTGGGAAGTGAGCGTATCTGTCCGCACTGTAGCTATACCTTTCGTATTTCTGCCCAAGAACGCTTGGCTTTGACGATTGATATGGGAACCTTCAAGGAATTGTTTACAGGGATTGAAAGCAAGGATCCCTTGCATTTCCCTGGTTACCAAAAGAAACTAGCAACTATGCGTGAAAAAACTGGTCTGGACGAAGCTGTTGTGACAGGAACTGCTCTTATTAAAGGTCAGACTGTGGCTCTTGGGATTATGGATTCCAACTTTATCATGGCTTCTATGGGTACAGTTGTAGGGGAAAAAATCACTCGTTTGTTTGAGTATGCGACTGTCGAAAAATTGCCGGTTGTCCTATTCACAGCTTCTGGTGGAGCCCGTATGCAGGAAGGAATCATGAGTCTCATGCAGATGGCCAAGATTTCTGCAGCAGTTAAACGCCATTCAAATGCTGGTCTCTTTTATCTGACCATTTTGACAGATCCAACGACAGGTGGTGTGACAGCTTCTTTCGCTATGGAAGGCGATATCATTCTGGCTGAACCACAAAGTTTGGTTGGTTTTGCTGGGCGTCGTGTGATTGAAAACACGGTTCGTGAAAGCTTGCCTGAGGGGTTCCAAAAGGCAGAATTCCTATTGGAACATGGTTTTGTGGATGCTATTGTCAAAAGAAGAGATTTGCCAGATACGATTGCTAGCCTAGTCAGATTGCACGGAGGGGGTTCT
>NZ_KQ970290.1:11883-12631 GCF_001579035.1 Streptococcus mitis | reverse complement strand
GACGATGGTGCAGTTGTTGGTGGTATCGGCTGGCTTGGAGACCAAGCTGTAACAATGGTTGGTATCCAAAAAGGCAAGAGTTTACAAGATAATCTCAAGCGGAATTTTGGTCAACCGCATCCAGAAGGCTACCGCAAGGCCCTACGTTTGATGAAACAGGCTGAAAAGTTTGGTCGTCCAGTTGTGACTTTTATCAATACTGCAGGTGCCTATCCTGGTGTGGGAGCGGAAGAACGTGGACAGGGAGAAGCTATTGCTCGCAATCTCATGGAAATGAGTGACCTGAAAGTTCCGATTATTGCTATCATTATCGGTGAAGGTGGTTCAGGTGGTGCTCTGGCTCTAGCCGTTGCGGACCGTGTTTGGATGCTGGAAAATTCTATTTATGCTATTCTCAGTCCAGAAGGTTTTGCTTCTATTCTATGGAAGGATGGCAGTCGTGCCATGGAAGCGGCAGAACTGATGAAAATCACTTCGCATGAGCTGTTAGAAATGGACGTGGTAGATAAGGTGATTTCTGAAGCAGGACTTTCTAGTAAAGAACTGATTAAGAGTATCAAAAAAGAACTCCAAGCTGAGCTAGCTCTACTTTCACAAAAACCGCTAGAAGAGTTGTTGGAAGAACGCTATCAACGATTTAGAAAATACTAATATTTCAGCATACGCAAAAACTAGAACTGGCAGTCAGTTCTAGTTTTTATGTACTCAATGAAAATCAAAGAGCAAACTAGGAAACTAGCCGCAGGCT
>NZ_KQ970290.1:9515-11779 GCF_001579035.1 Streptococcus mitis | reverse complement strand
CACCTTTTCGATTATTCATTTTCTTCTGTCACAAATTGACTAAGCAGTCCGTTGATAAAACGGGCCGATTTTTGATCTGAAAAATTCTTGGCAAGTTCAATGGCTTCATTGACTGCTACCAGCTGAGGTGTATCAAATGATGTGATTTCAAAGATTCCCAAGCGTAGTAAATTTTTTTCGATCAAGGTCAATCGTTCAACTGTCCAGCCTGACTTGAGGTGCTGGTTGATTTGTTTATCCAACTCGTCTTTTTGAGCTTGAACGCCAGAAACCAAGTTTAGAAGAAAGGCTGGGATTTGCACATCAGCATCTTCACGGTCATGTGTGTAGGCAAAGTGACAAGCTGTTTCCATATCTGTGCCGAATTCAAGGCTCATAAGAGCTTGAAAAGCACATTTACGAAGTTCGCGTCTAGATTCTAATAATGGACTAGTCATTAAGGAAGTCCTCGTCAAACAGATCTTTCAACTCTGGTTTCGGAGTTTTATCCGGAACGATTCCAGCAACGTGAATATTGACAACAGAAAGTTCCACATCAGCCATATTACGAACAGCGTCCTTAACAGCTTTTTGGATAGCCATAGCAACTTTAGGTACTTTCACACCGTACTCAAGGTAGAGATAGATGTCAGCAGTTAGCTCTTCGTTGCTTTCTTTTAAGTAGACTCCACGACCAAGAGAGAGTTTTGATAGGGTGTCAGATACGGATTTATTTGAAAATGAGTGGACACCATCAACTTTAGCAGTTGCGATGGCAATGATTTTTTCAAGTACACGTGGAGCGATAACGATTTCGCCAAATTGTTCTTCAATTCCCATAGAATGACCTCTTTCTAGAGATTAGGCACGAGAAACGTAAGTTCCTTCTGCAGTGTTGATGATCAATTTTTGTCCAGCTTCGATGAAGTCAGGAACGTTGACAACAAGTCCAGTTTCCATAGTCGCTGGTTTACCAGAACCTGTAACAGTAGCACCTTTGATAGATGGTTGTGTTTCAGCAACTGTCAATTCAACAGTAGTTGGTACAGTGACACCGATTACTTCAGTTCCGTAGAATTGGATTTTCACATCAGAGTTTTCAAGGATGTAAAGCAATTCATTTTCAACGTTTACGACTGGGATTTCGTATTGGTCGTAAGTTTCAGTGTTCATGAAGTAGGCAGTTTCATCCATTTTGTACAAGTATTGAGCTGGAACAGTTTCGATAATAGCTTGTTCGAATTTTTCTTCTGGACGGTAGCTTGTGTCAAATGTAGAACCAGTACGGACATCACGTAATTTCATACGCATGATTGTGTTCCCTTTACCTGGTTTGTGGTGGCTAGCTTCCAAAACGCGGATTAATTTTCCGTCTGCAGTTTCAAATGTCATACCAGCTTTCAATTTGCTTGCTTCAATCATGTTTTTACCTCTTTAATAAATATTATTACTCTTCATTTTACCATAAAATCTTCTGGAAATAAAGCCAAAATAGTTATTGGGATTTGTTAGGAGCGAAAAAAACCAACCTTAGGGCTGGTTTCTTTTACATATTAATCTTCTTTCAACTTCGCCAATTCTTGGGCAAGGAGTTTAAGGGCGACTTGTGGGTTGGCTTGGCCTTTGGTTGCTTTCATAAGGAATCCTGTAAAGGCCTTATCTGCGTTGCGTTTGCCTGACTTGAAGTCGGCAACAGCAGCTTCGTTATCCGCAAAGACTTGGTGGATAATTGGAATCAAGACAGCTGGATCTGAGATTTGAACCATACCTGCTTTCTCAACGTATTCACGCGCACCACCACCATTTTTAGCTAGGTGGACAAAGACTTTCTTGGCAATCTTAGAAGAGATAGTGCCATCTTCGATGATGGCAATCATTTCAACCAAGTTTTCTGGTGTCAATTCGATTTGTTCTAGTGTTTTTCCTTCAGCATTCAAGAATTGAGCAACTTCTCCTTGGAGCCAGTTAGAGACTTGCTTGGCATCACCACCAAGAGCAACAGCTTTTTCAAAGAAATCAGAAGTGACTTTATTTGCAGTCAACTGGCTAGCATCGTAGTCTGACAAGCCAAGGTCAGATACGTAGCGCGCACGGCGTTCTTTTGGAAACTCTGGCAATTCAGTACGCATTTCCTCAATCCACTCGTCTGAAATTTCAAAGAGAGGTAGGTCTGGTTCTGGGAAGTAGCGGTAGTCTGCAGCTCCTTCCTTAACACGCATGAGGATGGTTGCTTTGTTAGCTTCATCATAACGGCGTGTTTCTTGGCGGATTTGCCCCCCTGAGCG
>NZ_KQ970290.1:5579-9219 GCF_001579035.1 Streptococcus mitis | reverse complement strand
GTACCGAATTTTTCTTGACCATACGGACGAAGAGAGATATTGGCATCCACACGCATAGAACCCTCTTCCATCTTAACGTCAGAAATGCCAGCGTACTGGATAACTTCCTTGAGGGCTGTTAGATAAGCGTAGGCTTCCTCTGGGGAACGCATGTCGGCTTCAGATACAATCTCAATCAAGGGTACCCCTTGGCGGTTGAGGTCAACGTAAGAGTAGCCATCTGTACCGTGGGTGTTTTTACCAGCGTCTTCCTCTAGGTGGGCACGTTCGATACCGATTTTCTTAGTCGTACCGTCTTCAAGCTCCACTTCAATCCAACCGTTATAACCGATTGGCTCATCAAACTGAGAAATTTGGTAGGCCTTTGGATTATCAGGGTAGAAGTAGTTTTTGCGGTCAAAGTGCATCTTTTTATGGATGTCCATGTTGAGGGCAAGAGCAGCCTTGATACCGGCATCGACAACACCTTTGTTGAGAACCGGCAGAACTCCTGGGAAAGACCAGTCAATCACGTTAGTGTTGGCGTTTTGGTCATTTCCAAAGTGGGCAGAAGTAGGTGAGAAGATTTTTGAATTGGTGTTGAGCTCTACGTGGACTTCAAGTCCAATGATTGTTTCAAAGTTCATTAGTTGTCACCTCCAAAAATCACGGGTTGTTGTTTGTGGTGGTCTGTTGTTGCTTCAAAAGCAGCAGCAGCTTGGTAAATAGTTTCCTCAGAGTACTTAGGACCAATCAATTGCAGACCGACAGGTAGTCCTTGAGCGAATCCAGCAGGAATCGAAATTCCAGGCAGTCCTGCCAAGTTTACAGGTATAGTCAAGAGGTCAGCCAAGTACATGGCAACTGGGTCATGGTTGAGTGAGTCCAAGTCATAAGCAACACTTGGAGCAGTTGGACCCAAAATCAAATCGTAATCCGCAAAGACGTTTTCGAAATCTTGGATGATGAGGGTACGGACTTGACCAGCCTTCTTGTAGTAAGCATCGTAGTAACCTGATGAAAGACTGAATGTACCTAGCATGATACGACGTTTCACTTCTTCACCGAAACCTTGGCTACGGCTGTTTACATAGATTTCATCAAGATTAGTCGCATCCTCTGCACGGTAGCCGTAACGGATACCATCAAAACGTTGCAAGTTTGATGAAGCTTCTGATGAAGCGATGATGTAGTAAACGGCAACTCCGTATTTAGAGTGAGGAAGGCTGACTTCTTCAACGATAGCACCCAGTTTTTCAAAGTGCTTAGCAGCATTCAGAATGGTTTCCTTAACCTCTGGATCAATTCCTTCACCGAGGTATTCCTTAGGTAAAGCAATTTTCATGCCCTTGATGTCTTGACCGATTTTTGAAGTAAAGTCGGCAATGCGGACAGGGGCAGAAGTAGAGTCTTTGGCATCTTCGCTGGCAATAGCGTTGAGCAAGAGGGCATTTTCTTTAACAGTTGGAGCAAAAGGCCCAATCTGGTCTAATGAGCTACCGAAGGCAATGAGACCGAAACGTGAAACTGTTCCGTAGGTTGGTTTGAGACCAACGATTCCGTTGAAGGCAGCAGGTTGGCGGATAGAACCACCAGTGTCAGAACCAAGTGACAAGCGGACTTGCCCAGAAGCTACGGCTGCGGCAGAACCACTTGATGATCCACCAGGAACTTTTCCTTGATCCCAAGCGTTTTTAGTGGCACCATAGTGAGAAGTCTCACCAGAACCACCCATGGCAAATTCGTCCATGTTGGTTTTCCCAACAACAATCATACCTTTAGATTTTGCATTGGCAACGGCTGTCGCATCAAAGATTGGCTCATAGTTGTAGAGCATTTTTGAGGCAGCAGTTGTGAGAATACCGTCAGTAGAGATATTATCTTTAACTGCAAGTGGAATTCCTGATAGGACATTATCAGCATCGATTCCAGCTTGGTCAATAGCCTTGGCTTGAGCAAGGGCTTGCTCCTCAGCGATGGTAACAAAAGCGTTGATAGCTGTCTCGCGAGACTTGATATCTTCAAGCGTAGCTTGTGTCAATTCCGTTGCTGAAATTTCCTTAGAAACAAGGAGATTGTGCAAGTCTTCAATGGTTTTATTGTTAAAAGTCATTAGGCATCTCCTCCATCGTCTAGGATAGCTGGCACCTTGATATAGTAGTTGTCTTTTTCAGGTACGTTTTTAAACAAGCGATCACGGTCTGTTCCTTCTTCGGCCATATCAGGGCGGAGTACAGTCTTGCGGTCAGCCATGGTTGTAGTCGGTGCGACACCAGTTGTGTCAACTTCGCCCAGCAATTCAACCATGTCAACAATCTTAGATAAGGTAGTTGCAAAGGCAGCAGTTTCTTCTTCAGAGAATCTTAATTTTGAAAGATTGGCAACGTGTGTTACCTCTTCTTGCGTAATTTTCATCTTGCATCCTTTCGTGAAATGATGATTTTTAGTCTGTTCTATTTTACCATATTTTCCTATAAATAAGGGAGGGGGAAGTGAAAAGAAATAGAAATTGAAAAAAATGCTAAAATCCGATATAATGAAGTGTTGAAAGGAATGGTAAAATCCAATGTAGAAATCATTCTTAGCTATTGAAACAAGAAAAATAGAGAATCTAAAGAAAGAGAACTTATGAATATTCAAGAAGAAATTAAGAAACGCCGTACCTTTGCCATCATCTCCCACCCTGACGCGGGGAAAACAACCATCACTGAGCAGTTGCTCTACTTTGGGGGCGAGATTCGTGAAGCTGGTACCGTAAAAGGAAAGAAAACGGGGACTTTTGCCAAGTCTGACTGGATGGACATCGAGAAACAACGTGGGATTTCGGTTACTTCATCTGTGATGCAATTTGACTACGACGGCAAGCGCGTGAATATTTTAGACACGCCAGGGCACGAGGATTTCTCAGAAGATACCTATCGTACCTTGATGGCGGTGGATGCTGCGGTCATGGTCGTGGACTCTGCTAAGGGTATTGAGGCGCAAACCAAGAAATTGTTTGAGGTTGTGAAACATCGTGGCATTCCAGTCTTTACCTTTATGAACAAGCTGGACCGTGACGGTCGTGAGCCTTTGGATCTCTTGCAAGAATTGGAAGAAATCTTGGGCATTGCTAGCTACCCTATGAACTGGCCTATCGGGATGGGGAAGGCCTTTGAGGGCTTGTATGACCTCTATAACCAACGTTTAGAACTTTATAAAGGGGATGAGCGTTTTGCTAGCCTAGACGATGGGGACAAACTTTTTGGTAGCAATCCTTTCTACGAGCAAGTCAAGGATGATATTGAGCTTTTAAATGAAGCTGGGAATGAGTTTTCAGAGGAAGCTATTCTGGCTGGAGAATTGACACCTGTCTTCTTCGGTTCAGCCCTTACTAACTTTGGTGTGCAGACCTTCCTTGAGACTTTTCTCAAGTTTGCTCCAGAACCACATGGTCACAAGAAAACAGATGGCGAAATTGTGGATCCTCACGACAAGGATTTCTCAGGATTTGTCTTTAAAATCCAAGCCAACATGGACCCTCGTCACCGTGACCGTATCGCCTTTGTCCGTATCGTATCTGGCGAATTTGAGCGCGGTATGAGCGTCAATCTGCCTCGTACTGGTAAGGGGGCTAAACTTTCGAATGTGACTCAGTTTATGGCGGAAAGTCGTGAGAATG
>NZ_KQ970290.1:1470-5495 GCF_001579035.1 Streptococcus mitis | reverse complement strand
TCCTAGTAAATTTTCATGAAAGTTTCTGCTAAGAACGTTATGAAGCAGAAATCTTCCACAAGGGGATTGAGCAACTGGTGCAAGAAGGAGCCGTTCAGCTTTATAAGAATTACCAAACAGGCGAGTACATGCTGGGAGCTGTAGGTCAACTCCAGTTTGAAGTCTTTAAACACCGTATGGAAGGCGAGTACAATGCAGAAGTGGTCATGAGTCCAATGGGTAAGAAGACCGTTCGTTGGATCAAGCCTGAGGACTTGGATGAACGGATGTCATCAAGCCGAAATATCTTGGCCAAAGACCGTTTTGACCAACCAGTCTTCCTCTTTGAAAATGACTTTGCCCTCCGTTGGTTTGCGGACAAGTATCCAGACGTAGAGTTAGAGGAGAAGATGTGATTCAGTAAGCCTACTTGATTGTGTAACAATCTAAGTAACTAACGCCAAGTTTATATGGAACTTGGCTAGGCGCTCCACTAGTAAAGTTTTACGAATAATATCGATTCGTAAAACTTTACGTCGTAACTGGTAGTGAGTGGTCTACCTAACTGCCTTACTAACTACGTTTGGCAAATGTAATCGATTTGCCAAACTTCGTGTCGTAGTGTAACAATTGGCTTACCTAAACGCTTCACTAGGAAAACTCCACGAATAATATCGATTCGTGGAGTTTTTGTTGTAACGGTTAGAAAGTAAGCCTAGCTAGGTGATTTCCTGAGTTGCTGTAGAAAAGTGCTTGTTTTGTCCTGGATGGAGGTTAATAGTTACTATGGTTCTTTACCTAGACAATCCATTAGGAAAAATACTTGTGTAAACCGTTATTTTAGGACAAGTTGTAGTAAAAAGTTCCATGTTGAAACGTATGCTCCAAGGCTTATGTAAGACCGGATACGATTTGTTCGTTGTGTTGATTTTTGCAGGATGTAACTTGTTAGAGTTTTGGGAGTCGTCATCCTTGTAGATGACATTTTTTGAGAGCAAGTTCAGAGATGTTAAAATAAATTGATTTTTAGTTTGGCTTTTTAATTTCTTTTCCGAATAAATAGATAGAAGCATCAAATCTAGCAAATTAGATTAAAAAATGTGCTATAATGAAAGGAGAAGAAATATGACTGTACGTCATCCAGGCATCAGCCCAACCAATGACCTGGTTGCTAAGAAAATTTTCAGTAATCCAGAAATCACTTGTCAATTTATTCGCGATATGCTGGATTTACCAGCCAAAAGTGTGACGATTTTGGAGGGAAGCAATATTCACGTCTTGCCTTCCCTGCCTTATTTAGCGCAGGATTTCTATACCGGTATAGACGTCTTGGCGGAGTTGGACAATGGCACACAGGTTATCATCGAAATCCAAGTCCATCATCAGAATTTTTTCATCAATCGCCTGTGGGCTTACTTGTGCAGTCAGGTTAATCAAAATCTTGAAAAAATTCGCCAACGAGAAGGTGATACCCACCAGAGTTACAAGCATATCGCACCTGTTTACGCAATAGCTATTGTGGATAGTAATTATTTCCAAGATGATCTAGCTTTCCACAGTTTCAGTATGCGCGAAGACACGACAGGTGAGGTCTTAACCATCACAAACAATGGACAAGAAAACCATCTGGTCAAGATGGCGTTCTTGGAATTAAAAAAATACAGAGAAACCAGCAAAGACGAGGTTCGCAAGCCCTGGTTGGAGTTTTTTGGGAACAAGCCCTTTACTCAACAACCGGAGCGAGCCATCAGCCAGGCAGATCAACTGCTGGACTACAAGAGCTGGTCCGAGGAGGACAGGAAGATGTTTAGTCAACTACGTATGCGTGAAGAACAAGCCTTACTAGCACACGACTATGCCTTGGAACAAGCTGAGGAAAAAGGTTTAGAGCGTGGTCTTGAACAGGGTCTTGAACGTGGGAAAGTTGAAGGAAGGGAAGAAGGAAAAGTCTTTGCTTTCTTAGATTTAGTCCACCAAGGTCTTCTAACATCTGAGGTTGCCAGTCAGCAATTGGGTATGACCATCGCTGAGTTTGAGGCACTGCTGGAAGAACATAAGTGAGAAGTCTGTAAACCTTACACAATCGGAAAAGAACTAAAAAGGGTAGCGAATCACTTGAAACAAGAGGGGGGCTATCCTTTGTTTTTATGTTCAATGAAAATCAAAGAGCAAGTCAAAGTTAGATTGTAGCAACTTGAAACTGGAATAGTACAACACAACTTCTAAATTCTTGTTAGAAATTTGATTTGAATTCCCTAATCAATTTATTCATATTCTATTTCGACCTCATAGGAAGAGAACAAGGTAATTAGACCATTCGGGCCACTTTTAGCTATTATAGTGAATTGAATCTACAATAGTACAACGCGATTCATAAAACCTTGAGCCCACGAATGAGGTAGGGTGAACACTCAATTTTATACATATGAATGCACCAGTTGGATTTTGATTGCTCCATTCAAGCTGCATCATGGGTGATGAGCACACGGTTACGCTTTTATATCATGAAGAAATAAATTAATATATAAGCTGTATTTATAAATTAAAAAGAATATCCTGATAAGCAAAATGCCTTTGTATAAGGGTTTTGTTTTTTAATCTAAGCACTTGAAAAAATTTTTGGTTTGTCTTGAGAAAAACCATAGAATAATCATGCATAAAAACAGGAATATGAACCGAAAACGAGCTGATTTCCACTCATTTACGTGTCTCTATAAAAAGTTCATCTTATACTATATATAAAATAGCAAAATGCTTTTTTTTTAGGTAAAAATACGTTCAAGTTTCTTGCTAATTTGGTTTTCTTGTTCTATAATATAGTATGGTGTTTTATTTATATTTATAAATGAAAACAATGCTCGAAAGGAAGTTTTACAATGTTTTTTAGACGACAAGAAGGTAAATATAGAGAAACAGATCGTGTGACTCGTTTCAAATTGATTAAGTCGGGTAAGCATTGGTTGCGAGCTTCGATCTCTCAATTTGGCCTTTTTAAAGTCTTGCGTGGTGGTGTAGATACTGCCCAGGTAACAACTGAAGTTATCGAAGAGCAAGCATCCACTACACTGACTGGACTGGATATTTTGAAGGGGATAGCTGCAGTTGGGACGGTGTTTGGAGGAGCAGTTGCGACACAAACAACTGTTTATACCAATGATGCCCTCGAAAAGACAGTAGAGGCCAAGGAAACACTTGCAAATACAGACACAGTAACTTTGGGAACAGTAAAAGATCAGGAGGGGGCTCAAGCCGACAGCTTATCAGTTTCTGTCAGCCAAAGCCAGTCCTTGTCTGAGGAAGCTTCCAAGAATGCAAGTAAACATCTTTCAGAAAGTGAAAGTCAATCAATAAATCTTTCCACAAGTGAATCATTATCAGCTAGCCTATCAGCTTCTGGAACTGCTAGTGCATCAGAGTCAGTCCTAACAAGTGATTCTCAATCTCAGGCTGGATCGACTTCGGAGCTTTTGCAGTCACTAACATCGGCAACAGCATCAAATAAAGAGACAGCTGTTCGTCAGGAAAATGTAACTAACACAAAAATTGCTGAGAATCGTAAACGTCTATCTGAAATCTCGGCTGATATGGGGAAACTTTTAGCTCAGTCAGCTGGTCTACCTGGTGCTGATGCAGCAGTTGCTAAGGTGAATGCGGCTGTATTAGCTATCGAAGAAGCTCTTAAAAATCCAGATGCTGATTTGACAGATGTTATCAAACAGGCGAAAGCTGCACGAAACTCAATTCAGATTGTTGTAAACCGTGCTCACAATGGTGCGCAAAATCCACTTCGTGGTAAACCAATACCGACGGGAGTAGGATTCCGCTTAACTCCAGAGGAAAGTACATCAGCAAGTGAAAGTACAGAAGAATCAGAATCTGAGTCATTATCTGAGAGCGAATCAGCAGTATCTGAGTCATTATCTAAGAGCAGGTCAGCAAGTGAGTCAGCAAGTGAAAGTGAATCAACATTAGTATCTGAGTCAGTATCTAAGAGCGAATCAGCAAGTGAGTCAGCAAGTGAAAGTACATCAGCAAGTGAAAGTACA
>NZ_KQ970290.1:0-1205 GCF_001579035.1 Streptococcus mitis | reverse complement strand
GAAGAATCAGAATCTGAGTCATTATCTGAGAGCGAATCAGCAGTATCTGAGTCATTATCTAAGAGCAGGTCAGCAAGTGAGTCAGCGAGTGAAAGTGAATCAACATTAGTATCTGAGTCAGTATCTAAGAGCGAATCAGCAAGTGAGTCAGCAAGTGAAAGTACATCAGCAAGTGAAAGTACATCAGAATCGGAATCTGAGTCATTATCTGAGAGCGCATCAGCAAGTGAAAGTACAGAAGAATCTGAGTCATTATCTAAGAGCGAATCAGTAAGTGAAAGTGAATCAACATCCGCCTCTGAGAGCGCATCAGTAAGTGAGTCAGTATTGTGGAGTCGAGTAGTATCAGTAACTGAGTCAGTCTATAAGAGCAGAGCATTAAGTGAGTCAGTAACTGAGTCAGCTAAGAGCGCATCCGTATCAGAGTCAGTATTTTGGAGTCGAGTAGTATCAGTAACTGAGTCAGTCTATAAGAGAGCATCAGCAAGTGCAAGTACATCAGAATCTGAGAGTAAATCAAAATTATTTAGTGAAAATCCATCATTAAGTAAATCTGATTCTGAAAGTGTAAGTGCATCAAAATCAGAGTCCGCCTCTAAGAGCGCATCCTTAAGTGAGTCAGTAAGTGCAAGTACATCAGTTTCTGAGAGTAAATCAAAATTATTTAGTGAAAATCCATCATTAAGTAAATCTGATTCTGAAAGTGTAAGTGCATCAAAATCAGAGTCCGCCTCTAAGAGCGCATCCTTAAGTGAGTCAGTAAGTGCAAGTACATCAGCAAGTGAAAGTACATCCGTAAGTGAGTCCGCCTCTAAGAGCACCTCAGTAAGTGCAAGTACCTCAGCCTCTGAATCAAGATTCGTATCAGAGTCCGCCTCTAAGAGCGCATCAGTAAGTGCAAGTACCTCAGCCTCTGAATCAAGATTCGTATCAGAGTCCGCCTCTAAGAGCACCTCAGCAAGTGCAAGTACCTCAGAATCTGAAAGTACATCCGTAAGTGAGTCCGCCTCTAAGAGCGCATCAGCAAGTGAAAGTACATCAGTTTCTGAGAGTAAATCAAAATTATTTAGTGAAAATCCATCATTAAGTGAATCTGAGTCATTATCTGAGAGCGCATCAGCAAGTGAAAGTACAGAAGAATCAGAATCTGAGTCATTATCTGAGAGCGAATCAGCAGTATCTGAGTCATTATCTAAGAGCAGGTC
>NZ_KQ970289.1:183330-186501 GCF_001579035.1 Streptococcus mitis | reverse complement strand
GCAAGGGTTCGAATCCCTTATTCTCCGTTTTAATGAGAGTTTATAACTCTCTTTTTTATTTTTAGAGACAATAAAACTTCAGATCTGTAAAACTTAATTGAATTACTAATCTGAAGTCATTTTTATATCGTTTATATTATAATTGTGTTATTTTACTTCCAACCCTTGAGTGAAATTTCTCCGCTATTTAGCCAGATTTCTTTTCCGTTATCACATTGAATTAAAAGTTTTCCATTTTCTGAGATGTCTTTGGCAAGTCCCTTGTAGTCTTTTTGATCTAGTGTGAAAGTAACTTCTTTTCCAAGAACGAATGACTGTTTTTTATATAGGTATAATAGCTCCTCTGCTGGTGTTTCGAAGAAAGCACGCCAGATTTCTATGATCAATTCATTCCTTGTTATAGGAGCTGCAGTTTTAAATAAGCTAGCAGCTTTTTCTTTTAATTCCTGAGGGAAGTCTTTAATAGTGAAATTGATACCTACTCCAATAATGATATCTGTGACTAAGCCTGTTTCTACAGAGGTCATTGCTTCAGTGAGAATTCCTCCAATTTTATGATTGTTTAGGTAGATATCATTGACCCATTTTATGTCGACATCTATTAAAGTTAGGTTCTTAATGGCTTTGTAGACAGCTCCTGCTACAAGTAGTGTGTAGGACGGTAATTGGTCATAGGGCAGATTGGGTTTGAGATGGAGTGTCATATAAATGCCACCTTGTGGTGAGTAGAAGGAACGTTGAAAACGGCCTCGGCCTGCTGTTTGATAGGAAGCTAGATAGAGGGTATTTGCTTCATGGCCTAAATCAATTGCTTCTTTTGCATCTAGTTGTGTTGATTTTGTTTCGGGTTTAAAGCTGACTTTAATTGGAAGATTTTCTTCTAGAATCTCTGGAAGAATAAGGTCTCCATTCACCAGTTTATAGCCTTTGTTTTTGATACTATCAATTTCAATGCCTTCTTGTTCTAGCCGCTTGATAGCTTTCCAAATTGATGTTCGACTGAGGGATAGTTCTTCTGCAATCTTTTCTCCGCTGATATAGTCGTTTTCTTTGGCTAGAATCTGATAGACAGCTTGGTAGGATTTCATAGTGTTGCCTTTCTTACTAGTTGGTATTGAGAGTATTCTTTTCTTGTATGACTTGGGGTCTGATTAAAGTATTGTTTATAAGCTTTTGAAAAATGGAGTGGATCTGAAAAACCTACCGAGTATGCAATTACCTTGATGGACTCTTGGGTATTTTCGAGAAGTTGTTTAGCTCGGTGCATTCGAACGTATAGTAAGTATTCTTTGGGGGATAAGGTGTTAAATTCTTTGAATACACTTGATAAGTAGCTTCTGTGAACGGATAGTTCTTTTGCTAAATCTTGAATTGTAAGTGATTGAGGATAGTGGCTATCAATTAATCGTTTGCATTCAAGATAGAGTTGGTAGGTTGATGAAATATCTTTTTTTTCTGATTGGGAGCAATAGTTCCCAGATGAAACATCAGTTCATGGAGTTGTCCCATGATATGGAGTTGAGCTAATTCATTTGATTTTGTAATCTGAGCGAAGCGGACAATGTCTGAGATGAGTTTTGCAGTATTCTGGGTATGACAAGTTTCAGATTGGATGAGATAGGCTTGGTCAAAAATTTGAGAAAGCGCAAAATAATCAGGAGCTTTCCCTCCAGTGATTCCTAACCAGTAGTAGGCCCAAGGTTCTTTACTATCTGCTTGATAAAAGGTTAGTTCTTCTGGTTTTAATAGAAAGAAATCTCCTTCTTTTAAATCAACAATTTTACCTTTATAATGAAATTTTCCTTGTCCTTTACTAATGTAATGTAGAACGTATGTGTCACGAATAGCTGGACCAAAAGAGTAATTTGGTGTGCATTCTTCATATCCATAAAAGCTTAGGGAAAGGTCAATTGTTCCAGTCTGGTATTCTGAAAAAACTAACATGTGCTACCTCCTACCTAACATTTTACCATATTCTTGAGACATTTTTCTATTTTGGAAAGCGATTTCAGATGATAAAATAGAATCAATAAAGTGATGAGGTGAAGTAAATGGGAGTTAGGATAGAGAATAATCTATTTTATGTTGAGAGTAAAAATTTAAGTTTGATTATTGAAAATCGTGATGGGTACTTACTATTGAAACATTTAGGAAAGACTATTAAGAACTATAAAGGTTTCAATAGTGTTTATGAACGAGACCATGCCTTTTCAGGAAATCCAACGGCTCATAATCGAACCTTTAGCTTAGATACGCAACGTCAAATTTTTGGACAACATGGTTTGGGTGACTTTAGAAAACCAACTTTACAGATTCAGCATGATGCAACTGAAGTAACAGACTTTCGATTTGTAGAAGCAAAGATTTTAAAAGGTCAGAATGGTCCACAGGGCTTACCTTCTCCACATAGCATGGACGATACAGAGACTCTTGCCTTGATGTTAGAAGATTCTAAGGCTCAACTTAATCTGAATTTGTATTATACTACTTTTAATAATGATGCGACAATTGCTAGCTACAGTAAATTAGAGAATAATAGTAATCAGGAAGTCGTCATCCATAAAGACTTTTCTTTTATGGCTGATTTTCCAGCGGCAACTTACGAAATAGTAACTCTGCAGGGTGCTTATGCTCGTGAAAAGACTGTTAGACGTCAACAGGTAGAACAAGGAATCTTTTCGATTAGTTCGAACCGTGGGGCTTCTGGGCATGCTCAAACACCAGCTCTTCTCTTATGTGATCAAGGAGTCACAGAGGATGCTGGAAATGTGTTTGCTATTCAACTAATGTATAGTGGAAACTTTGAAGCTTTTGTTCAAAAGAATCAATTGAATGAAGTTCGGCTGGCTATTGGCATAAATCCAGAAAACTTTTCTTGGAAGTTAGACCCTGAGGAAAATTTTGAAACACCGGTAGCTTTAGTGACCTATTCAGATAAGGGATTAACTGGTGTTAGTCATGAAAGTCAGAATTTTGTACTGAAGCACATTCTGCCAAGTAAATTTTCTAAAAAAGAACGCCCAATTCTAATCAATAACTGGGAAGCTACTTACTTTGACTTTCAAAGAGAAAAACTGTTAGAGTTAGCAGATGAAGCTAAGAAAGTTGGTATTGAACTTTTTGTATTAGATGATGGGTGGTTTGGTAATCGCTTTGATGATAATCGGGCTT
>NZ_KQ970289.1:179614-182995 GCF_001579035.1 Streptococcus mitis | reverse complement strand
AAGTTGGTATTGAACTTTTTGTATTAGATGAGTGGGTGGTTTGGTAATCGCTTTGATGATAATCGGGCTTTAGGTGATTGGGTTGTTAATGAGGAAAAACTGGGTGGAAGCCTAGAAAGTCTGATTTCAGCTATCCATGAAAGAGGTTTGCAGTTTGGGCTTTGGTTAGAACCTGAAATGATTTCTGTAGATAGCGATTTGTATCGTAAACATCCTGACTGGGCTATTCAGGTTCCAGGATATGACCATACCTATTCTCGAAATCAATTAGTACTTAATCTTGCCAATCCTCAGGTAGTAGAATACTTGAAAAATGTCTTAGATCAACTCCTATCTTATCATGAGATTGATTACATTAAATGGGATATGAATCGTAATATTACTAACCTAGGAAATGGCTTTACTTATCTAGAAACACAGATGCAATCTCATCAGTACATGTTGGGGCTTTACGAACTCGTTTCTTATCTGACAGAAAAGCACAGCCATATTCTCTTTGAGTCCTGCTCTGGTGGTGGTGGACGAAATGATCTTGGTATGATGCGCTATTTCCCACAAGTCTGGGCTAGTGATAATACTGATGCCATTGCACGTTTACCAATTCAATACGGTTCATCCTATCTCTATCCAACCATTTCTATGGGGGCTCATGTTTCAGCAGTACCGAATCATCAGATGGGACGAATGACACCATTAGAAACACGTGGCCATGTAGCAATGATGGGAAATTTGGGCTATGAGCTTGATTTGACAAGTTTATCCAATGAAGAGAAAGCTGAGATTGCTAATCAGGTGAACTTGTATAAAGAATTACGACCAGTAGTTCAGTTAGGACAACAGTATAGGTTAATCAATCCCGAGTCTGCATCCAATGAAGCAGCTCTACAATTTAATTACAAAAATCAAACGATTGTAACCTACGTTCGCGTTTTGTCAGTTGTAGAGACCATGGAAACAACTTTAAAGTTAAAAGATTTGGATGAAGAGGGACTGTATGAATTACAGGAAAATGGAGTAGTTTACTCAGGTGCAGAACTCATGTATGCAGGCTTAACTGTTATCTTATCCCAAGGAGATTTTTTGAGTAGACAGTATATTTTTAGAAGACTATAATAAAGGTGTATAATTTATAAAGGAGGCTTTCCAATGAAATGGTATAAGAAAGCAGGTTTTCTTTTAGTAGCTGGGGCTAGTTTACTAGGACTAGCAGCTTGTGGTCAGAATAATCAATCGACTGATGGAAAGGTAACGATTGAATTTTTTAACCAGAAGACCGAAATGGCGGATACTTTGCAAAAAATTGTAGATAATTTTGAAAAGGATCATCCTACTATTGATGTAAAACTGACGACTGTTCCGGCAGCTGGCATTGTTCTGAAGACTCGGATTTTATCAGGAGATGTTCCAGATATTGTTAATATTTATCCTCAAAATATGGATTTTCAGGAGTGGGCAAAAGCAGGTTACTTTGCAGATATGACAGGGAAATCTTATCTTGAGAACATTAAGAATGACTATGCAGAAAAGTATGCAATCAATAACAAGATTTATAGTGTGCCTTTAACTGCTAACCTTTATGGAATCTATTACAATAAAACAAAGTTTAAAGAATTAGGGCTTGAGGAACCGAAGACTTTTAAAGAGTTTCAAGAGATTGTTAAAAAGATAAAAGATAGTGGGAATTCTCCGTTTGCAGTTGCAGGCAATGAAGGATGGACATTAAACGGTTATCACCAACTTTCTCTCATTACCATTACAGGCAGTGGAGACGCAGCTAATAACTATCTTCGCTTTTCAAAACCAAATGCTATTTCTGTAGATGATGCTATTTTAAAAGCAGATGCAGAACGACTAGATTTGTTGGCGGATAATGCTCAAGATGGATGGCGTGGTGCCTCTTATAATGATGCGGTGGTAGCATTCTCGAATGAAAAAGCCTTGATGATGCCACAAGGATCATGGGCATTAGCGGCAATTAATCAACAGGATCCAAAATTTGATGTGGGGATGTTTGCCTTCCCAGGAGAAGGAGTAGGAAAAGAAGTCACTGTTGGTGCAGGGGATATGGCATTATCAACTTCAGCTACTACCAAACATCCTAAAGAAACCGAAGAATTTATCAGCTATATGACTAGTCCAAAAGCTATGCAAGCATATTATGATGTGGATGGATCACCAGTTGCTGTAAAAGGTGTACAGGAAAAAGAAGATTCAGCACTTGCAGAGATTTCTAAACTAGCATTTACGGATAAACATTATGTTTGGTTGGGCCAACACTGGAATTCTGAAGAAGATTTTTTCAATCTAAGCGCAGGTTACTTGATGGATAAAAATCTGAAAAATATGGCAAACAATCTCAATGCTTTCTTTAATCCAATGAAGGCAGATTTGGACTAGAATAGGAGTTAAGATGATATGGCTATTCGAAAATTTTTAAATAAATACTGGGGTTGGACTTTTTTGCTCATCCCGCTTGCATTACAAGCTATCTTCTTTTACTTTCCGATGGTACAAGGTGCTTTCTATAGTTTGACTAACTGGACTGGATTGACCTATAATTATAAATTTGTTAGTCTGAATAACTACAAATTGCTTATGATTGATGGGAAATTCTTCACAGCTATTGCTTTTACTTTGATTTTAACCCTGGCATTGATTATTGGAGAGATTACAATTGGGATGGTTGTAGCTCGAGCCTTAAATTCTAAGATGAAAGGGCAGACCTTCTTTAGAGCATGGTTCTTTTTCCCAGCGGTTTTGTCTGGTTTGACAGTTTCCTTGATTTTTAAACAATTCTTTAACTATGGTCTTCCAACGATTGGAAAAATTTTAGGGATTAGTTTTTTACAAGAAAGTCTATTAGGAACACCAATCGGAGCGGTAGTGGCAACTATTTTTGTTCTTCTATGGCAAGGAGTAGCAATGCCAATTATTCTCTTTCTTGCTGGTCTTCAGAGTATTCCAAGTGATATTTTGGAGGCGGCATCAATTGATGGTGCAACAAGCAAACAAACTTTTTGGAAGATTGAATTACCATATTTGCTACCAACGATTTCTATGGTTTTTATCCTAGCTCTTAAGTCCGGTTTGACAGCCTTTGACCAAATTTTTGCCTTGACGAGTGGTGGCCCAAATAATGCTACAACGTCTCTTGGTCTTTTAGTCTATAACTATGCCTTCAAGAGTAATCAATATGGATATGCGAATGCAATTGCCTTGATTTTATTCTTAATTATTGGAATTGTTTCTCTTATCCAAATCAAACTATCAAAGAAATTTGAAATCTAATAGGGGAGTCCTACACATGAAAAAAGAAGAAAAATTGAATCAGTTTTGGAAGTATGTCCTCTTGGTAGTAGGTGGTATTCTTATACTTGTTCC
>NZ_KQ970289.1:178379-179594 GCF_001579035.1 Streptococcus mitis | reverse complement strand
TTGGAAGTATGTCCTCTTGGTAGTAGGTGGTATTCTTATACTTGTTCCTTTGTTGGTAACGGTTTTTAGTTCCTTCAAGACAACCAAGGATATCATGAATCATTTCTTTGGTTTGCCCAATCCTTTTACATTAAGCAATTATGAACGATTGGTTTCGGATGGGATTGGAGGCTATTTCTGGAATTCAGCTGTTATTACGGTATTATCATTGATTGTAGTAGCCTTCTTTATACCAGCTGCAGCTTATTCCATTGCTCGAAATATGTCCAAGAAAAAAGCCTTTGCAATTATGTATTCGCTCTTGATCTTAGGGATATTTGTTCCATTTCAGGTGATTATGATTCCTATCACAGTTATGATGAGCAAACTCGGCCTGGCAAATATGTGGGGGTTGGTACTACTTTATCTAACTTATGCAATTCCACAGACCCTCTTCTTGTATGTTGGTTATATTAAAATCAGTGTACCAGATAGTTTAGATGAAGCTGCAGAAATTGATGGGGCTGATCGATTTACAACTTACCGTCGAATTATCTTTCCAATGCTGAAGCCTATGCATGCTACAACCTTGATTATCAATGCATTATGGTTCTGGAATGACTTTATGTTGCCATTGTTGATTTTGAATAAGGATTCCAAGATGTGGACTTTGCCTCTCTTCCAGTACAACTACCAAGGTCAGTATTTTAATGACTATGGGCCAAGTTTTGCATCCTATATTGTAGGAATTGTAACAATTACTGTCGTCTACCTCATCTTCCAAAAACATATTATTTCAGGAATGAGCAACGGAGCAGTGAAGTAAGAAGAACTCATGGAATCTATAGTCTCTGACACAGAGGAAGGGTTCAGCTTGTTGATAATTCTATGTAGAAAACAAGAAAGTAGTACTTAGTTTATTGAAGTCTATATTTAGTACGAGTTTGATGATAAACAGAGATTTAATACTCAATGAAAATCAAAGAGCAAACTAGGAAGCTAGTCACAGGTTGCTCAAAACACTGTTTTGAGGTTGCAGATAGAGCTGACGTGGTTTGAAGAAATTTTCGAAGAGTATAACATGAATTTGATTTACGAAGCCAAGTCATATGAGACTTGGCTTCAATTAGAAAAAGGAGAGTAATGATGCCAATTCAGAATAAAACCATGTTGATTACCTATTCTGATAGCCTTGGAAATAATCTTAAAGACTTATATGAGAATTTGGAAGAGCAT
>NZ_KQ970289.1:168752-178359 GCF_001579035.1 Streptococcus mitis | reverse complement strand
TGGGGGAGTTCACCTTCTCCCATTTTTCCCATCAACAGGTGATCGTGGATTTGCGCCAGTTGACTACGACGAAGTGGATTCAGCTTTTGGTGATTGGGAGGATGTTAAGCGTTTAGGTGAGAAATATTATCTTATGTTTGACTTTATGATTAATCATATTTCTCGTCAATCCAAGTATTATAAGGACTATCAAGAAAAACATGAAGCCAGTGAATTTAAAGATCTCTTTTTAAACTGGGATAAGTTTTGGCCAGAAAACCGTCCGACACAAGCTGATGTAGACTTAATTTACAAGCGTAAGGATCGTGCACCAAAGCAAGAGATTGTGTTTGAAGATGGTTCAGTGGAACATTTGTGGAATACCTTTGGTGAGGAGCAGATTGATCTTGATGTGACCAAAGAAGTAACGGTGGAATTTATCCGTAAGACCATTCAGCACTTGGCAAGTAATGGATGTGATTTGATTCGTCTAGATGCCTTTGCTTATGCAGTGAAGAAATTGGATACTAATGATTTCTTTGTAGAACCAGATATTTGGGATTTATTGGACAAAGTTCGAGATATCGCTGCTGAGTATGGGACAGAGCTCTTACCTGAGATTCATGAACATTATTCGATTCAGTTTAAAATAGCGGATCACGATTACTATGTTTATGATTTTGCTCTTCCAATGGTGACACTTTATACTCTTTACAGTTCCAGAACAGAGCGTTTGGCTAAGTGGTTAAAGATGAGCCCAATGAAGCAATTTACGACGCTAGATACCCATGATGGGATTGGAGTGGTGGATGTCAAGGATATCCTGACTGATGAGGAAATCGACTATGCTTCAAATGAGCTCTATAAGGTTGGAGCTAATGTCAAACGTAAGTACTCCAGTGCCGAGTATAACAATTTAGATATCTACCAAATCAATTCAACCTACTATTCTGCGCTTGGAGATGATGATGTCAAGTATTTTCTCGCTCGTCTAATTCAAGCTTTTGCCCCAGGTATTCCTCAGGTTTACTATGTGGGGCTATTAGCAGGCAAGAATGACTTGAAATTATTAGAAGAAACTAAAGAAGGTCGAAATATTAATCGTCATTACTATAGCAACGAGGAAATAGCAGAAGAAGTCCAACGGCCTGTAGTGAAGGCCCTTCTCAATCTATTTTCTTTCCGTAATCGTTCAGAAGCCTTTGAACTAGAAGGAACTATTGACGTTGAAACACCAACAGCCCACAGCATTGTAATCAAACGTCAAAATAAAGATAAGTCCGTAACAGCGGTAGCAGAAATTGATTTGCAAAATCAGACTTATCGGGTAATTGAGAACGGAATTGAAGTAACATTTTGAAGCCTTGATATGGTTGATAAAATAGGGTTTTTATTTTAGAAAACGTTTCCTTTGTTTTCAAATTGCTAAAAAAGTGGTACAATAAAGGGTAGCTTACTATTATCTGAATCAGCTGATTTGGAGAGAAAGGATTCATTTTGAAATCAATAGGCTTTATTGAAAAGCTGAAAGGGTTGTCTAGTAAAGAGCTAATTTTATTGGGAATTATCCTGAGTATCTTTTTACCCTTTTATCTTTTTGTAGTTGTATTCTGTTTATATATTATCAGTTTGATTTTTACAGGAGACATGAAAAGTATTCTTCAGAAAATGGGGGAGCATCCGATGCTGCTTCTTTTTCTTGGCTATAGTACTGTTATATCCGTTTTTGCACAAAATTGGATGGGTCTTGTGGCTTCAGTAGGAATTTTTCTATTTACTGTTTTCTTTTTGCACTATCAGTCGATTTTATCACATAAATTCTTTCGCTTGATTTTGCAGCTCGTCTTGTTTGGTAGTGTATTGTCAGCTGTTTTTGCGAGTTTAGAGCATTTCCAAATTGTGAAGAAATTCAACTATGCTTTTCTTTCACCAAATATGCAGGTATGGCATCAGAATCGTGCAGAAGTAACCTTCTTTAATCCTAATTATTATGGAATTATTTGTTGTTTCTGTATCATGATTGCCTTCTATCTGTTTACAACGACCAAGTTGAATTGGTTGAAAGTATTCTGTGTGATTGCAGGCTTTGTGAATCTCTTTGGATTGAACTTTACTCAAAATCGAACTGCCTTTCCTGCTATTATCGCTGGAGCCATTATTTATCTCTTCACGACCATTAAAAACTGGAAGGCCTTTTGGCTTAGTATTGGGGTCTTTGCGATTGGCTTGAGCTTCCTCTTTTCTAGTGATTTGGGAGTTCGGATGGGGACTTTAGACTCTTCTATGGAAGAACGCATTTCTATCTGGGATGCTGGGATGGCCTTGTTTAAGCAAAATCCTTTTTGGGGTGAGGGGCCATTGACCTATATGCACTCTTATCCTAGAATAAATGCTCCTTATCATGAACATGCTCACAGTCTTTATATTGATACGATTCTGAGTTATGGAATTGTGGGGACTATTTTACTAGTTTTGTCTTCTGTGGCTCCTGTTCGCTTGATGATGGATATGAGTCAGGAGTCGGGGAAACGTCCGATTATCGGCCTTTATCTGTCTTTCCTTACAGTGGTTGCTGTGCACGGAATCTTTGACTTGGCTCTCTTCTGGATCCAGTCAGGCTTCATTTTCTTGCTAGTTATGTGCAGTATTCCATTGGAACATCGAACTTTGGTATCGGATATGACGGATTAAGTTTTATAAGATTGAAATCTTCTACCTTGGGTAGGAGATTTTTTTACTGGGAAAATTATTTCCAAATCGAAATAGTTGACAGATAGAACAATGAGTGTTACAATTGCTTTATTCGTTTCGATATCGAAATAACTTGGAGGTATCATGAAAGATAGTCATTTGGTAGCCCATCATATTCGTTTGTTGAATGGGCGAATTTTTCAAAAGTTACTGAGCCAAGACCCTGAAGCACTTTATCGGAGTGAACAGGGCAAGATTTTAGCGGTTTTATGGAATAGTGAAACTGGCTGTGCAACTGCGACAGATATCGCGCTTGCGACTGGGCTTGCGAATAATACGCTGACGACTATGATAAAAAAGCTAGAGGAACAAAAGCTTGTAATTGTTAGTCCGTGTGGAAAAGACAAGCGTAAGAAGTATTTGGTTTTGACAGAGTTGGGGAAATCTCAGAAAGAAGTGGGACATCGTGTCAGTCAGAAATTGGATACGATTTTTTACAAAGGATTTTCAGAGGAAGAAATTCGTCAGTTTGAAGCCTTTCAAGAAAGAATTTTGGCAAATCTGAAAGAGAAGGCAAATGAGGATTAAAATAGATCAAATTAGGTTTTTATAAGTAAAGGCCACTCTTGATTTTATTTTCCAACTCTTAGGACAAGGAAACTAAGTGGTTAGCTATGGTCAGACTCAGATTGATGGCCTTGCTTATGCCCGGTACGATATCTTCCGTTTAGAGAACGGGAAAATTGTGGAGCATTGGGACAATAAGGAAGTCATGCCTAAGGTAGAAGACTTAACCAATCGAGGAAAGTTTTAAAATGAGGACAAAGAATGATTGAATACAAAAATGTAGCCTTGCGCTACACAGAAAAAGATGTCTTGAGAGATGTCAATTTACGGATTGATAATGGAGAGTTTATGGTTTTAGTTGGGCCTTCTGGCTCAGGTAAGACAACCATGATTAAGATGGTCAACCGTCTTTTGGAACCAACTGATGGAAATATTTATATGGATGGCAAGCGCATCAAAGACTATGATGAGCGGGAACTTCGTCTTTCTACTGGTTATGTTTTACAGGCTATTGCTCTCTTTCCCAATCTAACGGTCGCGGAAAATATTGCCCTGATTCCTGAGATGAAGGGCTGGACTAAGGAAGAAATTGCTCAGAAAACAGAAGAGCTTTTGGATAAGGTTGGTTTACCAGTGGCTGAGTATGGGCATCGTTTGCCTAGTGAATTATCTGGTGGAGAACAGCAACGGGTCGGTATTGTTCGTGCCATGATTGGTCAGCCTAAGATTTTGCTTATGGATGAACCTTTTTCGGCCTTGGATGCTATTTCGAGAAAACAGTTGCAGGTTCTGACGAAAGAATTGCATAAAGAATTTGGGATGACAACGATTTTTGTAACCCATGATACGGATGAGGCCTTGAAGTTGGCGGACCGTATTGCTGTCTTGCAGGATGGAGAGATTCGTCAGGTAGCGAATCCCGAGACAATTTTAAAAGCGCCTGCAACAGATTTTGTAGCAGACTTGTTTGGAGGTAGTGTTCATGACTAATTTAATTGCAACTTTTCAGGATCGTTTTAGCGATTGGTTGACAGCTCTATCTCAACATTTGCAGTTGTCACTGTTGACCTTGTTGCTGGCTATTTTTATCGCGATTCCCTTGGCTGTTTCTCTTCGCTATCATGAGAAGTTGGCCGACTGGGTCTTGCAGATTGCAGGGATTTTCCAGACTATCCCGTCACTGGCCTTGTTGGGACTCTTTATCCCCTTGATGGGAATTGGAACCTTGCCGGCTTTGACAGCGCTAGTGATTTATGCTATTTTCCCTATTTTGCAAAATACCATCACTGGACTAAAGGGAATTGATTCGAGTCTGCAAGAGGCTGGGATTGCCTTTGGGATGACTAGGTGGGAGCGACTCAAGAAGTTTGAAATTCCACTTGCTATGCCTGTTATCATGTCTGGAATTCGGACGGCAGCGGTCTTGATTATCGGTACGGCAACCTTGGCGGCCTTGATTGGTGCAGGGGGACTGGGTTCCTTTATCCTTTTGGGAATTGACCGTAATAATGCCAGTCTAATTTTGATTGGGGCACTTTCTTCTGCAGTGCTTGCCATTGCCTTTAACTTCCTACTAAAAGTGATGGAAAAAGCAAAATTGCGGACGATTTTCTCAGGTTTTGCCTTGGTGACCTTATTGCTAGGTCTGTCTTATAGTCCAGCTCTTTTGGCTCAAAAAGAGAAAGAAAACTTGGTCATTGCTGGGAAATTGGGTCCAGAACCAGAAATTTTGGCCAATATGTATAAACTCCTCATTGAAGAAAATACCAGTATGACTGCGACTGTTAAACCAAATTTTGGGAAAACAAGCTTTCTCTATGAAGCTCTGAAAAAAGGCGATATTGACATTTATCCTGAATTTACTGGTACGGTAACTGAAAGTTTGCTTCAACCATCACCGAAAGTGGGTCATGAGCCAGAGCAGGTTTATAATGTGGCGCGTGATGGCATTGCCAAACAGGATCATCTAGCCTATCTCAAACCCATGTCTTATCAAAATACCTACGCTGTAGCTGTTCCGAAAAAGATTGCTCAAGAATATGGCTTGAAGACCATTTCGGACTTGAAAAAAGTAGAAGGGCAGTTGAAGGCTGGATTTACTCTCGAGTTTAATGACCGTGAAGATGGCAATAAGGGCTTGCAATCAATGTATGGTCTCAATCTCAATGTAGCGACTATGGAACCAGCTCTTCGCTATCAGGCTATTCAGTCAGGCGATATTCAAATTACGGATGCCTATTCGACTGATGCGGAATTGGAGCGTTATGATTTGCAGGTCTTGGAAGATGACAAGCAACTCTTCCCACCTTATCAAGGGGCTCCACTCATGAAAGAAGCTCTTCTCAAGAAACATCCAGAGTTGGAAACAGTTCTCAATAAATTGGCTGGTAAAATTACTGAAAGCCAGATGAGCCAGCTTAACTACCAAGTCAGTGTTGAAGGCAAGTCAGCAGGACAAGTAGCCAAGGAGTTTCTCCAAGAACAAGGCTTGTTGAAGAAATAGCTTGAAAAGCTAAACTCAACTTGGTTAAACGATTATATAGAAGAAAGCTCAGACAATGTCGTCTGGGCTTTTTTGATTTTAGGGTTATTGAATGTCACTTAAAATGGAAAGAAAGAGAAAATTTTCAGGAATTTCTAAAATTTATCTGTAAATACACTTGGCTATTCATAAAATAGGTGTATAATGTGTTGTGAACTACTTAACAAATAAGGATTTTCAACTCATGTCGACTAAGGTTAGAAATCTTGTGTATAGACAGTTCATTATCTAATAGAGCGTTGCGTCCGAAAGTCTATCCAGACACGGCTCTTTAAAAACAAAAGGAGAAATGATGCATACTTATTTGCAAAAGAAAATTGAAAATATCAAAACAACTCTAGGTGAAATGTCAGGTGGTTACCGTCGTATGGTTGCGGCTATGACTGATTTAGGATTTTCAGGAACTATGAAGGCTATTTGGAATGACCTCTTTGCCAATCGTAGCTTTGCCCAGTGGCTGTATTTGCTGGTTTTAGGAAGTTTTCCTCTCTGGCTGGAATTGATTTATGAACACCGTATTGTTGACTGGATTGGGATGATTTGTAGCTTGACAGGGATTATTTGCGTTATCTCTGTATCGGAAGGTCGAGCAAGTAATTATCTTTTTGGCTTGATTAACTCTGTTATTTACCTTATTTTGGCACTACAGAAAGGCTTCTATGGTGAGGTTTTAACAACTCTCTATTTTACAATTATGCAGCCAATTGGTCTCTTGGTTTGGATTTATCAAGCCCAGTTTAAGAAAGAAAAGCAGGAGTTTGTTGCACGTAAGCTGGATGGCAAGGGTTGGACCAAGTATCTTTCCATTAGTGTTCTTTGGTGGTTGGCCTTTGGTTTTATTTATCAGTCTATTGGTGCCAATCGTCCCTATCGTGATTCAATCACAGATGCGACCAATGGGGTAGGGCAAATACTCATGACAGCTGTTTACCGTGAACAATGGATATTCTGGGCAGCTACCAATGTCTTTTCTATCTATCTCTGGTGGGGAGAAAGCCTGCAAATTCAAGGGAAATATCTAATTTATCTCATTAACAGTCTAGTTGGATGGTACCAGTGGAGTAAGGCAGCCAAGCAGAATACTGATTTACCTAACTAGGAAAAGATGTTTTAAGTTTTGGGATAAAACAGATAGAGTTGATAATCAAGGATTGGATATGATGAAAAAGAGGAGCAGTAGTTCCTCTTTTATTGTCGAAAAGATAAAAACTCAGTAGCCTGGGCATAAGGCAACTGAGCTCTAGTCTGTATTTAGTCTTTAGAAATGAGAAGGTCTAGATAAAACTGGACAACTTCCTGATTTGTGAAGTCTTGCCCTTTTTTGAGCCACCAGGTCAAGGTTTCGATAAAGTTGGTCACGACCAAGTGTTGGAGATAAGAAACAGGCAGACTTGGGTGAGATTCTTTCAACTCATCAGCCAACATGGGATAGACATGGTGCTCCAGTTCTTTATGAAGTTGGCGAAGGAAGTAGTCATTTTTGGAGAATAGCAGACTGGTGATATGGTCTTGGTTTTTCTGAAAATGAAGAAAGAGATGGGCGAGATAAACCTTAGTTGAAATGGATTTTTCTCTTTCAAAGAGGTGATGGAAGAGGTAGCGGCAGAGCTCGTCCAGAAGCAGCTCCTTACTCTCATAGTGACAGTAAAAGGTGGAGCGTCCCACATCTGCAAGATCAATGATATCCTGAACAGTAGTGGTCTCGTAGCCCTTAGCATTCAAAAGTTGTAGAAAAGCTTGATAGATGGCTTTTTTTGTTTTACTGATACGGCGGTCAATGTTAGTCATATGGACACTTGGGGCAAATTGTTCAGAACTGAATAAAGCTGACCTTTTGCTTCTATCCTTTCTTTGAGTTTTAGTGGATAATGATAATGAACAAGATGTTCATAAATCTATTATAACAAAGGAATGAGAAATATGAAGGCAAAATATACTGTTTGGCTAGCTTTTTTCTTAAATTTGACTTATGCCATTGTCGAGTTTATCGCTGGTGGAGTGTTTGGGTCCAGTGCAGTTCTTGCTGACTCGGTGCATGACTTGGGAGATGCGATTGCTATTGGGATCTCAGCCTTTTTGGAAAGTATCTCCAATCGTGAAGAAGACAGCCACTATACCTTGGGCTACAAGCGTTTTAGCCTTTTAGGGGCCATGGTAACGGCTGTGATTCTTATGACAGGGTCCGTTTTGGTCATTTTGGAAAATATAGCGAAAATCTTTCATCCACAACCGGTCAATGATGAGGGGATTCTCTGGTTAGGAATTATTGCGATTACTATCAATGTGCTAGCGAGTCTCGTCATTCGCAAAGGACAAACCAAGAACGAATCCATTCTCAGCCTGCACTTTCTGGAAGATACCTTGGGTTGGGTGACTGTCATCCTGATGGCCATTGTTCTTCGATTTACCGATTGGTATATCTTGGATCCGCTCTTGTCTCTTGTTATTTCCTTCTTTATTCTGTCAAAAGCCCTTCCACGTTTTTGGAGCACGCTCAAGATATTCCTCGATGCAGTGCCAGAAGGAGTAGATATCCAGAAGATCAAGACGGATTTAGCAGAATTGGACCATGTCGCTAGTATCAATCAGCTTAATCTCTGGACTATGGATGGTTTGGAAAAAAATGCCATTGTCCATGTTTGTTTAAAAGAGATGGAGCATATGGAAACTTGTAAAGAATCTATTCGAATTTTCCTCAAAAATTGTGGCTTTCAAAATATTACCATTGAAGTTGATGCAGACCTAGAAAGTCACCAAGCACATAAGCGAAAGGTGTGAGTTGGAGCAGAATCATAGAGATTATTAGAGAAACAGCCTTGCTAGAGGTCGTTTTGTAATCCTAATCATTCCTTGTACTCTCTCTCAATGTCAGTCTGGTTCCCAACATGGTCAGGCTAGGGATTTTGCGACCGTGGAGTACTTCCTTATTAAGAATATCCATACCTGCCCGGCCCATTTCTTCAGTATAAACGGTGATGCTAGAGAGGGGAGGATAAACCTGCTTGGTCAGACTAGTGTCGTTAAAGGAAATAAGACTGAGGCGGTCTGGCAGGCTGATTCCAGCTTCTTGGAGTGCACGGAGGGCACCGATAGCTAAACTATCGCTAGCTGCAAAAAATGCTGGTGGCAGTTGGTCTCCCAAACTCTGAATAGCCTCCTTCATCAAGTCATAGCCAGACTGGGCAGTAAAGCTTCCTTGAAAGACCAGTTCATCATGATAGATTCTCTTTGCTTGACTGTAGTTTCTAAAATTTTCCAGTCGCTTATCCTCAATGATTTCTTCTTGGTCAGTTGTTTCTTCAAGACCTGTTAGAATCCCAATGCGGTCCATCCCTTGACTGAGGAAATAATCGACAACCTGTTTCATGGCAGTGTAAAAGTCAGTAATAATGCAGGTGTGTCCCAGGGAAAGTGTATCGCTGTCTAAAAATACAAGAGGTTTTTGGTATTCTTCAAAGGCAGAAATCTGAGCTCGACTAAACTTTCCGATGCAGAGAATCCCAATCACTTCCTCGCTTAATGTAAAAGGATGGTCATTAAAATAGCGCAAGATATCATAGTCCAACTCTTGGGCTCTTTTTTCTATGCCTAGGCGAATCTGGTAGTAGTAGAGGTCGTCCAGCTCCCCTTGTTCACTGACCCATTGGATAATGGCAATCTTTTGCTTGGGCTTGTGGGACTCGCCTGTCTTGAGGTGTTTGGTGTAGCCTAGCTCTTCAGCAACGGTTAAAATACGGTGTCTCGTTTCTTCTGTAACAGATAGGCTCTGGTCGCGGTTGAGAACACGTGATACGGTCGCGATAGAGACAGAGGCTAACTGTGCAATGT
>NZ_KQ970289.1:156550-168620 GCF_001579035.1 Streptococcus mitis | reverse complement strand
ATATCATGTTTTTCTGCTTTTTACCGATAGTTTAGTAAAATTTTAGTAAAAAGGATTGACCTTGGGAAATTCCTTGGATACAATAGAAGAAAACGATTACACGTTGAGGTGACTTAACGGACAGTCAAAGGAGAATTCACATGACACAACATCTTACTGCAGAAGCACTTCGTAAAGACTTTCTTGCTGTTTTTGGTCAAGAAGCAGACCAAACCTTCTTTTCACCAGGTCGTATCAACTTGATTGGTGAGCACACAGACTATAATGGTGGACATGTATTTCCAGCAGCTATTTCCTTGGGAACTTATGGTGCAGCTCGCAAGCGTGACGACCAAATTTTACGTTTCTACTCAGCTAACTTTGAGGACAAGGGCATTATCGAAGTGCCTCTCGCTGATCTCAAGTTTGAAAAAGAGCATAACTGGACCAACTATCCAAAAGGTGTCCTTCATTTCTTGCAAGAAGCTGGACATGTGATTGACAAAGGTTTTGATTTTTATGTTTATGGGAATATCCCAAATGGTGCAGGCTTGTCCTCTTCAGCATCCTTGGAACTTTTGACAGGGGTCGTGGCAGAGCATCTCTTTGATTTAAAATTAGACCGTTTGGATTTGGTTAAAATCGGAAAACAAACAGAAAACAACTTTATCGGAGTAAATTCTGGCATTATGGACCAGTTTGCTATCGGTATGGGGGCTGACCAACGTGCTATTTACTTAGATACTAACACTTTAGAGTATGATTTGGTACCACTTGATTTGAAGGACAATGTCGTTGTTATCATGAACACCAACAAACGCCGTGAATTGGCGGACTCTAAATACAATGAACGTCGTGCTGAGTGTGAAAAAGCAGTGGAAGAATTGCAAGCAGCCTTAGATATTCAGACCTTGGGTGAATTGGATGAGTGGACCTTTGACCAATATAGCTATCTAATTAAAGATGAAAATCGTTTGAAACGTGCTCGTCATGCAGTGCTTGAAAATCAACGTACCCTCAAAGCTCAAGCAACCCTCCAAGCAGGAGATTTGGAAACATTTGGTCGTTTGATGAATGCTTCTCACGTTTCTCTTGAGCATGACTATGAAGTGACTGGATTGGAATTGGATACTCTTGTTCACACAGCTTGGGCACAAGAAGGAGTTCTCGGTGCTCGTATGACAGGGGCAGGTTTTGGCGGATGTGCCATTGCCTTGGTGCAAAAAGATGCTGTTGATGCCTTTAAGGAAGCTGTAGGCAAACACTACGAGGAAGTAGTTGGATACGCTCCAAGTTTCTATATCGCTGAAGTTGCAGGTGGCACTCGCGTCCTTGACTAGTCAAAAGGAGGCTTTATGGTGACCTTAGTAGATAAATTTGTAACACATGTCATTTCTGAAAGTTCATTTGAGGAAATGGATCGAATCTACCTGACCAATCGTGTCTTGGCACGAGTGGGAGATGGTGTTTTGGAAATTGAGACGGTTCTGGATAAAGTAATTGACCTCAAGGACCAGCTGGTTGAGGAAGCCGTTCGATTAGAGACGATTGAGGATAGTCAGACTGCGCGTGAAATTCTTGGTGCTGAACTGATGGACTTGGTGACCCCTTGTCCAAGTCAGGTCAATCGTGACTTTTGGGCAATCTATAACCACTCTCCGGAGCAGGCGATTGCGGACTTTTACCAACTCAGTCAGAAAAATGACTACATCAAACTCAAGGCCATTGCTAAAAATATCGCTTATCGTGTTCCATCTGATTACGGTGAACTTGAAATTACCATCAACCTCTCTAAGCCTGAAAAGGATCCCAAAGAGATTGCGGCAGCCAAGTTGGTGCAAGCTAGTAATTATCCTCAGTGTCAGCTTTGTCTAGAGAATGAGGGCTACCATGGTCGAGTTAACCACCCAGCCCGTAGCAATCACCGTATTATCCGTTTTGAAATGGCTGGTCAGGAGTGGGGGTTCCAGTATTCGCCCTATGCTTACTTTAATGAGCATTGTATTTTCTTAGACGGTCAGCATCGTCCCATGGCCATTAGTCGTCAGAGCTTTGAACGTCTGCTTGCTATCGTAGAGCAGTTTCCAGGATATTTTGCTGGCTCTAATGCCGACCTGCCGATTGTGGGTGGCTCTATTCTGACTCATGATCACTATCAGGGAGGCCGTCACGTATTTCCTATGGAATTGGCTCCCTTGCAAAAGGCTTTCTCTTTTACTGGTTTTGAGCAGGTCAAGGCTGGGATTGTCAAGTGGCCCATGTCAGTGTTGCGTTTGACGTCGGATTCCAAAGAGGATTTGATCAACTTAGCTGACAAGATTTTGCAGGAATGGCGCCAGTATTCAGATCCAAGGGTGCAAGTCTTGGCAGAAAGTAATGGAACACCACACCACACCATTACACCGATTGCTCGTAAACGCGATGGACAGTTTGAGTTGGACTTAGTCTTGAGGGACAATCAGACTTCTGCAGAACATCCTGATGGCATCTATCATCCTCACAAGGATGTCCAACATATCAAGAAGGAAAATATCGGCTTGATTGAGGTCATGGGCTTGGCAATCTTGCCACCACGTCTGAAAGAAGAAGTGGAGCAAGTCGCCAGCTATCTCGTGGGAGATGGGGATACAGTTGCCTCTTATCATCAGGAATGGGCAGACAAGCTCAAAGCCCAACATCCAGATCTAGCGGATAAAGACAAAGCCTTTGAAATCGTCAAGGACTCTGTGGGTGCTATCTTTGCGCGTGTGCTTGAGGATGCAGGAGTCTACAAGCAGACGGAACAAGGACAGGCAGCCTTTATGCGCTTTGTAGAACAGGTCGGAATTTTGCCAGACTAGGAGCTTTCTCCTTGCACAGTCCTATAAAAAGTAGTATCATAGTGTCGTTTGAACTATCAGGAGGAAACGATGAAAGATTTTCATTTTGACGCTATATCTGCCTTTGAAAATTACGAAATTGAACAAATGAGAGATGGTCACGTTGTGGTGACGACCAAAGTAGTGGATTCGTCGCTCAACTACTATGGCAATGCCCATGGTGGCTATCTTTTTACCCTTTGTGACCAAATCAGTGGTTTGGTGGTCATATCTCTGGGACTTGATGGAGTGACACTCCAATCTTCTATCAACTACCTCAAAGCAGGAAAACTCGACGATGTGCTGACCATTAAAGGAGAATGCGTCCATCAAGGTCGCACAACCTGTGTCGTGGATGTCGATATCACTAATCAAGAAGGCAGAAATGTCTGTAAAGCAACCTTTACCATGTTTGTCACAGGCCAACGGTCAGAAGACAGACAGGTAAGGATATAGAGACAGGTGAGTGGGATAAATTTATCTCACTCATTTTTTTGGTTCATTTTACTATAAAATTGCTGACAACGCTTTCAAATTGTGTTATTATTAAAGCATAAAATAAAAAGTAAAAAAAGCTATGAAAAGAAAAATCTTATTAGCTATAAGTTTGTTGTCTTTGATATTAACAGTCTTGGTAATAAGTCACTTTCCTGCTAAAAATCAGGGCTTTGATTCAGGACTTGTGTTTGTTGCTCAGTAAAAATGGTTTTAATAGTTTAATTAAGAAAGGAGCCTAGGATATGAGTTACAACTTACCTAACAGATATAAAAACGGAGATTTTTAATTGGCATAGGATACTTCTTTATTCTGTTATATAGTAAAGGACGGTGCATTTCTTAGCAAGACTTTGTCGTCAGATATTATAATATGAATTTAAGAGGCGTTATATGATAAGTAACTGGTTTATACTTTTAATTTTAGACAAAGATGAAAATCTTTTAGAAATTAGTTGGGGATAAAATCATGAAAAATACATTGAAAAAAATTGCATCTACTACTCTGATTGGACTCTCTCTACTTGGTATAGGTAGTTCAGTGGTTTCCGCAGCAACTGTATATTATAAAGGTAGTGCAGTATATTGGGACTATGGCCGTACAGCAGCTGTATTTAGTTATTCAAATGTTCAATCAACTGTTTATGAGCATACAGCAACTGCGAATGGTGTTTCTTCTGGGTGGCAAGATCCTGGAGTAATGGCCTCTGCAACTGCGTTTATCGGAGGCGGCACTGCACAATGTTACTGGAATTGTCGAGGGTAATAGCCTATGACTAACAAAAACATTTTTCTAGGAAAATTAAAATACCTAGCCCTGTTTTTGGTTACTGTTCAGAGTATATTATTTGCTCTGACAGCAATTTTTTTTACAGGTGTATCTTATCAAGAAACATGGCAGCACTACAACCAGAATAATCGAACTATAACGCTGTACCTTCAAAAGCTAAATCCAATTCAGCAAGAAAAAGCGTTTCATTATTTAAATGAGAGAAGTGATTTAGCCGTTTGGACTCATCGAATCATTCAAGATTCTAATGGCAATGGTATACAAAAACATTATATAGATGCCATGGGAAATTCTGATTATTTTTCTGATTTTAACTTTCACCATTCAAATATTTTAACTAAGTCACAGCTAAAGGTCTTACTAGAGCATGAGGATAGTAAGAAAACGATAGGAATTGCTGAGGCGTCTCATGATACGCTTAATGAGCTACCGAGGCCTTTATTTACTATTCCGATTGTTATTGATCGATTAGAGCAAGTTTATCAAAAAACCAATACTTTAACGGGAATCTATCATGTAAATGGTTTAGAATCAGAAACAGACAAAAGTGAATTTATCAAACAGTTTGCGAGTGCCACAGACTTATCAGAGGAAAATTTTCTACAGGAAAAATTTGGTAGTCGTCGTGATTATGGTCTAGTTCCTTTTGTTCTCATAGGTTTGCTGTTATTTACAATGTTAACACTGTTAATATTATTGCTTGTAATTGTTCTTCAGGCCTATGAAAAATTTGGTAGTCTCACCCTACTGGGATGGAGTCGAAATGAATTTTGGTTAGCATTATTTAAACCTATTATTTATCCATCGGTTCTTAGCACACCTATATTAGCTGTAGGTATTTGGTGGTTGACAGGCTGGTCCCAAGTTTCATACTATATTTTGATACCTATCATGGGCCATATAGTATTTTCAATGTTGGCCTTAGCTACTATTCTCATTATTCCTAGTTTGATAGTTTATTCAGTGACTGCTTTGTCTGCTATTCACAAACGTTTTCCAAGTAGACTATTGACTATTTTAGGTATTAGTTCCTACATTGCGTTAAGCAGTATCTTAATTGCTACCAGTTATGCCCTAGATGGTCCTTTGTACCGTTTTATGGATAATGTCCATATTGCTAGGGCGTGGAAAAGTGTTGAGAATATGCAAGTAATTGATTCTTTTTCTGAAGGCGATGACTTGGGAACACTGGCAGGTACGAGTAATACATTAGAATTAAGTATGTATCATCTTTATACAAAAATAGGTCATGATGAAGGTGTCTATTTAATTCATAGTCAATACTACGGACAAGATTTTTTGGCGAACGTGACTGCTTATCAGAATCTACCTAGTAAACCATTTTGGTATCTAGTTTATTCTTATAATTATTTAACTGAACTAGGTTTTCAGTTTTCTGAAGAAGAATTAAATGAGATACGAAGTGGTAGCAGATTGTATCTGATTCCAGATAGTTATACAACTGAGGAACAGCAACGTATGCGAGCATATTTAGAAGAAAGTGTCAAAGTCTATGATGGGGATGTGGAGACACCATTTACACAAAATCGTCAATTCATTTATAAAAGCTATTCCACAACTAAAGATATTTTCCTTTGGTCCACAAATTTACAACAAGGGGTAACTAGTAAGGAGCCGATTATTTTTGTAGCTAGTCCTGAAAATCTTTATTTTAAGGAGAGTGCGAATCTTGTTGTTTCGGGTTTCAATGGTTATCTCAAAATACGTAATCAGAATATTCTGACTCGTGTGAAGGAAGAGATAACGTCCCATTTTCCAGATCTTATGGATAACGATATTCAATTTACACCAGTTAGCCGATATATTGATGGACGCCAGAAAGAGTTGAGTTATACTTTTTATCTATTTGGTAGCCTTATATTAGCTGTATTGATTAGCTTAACTTCAATACTAATTGCTTTGGTATTGATGTATCGAATTGCTTATCAAGATCGGTTAATAGTGCAATACTTCTTAGGATTTGGTTTATGGGCACGTTATAAAGGAATTATGATTTTGGTGATTGTTTCTGCTATTATAGAGGTACTAATTAGTTTCTTATTGAAAACAAAATTGGGTATAGTGTCCGCTGCTTTATCTCTATGTTTGCAGTCAGTTCTTCTATATGGTTTTCTTTTACGGAAAGAACAGCAGAAAATCTTAAATATATTTAAGGAGTAAGAATATGCCAACTATTTCAGTCAGACAGTTATCGAAATATTACGGTGCAAAACGTGTTATTGAGAATATTTCATTTGATATTTCGGATAGAGAATTTGTTGCGTTGATTGGTCCATCCGGTTCAGGAAAATCTACGTTACTCAACCTTATTGGCTTATTAGAAACTGTTGATGAGGGAACAATCACGATTGATGGTGAGATTCTACCACAAGTTAACTCTAAAAAGGCAACCCATCTCCGTCGAAATGTATTAAATTACTTGTTTCAATCTAATGCCCTGATTCCAAATGAAAGTGTTAGTGATAATTTGATGCTAGCACTTCATTACACTGATTTAACTAAGAAAGAAAAAGATAATAAAATAAAGACAGTTTTAGCAAAAGTTCACATGGAATCTTTCTTGGAGAGTCGTATCAATGAGTTATCAGGTGGAGAACAGCAGCGAATTGCTATTGCTCGTGCTATTCTAAAGCCAGGAGAGTTGATTCTAGCAGATGAGCCAACTGGCTCCTTGGATCCACAAATGGCTCAAACAGCCTTTGAATTACTGAAACTGCTACGTGATGAGTATGGGAAAACGATTATTTTGGTGACGCACAATATGGATCAGGCTCAGCAATGTGATAGAATTATTGACTTAGAAGGCTTAAAAGATTTGAACTGACACGTGTTGCTACATAGATTTCTCATTGTTAGGAGATATTCATGAAAAAGAATTGATTATTATTGCATTGTGAAACCAGATAGAGATAATCCTAGTCGTTTGAAGTATATTTTAGTAATTGAAAATCTCGTTAATGATTTACTCAAATTGACTTTGTATATTAACCAGCAAGAAGTAGAAGTTTTACTTATTCATCCTTTTCAAAAAAGGTATCATACTTTACAAAATTATTCCAAAAAACAGTTATAAAAATACAGTAACTCTCCTTAGATATGGCATTTCTTGGGAGAGTTTTACATTTTATACAACTACTTTCCTAAAGTATAAAAGCTAATAAACTAGAATTACGATAGATGTTTTTATTTTGTCAAACTAAAAAAGAGGCTCGTACCTCTTTTTCTTATTTCTTTTTATGATTTAGTATCGCATTGAGGACAATGGCGAGTAGGCTGGCTACAACGATTCCGTTTGAGAAGAACATTTGGAAGGCTGTCGGCATGCTGACAAAGAGATTGCTGTTGTTGAGTCCGACACCTGCAGCGATTGAAACAGCTGCGATAAGGAAGTTATGTTCATTGTTAGCAAAGTCAACACGGGCAAGGATTTGCATACCTTGAATAGATACAAAACCAAACATCACCAGCATGGCACCACCGAGGACAGGACTTGGAATGATTTGGGCAAGGGCGCCAAACTTAGGAAGGAGTCCAAGGAGAACCAGGAAACCAGCCGCGTAGTAGATTGGCAGACGAGTCTTGATACCTGACAATTTAACCAAACCAACGTTTTGTGAAAATCCTGTGTACGGGAAGGTATTAAAGATTCCTCCGAGTAGTACAGCCAAGCCTTCTGCGCGGTAACCGTTGCGAAGGCGTGTGCTGTCGATTGGGTCTTTCGTGATATCAGACAAGGCTAGGTAAACACCAGTAGACTCAACCATAGAAACCGTTGCGATGATACACATCATGACAATAGATGAGATTTCAAAGGTTGGCATCCCAAAGTAGAGGGGAGTTGGGACATGGACAAGTGGTGCTGCCGCAACAGGAGAGAAATCAACCAAGCCCATGCTAGCAGCAATGGCAGTTCCAACAACCAGACCAATCAAAATAGAGATAGACTTGATAAATCCTTTGGTAAAGATGTTAATCAAGAGGATAATCAAAACAGTGATAGCTGCAAGCAAGAGACTTTGACCAGTTGGCTCTGGAACGTTATTTCCCATATTTCCAATAGCGACAGGAATCAAGGTTAAACCAATCGTGGTAATTACAGAACCTGTTACGATAGATGGGAAGAGATTGGCCACTTTTGAGAAGATGCCTGAAACAAGAACCACGTAAATCCCTGATGCGATAAGGGCACCAAACATAGCGCCACTACCATGGCTTTGCCCAATCATAATCAAGGGAGCGACCGATTGGAAGGCAACGCCGAGAACGACTGGTAGTCCAATACCAAAGTATTTGTTGAGTTGGAGTTGGAGGAAGGTTGCCACCCCACACATGAAGATGTCTGTGGAAATCAGGTAGGTTAACTGCTCAGTTGAATAGCCAAGGGCTGTCGCAATCATGATAGGAACCAGGATGGATCCTGAGTACATGGCTAGTAAGTGCTGCAAGCCAAGAACGGCTGCTTGCGAATGTTTTTCTTGAGTTTGCATTAGAGATCTGCCTCCTTAAAAATAACTTGACCATTTTCAAAACGATCCAAACGAGCGAGTGATAGGACAGGGTAGCCGGCTTTTTCAAGCAAATCACGGCCATCTTGGAAGGATTTTTCAATCACAATACCGATAGCTTCGACTGTGGCTCCGGCCTGTTCGATGATTTGAATCAAGCCTTTGGCAGCTTGGCCATTAGCAAGGAAATCGTCGATAATCAAGACCTTGTCCTCTGGTGAGAGGAATTTTCCAGCGATAGAAACAGTGCTGGTCACTTGCTTGGTAAAGGAGTAAACTTCGGCAGTTAAGATGCCTTCGTTCATAGTGATGTTTTTAGCTTTTTTAGCGAAAATCATGGGAACGTTTAAGGCTTCAGCTGTAAAAACGGCTGGGGCAATACCTGACGCTTCAATGGTTACGACCTTGGTAATGCCAGTAGAAGCAAATTTTTCCGCAAAAACCTTACCAATCTCTCGCATCAAGCTAAAGTCAACTTGGTGGGTTAAAAAGGAATCCACCTTGAGGATGTTATCACCCAAGATATGCCCATCCTTGAGGATGCGCTCTTCTAATAATTTCATAAGACCTCCTAAAGTCTAAAAGCCAATCCATTTGCTTGTTTCAGATTTCTATCCAGTAAAACTGATAGAAAAAGGACCTACTTAATCTCTAAGTAAGTCCCCAAAATAGGCATGGTAAAAACGCCATACCTCACTCTGACTTACTTATTGTTAGGTGTTCCGGCACCTTGTAGAAACATCGTGCCAATTCACGACATAAACAAGTAAAATGATATTCAATTTTAAATAGGCTTGAGCCAATGTTTTTATTTTACACTAAATCACTTTAGAAATCAACTGTTTTGTTAGTGTTTTGGTTCAAAAAACGAACAAATATAATAAAAATAGGCAAAAATTAACTTATTGGCTAACATTTAGAAGGTTTTCCCACCATAAAAGGGCATATTATCAAGATTTTTCAAGACCTGACAATATGCCTTTTTCTAATTTGAAATATTTTTTGCTAAACCTTTATTATTCTACTCGCTAAATCTTAAAAAATAACCATCTGGATCCAAAACTGCAAATTCATGGGGATATATAAAGCTATCTCCTACTCGAAATTCTCTTTTTGTCAGGGGACGATGGATAGGATAGTTAGACTCGATTACTTTCTGATAGAGTCGAGGAACATCCTTTATGCCAAAGGAGATATTGACTCCACGACCAAATGGGTAGGTCAGTTCAACTAATTCATCCTTTGTTCCCTCCTCTAACATTAGCTGGCAGTCTTCAAGCGAGAGGAAGAGAAATTTCTCCTCTGGACGCTCGTATTCGACAGAGAATCCTAGCAGGTTGCAGTAGAAGTGGCGTGATTTCTCGATGTCAGATACTACAAATTCAGGAATGACAGCTTGATAGTCCATTCGTTTTCTCCTTAGAGCTCAATCTCCATGACAATGGGTGTGTGGTCTTGGCGCGCACCGGAGTCAATCATGTCAGATTTAGTGACCTTGTCTGCGAGACGGTTACTTGTGAGCCAGTAGTCGATTCTCCAGCCTGTATTGTTGATTTTAGAAGTTTTGCTACGTTGTGCCCACCAAGTGTAGCGTTCTGGAACATCGCCATGAATGTGGCGGAAAGTATCTGTAAATCCAGTTGCCAAAAGGTTGGTAAATCCAGCACGTTCCTCGTCGGTAAATCCTGGTGAACGGCGGTTGCTAGCAGGATTTGCAAGGTCGATTTCATTGTGGGCCACGTTGTAGTCACCGGTCGCAAGGACTGGTTTTTCTTTGTCTAGTTCAGCCAAATACTCAGCATATTTGACATCCCAGACTTGACGTTCTTCCAAGCGTTTGAGTCCATCGCCAGCATTTGGTGTGTAAACTTGGGTAACGAAAAATTTATCAAATTCTAGAGTGATGATACGACCTTCCAAGTCCATGGTAGAAGGGGCACCGATTTCTGGGAAAGTGACAGTGGGTGTGAGTTCTTTCTTATAGAGGAACATGGTTCCAGCATAGCCTTTACGGGCAGGTTCTTGGGAAGAGCGCCACGTATTTTTGTAGCCTGGGAAGAGTTCTTCTAAAATTTCCAAGTGTTTCTTTGTAGGCCCCTTGGCAGAAAGCTTGGTTTCTTGGATAGCGATAATGTCAGCATTTTCAGCGACCAAGGTTTGTAGGACTTCTTGGGACAATTTGGCACGAGCTGAGTCACTAGTTAGGGCAGCATTGAGGGAATCAATATTCCATGAGATAAGTTTCATAAAGTTACCTTTTTCATTCAGATTATAGATTTTATTATACCAAAAAAAGGTCTATTTCCCCAACGTATGGTTTGAAAAATCACCCTTTTTCGTTTATAATGAAGAATGATTTTATGAAAGGGAGTGGAAATAAATGAAATTTTACTCATATGACTATGTGCTAAGCCAAATCAGTCAGCAAAATGGCATCATGATTGGTTTTGGGATTGTTCTCCTAGCTATCACAGGTTTTTTTGCTTTTAAGGCTTATCGTGATAAAAAGGGGACTAAGTTTCGGGAATTGGTCATGATTTTGGCCCTGACTTTAGTGGCCATGCTTTTGGTGACAATTTCAAAATACCAGACCAATCAAGCCTCTAACAATCAATTTCAAACCTCCCTTCATTTTATAGAGGTCGTTTCCAAAGACTTGGGAGTGGATAAATCAGAAGTTTATGTCAATACTTCTGCAGCCACTGATGGAGCGCTAATCAAGGTAGGTTCAAATTTCTATCGCGCTTTGAACGGGAGCCAACCAGACAAGTATCTTTTAGAAAAATTAGAATTCAATCAAACAGATGCTATTGAATTGGTGGAGGTAAACAAATGACACTCAACTATATGGAAATTTTAATCAAACTGGCCTTGGGTCTTTTCTCGCTTGTTTTTGTTATCAATGTGACAGGAAAGGGAAATCTGGCGCCTAACTCTGCGACAGACCAAATTCAGAACTATGTTCTCGGTGGTATTCTCGGTGGGGTGATTTACAATAGTTCTATTAGCATTCTCCAGTACGCAGTGATTTTGATGATGTGGACGATTTTGGTTTTGACCCTCAAATGGCTTAATAACAATGTTCGTTTTGTCAAACACTTGATTGATGGAAAACCGACTCTCCTCATCAAAAATGGGCAGATTGATCCAGAAGCCTGTCGTTCAGTTGGTTTGTCTGCGGCAGATGTAGCTCTCAAACTTCGTAGTCAAGGGATTTTCCAGATGAAGCAGGTTAAACGCGCTGTGCAGGAGCAAAATGGCCAACTCATCGTGGTCCAAATGGGAGATGAAAATCCTAAGTATCCAGTTGTGACTGACGGTGTGATCCAAGTAGATGTTTTGGAATCGATTGGTCGTAGCGAAGAGTGGCTGCTTGATAACCTCAGCAAACAAGGGCATGACAATGTAGCCAATATCTTTAT
>NZ_KQ970289.1:150939-156481 GCF_001579035.1 Streptococcus mitis | reverse complement strand
CATTGATGCTATCACATCGGGGCAATTAACCCAGCAGACCCTCCTTCTTGACCTATTTTACTTGCTTCTTGCGGCCTTTGGGATGTACTATCTGCGCTATGTTTGGCGTATGTATATTCTTGGGACTTCCTACCGTTTGGGACAGATTATGCGCTCTCGCTTATTTGAGCATTTCACAAAAATGTCTCCAGCCTTTTATCAAACCTATAGGACGGGGGACCTGATGGCACATGCCACCAACGATATCAATGCCTTAACCCGTCTCGCAGGGGGAGGGGTTATGTCAGCGGTGGATGCCTCTATCACAGCTTTAGTGACCTTGCTGACCATGCTCTTTAGCATTTCGTGGCAGATGACCTTGGTTGCCATTCTTCCCCTGCCTTTCATGGCTTATGCCACCAGTCGTTTAGGGAGAAAGACCCATAAGGCTTTTGGCGAATCGCAAGCCGCCTTTTCCGAACTCAATAACAAGGTGCAGGAGTCCGTATCAGGTATTAAAGTGACCAAGTCTTTCGGTTACCAGGCGGACGAGTTGAAATCCTTTCAGACAGTCAATGAATTGACCTTCCAAAAGAACCTCCAAACCATGAAATACGATAGTCTCTTTGATCCCATGGTTCTCTTGTTTGTTGGTTCATCCTATGTTTTAACGCTTTTGGTTGGTTCCTTGATGGTTCAGGAAGGGCAGATTACAGTTGGTAATCTAGTAACCTTTATCAGCTACTTGGATATGCTGGTCTGGCCTCTTATGGCCATCGGTTTCCTCTTTAATATCACTCAGCGAGGAAAGGTTTCCTACCAGCGGATTGAGGAACTTTTGTCTCAGAAATCACCTGTACAAGACCCTGAGTTTCCTTTAGATGGCATTGAAAATGGACGCTTGCAGTATGCCATTGATAGCTTTGCCTTTGAAAATGAGGAAACACTGACAAATGTTCACTTTAGTTTGGGAAAAGGGCAAACACTGGGTTTGGTCGGGCAGACAGGCTCTGGGAAAACATCCTTGATCAAACTTCTATTACGTGAATACGATGTGGACAAGGGAGCCATTTACCTAAATGGTCACGATATTCGAGACTACCGTCTGACAGACCTTCGCAGTCTCATGGGCTATGTTCCTCAGGACCAGTTTCTCTTTGCGACTTCAATCCTAGACAATATCCGCTTTGGCAATCCTAACTTGCCCCTTTCAGCGGTCGAGGAAGCTACGAAGCTAGCCCGAGTTTACCAAGATATTGTAGACATGCCTCAAGGATTTGATACGCTGATTGGTGAAAAAGGAGTCAGTCTTTCTGGTGGTCAAAAGCAACGGTTGGCTATGAGTCGGGCTATGATTTTAGACCCTGACATTTTGATTTTAGATGATTCCTTGTCGGCTGTGGATGCCAAGACAGAGTATGCCATCATCGACAACCTCAAGGAAACGCGTAAGGACAAGACAACCATTATTACGGCTCATCGCCTGAGTGCAGTTGTCCATGCAGATTTGATTTTAGTCCTGCAAAATGGTCAAATCATCGAACGAGGCAGGCACGAAGACTTGCTAGCTTTGGATGGCTGGTATGCCCAAACCTACCAGTCTCAGCAGTTAGAAATGAAAGGAGAAGAAGATGCAGAATAAACAAGAACAATGGGCTGTATTGAAGCGCTTGATGTCTTATCTCAAGCCTTATGGACTCCTGACTTTTTTGGCACTTAGTTTTCTCCTAGCGACTACAATCATAAAAAGTGTCATTCCCCTTGTGGCTTCCCAGTTTATCGACCAGTATCTCAGCAATCTCAACCAACTCGCTGTGACCGTTTTGCTGGTCTACTATGGTCTATATATCCTGCAAACTGTAGTTCAGTATGTCGGTAATCTTCTCTTTGCACGGGTGTCATACAGTATTGTTAGGGATATTCGTCAGGATACCTTTGCCAATATGGAAAAGCTGGGCATGTCCTATTTTGACAAGACACCAGCAGGCTCCATCGTCTCTCGTTTGACCAATGATACTGAGACTATCAGCGATATGTTTTCGGGGATTTTATCCAGCTTTATCTCAGCAGTTTTTATCTTTCTGACAACTCTTTATACCATGTTGGTATTGGATTTTCGTTTGACAGCATTAGTATTGCTCTTTCTCCCCTTGATTTTCCTTTTGGTCAATCTCTATCGGAAAAAATCCGTCAAGATTATCGAAAAAACCAGAAGTCTCTTGTCAGACATCAATAGCAAGCTGGCTGAAAACATCGAGGGAATCAGAATAATCCAGGCCTTTAATCAAGAGAAGCGCCTACAGGCAGAATTTGATGAAATCAACCAAGAACACTTGGTCTATGCCAACCGTTCTGTAGCCTTGGATGCCCTCTTTTTGCGCCCTGCCATGAGTTTGTTGAAACTTCTAGGTTATGCTGTCTTGATGGCCTATTGTGGCTATCGTGGACTTTATCTGGGAATAACAGCAGGAACCATGTATGCCTTTATCCAGTACATCAATCGTCTCTTTGACCCCTTGATTGAAGTGACGCAAAACTTTTCAACCCTTCAAACGTCTATGGTTTCTGCAGGTCGTGTTTTTGCCCTAATAGACGAGAGGACCTATGAGCCCCTTCAGAAAGATGAGCAGTCTAAAGTCAAAGAAGGCAATATTCGATTTGAACATGTGTGCTTCTCATATGATGGAAAACATCCGATTCTGGATGATATTTCCTTCTCCGTTAATAAGGGTGAAACTATTGCCTTTGTGGGGCATACAGGTTCGGGGAAATCTTCGATTATCAATGTCCTCATGCGTTTTTATGAATTTCAGTCAGGCCGAGTTCTCTTGGATGGTGTGGATATTAGGGACTACAGTCAGGAAGAGCTGAGAAAGAACATCGGTCTGGTCTTGCAGGATCCCTTCCTCTATCATGGGACCATTAAGTCCAATATCGCCATGTACCAAGAAATCAGTGATGAGCAGGTAAAGGACGCAGCTAGCTTCGTGGATGCAGATTCCTTTATTCAAGAACTTCCTCAGGGATATGACGCCCCTGTTTCCGAGCGTGGCTCCAGTTTTTCAACTGGACAGCGCCAGCTTCTTGCCTTTGCTAGAACAGTCGCCAGTCAGCCTAAAATCCTGATTTTGGATGAAGCGACAGCCAATATTGACTCTGAAACAGAAAGTTTGGTTCAAGCTTCACTAGCTAAGATGCGACAGGGACGAACAACCATTGCCATAGCCCATCGTCTTTCTACCATCCAAGACGCCAATTGTATCTACGTATTGGACAAGGGGCGCATTATTGAGAGTGGAACACATGAGGAACTCTTGGCCTTGGGAGGGACCTATCACAAGATGTATAGCTTGCAGGCAGGGGCCATGGCCTAATACTCTTTGAAAATCTATTCAAGTCATGTCAGCTTTATCCGCAATCTCAAAGCTGTACATTGATCAGCCTGCGGCTAGCTCTTTGATTTTTATTGAGTGTAAGAAGGAAATCCTTCAAATTACAGATTTCTTTCACCGCCTTTTCCATTTTGTGGTATAATGAAAAATGTTGACAAATAGTATAATAAAAACAAAGGAGAAACAGCATGCTGAAATGGGAAGACTTGCCCGTGAAAATGAAATCAAGCGAGGTTGAGTCTTACTACCAGCTTGTCTCTAAAAGGAAGGGTTCGCTGATTTTCAAGCGTTGCCTGGATTGGGTTCTGGCCTTGGTCTTGCTAATTTTGACTTCCCCAGTCTTTCTGATCTTGAGCATTTGGATCAAGTTGGATAGCAAGGGGCCTATCATTTACAAGCAAGAGCGTGTGACCCAGTACAACCGTCCTTTCAAGATTTGGAAGTTCCGTACCATGGTAACGGATGCGGACAAAAAAGGCAGTCTGGTAACTTCAGCTAACGATAGTCGCATTACCAAGGTAGGAAATTTCATCCGCCGTGTGCGTTTGGACGAACTGCCTCAGCTGGTCAATGTCCTTAAAGGCGAGATGTCCTTTGTAGGGACACGTCCTGAAGTGCCACGTTACACAGAGCAGTATAGTCCTGAAATGATGGCGACCTTGCTCTTACCAGCAGGTATTACCTCTCCAGCCAGCATCAACTACAAGGATGAGGACACCATCATCAGTCAAATGACGGAGAAAGGTCTGTCAGTTGACCAAGCCTATGTAGAGCATGTTCTTCCTGAAAAGATGCGCTATAACCTCGCCTATCTCCGAGAGTTTAGTTTCCTCGGAGACATCAAAATTATGTTTCAAACCGTGTTTGAAGTGCTAAAATAAAGTAGTCATTAGAAAATGAGTACAGATAAAAGGAGCAAATCAATGCCAAATTACAATATTCCATTTTCACCACCCGATATCACAGAAGCAGAAATTGCTGAAGTAGCGGATACCCTTCGTTCTGGTTGGATTACAACAGGTCCTAAGACAAAAGATCTAGAGCGTCGCTTGTCTCAATATACACAGACGCCTAAGACTGTCTGCCTCAACTCTGCGACTGCCGCTCTTGAGTTGATTTTGCGCGTCTTGGAAGTGGGACCTGGTGACGAAGTCATCGTTCCAGCTATGACTTACACAGCTTCATGTAGTGTTATCACGCACGTAGGAGCAACACCTGTCATGGTGGATATCCAAGCAGATACTTTTGAAATGGACTATGACTTGCTTGAGCAAGCTATCACTGAAAAGACTAAGGTGATTATTCCTGTTGAGCTTGCGGGGATTGTGTGCGACTATGACCGTTTGTTCCAAGTTGTGGAGAAAAAACGTGACCTCTTTACCGCTTCAAGCAAGTGGCAAAAAGTCTTTAACCGTATCGTGATTGTTTCTGATAGTGCCCATGCTTTGGGATCTACTTATAAAGGACAGCCAGCTGGTTCCATCGCTGACTTTACTTCCTTCTCATTCCACGCAGTTAAGAACTTTACAACTGCAGAGGGTGGAAGTGCTACTTGGAAATCCAATCCAGCGATTGACGACGAAGAGATGTACAAGGAATTCCAGATTCTGTCGCTTCATGGTCAAACTAAGGATGCTCTTGCTAAGATGCAACTAGGTTCATGGGAATACGACATCGTAACCCCTGCCTACAAGTGCAACATGACAGATATCATGGCTTCTCTTGGTTTGGTACAATTGGATCGTTACCCAAGTTTGCTTGGCCGTCGTAAGGACATCGTGGACCGTTATGATCGTGGTTTTGCAGGTTCTCGCATCCATCCTTTGGCACACAAGACTGAAACTGTCGAATCTTCACGCCACCTCTACATTACCCATGTAGAAGGAGCGAGCTTAGAAGAACGCAATCTTATCATTCAAGAATTAGCCAAAGCAGGAATTGCAAGTAATGTCCACTACAAACCGCTTCCGCTCTTGACAGCCTACAAGAATCTTGGCTTTGATATGGCGAACTATCCTAAGGCCTATGCCTTCTTTGAAAATGAAATTACGCTTCCTCTTCATACTAAACTAAGCGATGAAGAAGTGGACTATATCATTGAGACTTTCAAAACAGTTTCTGAAAAAGTACTAGCTTCATCAAAAAATGACAAACTACAGTCAAGTAATAGT
>NZ_KQ970289.1:146244-150665 GCF_001579035.1 Streptococcus mitis | reverse complement strand
GAAAGTCCTATACTAAAATGAAATAAAAACAGGACAAATCAATCAGGATAGTCAAATTAATTTCTAGCAATATTTTAGAAGCAAAGGTGTACTCTTATAGTTTCAATATACTGTATGGTTTGAAATGAGATGTGAGCAATTTGGTGTAGCATTTAGAATTTTTATTAGGCATCATTTAGAAAATGTAGTGTCTTGTTCTAGTTTTCAATTCACCCTATTTTTTGAAAGACGCGAGTTTCCACGAATGAGGTTGTGGAAACTCGCGTCTTTCTTTTTTGTTTTCAGAATATTGTTCAAAGTTTTGAGACTATTTTTCATGTTCTAGTCATTCTTTTGAAATAATCTATAAAACACGTGTCTGCAATGATTTATATGTCCTATTCCAGTATTTTAGAAGAACTGCATCTATTTTTATAGAGCTTGAATCTAGCTTTTATAGAAAATCTATTTAAGAAATATATTGTATTGTTTTGATTTCAATCCGCTATATGAACGATATTCATGTAAATATACCTGGCGAATGCTTGCATGACAAGATATTTGTTCTTGTATTTATAAATTAGTATTTTACGAGATGTCAACATGCTTTAAATACAGTGAATAGGATATTTTTATGTTCAAGCTAAGAAAGATAGTAATCACTTTTGAATGGAAGGTTAAAGAATTATTAGAAGTATGGTTAGATATATAAATGGTCACGCTTTCACAATTTTGATATTTTATTGTGTTATTCCTTGACAATTTTGATTTAAAAATATATTATAAAGAAAATGACAGCGGTGTCATTTTCTGGTATGGAATTTATATGAATATTAAATTAGGACATAATATTTTTAATTGGAGGCTAATATGAAATCTTTTCAACAAAATGAGGTTTTCTCTATTCGTAAGTCTAAGGTGGGAGTTTGCTCAGTTCTCTTAGCGGTTTTATTTATTGGAACACAAAGTGTTTTAGCTAATGAAGTAGTTGGTGAAACTTCTTCGTCTAAAGATAATATGCAAATGAACTCTTTGTTGAGTAGCACATCTACATCATTATCTGCGGAACCCCATTCTGATACTCTCAGTCTTGATAACAATTCAAGTTTAAGTACTGATAATAATGGAGGAGTGAGTATTAATCAAAATAAACCTGATATAACAAATGATACTATGATGGGTAACATCTCTGGGATGGAAGTGAATACTATTTTAAGTACTAATCTGAACGAAGACGTAGCTTTGAATGTTAAAGATTATGGAGCAATAGGTGACGGGGTTAATGATGATCGTCAAGCAATTCAAGATACAATAGATGCTGCAGCTAAAGGACTAGGTGGAGGAAATGTATATTTTCCTGAAGGAACTTATTTAGTAAAAGAAATTGTTTTTTTAAAAAGTCATACACACTTAGAATTGAATGAGAAAGCTACAATTCTAAATGGTATAAATATTAAGAATCACCCTTCCATTGTTTTTATGACAGGTTTATTTACGGATGATGGTGCGCAAGTAGAATGGGGCCCAACAGAAGATATTAGTTATTCTGGTGGTACTATTGATATGAACGGTGCTTTGAATGAAGAAGGAACTAAAGCAAAAAATCTACCACTTATAAATTCTTCAGGTGCATTTGCTATTGGGAATTCAAATAACGTAACTATAAAAAATGTAACATTCAAGGATAGTTATCAAGGGCATGCTATTCAAATTGCAGGTTCGAAAAATGTATTAGTCGATAATTCTCGTTTTCTTGGTCAAGCTTTACCTAAAACTATGAAAGATGGGCAAATTATAAGTAAGGAGAGTATTCAGATTGAACCATTGACTAGAAAAGGTTTTCCTTATGCTTTGAATGATGATGGGAAAAAATCTGAAAATGTTACTATTCAAAATTCATATTTTGGTAAAAGTGATAAATCTGGAGAATTAGTAACAGCAATTGGTACACACTATCAAACATTGTCGACACAGAACCCCTCTAATATTAAAATTTTAAATAATCATTTTGATAACATGATGTATTCTGGTGTACGTTTTACAGGATTTACTGATATTTTAATTAAAGGAAATAGATTTGATAAGAAAGTAAAAGGAGAAAGTGTACATTATAGAGAAAATGGTGCAGCCTTAATAAATGCTTTTAGTTATAAAAATGTAAAAGATGAACTTGATTTAAATAAGAAAGTCGTTATTACTGAAAATACATTTTATATTTCTGATCCTAAAACAAAGGCTATTAGAGTAGCAAAAGATAGTGCAGAATATTTAGGAAAAGTATCAGATATTACTGTAACAAAAAATGTAAATTAATAATAATTCTAAGGAAACAGAACAACCAAATATTGAATTATTACGAGTTAGTGATAATTTAGTAGTCTCAGAGAATAGTATATTCGGTGGTAAAGAAGGAATTGTTATTGAGGATTCAAAGGGTAAAATAACCGTTTTAAATAACCAATTTTATAATTTATCCGGTAAGTATATATCATTCATCAAATCTAATGCAAATGGGAAAGAACCAGTTATACGTGATAGCGATGGTAATTTCAATATTGTAACGGAGAATGGGCTTTACAAAATTGTAACAAATAACTTAAGTGATAAAAACGAAAAAGAAAAAACAAAGAGGAAAAATTTAAAACGAGTTCATATGTGCATGAAAAACAATCTAATTCAAATAATGTAATTGATAGTAACCAGAAGAAAGGAGAGTTTAACTCAAGTAAAGATAATAGACAAATTAATGACAAGATCGACAATAAACAAGATAATAAGATAGAAGAAGTGAACCATAAAAAAGTTGGAGATGGCAGAGAAACTGAAAATCATATTAATAAATCTAAAGAAATAGTAGAGGTAAAACAAAAATTACCAAAGACTGGTTCGAACAAGATTATGGAACTATTCTTAACAGTGACAGGAATTGGTTTACTTTTGACACTAAAAGGGTTGAAGTATTATGGTAAAGATAAATAAAATTTGTTCGATACAAGGAAGTTCCGTAGAAAATGAGGATGCTGTAGGTTCACAAAATCAGTATTTTTGGATTATTGATGGAGCTACAGATTTATATAATTCTAAAGAGGAGATAGGTTATTCAGTCTCAGAAGTTGTACATATTTTATCAGAAAGTTTGTCGGTTAATTGTAAAAACTCAAAAACTCTTAAACAAATATTTGAAACTGCTTTACTCGAGGTTAAAGATGAAATCGGTTTAAACTCATATGAATTAACAGAGTATTATCGCTTACCAACATTTGCTTTTATATTTGCTAAACTTTCAGAAAAAAAGTTGGAGTATATGATGCTAGGTGACTGCGTCATGTTAGTAAACGAAATGGAAATAACTGATCATAGAGTAGATAACTTATTTGAAAAAGGGAAAAATGAGATAAAAGACTCAATTGGTACAAATAGTGTTTTAAATAAAAAAATTATTTTACAAAAAATCAGAAAATTATCTAATCAACCGAGTGGGTACTGGATAGGTTCGTTGGATGAGAGATTTTTAGACCATGCTATTATTAATCAAATAGATGTTACTAGTGAACAAATTGTTTTAATGAGCGATGGCTTTTATGAATTCTATCAAAATAATCAAAATAAAACTTTTGAAGAGTTAATTAAGATGAGATTTAATTCTTCTGCTATTGATCCAATCTATGGAAAGAAAGATGATGCAAGTATTGTAGTTATTGATGTTTGATATATTGTTTAAAATATTAATTGTTACTATTGAACTTTGTTAAGAAGAGGTACCTAAATGTTAAGGTTATATTTAGAAAATGAAATTATAGAATTATCAAATAATTTAGAGACCATTTGGGTATCTGTGCTTGATAAATATGAGAAGTTATTTGAATATTTATCAAATGAAGAACGAATAGAATTGATTAAAGAAGATTTAATCATAAATGAGTCAGTTCTAAATGTTGATAAAAAAGGATATGAGTTAATTTGTTTACAACATCCCGTTTCATATGACTTAAGAAGAATTATTAGTGTAATAAAAATATCAACTGACATTGAACGTATTGGGGATAGAATTGTTGAAATTTTAAAAAATCTACAGATTATTCAAAACAATGAAATTTTGAAGAAAATTATTTCAGAAATAAAAATACTTCATGAAGTTATCGGACTGCATATGAATAGGGCTATATCTTGTTATAGAGAGGAACAATCTGGATGTTTAGATATGGTTGTTATACAAAAACAGAATGAGATAGAAGAGCTTAGTATAAATATTGAAAAGAAAATAATGAATTATATATTTGAAGATGATGGGAACGTTTCTGAAGTAATTGGTGCTTTGGATATTATTCATCACCTTGATAAAATTGCTCATACTACGCAATCAATTTATAAATGGATAATGTATAGAAAATATGGGAACATAAATTAGAAAGAAAAATATATGAAAACAATTATTGATAATT
>NZ_KQ970289.1:142201-146177 GCF_001579035.1 Streptococcus mitis | reverse complement strand
GTTGATAGAGTAATTGAATACGGAATGTATAATGAAATTGACAAAATATATGTGAAAAATAGAGTACTAGCGTTAATAGGTGAGGAGGGAACTGATCGCATTTCCGATGAAAATGACCTGAAACAAATAAAAGATTACTTAGTGGAAATCGCCTTAAAAAACGGTAAAATTAAAGATTTAATCGAGGAAAAGGAATGTTTAGGAGCAGAGTTAATGAATTTCATAGTTCCTTTACCTAGTCGATTAAATGATATTTTTTGGAGTTCATATGATATATCACCTCAAGAAGCAGTTGAAGAGTTTTATAAGTTAAGTAAAGATAGTGATTATATTAAAACTTCTGCTATTGCTAAGAATATTGAATTTAGAGCATCAACTAAATACGGAGAGCTAGAGATTACGATAAATTTGTCAAAACCCGAAAAAGATCCAAAAACAATTGCTGCTGAAAAATTAGTAAAAGCAACTAATTATCCCAAATGTTTACTATGTATGGAAAATGAAGGATATCAGGGGCGAATAAATTATCCAGCACGTTCGAATCATAGAATTATTCGGTTGAAACTTGGTGACGAAGTATGGGGATTCCAGTATTCTCCCTACTCATACTTTAATGAGCATGCGATATTTTTAAATAGTCAACATGTACCAATGGCTATTACCTCTAAAACATTTGAACAATTATTGGAGATTGTTGATATTTTGCCAGGATATTTTGCTGGTTCAAATTCTGATCTTCCTATCTCAGGAGGCTCCATTCTTAGTCATAACCACTACCAGGGAGGGAAACATATTTTCCCAATGGAAAAAGCAAAATTTGAGAGTGAATTTCGTTTTAAAGACTTTGAGGATGTTAATGCTGGTATTGTAAAATGGCCAATGTCAGTAATTAGGTTACAAAGTGAAAATAAAAATCGCTTGTTAGATTTAGCTACTAAAATTCTAAATAAGTGGAGAGAATATTCAGATTTAGAAGTAGACATCATTGCTATGACTGAAGATGTCCCACACCATACGGTGACTCCTATTGCTCGTAAAGTGGACGGGAGATATGAATTAGATATTGTTCTAAGAGATAATCATACTACTGAACAATACCCAGATGGTGTTTTCCATCCTCATCAAGATGTACAACATATTAAAAAGGAAAATATCGGGTTAATCGAAGTGATGGGACTTGCGATATTACCACCTCGTTTGAAACCAGAGTTAGAAGAAGTTGGAAAATATCTTTTAGGAGAGGATAACGCAATTGCGGATTATCATTTAGAATGGGCCGACCAATTGAAAGAAAAATATCCTCGCATTAATAAAGAAGAGGTTAATAGCGTAGTTCAACACGAAGTAGGACAAGTGTTTGCGAGAGTTCTGGAAGATGCAGGAGTTTATAAGAATACACCGTCTGGGCATGAAGCGTTTATGAGATTTGTTAAGTCGGTTGGAATTAATTAGGAGGAAACCCAAATGGCAATATTGGTAACAGGCGGAGCTGGTTATATTGGTAGCCATACCGTAGTAGAATTACTAAATTTAGGAAAGGAAGTTATCATTGTCGACAACCTTTCGAACTCTAGCATCTTGGTGCTAGACCGTATTGAAGCAATTACAGGAATACGTCCCGTGTTTTACGAATTAGATGTTTGTGATAAACAAGCATTGAGAAAGGTATTTGAACAAGAATCGATTGATGCTGCAATTCATTTTGCAGGTTATAAAGCTGTCGGAGAATCCGTGCAAAAGCCTGTGATGTACTACAAAAATAATATTATGAGTACATTGGCACTTGTTGAAGTGATGTCAGAATTTAATGTTAAAAAGATTGTCTTTTCTTCAAGTGCGACTGTATATGGAATTAACAATCAGTCACCTCTAATTGAGACAATGCAAACAAGTGCTACAAATCCTTATGGGTATACGAAAGTGATGCTTGAGCAAATTTTAAAAGATGTTCATGTGGCAGACTCAGAATGGAGTATTGCGTTGCTTCGTTATTTCAATCCAATTGGTGCTCATGAGTCTGGTTTGATTGGGGAAGATCCCTCAGGAATTCCTAACAACTTGATGCCTTATATTGCACAAGTAGCGGTAGGTAAGTTGTCAGAGCTAAGTGTGTTCGGAAATGATTATGATACGCTTGATGGTACTGGTGTGCGTGATTATATCCATGTAGTAGATTTAGCAATAGGACATATAAAAGCTTTAGAAAAAGTATCTGAAAAAACAGATGTTTATATCTATAACCTAGGCTCGGGAGAAGGCACTAGTGTATTACAACTTGTAAATACATTTGAAAGTGTTAATAAGATCCCTATTCCTTATAAAATAGTTCCAAGACGTTCAGGAGACGTTGCAACTTGTTATGCAAATGCAGACAAAGCATATAAGGAATTAAATTGGAGGACAACAAAATCGATTGAAGACATGTGTAGAGATACATGGAATTGGCAATCAAAAAAATCCCAATGGCTATAATTGATGATACTGTCTATATGAGTGCTGTATTTTGGAAAAATTACTTAAACTTTTAATGAAATGCATATTTAATGAAAGATAAATTTTTTTAAAAATAGTTTGAAAGCGCTTGACAAAGTAAACGGTTTCGTTATATAATATAAGCATAGATGACACCGGTGTCAAATATAAAAAAGAGGGTCTTTATATGAAAAACCTAACAAAAATTAAGTTCAAAGAAAATGGAGAATTTAATCATTTTCCAGGAAATACTGTTGTAGCAAATCTTTATACTAAACAAGATTTGATGGAAGTTGTTGATATTATTCAATCACGTTATAGAGAATTACCATTTATCGATAAGTTTACTTTAACTCCAAGGAATTCTATTCACATGACTGTAATTGAATTGTTGTGCCATGAAAATCGTGAAACGGAGTTTTGGAGCAGTAATCTTCCTCTTGATACACCTTTACAGGAAATACATGATTACTTTGCTAAACAACTTGAAATTTTTCCATTGTTGGATGAAGAAATTCATATGCGTGTGACTGAAATGGGAAAACAAAACATACTAGTTGAACCTGCAGATGAAGCTTCTGCAAAGAGATTAGAAGAAATTCGTACTTATGTTTCAGAAAAAGCAGGTGTTCGTTTCCCTAATCATGATAGATATCAATTCCATATTTCAATTGGATATCTTCGGATTCCTCTAACCGAAGAGGAGGAAGAAGAGTTTACTAAAGTCAGAGCAGAATTAACTGAAATCTTATTAGAGAAGATTCCAACTATTACTGTAAACCGTATTGACTATACTGTATTTGAAGATATGAGACAATTTGTTCCATATCACGAAAAATTTAAATAAAATAATAAAAAAGGAGAACTTATCATGAAAAAGATGAAAGTTTGGTCTACTGTACTTGCAACGGGAGTTGCTCTTACTACACTTGCTGCTTGCTCTGGAGGTTCAAATTCTACGACTGCTTCTTCATCTGAAGAAAAAGCTGATAAAAGTCAAGAATTAGTAATCTATTCGAACTCAGTTTCAAATGGTCGTGGTGATTGGTTAACTGCTAAAGCAAAAGAAGCTGGTTTTAATATAAAAATGGTTGATATTCCTGGCGCTCAATTAGCAGACCGTGTTATTGCCGAGAAGAATAATGCAGTTGCAGATATGGTATTTGGAATTGGTGCTGTTGATTCAAATAAAATTAGAGATCAAAAATTACTAGTCCAGTACAAGCCTAAATGGTTAGATAAAATTGATCAATCTTTATCAGATAAAGATAATTATTATAATCCTGTGATTGTTCAACCATTAGTTTTAATTGGGGCGCCTGATGTAAAAGAAATGCCTAAAGATTGGACTGAATTAGGTAGTAAGTATAAAGGTAAATATTCAATTTCTGGTCTTCAAGGTGGTACAGGACGGGCAATTCTAGCAAGTATCTTAGTTCGATACCTTGATGATAAAGGTGAATTAGGTGTTTCCGAAAAAGGTTGGGAAGTAGCAAAAGAATAT
>NZ_KQ970289.1:139251-142181 GCF_001579035.1 Streptococcus mitis | reverse complement strand
GTTCAATTGTTAAGATGTTAGACAAAGAAGATCCAATACAATATGGAATGATGTGGGGTTCTGGTGCTTTAGTTGGACAAAAAGAACAAAATGTTGTTTTCAAAGTTATGACTCCTGAGATTGGTGTACCATTTGTAACTGAACAAACTATGGTTTTAAGCACTAGTAAAAAACAAGCGTTAGCTAAAGAATTTATTGATTGGTTTGGTCAAACAGAAATTCAAGTAGAATATAGTAAGAACTTTGGATCTATTCCTGCAAATAAAGATGCCCTAACAGAGTTACCTGAAGATACGAAAAAATTTGTGGATCAAGTGAAACCACAAAATATTGACTGGGAAGCTGTTGGAAAGCATTTGGATGAATGGGTAGAAAAAGCTGAATTAGAATACGTACAATAAGAAATAAGAGTTAATTTTTATGTCCAAGTCTCTCTATTATTTCTAAATTTATGGAAGAAATAAAGAGAGGCTTTTGGTTTAGTAATAGAGGGAGTTAGTGAGATGATTAAATTTGATAATATTCAAATTAAATATGGTGATTTTGTTGCAATTGATAATCTGAATTTAGATATACATGAAGGGGAATTTTTTACATTTCTTGGGCCTTCAGGATGTGGTAAATCAACTACTTTGAGAGCATTGGTAGGTTTTCTAGATCCATCATCAGGAAGTATTGAAGTTAATGGAACAGATGTCACTCATTTGGAACCTGAAAAGCGTGGAATTGGTATTGTATTTCAATCTTATGCGCTATTTCCAACTATGACTGTTTTTGATAATATTGCATTTGGTTTAAAAGTTAAGAAGGTAGCTCCAGATGTTATTAAAGCTAAAGTATCAGCAGTAGCAGCAAAAATTAAGATCTCTGATCAACAGTTACAGCGTAATGTATCAGAATTATCTGGGGGTCAACAACAAAGGGTAGCATTGGCTCGTGCTCTGGTTCTTGAACCTAAAATTCTTTGTCTAGATGAACCATTGTCAAACCTTGACGCAAAATTACGTGTAGATTTGAGAAAAGAGTTGAAAAGACTTCAAAAAGAGTTAGGTATTACTACTTTATATGTTACTCATGACCAAGAGGAAGCCTTAACTTTATCTGATAGAATTGCAGTCTTTAACAATGGATACATCGAACAGGTCGGTACACCTGTAGAGATTTATCATAATTCTCAAACTGAATTTGTATGTGATTTTATTGGAGATATTAATGTTTTGACCGATGAAACAGTCCACGAAGTATTACTGAAAAATGCAAGCGTTTTCTTAGAAGATAAAAAAGGATACATTCGATTAGAGAAAGTTCGATTCAATCGTGAAACTGAACAAGATTTCATTCTAAAAGGGACAATTATTGATGTTGAGTTTTCTGGAGTTACAATTCACTATACAATAAAAGTTTCTGAAAGTCAGATTCTTAATGTAACAAGTATTGATAGTCAGGCTGCTATTAGATCTGTCGGAGAAAGTGTGGAATTATTTATCACACCATCAGACGTTCTGCAATTTTAAGGAGGTGCAGTATGCGTCATAAATTAAATTTAAAAGATTGGCTTATTCGTTTAGGGTTAATCTGGTTCTTAGTAACATTTATTATTTATCCAAACTTTGATCTAGTAGTGAATGTATTTGTAAAAGGAGGAGAATTTTCCCTTGATGCTGTACATCGTGTTCTAAAATCTCAGAGGGCACTTCAGAGTATTATGAACAGTTTTAAGTTGGCATTTTCACTCATTATTACAGTTAATGTCGTAGGTATTCTTTGTGTTCTATTTACAGAATACTTTGATATTAAAGGTGCTAAAATTTTAAAATTAGGTTATATGACCTCTTTAATTTATGGAGGAGTGGTTTTAGCGACTGGATATAAATTTGTCTATGGTCCTTATGGATTGATTACAAAATTTTTACAAAATATTATCCCTTCTTTAGACCCTAACTGGTTTATTGGGTATGGTGCAGTCTTATTCATTATGACATTTTCAGGAACTGCTAATCATACATTGTTTTTAACAAATACAATTCGAAGCGTTGACTATCACACTATTGAGGCTGCTCGAAATATGGGAGCAAAACCATTTACTGTTTTCCGAAAAGTAGTGTTACCAACCTTAATTCCAACTCTATTTGCACTTACTATCATGGTTTTTCTTAGTGGTTTATCTGCAGTAGCAGCACCCATGATTGTTGGTGGTAAAGAATTTCAAACTATAAATCCAATGATTATTACATTTGCAGGGATGGGGAATTCTCGTGATTTAGCTGCTCTACTTGCAATTATTTTAGGTATTGCAACTACAATTTTGCTTACTATCATGAACAAGATAGAAAAAGGTGGAAATTATATTTCTATCTCTAAGACTAAAGCGCCTCTTAAAAAACAAAAAATTGCGTCTAAGCCTTGGAATATCATTGCTCACATTGTAGCATATGGATTGTTCACAGTTTTCATGCTTCCACTAATTTTTATAGTATTATACTCATTTACAGATCCAGTTGCAATTCAAACAGGTAACTTAACATTATCAAACTTTACTTTAGAAAATTATCGCTTATTCTTTAGTAATAGTGCGGCATTCTCTCCATTCTTGGTCAGCTTTATTTATTCTATTATTGCTGCGACAACAGCAACAATTCTCGCAGTTGTATTTGCTCGTGTTGTCAGAAAACATAAATCTCGTTTTGATTTCTTATTTGAATATGGTGCTCTACTTCCTTGGTTACTACCAAGTACACTTTTAGCAGTAAGTTTATTATTTACTTTTAATCAGCCACAATTTCTTGTCTTGAATCAGATTTTGGTAGGTAGTTTGGTAATTCTACTTATTGCATATATAGTTGTAAAAATCCCATTTTCTTATAGAATGGTACGTGCTATTTTATTTAGTGTTGATGATGAGATGGAAGATGCAGCAAGAAGTATGGGTG
>NZ_KQ970289.1:134015-138822 GCF_001579035.1 Streptococcus mitis | reverse complement strand
TTCCATTTATTTTACCGGTTGTTCTCTCTGTTATTGCTTAAAACTTTAACTCTTTATTAACTGACTTCGACTTATCTGTATTTCTTTACCATCCATTAGCTCAACCACTGGGTATAACTATTCGTTCAGCAGGTGATGAAACAGCAACTTCAAATGCTCAAGCACTTGTATTCGTTTATACTATTGTATTAATGATAATTTCTGGTTCTGTTTTATACTTTACTCAGAGACCAGTTAGTAGAAAAAGGAAATAATAATGCAAGCAACAAGCTTAGGACTATCATATATCGAAATTGTATTAAGAATTGTACTTTCATTAGTTATTGGTGGTGTAATTGGTTTAGAGAGAGGAAGTAAATCTCAACCAGCAGGTATTCGTACACATAGTATTGTTTGTCTGGCTGCATGTTTAATTATGATGACTAATGAGTATGTATCTTATAAATTTGGTACAGGAGATCCTACACGCTTAGGTGCGCAGGTTATATCAGGTGTTGGTTTTCTTGGGGCTGGAACAATACTTATTACAGATAAAAAGAAAATAACTGGTTTAACAACTGCAGCCGGAATATGGGCTTCAGCTGGAATCGGTCTAGCTATTGGTGTTGGTTTTTATGAAGGAGCCATACTAGGAGCAATGTCTGTTTGGAGTGTTATAACTATGTTCCAACCTTTAAAAAAATATCTTCAAAGTCGTTCAAAGATAATCGAATTGTATATCGTTGTTAGATCTACAGAGGCATATAATCGGGTACTAGTATACTGTGCTGAGAATGGCATTAGAATGACTGATTCTAGAACTGCATTTGGAGATGTTAATTCAGAAAGAATTGAATATTTTGATGTTCCAGACAAAAAAATCGCGTCATTTATTACTCTGGAATTATCAGGTAGATTTGAGCACCTTAAACTAATGGAAGAAATTGCTAATATTGTTGGTGTGATTTATGTTGAGGAAATCAGCTAATCTAGGGATAAACAAAGGGACGGATTATTCTAGTCCTTTTGTTTTCTTTAAATAATAAGAAATATAAGGGCACATCTAAAAACTCAATTTCAATACTTTTAAACATTGATGTATCAACGTTTTCTGAGCAATAAAAATAGAAAATCGGTAGTTTTTAGAGGTGTCCATAATAATTTTTGAAGAAAAGGATCTAACTAATTTGAGAGTATATAAAGTGGATTTTGATGCAGGAAAAATAACTTATTTTGATGACTATAATCTCATACAGGTATACCACTTCCATTCATTTTATGATGTTTGTGAGATGGTGTTCGCTTGTCATTTACCATTTGAAGAAATGCTTAGAAATGTTATTGTTAAGGAGAAAGCTGTTCCCATATTAGAGTGTTATATTGAACAGATAATGAATACATTTCTAAATACAGAAGGATTTACTGAAAATGATTCCTTGGAATTTTCAGGTAGTGTATTTTCTTATCCGGTGATTTGTAATGCAGTTTACAAAATAGTACAAAACAGTGAATTGAATTGTAAAATTTATGTTACTAGTACTGAAAGTTAATGTAGATTTAGTGAAGTATTTCCTCCAGATGTAAACTAGATTAAAAGATTAGAATGTAATTTTCTTGTTAAAATAATTTAAATATTGTATAGTTATAGTGAAGGTTTATGACAGGAGTATTTTAATGGAAAAAGGGAAAAAGGTAACGATATATGATATTGCACGTTTGTCTGGTTTTTCTCCAAAGACAGTTTCACGTGTAATAAATGGAGGGAATAGAGTAAAACCTGAGACTTATAATGCCATAAAAAAGTCATCGATGAGTTATCCTATATTCCAAATGCCTATGCTCAGAATTTAACGAAGAAAGAAACCACGAATATTTTAATATCTGTGAAGAAGATTGATTCTTTTCCTTTAATCTGGTTTCAAACACTTTTAGATAAAGTTTTACAAACTTGTAGACAATTTGGAGTAAATGCTATTGTTGAATATTTTGGAGAGGAAGATTCGATTAGTAATTCAATTATTTCAAGTATTGGTAGCCTTGTAGATGGAGTGATTGTCTTTTATGAGGGGGAGAATGATATTCGAATCCAATATTTAAAGAAAAATAATATGCCTTTCATTGTCTTTGGAGAGTCTCAAACACCTGGAGTAGTTTACGTATCTAACAATAACTTTCAAGCTACTTATGATATGATGAAAGTAGTTTTGGAAAAGAATTTTAAAGATATGTGGTTACTTATGGGAGGTGAGTCTTATGTAAATAAGGATCGAGAGAGAGGAGTGAGAACTTTTTTAAAGGATAATAATTATTCTATGGATTTGAAGGTAGTTTATGGTTTAACTACAATAGAGTCAGTTTATTCCTTTGCTGTGAATGATTTGTCTTTTGGAAATTATCCAGATATTATATTTGTTTCAGGCGATGAAAAAGTTCAGGGACTAATTCGTGCGTGTTACGAAAAAGGAATAGCGATTCCGGATAATATATCCGTTGTTGGATTTGATAATATTCCAATTTCACAGTATTACACTCCTGCTTTATCTACAATTTCTCCTAATTATGTTAAATTAGCTCAAGAAATGATTGAAGGGGTATTAGCAATTATAAAGGGGGAAAGTGTCACATCTGTTGAAGTTTCTACTAAACTTGTTAGGAGACAGAGTTTCTAGTATTGTTTAATTCTTGAAAATCCTAATGGAAAAGATGGAGTGTTCTAAAGTAAGTTCTGTTTAGCATCTATTCAGTTTCTATTGAGTTGGATCCAATTTCTAACAAGTGGGACATTTTCACGTTCGATTTACTAAAGACATTATCACATTCGAATCACACATCTTTCAAAAAAATTGTAAAAAAGTCTTGACAAAGAAAAAACAAAGTATTAAAATAAGTTCAACAAATCAGAAAAGTAACTATTTTTGATCTTCAGGGAGCCTGTGGTGATTGTGAACAGGTGGTTGGAAGTAGTGAAAGTGGGCTGATTTTAAAAATGAATTTGAAACAATGAAAATTCGGTGCGCACACCTTATAGTGCAACTTGTTGTTAGACAAGGCAGAGATGTAAAGGGGATAGTCCCTTTATAATTGAGGTGGCACCGCGTTACCAACGCCCTCACATGGAAGTATATTCTGTGTGTGGGCTTTTTTCGTAACATGATAGCGATAGAAAGTGGAAATATTCCAACTATCAAGGAAAAAAGCTAGTAATACTTAATGAAAATCAAAGAGCAAACTAGGAAACTAGCCGCAGGCTGCTCAAAACACTGTTTTGAGGTTGTGGATAGAACTGACGAAGTCAGTAACCATACATACGGCAAGGCGACGTTGACGCGGTTTGAAGAGATTTTCGAAGAGTATAAAGGTGTACCGAGATGAACCTCTCATCATCAATGTCTCTGGTCGTGGAGACAAGGACGTAGCTGCGATTGCAGACTACTTAGAAGCTAAAAAATAAAAGATGGAAAATTACAGTCTTTTCTCTCACAGAGAGCTTGTGGTTGCTGGAAACAAGCAGAGAAAGCTGTAAGGTTGGGTCCATCTGAAACAAGAGAAGAAAACATAATTCTCAAGGGAGTGCCCTTTATCGCACAGCCTGTTACAGGAGGTTTCTGAGACAGGAATGAGAGATAGGAGAAATCCTATAATTGAGGTGGCACCGCGAATTTCGTCCTCACGCAAGTTGTTTTGCGTGAGGACTTTTATATGTTTATTATAGGTTCAGCTGTTTAGTTTTAAATTATTGCTCATTATTAAATAGATTGCTACAAAAAATTTGCGAACGAAGTGAGCTTTTAAAAGATATTTCCCGCATAGTGGTATCCTATGGAAGCAAATATGCTTCTATAGGATGGAATTTTTGAGAGTAAAATAGTTCGGGGAACTATTTTAGCCTGAGCCTAGAAATGAATGAGCGAGGAGCTCAAAAATTAGGTCTTTCATTTCCTGGATTGCTAAAATCATCCACTGGATAATTTTACCTCCCGTCCGCACTATTTAAGGGAAATAGAAAAAAATAATAAATTAACACTAAAAGTCTATAAAGAAAAGAATCGAAAGGGAAATTACAATGGAACGAATCATTCATGGAGATGTCTTATCACCAATCTTGGCTTATATGCGTCTAAAGGGGCAACACAAGGTTATTTTAGAAAGTATTCCGAGAGACAAGGAAACAGCTCGTTTTTCTATCCTAGCCTATAATCCAGTTTTTGAGATTAAGTTTGAAAATGGAGTTCTTTATCAAAATGGTCAAGTGATTGATCGTGATCCCTTGGATTTTCTTTATGAAGTGACTCATAAGAGACAGCACCATTCAGATCTACCTTTTGGTGGTGGGGCAATTGGTTTTGTTGGTTACGATATGATTTCGTTTTATGAAGAAATTGGTCAAATCCCTGAGGATACAATTGGGACACCAGACATGCATTTCTTTGTCTATGAGAGTTACATGGTCTTTGACCACAAGAAGGAAAAAATCCATGTCATCGAGGATGCTCTTTATAGCGAGCGCAGTCAAGAAGACTTGGAAGAAGCCTTGAACCAAGTGCTTGAGGAATTACGCATTCCTGCTCCAAATGAATTTGAAGACTTGGATCTATCTCCGTTAGACTTCAAACCGCATATCGCTCCTCAGAAGTTTGAGGAAATGGTGGAAACCGCTCGTGACTTGATTCGTAACGGAGATATGTTCCAATGTGTACTCAGCCAGCGCTTCTCAGCAGAAGTTACTGGAAATCCATTTGACTTCTACAGAAATCTCCGCGTGACTAATCCTTCTAATTACCTTTATTTCTATGATTTTGGGGATTATCAAATCATCGGAGCTAGTCCA
>NZ_KQ970289.1:132539-133802 GCF_001579035.1 Streptococcus mitis | reverse complement strand
GCAGGGACACGGCCAAGAGGCGCTACGGATGAAGAGGATAAGGCCTTAGCGACAGACCTCCTGTCTGATGAGAAGGAAACAGCAGAGCATCGGATGTTAGTAGACTTGGGACGAAATGATATTGGCCGTATCTCTGAAACGGCCAGTGTCCAAGTCACCAAGTATATGGAAGTGGAGCTCTTCCGCTACGTCATGCATTTGACCAGTGTGGTCAAGGGGCGTTTGCTTCCAGAACTCACTGCCATGGATGCCTTGAAAGCAACACTTCCTGCTGGAACCGTTTCTGGAGCACCAAAGATTCGAGCTATGAGACGCATCTATGAACTGGAAACAGAAAAACGGGGCGTATACGCAGGAGCAATCGGCTACTTGTCTGCGACGGGTGATATGGATTTTGCCATTGCCATCCGAACTATGATTCTCAAAAATCAAACAGCCTATGTGCAGGCTGGGGCAGGGATTGTCTACGACTCCATCGCCCAAAACGAATACCAAGAAACCATTAACAAGGCTAAATCTATGACTAGAATTGGAGAACTAAGACCATGATTTTATTGATTGACAACTATGATTCTTTTACCTATAACTTGGCCCAATACATTGGGAATTTTGCAGAAGTACAGGTCTTGAGAAATGATGATCCCAAGCTGTATGAAGAAGCTGAAAAAGCAGATGGTCTGGTCTTTTCTCCTGGTCCCGGTTGGCCAGTTGATGCTGGAAAGATGGAAGACATGATTCGTGATTTTGCTGGTAAGAAGCCGATTTTAGGGATTTGTTTGGGTCACCAAGCCATTGCAGAAGTCTTTGGTGGTAAGTTAGGTTTGGCTCCAAAAGTCATGCATGGAAAACAGAGCAATATCAGCTTTGAAGCGCCATCTGTTTTGTATCAAGACATCGAGGATGGGCGTGAAGTCATGCGTTACCACAGTATTTTGATTGAAGAAATGCCAGAAGAATTTGAAGTGACAGCTCGTTCGACTGATGATCAAGCTATCATGGGGATTCAACACAAAAACCTACCAATTTATGGTTTCCAGTACCATCCAGAAAGTATCGGAACGCCAGACGGCTTGTCTTCTATTCAGAATTTTATCGAGAAGGTTGTAAAGTGAGGAAACTAGGATGAAAGAGATTATTGAAAAACTAGCAAAATTTGAAAATTTATCAGGTGTGGAAATGACGGATGTCATTGAGCGTATCGTAACTGGGCGTGTAACGGAAGCGCAGATTGCTTCTCTCCTTTTGGCTCTTAAGATGAAGGGG
>NZ_KQ970289.1:130025-132344 GCF_001579035.1 Streptococcus mitis | reverse complement strand
AGATGAAGGGGGAAACACCTGAAGAACGCACAGCCATTGCCCAAGTCATGAGAGGACATGCCCAACATATTCCAACTGAGATTCATGATGCCATGGACAACTGTGGTACAGGTGGGGACAAGTCTTTCAGCTTTAACATCTCTACAACTGCAGCCTTTGTCTTGGCTGGTGGCGGTGTTCACATGGCAAAACATGGTAATCGCTCGATTTCTTCTAAATCTGGTTCTGCAGATGTCCTCGAAGCCTTGGGCATCAATCTTGACCTCAAACCAGCTGAACTAGGTAAGGTCTTTGATAAAACTGGAATCGTCTTTCTCTTCGCTAAAAATATGCACCCAGCAATGAAATACATCATGCCAGCTCGTTTGGAACTAGGAATTCCAACAATCATGAACTTGACTGGTCCCCTGATTCATCCAATGGCCTTGGAAACACAGCTTCTTGGAATTAGTCGTCCAGAATTGCTAGAAAGTACAGCTCAGGTTTTGAAAAATATGGGTCGTAAACGTGCTATCGTGGTTGCTGGGCCAGAAGGATTGGATGAAGCTGGTTTGAATGGAACAACCAAGATTGCTCTTCTTGAAAATGGCGAAATCACCTTGTCAAGCTTTACTCCAGAGGATTTGGGAATGGTAGGCTACGCTATCGAAGATATTCGTGGAGGGAATGCTCAGGAAAATGCAGAAATTTTGCTTAGCGTTCTGAAAAACGAAGCAAGTCCATTCTTGGAAACGACAGTCTTGAATGCTGGTCTTGGTTTCTATGCTAATGGTAAGGTAGATAATATCAAGGATGGAGTTGCCTTAGCTCGTCAAGTGATTGCTAGTGGCAAGGCTCTTGAAAAACTCAGACTGTTACAGGAGTACCAAAAATGAGTCAGGAATTTTTAGCACGAATTTTGGAGCAGAAGGCGTGTGAGGTTGAGCAGATGGAGCTGGAGGAAATCCAGCCCCTGCGCCAGACCTATCGCTTGGCAGAATTTTTGAAGAATCATCAGGGCCACTTGCAGGTAATCGCTGAGGTCAAGAAAGCTAGCCCTAGTCTGGGAGATATCAATCTCGATGTGGATATTGTGCAACAGGCCCAGACTTATGAAGCGAATGGCGCAGTAATGATTTCGGTTTTGACAGATGAGGTTTTCTTTAAAGGGCACCTGGATTATCTGCGGGAGATTTCCAGTCAGGTACAGATTCCGACGCTTAACAAGGACTTTATCATCGATGAAAAGCAAATCATCCGCGCTCGCAATGCAGGTGCGACAGTCATCTTGCTCATTGTGGCTGCCTTGTCCGAAGAACGTCTTAAGGAACTTTATGACTACGCGATGGAACTTGGTCTGGAAGTCTTGGTGGAAACCCACAATCTAGCTGAACTAGAGGTGGTCCACAGACTTGGTGCTGAGATTATCGGGGTCAACAATCGCAATTTAACCACCTTTGAGGTCGACTTGCAGACCAGTGTAGATTTGGCTAAACATTTCAAAGATGGTTGCTTGTACATTTCTGAATCTGCTATTTTCACAGGGCAGGATGCGGAACGAGTAGCGCCATACTTTAACGGAATTTTAGTAGGGACAGCTCTTATGCAGGCAGAAGATGTGGCCCAGAGAATCAAGGAGTTGCAGATTGACAAAGGTTAAAATTTGTGGACTATCGACCAAAGAAGCGGTAGAAACAGCCGTTTCAGCAGGAGCCGACTATATCGGTTTTGTCTTCGCACCTAGTAAAAGACAGGTGACTTTGGAAGAGGCTGCTGAGCTGGCAAAGTTTATTCCTGTAGACGTAAAAAAGGTTGGTGTATTTGTTTTACCGAGTCGAGCTCAACTGCTGGAAGCGATTGACAAAGTTGGCTTGGACTTGGTTCAAGTTCACGGTCAGGTGGCAGATGATTTATTTGAGAATTTGCCTTGTACCAGTATTCAGGCTGTGCAGGTGGATGGAGAGGGTCATGTGCCCAATTCTCAGGCAGATTATTTACTCTTTGATGCCCCTGTGGCAGGGAGTGGTCAGACCTTTGACTGGGGCCAACTGGATACGATAGGACTAGCTCAGCCATTTTTCATCGCAGGTGGGCTTAATGAAGACAATGTAGCACAAGCAATTCAACACTTTACTCCCTATGCAGTAGATGTATCAAGCGGAGTGGAGACAGATGGACAAAAAGATCATGAAAAGATTAGAAGATTTATAGAGAGGGTAAAGAATGGCATATCAAGAACCAAATAAAGATGGATTTTACGGAAAATTCGGCGGACGTTTTGTCCCAGAAACATTGATGACAGCAGTTTTGGAGTTGGAGAAGGCCTACCGTGAAAGTCAG
>NZ_KQ970289.1:126831-129507 GCF_001579035.1 Streptococcus mitis | reverse complement strand
AATTAAACCAACTTTTGCGCCAGTATGTGGGACGTGAAACTCCTCTTTACTACGCAAAAAACTTGACCCAGCATATCGGCGGAGCCAAGATTTATCTCAAACGTGAAGACCTTAACCATACAGGGGCCCACAAGATTAACAATGCCTTGGGACAAGTTCTTCTGGCTAAACGCATGGGCAAAAAGAAAATTATTGCTGAAACAGGTGCTGGTCAGCACGGTGTGGCAACTGCAACTGCTGCATCCCTCTTTAACATGGAATGTACTATCTACATGGGTGAGGAAGATGTTAAACGCCAAGCACTCAATGTGTTCCGTATGGAGCTTTTGGGAGCTAAGGTCGAGGCAGTGACAGACGGTTCGCGCGTGCTCAAGGATGCGGTCAATGCAGCTCTTCGTTCATGGGTGGCAAATATCGACGACACCCACTATATCCTTGGTTCTGCCTTGGGGCCTCATCCATTCCCAGAAATCGTTCGTGACTTCCAAAGTGTCATTGGTCGAGAAGCTAAACAACAGTATCGCGATATGACAGGTCAAGATCTGCCAGATGCCCTAGTAGCTTGTGTTGGTGGTGGGTCGAATGCCATCGGTCTCTTCCATCCCTTTGTAGAAGATGAGTCAGTAGCTATGTATGGAGCTGAAGCAGCAGGACTTGGTGTGGATACAGAGCACCACGCAGCTACCTTGACCAAGGGTCGTCCGGGTGTCCTTCACGGTTCCCTCATGGATGTGCTCCAAGATGCCCATGGTCAAATTCTTGAAGCCTTCTCTATCTCAGCAGGTTTGGACTATCCTGGTATCGGTCCAGAACATTCTCACTACCACGATATTAAACGTGCCAGCTATGTCCCTGTGACAGACGAAGAAGCCTTGGAAGGATTCCAACTCTTGTCTCGTGTGGAAGGGATTATCCCAGCCTTGGAATCTAGCCACGCTATTACCTTTGCGGTGAAATTGGCCAAAGAACTTGGACCAGACAAGTCCATGATTGTCTGCCTATCGGGTCGTGGGGACAAGGATGTGGTTCAAGTCAAGGACCGCTTGGAAGCAGATGCAGCAAAGAAGGGAGAAGCTCATGCCTAAGACACTAACAGAAAAATTGAATGCTATAAAAGCAACTGGAAAAGGAATTTTCGTTCCCTATATCATGGCTGGAGACCACGAAAAAGGTTTGGATGGACTAGGAGAAACAATCCACTTTTTAGAAGATTTGGGTGTTTCGGCTATTGAAGTGGGTATTCCCTTTTCAGACCCAGTTGCAGATGGGCCTGTTATCGAAGAAGCTGGCTTGCGCAGTTTAGCCCACGGGACCTCTACCCAGGCTTTGGTCGAAACCTTGAAAACCATTGAAACAGAGATCCCGCTGGTCATCATGACCTACTTCAACCCCCTCTTTCAGTACGGTGTTGAGAACTTTGTCAAAGATTTGGCAGATACAGCGGTTAAGGGTTTGATTATTCCAGACCTGCCTCATGAGCATGTCAACTTTGTGGAGCCATTTTTGGCAGATACAGACATTGCTTTGATTCCTCTAGTTAGTTTGACAACAGGCCTTGACCGCCAAAAAGAGTTGATCAAGGGAGCAGAAGGCTTCGTCTATGCCGTTGCCATCAATGGGGTGACAGGGAAGTCAGGCAATTACCGTGCAGACTTGGACAAGCACTTGGCACAACTTCATCAAGTGGCTGACATTCCAGTCTTGACAGGATTTGGCGTATCTAGTCAAGACGATGTAGAACGTTTCAATGCGGTATCAGATGGCGTTATCGTCGGTTCAAAAATCGTAAAAGCTCTCCATCAAGGAGAGCCGATTCAGGACTTTATCAAACAAGCAGTAGCTTACCAAAAATAATCACACAAGCAGCAAGTAAGAGGAAAGGCACGAAAGGAAGTCTTTCCTTTTTCTTTTGTAGGAGAAAGGCTAGAATCCCTGTAGCAGAAGCAAACTGAATCAAGATGAGTAATTCTGTTGCGCTAAAGACGATAGCACAAGAAGCTAAAAAGAGAAAATCCCCTGCACCCATGCGGATATCGATAAAATGAGCCACAATTCCAAGAGCAAGGAAGAAGACCATGACTAGATTCCAGCCAGAGGAAGCCATGAGGATTAGGTGGAAAGTCATCCAGACCAGTAAGGGATATTCCTGATGGCGAAAGTCGTAGATGCCCAAGGTCAAACCAGCAGTGATTAGAATGACTTGTCCCAAGGAAAGTAATCCCCAATAGTAAAGCAGAAAAATGAGCCCTAAGACTAATTCAAAGAGTGCATACCAGATAGGATAAGTAGCCTTGCAGTAGCGACAGCAAAAGTGATTAAAAACCTGTGAGAGAATCGGAATCAAATCTAAGGGATGCAAGCGAGTCTGACAGGAATCGCAGTGACTAGCAGGTTGGATAATGGATTGCTCAGGAAAACGGTCAATGACCAAACCAAGAAAGGAAGCGAGAATGCTCCCGACAAGAAAAAAATAAAAATCAATCATACTTATCTATTCGTAAAAAATAGGAGAAGTAGTATAATGGAGAAATATAGATAAGATGGTGAGGAAAAGATGACAATTCGTTTTGAAGAAAAGGTGAGTATAGAAAACGCTCAACGCGTATGTCAATGGTCCAATTCCCTTGGCAAAGTCTTTCAAGAACAATGGATGGGACCAATGATTTCTTTTCCCTT
>NZ_KQ970289.1:122267-126811 GCF_001579035.1 Streptococcus mitis | reverse complement strand
TCAAGAACAATGGATGGGACCAATGATTTCTTTTCCCTTGACAATTCAAGTCTTGCAAGATTTGGAAGGAATCTTTTCAATCTTTGATGGACAAGAGTTTGTCGGGCTTATCCAGAAAATCAGGCTAGAAGACAGTAATCTTCATATTGGAAGATTTTTTTATCAACCCCCAGAAACAGGGGCAAGGCTTAGGTAGTCAGGCTTTAAAGAAATTTGTTAGTTTGGCCTTTGCAAATGAAGATATAGATAGTATTTCTCTGAATGTCTTCGAGGCAAATCAAAGAGCTCAAAATCTTTACCAAAAAGAAGGATTTGAAATCGTTCAAATGATTGAAGCACCTGAACGAAAATACATCATGAAAAAGGGGAGATAGGAGTTTAATTACAAATATAAAGAAAGCGAACAAAACAGAATTCTGATTTTCAGAAAACAGGTTTGTTCGCTTTTTATGATATACTCCCTCTTTTTAACCTATTTATTAAATGTAATAGAAAATTAGGAATGTAGAATTGTATGATACAAACAAAGTGCAATAGCTGAGTGTGCAGCTGTAAAATCATTATAAGGTTCAATAATGACTTCAGGTAGGCGATTATAGAGCAATTTGGGTTTGTAGTTCATTTCACTATATAGTTTTTGGATGATGTGTTGATTTGTTAGTAAAGGACTATGTAGGTAGATTTTTTGAGAGTCAATCATCATACTGATATTTAAAATGGTTTGACTAAGATAGAGTAAGGCTTGATGGATAAGTGTGATTATTCCAGTGTCACCTAATTGATAAGCGGTTAAAATAACTTGGATATCAATATCATCGGCATTTTTGACTAAACTAGGAAGTAGAGAATAGGTAGATTGATGATATAGAATTTTTGATTTTTTGATTAACCAAGATTCTCCAGCAAAAGTTTGTAAGCATCCCTTGCGTCCACAACTACATTCTTCTCCCTCAGATGAAACTACTGTATGCCCTATTTCTCCAATCATTAGATTTCCTTTCCCATAAATGTTTCCGTCATAGATATAAGAGCAGTGCATACCTCTAGCAAAATGAAAATAAGCAAAATTAGTGTCATTCTGTTGGCGACTAAATAGGCGTTTACCTATAGCCATACAGTTAACATTGTTAGAGAAAAACAAAGGCTTATCAAAGTGAGATTGAATCATTTCTAAGTCGATATGTTGCCATAAAGGATTGTTTGTTGTTATTTTATAATCATCTAAATAGCGACCAGGTAGCGCGATTCCAATTGCTTCTATTTCATAATCAGAGCAGTTATTTAAGAATTGCTTTAGTGTCTGGCTAATGAGTTGATTTCCCTTTTCTTGGATTAACTGTTTAGTGACAATTTCTTTCTCCTCTTTTAAGATATTTCCTAGATTATCTCCTAAAGAAAAAGTAAAGTGTTTTTCAGATAGTTCACAACCGATGTAGTAAAATCGTTTAGCTTGAATATCTAGCAGGATTTTTTTTCTTCCTACACTTGTATCGTGTTCGTCTTCACCAAGTTCTAAGAGAATGTTTTCTTTAATCAACTCATTTGTGATACTGCTGGTTGTTGCAGGTGTTATTCCTGTTTTTGTAGCAATTTCAATTCGTGAAATGGGCCCTAATGTATAAACTGTCTCCAGTATTTTAGCTCTTAGTTGTAATTGTTTCTTAGATAAGGTCATATTAGTTATCTTTCTATTTGTCAGATTCTTAAAATCTTATGATTTTTTGCTATGGATAAATGTAGATGTTAATCTTTTCATTACCTACAAGTCTCTTTTTATTATATATTGATAATAAAAAATAATCAAATATTTACACAAATCCTTGACAAGGCTTTCTTATAGTTGTAAAATATAAATAACAAAAGATAATCAAATAACAACTTGACGTCAAAAAATAAAGCTAATTGATAACTTTTGATAATAAAATATATTTAAGAGGAAGTGCAACGGAAGATAATGGAAAGTAACGCTGTTTACAAGATAGAAAATAAGGTAGTATGTGATAATAGGGCTTCTTGTTAACAATGATATAGAGCCTAGTTGTTACGAAAATATTTCAATCATTGGAGGATTGAGAATGAAACGTTTAATTAGTGCAAATCCGTCTGAGATATTAGAGATGAATGCTGAAGAATTAAAACAAAGTATTTTAGCAAGTGAAGGTAGAGTTGTTCTATCTGAAAATGTAGTTACTCGTGAGACATTTGTTGGGGATATTACTAATTCTGAAATTGCTAGAGCTTTTGGAGCTGACATGATTTTATTGAATTGTGTTGATGTTTTTGAGCCTAAAATTTATGCTTTGGATAGTTCAGGTGATGATGTTATTCATCGCTTACACCAGCTTGTTGCTTGCCCAATTGGTGTAAATTTGGAACCGATTGACCCATCTGCAAAAATGCTAGAAGAAACACAAGAAATTGTTGCAGGTCGTGTTGCAAACAGAGATACCTTTAAGAGGATTGAAGAACTTGGGTTTGATTTTGTTTGTCTGACTGGAAATCCAGGTACAGGAGTTAGCAATAAAGAGATTATCAAAGCAGTTCAATCTGCTAAAGAGAATTTCTCAGGTTTGATTATAGCTGGTAAAATGCACGGTGCTGGAGTGCAAGAACCTGTCGCGGATATTTCCGTTGCGGAGCAGTTGCTTGAAGCAGGTGCAGACGTGATTTTAGTTCCAGCTGTTGGGACGGTTCCTTCTTTTAACGATGAAGAATTGCGTGCAGTGGTAGATCTAGTTCACAGTAAAGGTGGACTAGTGCTGAGTGCTATTGGGACTAGCCAAGAAACCTCTGACACGGAGACAATTAGAGAAATTGCGTTGAGAAATAAAATTTGTGGAGTTGATATTCAACATATAGGTGACGCAGGATATGGGGGACTGGCAACAGTCGATAATATTTATGCCTTGAGCAAGGCAATTAGAGGAGTGAGACATACAGTATCTCGCTTGGCTAGATCAGTAAATAGGTGATAAAGGAGTAAGCTATGGCTAAAGTAACAATTATGTTAGCATGTGCAGCAGGTATGAGTACAAGTTTGCTAGTGACAAAGATGCAAAAGGCAGCAGAAGATAAGGGATTGGATGCAGAAATTTTTGCGGTTCCAGCTCCAGAAGCAGAAGAAATTGTAGAGACAAAAGAAGTAAATGTGTTACTTTTAGGTCCTCAAGTTCGCTATTTATTAGGGAACTTTCAAGAAAAATTAAAAGATAGACAGATTCCTGTGGCGGTTATTCCGATGACAGATTATGGAATGATGAATGGTTCTAAAGTCTTAGATTTAGCTGAAAGTTTATTAGACTAAGATGGAGGAGAATGTTATGGATGAAAGTAATTTAGAATCTGTAATGGGGCTAATTATGTATGGTGGGGAAGCCAAAAGTAATGCTATGGAGGCTATTCAGGCAGCAAAAAAAGGGGATTTCTCCAAAGCCAATCAAAAATTAGCTGATGCGAATGATGCCTTATTACAGGCGCATAAGGCTCAAACAGAAATGTTGACAAGAGAGGCACAGGGAGAAGAAACTTCAATTAGCCTCTTGATGGTACATGCACAAGATCATTTAATGACGAGTCTGACATTTGTTGACTTGGCAAAAGAAGTGGTAGAAGTGTACAAACGATTTGAAAAAAATTAGGAGTTTGCTATGAATACAATGTTGGATAAAATGCAAGAAAAACTTTCTCCAATTGCAATGAAAGTTGGGAATCAGAAGTTTTTAGTTGCTTTGCGTGATTCATTTGTGGGGACGATGCCTGTTATTATGACAGGTTCCATTGCTTTGTTATTCAATGCTTTTCTAGTGGATTTACCACAACAATTTCACCTAGAAAGTATTACGAAAACCTTTCAGTGGCTTGTTGACATCAATAATTTGGTATTCAAGGGAAGTATACCAATTGTTTCCTTGTTATTCATCTATTGCTTGGGAGTGAATATCGCTAAGATTTATAAGGTTGATACAGTTTCTGCTGGTTTGGTATCACTTGCCTCGTTTGTCATTTCGATCGGAAGTACAGTTACAAAGAGTTTCCCTTTGGCAAATGTAGGAGATGTGAAATTAGAACAAATCCTACAAGGAATTGATAATCTAAAATTTGATGGTAAAAATTTGATGGTCACTATTGGGAATGTGATTCCAGGAAACCATATCAATGCCAGAGGTTACTTTACAGCCATGATAATTGGATTTTTAGCCTCTATTATTTTCTGTAAAGTAATGAAAAAGAACTGGGTCATCAAGTTACCAGATTCAGTTCCCCCTGCGATTGCTAAACCGTTCACTTCTATCATTCCAGGATTTATGGCGATGTATATAGTAGCTATTTTGACTTATATTTTCCATCTACTTAGCAATGATTTATTGATTGATTGGGTTTACAAGGTGTTACAAACGCCATTACTAGGTTTATCTCAAAGTTTCTTTGCAGTTATTCTGATGATCTTTTTGAATAAGTTATTCTGGTTTTTTGGTCTCCATGGAGGAAATGTATTGGCTCCCATCATGGAAGGGCTATTTGGAGTTGCTATGTTAGCGAATCTG
>NZ_KQ970289.1:119588-122195 GCF_001579035.1 Streptococcus mitis | reverse complement strand
AGGTGGTTCGTTTGGGCGTTTGTCTGGTTTGGAGGATTAGGATTAGTACTTGCTATTTTAATTTGTTCAAGAAACAGTCATTATCGAAAAGTTGCCAAACTTGGTCTAGCACCAGTTCTGTTTAATATTGGTGAGCCGGTCAATTATGGTTTACCAGTTGTCTTGAATCCTTTGCTATTTATACCATTTGTACTTAGCCCAGTTTTCATGGCAACGGTAGCTTACTGGGCAACAAGCTGGGGTCTTGTTTCACCTGTTACACAAAATGTTACTTGGGTAATGCCGCCAATTTTATATGGTTTCTTCTCTACAGCATTTGATTGGCGTTCCATCATCTTATCAGTTGTTTGTTTGATTATTAGTGTCTTGACTTATTTCCCATTTGTGAAAATGGCAGATAAAACTGAATTGAGTTAATGGTCTTACTTGCGTTTTTTGTGATAAAATAGAAATAGATTACGTGTAAGATGAGTTAGGTGTAGGATTTCTTATCTCCACTAAAATTGTTATTAGACAAAGGTTTATAGTCTGTTGAAGTTAGAATAGTACACTGTAACTTCTAAAACAGTGCTAGAAAATGATTTGAATTTCCTAATAGATTTAGTCATATTTTAGTTCATTTTTCTATAGAACATAACAAGAATGTTATTGCTTTATATAGAGAGATTGATATAGAAAGGGGTGCAGTAAAGGTAGATATCTTCTTGTGCCTCTTTTGCCATATTAGAAAGGAGATTTTATGGTTCAGACAAAACAGCCAAATATTGTTTTGATTGTTGTAGATCAAATGAGAGCAGATGCCTTATCCTTGAATAGTAAGGATAAGCTAGTTAGCACTCCAACATTAGATATGATGGCTAGTGTGGGTTATAATTTTGAAAATGCCTATTCTCCAGTTCCTTCTTGCGTTCCTGCTAGGGCGGCTTTATTGACTGGTTTAGATCAAGATAAAAGTGGACGTGTTGGTTATCAAGATGAGGTGCCTTGGAATTTTACTAATACCCTGCCAAAGGTCTTTAAAGATATGGGGTATCAAACAGAGTGTATTGGTAAGATGCATGTTTTTCCTTCCAGAAAGAGACTTGGGTTTGATCATGTCTTACTTCACGATGGGTATCTACATGTTGATAGAAAGTATGACAAGGCTTATGGAAGTCAATTTGATTATGCTAGTGACTATCTAGCCTTTTTAAAGGGTAAAGTTGGTTATGATGTTGATTTGATTGATGACGGAATGGATTGTAATTCTTGGGAAGCTAGACCTTGGGATAAAGATGAGAAGCTACATCCAACAAACTGGGTTGTGAGTGAGTCCATTTCATTTTTACAAAGAAGAGATCCAACGGTTCCTTTTTTCTCAAAATGTCTTTTGAAAAACCACATGCTCCATTAAATCCCCCAAAATACTATTTTGATATGTATATGGAACGCTTGCCTCAATTTCTCGATTTGCATATCGGGAATTGGGAAGTATTAGAAAAGCAAATTCCGTCTATTTATGCTTTAAGAGGGAAATTAAAGGAAGATGATCAAAGAAGAATGGTTGCTGCTTATTTTGGATTGATTACTCATATAGACCACCAAATTAGTCGCTTTTTGACTGCCCTAAAAGAATTTCGTCATGATAAAGATACGATTATCTGGTTTGTTTCGGATCATGGGGATCAGCTTGGTGAACATTATCTGTTTAGAAAGGGATATCCTTATCAAGGAAGTATCCACATTCCTTCGTTTATTTACGATCCGGCTGGATTGATAGCTGGTAATAGGGGAACAATCAAGCAATTAGTGAAAATTCAAGATATTTTTCCTTCCCTCGTGGATTTGGCAGGAGGAACTACTACAGATGAACTAGATGGACGGAGTGTTAAGAATTTATTATTTGGACAGTACGAGGGGTGGCGAACAGAATTTCATGGTGAACATGCTTTAGGAAAAGATTCTAGTCAATATATCTTGACAGACCAGTGGAAATTTATCTGGTTTCCTGTTTTAAATCATTATCAGTTATTTGATATGAAAAAAGATCCGCATGAAATGAATGATTTGTATCCAAGTGCAAAATACCAACCTATTGTTCGTCAGATGAAGAAAAAATTAGTAGACTTTCTTAGATATAGAGAAGAAGGTTTTGTTGTGGATGAAGAGTTAGTTCCTGTTGAACTATCTAAAATAACACCAACTCTAACGAAAACGAGGGATATTCAATCATGAAAATGAAACAAATCAAGGGTGGGAAATTTATGATGGGAACAAATTCTGAGGAGGGCTTTTTAGATGATTTTGAAGGTCCTCAAGTTGCTGTTAGTGTAAAGGATTTCTCCATTGCAGATACTCCAGTTACGAATCAAGAATTTGCTCAATTTGTGAAAGAAACAGGCTATAAAACACTAGCTGAGCGACAAGAGTGGTCTTTTGTTTTTATATTGTTCGTTCCAGAGGCAGAAAGGGAGGGATATCCTCATCCTGCTGGGGCTCCGTGGTGGTTACAAGTTCCGAACGCTTGCTGGAAACATCCCTACGGTGAGAACAGTAATCTAGTGGGTTTAGAAGACCATCCAGTAGTTCATGTTGCTTTAGAAGATGCATTGGCTTTCTGTAATTGGA
>NZ_KQ970289.1:114847-119568 GCF_001579035.1 Streptococcus mitis | reverse complement strand
TGAAGATGACTATGAGTTGCCAAAATATGGGATACAAGAGGAGGAGTATGCTATCAGAGGAGGTTCCTTTTTATGTCATTGTTCTTATTGTAATCGATACCGAGTAGCTGCTAGAAATGGATGTATTTCTACTTCCACTAGTAGCCATCTAGGTTTTAGATGTTTGAAAGAATAGGATGGACTTAAAAAGTGGTTGAGATTATTTATTTTCTAATCATTATAATAGCTAGTGGATTGGGTTCTATATCAGGCATGGGTGGTGGAATTATAATTAAGCCACTTATGGATAGTTTTGGATACCATTCGGTCAGTGATATTGCTTTTTATTCTAGTTTCTCTGTTTTTATAATGGCGATTATTTCAACAATCAAAAGATTTTCACAAAGTAAAGAGATAAAATGGAGATTGATTTTTACGGTATCCTTTTCTTCTGTTTTAGGAGGATTTCTAGGTCATCTTATTTTTCAAGTTTTGTTATCTCAATTATCAGTACGGCTAGTATCCATTGTTCAAATGATTTTACTATTTGTGATGCTACTTGTATCATTTGTTTTAACAGATTTTAAAAAAACTTATCAATTTGATAAGATAGGATTCTATATGATTTGTGGTATTCTATTGGGCTTGATTTCTAGTTTTTTAGGGATTGGTGGTGGTCCGCTCAATGTATCTTTATTGATGATATTTTTTTCTATTTCGATAAAAGAAGCAACTATGTATTCTCTTGCAATTATTTTCTTTTCTCAGCTGTCTCATTTGGCTACAATTGTTGTGGTTACAGGTTTAAATCAGTATCATTTAGCACCTGTTCCAGTTATTTTTCTTGCTTCTATATGCGGAGGGGTATTGGGGACGGTTGTATCAAAAGTCTTACCTGAAAATTGGGTAAGATACTGTTTTAAAGGGATGTTATTCTTTGTCATGGGAATGACTTTATATAATTTATTTCATATTTTGTAAGGTCAGTGTGAAAATATTTAAATAGACTTCCTGTAAAAACTGGATTTAACGCCCTCCATTTGTCAAATTAAACTAGACAGTCTTACCAACTCAGAAAATACCTGATGAGGTGTTTGGTATCCAAGGGATTTAGGTGGGATGTGATTTCTTGAGGCTGGGAAAAAAGTCTTTAAAATTAAAAAACGTATAATATCAGGTGTTGAAAACTTTGATACTATGCGTTTTATTGTGGGAATATTTATTTCATTTTCTCCTGAAATTGAGTTTTTGCCCAGCATAAAATTCTTGACTGACTTCGTTGAAATCTGTCTGCTTTGGCAAGTCATGACACCTTAAAAGTCTATTTGAATGTTCGTTGAGACATCGCTGTCTTGGATATCCTAGATTCGCAAAAAAGCTCTCACTATCGTGCTGATTGGAAATATCTTTCCATTTTGAAAACTCTTTTCCACAGTCAAATGTAATAGATTTAAAGAGGTTCACTAGAAATTGTGCTAGCCACCCTTGGATGGATTCTGCCACATATTTTGCCTTACGGACTCTTGGTCTTCAAACTGACAATCAATTGGCTATACCTGTTCGCTCACAAATAGGAGAGAACTTTTTACGAAAATCTAATGAATATGCCATAAGAACATTATACCGCAACGTGTACTATTTTTGGTTCATTTTACTATAGAAACTATTGAAGCACCTGTACGAAAATACATCATGAAAAAGCAGAGATAGGAAGAAACAAAGTCTTTTCCTGTGGTAGGTAGATTCCTATATATGATTTAGAAAGCCAATTGGAGTGATTTTATCCATGATGGGGAAATGATCTGGATAAAAATGATTGAGAAATAGTTGCTAAAAAAGCGTTTGCATGATACTATATATTGAAAGGAGGTGAGAATATGGTAGAGCAAAAAAAATCCATTACCATGAAAGATGTTGCTTTAGAAGCAGGAGTTAGCGTTGGAACTGTTTCACGTGTGATTAATAAAGAAAAAGGCATTAAAGAAGTAACCTTAAGGAAAGTTCAAAGGGCTATAAAAACATTGGACTATATCCCTGATAATTATGCTCGAGGTATGAAAAAGAATAGAACAGAAACTATCGCTTTGATTATTCCGAGCATATGGCATCCGTTTTTCTCGGAGTTTGCCTATCATGTTGAGAAAGAGTTATTAAAATATAATTATAAATTATTTATTTGTAACGCTGATAGCGATTCACAAAATGAAATCGAATATATCGAAATGTTGAAACAAAATAAAGTGGATGGAATTATTGGTATTACATATTCTGATATTGACAAATATATTTTATCTGATTTACCGTTTGTAAGTATAGATAGACATTTTTCGGAAAATGTATGCTATGTTACTTCAGCAAATTACAAAGGAGGACAAACTGCAGCAGAGGAACTGGTTAGAAGGGATAATAAGCACCTTGCTTTTATTGGTTCAATTAATATGTATGAGAATGAGACTATACTCAGAAGTAAAGGATTCAGAGAAAAAGCTAAGGAATTAGGAGTAGATGTCTATAATTTTGAAATGAAAGAACCTTTAATAAATCCTGAAGATCAGATAAGAGTTTTTTTGCAATCTCATAAAGAAATTGATGGTATATTTACAATAAATGATATGATGGCTCTGAGAGTTATTAGTGTTATGAAAGAACTGGGGAAAATAGCACCTGATGATTACCAGATAATTGGGTTTGATGGTTTAAAAACTTCTGTCGATCAATCTTATCTAGTGTCTACAATAGTTCAAGATATTGGTATGATGGCAAAAGAATCTGTTGCAATGATACTGAAAATGATTAAGCGAGAAGAGATTCTAGAAAAACGAATCGTAATTCCCACATATTTTTGGGGAGATAAAACAACAAAAAAAATTTAAAAAGCGCTTGACAATTAATGAAAGCGCTGTTATAATATAATCAACAAATGAAACGTTTCAAAAACAGGCTAGAAGCTTGTTTAAAAAATAAATAAAAAATGAAACGTTTCAAAAAGGAGGAAAATGATGCGTAAAGGTACAATGTTATCTGTTGTTGCGGGGCTATCGTTAGCTATACTTGCAGGTTGTAGTGGAGGAACTAACTCAAAACAAGCGAGTTCTTCAAATGATATTAAAGTCTGGGTACAATTCTCTGACGAAACCAATGAAGGAAAAGCTTGGCAAAAAGTTGTTGACAACTTTAATCAATCAGGAAAAAGTAAGTACAAAGTTGTAACTGAGTATATTCCTCGTAGTGGTAGTGGTGGAGGATATGAAGACAAGGTTAATGCTGCTATCACGACTAATAGTCTTCCAGATGTTATTACCCTTGATGGACCAAATACGGCAGCTTATGCAAAATCTAAAGTGATTACTCCGCTAGATGATTATCTAAAAGATAATAATATGGATGATGTTTTGGACAGTATTAAACAACAAGGAACTTATGATGGCAAATTCTATGCATTTGGATTTTCTGAATCGAATGTTGGTGTTTATTACAACAAAAAAATGTTCAAAGAGGCCGGAATTGCGGAATCAGAGCTTCCAACGCTAGAAAAGCCATGGACATGGGATGAATTTAATACGATTGCTAAAAAATTGAAAGATCATTATAACAAACCGGCAATTGATTTTCGTATTAATTCAAACGATGAAATGTTACCATATGCTTATATGCCGTTGATTTGGTCAAATAATGGTTCTGTCGTAAACGAAGATGGAACAAAGGCAGAAGGATACTTCAACTCAAAAGAGAGTGTAGAAGCAGTTCAATTCATTCAAAATCTTGTAAAAGAAGGTTATACAACTGTTAGTCCAGTCGAAAAAGGTTTTGAAACAGGAGAGTATCCAATGCTTTTGAGTGGTTCTTGGACGATTGCTGACATGAATACAAACTACAAAGATATTGATTTTGGTATCCTTCCTTACCCAGTATCTAGTAAGACGAAAAAATTAGTATCCCCTTCAGGTAGTTGGCAATTAGCTGTTACGACAAAATCTGATAAAAAAGAGGCTGCATCTGAATTTGTTAAATTTGCTACAAATACAGAATCAAGTGAAATTATTAGCTTGGGGAATTCGGTCCTTCCAATTCGTAAATCTACAATTGAAAATATCAAAGATAAAGTATCCGAACCAATGCGTTTCTTGATGGAACAAAATTCAAAAACAGCTCATGCTCGCCCAGTTGTCGTAGCATATCCTCAGGTTTCTCGAGCTTTTCAACAAGCAATGCAAGATATTAGCTATTATGAAGAAAATCCAAATGTGCAAAAAGTCTTGGATACTCGTACAAAAGAAATGCAAACTGCTATTGATCAGTCACTCAAATAATCTGTAAAAAGGAAGGAGGAAGGAAATGTTTGGAACTACCTTCCCCTTTCTTGTTAGTAGACTAGTTTGATATATATATGACTAAAGGAGATGGATATGAGTAAAGAAACTGTTGTGGATACAAAAAGACGTGAAAAAATAAAAGATAACATACTAGGTTATAGTTTTTTAGCTCCAGCTTTAATTTTATTAGGTATCTTTTTGGTAATTCCAGTTGGAATGGTCATTTATTACGCTTTTACAGATTATTATTTGTTGACACCAGATGAAAGAAAATTTGTTGGATTTGAGAATTTTATTCGATTAATAAAGGATCCGATTTTCTTAAAGAGCTTCTTGAATACTTTGAAATTTGTTGTTTGGATTATTCCAGTTCAATTGGGAGCAGCCTTAGGAATGGCTTTGATTGTCAATAAAAAGCGAAAAGGAAAT
>NZ_KQ970289.1:112162-114493 GCF_001579035.1 Streptococcus mitis | reverse complement strand
CTTATTAAATGCTATTTTAAATAAGGTAGGTATTGCTTCTCAACCTTTCTTGACTAGTCCCAAACAAGCTATGTATGCAATTGTTTTTGTTTCTGCTTGGCAGGGTGCAGGTTATCAGATGCTTTTATTTTTAGGAGGAATGCAGAATATTCCACAAGATGTCTATGAAGCTGCTGAATTAGATGGATTCTCAAAATGGGCTCAGTTTCGTTATATCACGATGCCCCTACTAAAACCAACAGCTCTGTTTGTATTGTTAACAACTTTAATTTCTGCCTTTAAACTGATTGTGCAACCAATGGTTATGACGCAAGGTGGTCCATTAAACTCAACAATTACTATGGTGTACTATATTTATCAACAAGGCTTTACTGATCGTCTTGTAGGATATTCTAGCTCAATCGCTTTAGTGTTTACAACGTTAATTGGTATGATTAGCTTAGTACAACGTCGCGTTCTGAAGGAGGATGACTAAGATGAAACGATTTAAACCAACAACAATCTTAGAATATATTCTGTTAACTCTATTGGCAGGACTCTTCCTTTTTCCTATGGTTTGGATGGTAGTTTCAGCTATGAAGCCAGAAGCAGATGTTTATAAAAATTTGACTAGTTGGCAAGCCTTCTTACCAAGTTTAAATCCTGCTGATTGGTTTAAACCTTATCAGGAAGTATTTGAGCGATTTAGTATTTTTACCTATCTAGGGAACAGCATTTTTTATGCTGGAACGTTTGCTATTGGTTCTATTATTGTCAATGCACTGGCCGGTTTCGCTTTTGCAAAAGTCAATTTTTCAGGTAAGAAAATTTTATTTGGTTTCTTACTTGCTTTACTTATCATTCCAGTAGAAACTGTGTTAATTCCACAATTTACCATTATCAATTCCTTAGGTTTGGTCAATAATCGTCTTGCAGTTATTATTCCAGGATTGGCGAGTGTATTTAATATTTACTTATTTAGGAATTTCTTTATTGCAATTCCAGAAGAGATTCTTGAGTCTGCAAAGATGGACGGAGCAAGTATCGTTAGAATTTTCTTTAGAATTATGCTTCCAATGTCTAAACCTGCAGTTGCTACAGTTGGCGTTTTATCATTTATTTCAAGCTGGAATGATTATATTTGGCCATTGATGGTTTTGACAGATTCTTCTAAATTTTCAATGCAGGTTGCAATTACAACTATTAATACAACTCAACCAGTTTATATCAATCAGGTAATGGCTGTATTAACTATTTCAACGATTCCGTTGATTTTGGTCTATGTAGTCGCTCAGAAATATATTGTTCAAGGTCTGGGTGGTTCCGGAACTGGAATAAAATAGGATGTACTTATGATAAATAAAACATTTACAGTAGAAAAAGCCAATCGTTTTATAGCAGAAAATAAACGTCTCGTAAATACTCAATATAAGCCTGAAGAACATTTTTCAGCTGAGATTGGCTGGATCAATGATCCAAATGGATTTGTCTATTTTCGTGGAGAATACCATCTCTTTTATCAATTCTATCCTTATGATAGTGTTTGGGGGCCTATGCACTGGGGTCATGCTAAAAGTAAGGACTTGGTGACTTGGGAGCACTTGCCGGTGGCACTTGCTCCTGACCAAGATTATGACCGAAATGGTTGCTTCTCAGGCTCTGCCATTGTCAAGGATGATCGCCTCTGGCTCATGTATACTGGGCATATCGAAGAAGAAACAGGTGTTCGTCAAGTGCAAAATATGGCATTTTCAGATGACGGGATTCACTTTGAAAAGATTGAACAAAATCCAGTTGCAACTGGAGCAGACTTGCCAGATGAGTTGATTGCAGCTGATTTCCGTGATCCAAAACTCTTTGAAAAAGATGGACGCTATTACTCCGTAGTAGCTGCCAAACACAAGGATAATGTGGGCTGTATCGTTCTACTAGGGTCCGATAACCTAGTAGAATGGCAGTTCGAATCCATCTTTTTAAAAGGGGTAGAGCACCAAGGCTTTATGTGGGAATGTCCAGATTACTTTGAGTTAGATGGGAAGGCTTGCCTTATTATGTCACCCATGCGTTATCAGCGTGAGGGAGACTCATATCATAACATCAACTCATCGGTTTTGTTCACGGGTAAGGTAGATTGGGGAGAAAAACGTTTTATCCCAGAATCAGTTCAAGAAATTGATCATGGCCAAGACTTCTATGCTCCACAAACATTGTTGGACGATCAAAATCATCGTATCCTGATTGCTTGGATGCAGACATGGGGGCGTACCCTTCCAACCCATGACCAAGAACACAAATGGGCATGTGCCATGACCTTACCTCGTGTACTTCGATTGAAGGATGGGAAATTATTCC
>NZ_KQ970289.1:108559-111954 GCF_001579035.1 Streptococcus mitis | reverse complement strand
AAGTTATTTCTCCTAAAGAAAAAGTTCTCTTTCTAGCAAAATGGAAAGAGAACTTTTTTCTAATTTATCTGAGAATGTTTCTGTTTAAACAACTCAATTTTATCATTACAGTAATTGATTAAATCTCGAGCTTTCTCAAAAGTATAGCCTTTTTCAGATACAGATTTCACTTTCTTCTCATCAAAATAGTAGCCAGTCAAGCCCCTGACTTCTTCTGATAATGTAAGATAGTAGCCTGTTTCGATTCCCTCGTCTAGATTTTTGGAAAATGACTTCATCAAGTGTCCGAAGAGAGATTTTTTCGTCTTTTCATCACTGGAATCATTCCCCAAGTTGGTTGAAATCAAGCCTGGATGATAGGCATTGATGGTGATGCTTGAACCTCTTAAAAAGAAGTCTCTGGCTAGATAGCGTGTCATCCAAATAGTGTAAAGTTTGGAATTATTGTAGGCTAAACTAGGATTGTAATTTTTCTCAAATCCAAAGTCCAAATCCTTGACCTTGGCAAAATGATGCATATAGGAAGAAGTATTAATGACACGGCCGTCAGCCGCTTTTTCTAACAAGGGACTTAGCTCAGTTGTTAAAATATAAGGAACCAGGACGGATAACATAAAAGTCAACTCGACATTTTCAGCACTCGCTTTTCGTTCTTTTCCTACATACAGGCCTGCATTATTAAACAAGACATCAATACTTTGAAAGTTTCGCTTGATTTCCTCTACAAATTGATAAACATCGTCTAATTTGGAAAAATCTGCCAAGTAGCTAGAAACTCTGCCTCTCAAGGAAACTGCCCGAACCTCTTGAAGCGCTAGCTCAAGTTTTTGAGGATTTCGACCATGGAGGATGATATGATAGCCTTCACTAGCCAATTTCTTTGCCAAATGTTTACCGATACCGTCAGTAGCACCTGTAATCAGAATCGTTTTGACCATCTTAGTCCTCCAAGAAAGTCAGTAGTTCTTTTGAAAATTCGTCTGCATATTGGAATATCGAACCGTGGCCAGCATTTGGATAGATAATCAGTTTACTATCTTTTATTTTTTCATGCATATCATAAGAATTTTCCGTTGGAACCTGCATATCCTTATCCCCGTTGACGATTAAGGTTGGTTGAGTGATAAATGTTAGGTCGTCCTGCGAATCTTTCCCCCAACGTTTAATAGCTTTGAGTTGAGTTAGGAATCCTGATACGTTCATGTCTTTATCCGCAAATTCCTCTGTTCTCATCCCCATTCGTCCTAGGACTTTTAAAGCTTCAATCTTTCCTTGTTCATCATGATTATAGAAGATATAGCGTTTAGGATCGATGCGCTCGAGTCCAGCTTTAAACATATAGTTAAAGGTTTTCCCTGTGACCTTATCGACCTCTTTTCCACCTCGAGGTCCTGTTCCAGCCAAGATTAAACGATTGACTAGAGTAGGATTTATTCGGATGATTTCTTGGGCAATCATACCTCCCATAGAAAGGCCAAGAAGATTGATTTTATCGTAACCAAGCGCTTTCACAAAGTCAATTGTCTGCTCAGCCATTCCAGGAATCGTCGAAGCAACTTTGCCCTGACTGGCCCCAACACCTGGAAGGTCGACTACAATCACATGGTGCTTTTCAGCAATCAAGTCCAAGAGTTTTGGATCCCAGTTATCGAGAGTTGCTGCCAAATGGACCAGCATCAGAAGAGGTAGTTTTGATTTGCCTTTACTAAGTTCGCGATAAGCGATTTTGTTGCCGTCGACTGTGATGTATTGATTTTTTGTAGTAAGATATGACATTGTGTTTTCCTTTTTATTTCTTAAAGCTGAGGACTGTTTTTCCACGTGAGCGACCATTAGCGACCTTGTCTAAGGTGCTATTTACCTCTTCAAATGGATAAATTGTATCGATAGAGGGTTTGATTTCTAATTTAATAAAGAGGTCAGCTACCTCTTGTAATTGAGCGCCATTGCTTTCTACAAAGATAAAATGGTAGTGGACGCCATATTTTTCCGCCATTTTATCAAATTTGCGACCTGCTAAGCCAAGAATAATCTGTTTCCATTTTGGTAGATTCATGCGTTTGGCAAAGGCACCGTTTGGCATGGCACGAAGTGAAACAAGCTGACCACCTTTTTTCATGATAGACATTTGTTTTTCAGTTTCAGCTCCACCGAGAGTATCGAGGACATAATCCACCTGGCTAACAGTTTTTGTATAATCCTCTGTTTTGTAATCGATAAATCTATCTGCTCCTAGTTTCAACACACGCTCAGCACTATCTCCAGAACCGTTGGTAATGACTTTCAAACCTTTGGCCTTGGCAATCGGAATGGCCATTCCACCGACACCACCAGTCCCACCAGAAATAAAGATCGTTTTCCCAGCTTGAGCGCCCATGAGTTCAAGAGCCTGTATAATGGTCAAGGCAGTAAGAGGAACAGCAGCAGCCTCCTCGTCTGATAGATAGTCTGGAACCTTGGCTAAGGCTTGGCTATCGACAGCTACGTATTCTGCAAAGGCGCCGATATGATCAAGTGGCAGACGGCCAAAGATACGGTCTCCTACCTGAAAGTTGTCAACTTGCTTGCCAATGCTTTCAACGATTCCAACCACTTCGTTACCTGCAGTTTGAGGAAGTTTGTAAGGAACAATCATCTTGACCTCACCACGAGAAATCATGTTATCGAGAGGATTAACACCAGCTGCGGTGACTTTCACCAAGACTTGTTTGTCTGTAATACTTGGTTTAGCGATTTCTGTGATGTTCAGTGTGATATTGTTTTTGTTATAAGTAGTGTGTTGTGCGGCTTTCATTGTCTTATCTTTTCTTTTTTAATATAATTCAATAGACTTGTATTTGATACAAGTTCATGTTGTTTCCAGTAAAAACTGACTTGTTATCAAATCAGTTTCGGACTTGTTTAGCTTGTTTATATAGATTGTCAATGACATCTTCTAAAGTTTGATTTGCTAATTCTTTCTCTAATTGAGATTCGGCACTAGCGAAAAGTGGTGAAACTGCTCCTTGGATATGTTTTCCAACGGGACAATCGGGATTACTATTTTGATGAACAGGGAATAAACTAATGTGATTGATTTCTTGAGTAGCATAGTAGATCTCTAGTAAAGTCATTTTCTTTGGAGACTTACTGAGTTGATAGCCTGTTTTTCCTTGATGGGAATGAATCAAATCTGCATTTTTCAACAAGGCAATCACCTTTCGAATGTAACTAGCGTTAGTCCCAACACTAATAGCTAGTACTTGAGAACTTAAGGTTTCCTTGCTTTCACTAATCATTGTTAAGATATGCAAAGCAACTGAAAATTTTGTATCCATATGAACTCCTTTTTCGATAAACTTGTATCATATACAAGAACAAGTGTAGCATAAATTAAAAGAAAAGCAAGACTTTTG
>NZ_KQ970289.1:106036-108371 GCF_001579035.1 Streptococcus mitis | reverse complement strand
TTTTGAGTGCAATCAGATTAGATATGTCTGGAAAGGGTGTTCACAAAATTATATCTTTAATATCCATTGGTTGACCAAAAGTAGAACAGATACGAAAAAAAGCCTTTAGAATAAGGCTTTTCCTGCTGTATTTAGATGCCCCCTACAGGGATCGAACCTGTGACCCACGGATTAAGAGTCCGCTGCTCTGCCAGCTGAGCTAAGGAGGCAAAGAAAAAAGCTGTATTGGTGCCGAAACTTCACGGTTTGTATTGAACCCGCGCAATTAAGCAGGTGGGCAACTCGCTCTAACTGAAGCTGTTTCCGTGTGAGACGGCCTACATGCTGTTAGAAGACTTTTGTTTCCCTAATAATACAAAAAATAGTCGGTCAACACTTAAGTGTGAAGTCGTACACCACAGCGTTTCTATGTTTATATGATACCACTTTTTCAAAAAAAATCAAGAGGAAAATGCAATTTTTTGAAAAGGATTTCAGATTTTTCGCAAATGGTCGATAGCTTCCTTTCTTTGAGCCAAAGCCCGTTCATATTTACCAGTATCTTCTGCTTGGAAATAGTGATGATTGCGAATTTTTTCTGGCAGATAGTCTTGCTTGACCCAATTTCCAGGATAGTTGTGTGGATAGAGATAGTCTTGGGCATTCCCCAGTTCCTTGCTTCCGCTGTAGTGCCCATCACGCAGGTGTCGCGGAATAGGCAAGTGCCCTGATGTTTTGAGGTCAGCAAGTGCCTTATCCATAGCTACATAGGCTGAGTTGGATTTTGGAGAAAGTGCCAAATCAATGACGACATTGGCAATGAGGATACGAGCCTCGGGGAAACCAATCCTCTGTGCAGCATCCAGGGCAGTCACGGTGTGAATCTGGGCTTCAGGATTGGCCAAACCGATATCTTCATAAGCGATAACAGTCAAACGACGAGCGAGACTTGGCAAATCACCAGCCTCAATCAAGCGGGCAGCATAGTGAAGACTGGCATCAACATCTGAGCCACGGATAGACTTTTGCAGGGCAGATAGAACATCATAGTGACCGTCTCCATCCTTGTCCATGGTAATGTAGCTTCTCTGAAGACTATTTTCCATGATGTCTAGGGTGATATGGCGGATGCCCTCGTCATTCTCAGGGGTAGAGAGAACTGCCAAATCCAGTGAGTTAAAGGCAGAGCGCAGGTCTCCGTTTGTAGAGGTTGCGATGAAATCCAGCGCATCTTCATCTAGTTCTACTGGGAAATCAAAACCACGCTCAGGACTACTTAGAGCTATCTGAAGAGCCTCTTTGACGTCTTGGTTAGACAGAGGTTCCAACTCAAAAATTTGAACACGGCTACGAATGGCAGGAGTGACAGAAAAGAAAGGATTTTCAGTCGTAGCCCCAATCATGATGACCAGACCACTTTCCAAGAGAGGCAAGAGGAAGTCTTGTTTAGTCTTGTCAAGACGATGAATCTCGTCTAGTAGCAGTACAAGGCCACCTGAGAATTTAGCTTCTTCAGCGATTTCTTGCAGTCTCTTTTTACTATCAACTGTCGCATTGAAAGTTCGAAAGGCATACTTGGTCGTCCCTGCGATGGCAGAGGCAATACTGGTCTTGCCGATTCCTGGGGGTCCATATAGAATCATGGAGGACAGGCGGTTGGCTTCCACCATGCGGCGGATGATTTTTCCTTGTCCAACCAGATGTTCCTGACCAATGACCTGGTCAATAGTTTTAGGGCGCATACGAAGCGCGAGATTGTCTGGCATAGCAGTCCTTTCTAACGTGGATTTTCTGATGTATATGTGGTAAGATGGTAGTATCTATTTTAGCATATTTCCGAGCAATCGGGGCGATTTAAGAGTCGCATAGAAAGAGGACAAAATGGCAACATACGGATTTTTAGATGTTTTAGAGGAAGAGTTGGAGAAGAACTTTCCTTTTGACTTTGAGATTAGTTGGGACAAGCGTAACCACGCGGTTGAAGTGAGTTTTCTATTGGAAGCGCAAAATGCTGCAGGTGTGGAGATGGTGGATGAAGATGGAGAGGTTTCATCAGATGACATTCTCTTTGAAGAAGCAGTGCTTTTTTACAATCCTGCCAAATCAACAGTCAATGCAGAAGACTATTTGACGGTCATTCCTTACCTACCTAAAAAAGGATTTTCTCGCGAATTTTTAGCTTATTTTGCGCTATTCCTTAAAGATACTGCCGAGGTTGGACTAGATGCCCTCATGGACTTTTTGGAAGACCCAGAAGCAGAAGAATTCGTCATGGAATGGAATCAAGAAGTCTTTGAAGAAGGAAAAGTTGGATTGGAAGAGGGAGAGTTTTATCCTTATCCGAGATACTAGGAGT
>NZ_KQ970289.1:94058-105972 GCF_001579035.1 Streptococcus mitis | reverse complement strand
AAGAGGGAGAGTTTTATCCTTATCCGAGATACTAGGAGTTGGTTGGAGATTTTATGAAGAAAATTGGGATTTATTTGGTTTATGTGCTAGCTGTTGTCTTTATTATGCTGGCTTGTGCTTGTGGAACAATCGCATTTGCAGAGCTGGGGTATTCCGCAGTTTTAGTCTTTACTTTTGGTTATGCCTTCGCTCTTCTAAGCATGTATTTAATCTTGATTCTTCATGAGCTGGGACATGCTTTTTGTGGCTACTTGACAGGCTATCGGCTGGTGGCTTTTGGATTAGGACATTTTATTTTGACCAAAAAGTCAGGCAGGTTTCATCTTAGTAGAACAGCCATTCTGAAAAATGTTGGTGCTCAATACATTGGTTTAAAAGAGGATGAAAGCGATCAAAGAATCATCCTGATGCTTTCAGGAGGCTTGATGGTTCATCTCAGCTTGATATTATTGGCGATATTGTTTGGATTTTTGACAAGAAGCTGGTATTTTGCAGGGACTTGGATTTTTCTTAATTTGTCTTTCTTCCTAAATAATATTTTGCCAGTCGGCATCACCGATGGAGCAAAAATTTGGGAATTGCTACAACACCCTGCAAATACGAAATACGCCTACCTGATGTTGAGGCATTCTGCCCAGACCTTGCTAGCTCCTCAAGAATATGATTTAAAAGACTTTATCATGTCTGTTGATGAGGAGGCGAGAGGGAGTTTTGCAGAAAGTGTTCAGACTCTTCAGGGATTGGTATTCATATTGGATGATAATATAGAGCTTGCAAAGCAACAGTTTCAGTCTGTGTTAGAGAAAACAGATAACCCAATGTCTAAAACTATTTCTCAATTATACCTTCTTCAAATTGCTCTGATGGAAGGAGATAATAAGAAAGCGGAAGAATATGCAAGTATTCGAGGGGTCAAATCCTTTTTATCTATTAAAACAGCAGATATGCAGGTCATTCAAGCCTGGTATCAATTTAAGGTAAAGAAAGATGTAGTTCAAACTCACAAGGCTATGAAGATTGCTAGACAGAAAATGAATAGCAGCCGGATGTTACGGGATGAGAAAATCTATTATCAAAACTGGTTAGCCGAGCTGGAAAAGGAAATGTCAGAAGGAACTGAAGATGAAACTAGAAATATCTGATTTCACAGGCTGTAAGATTGCTTTGTTTTGTGGGGATAGGCTCTTGACCATCTTACGAGATGATAAGGCAAGCATTCCCTGGCCCAATATGTGGGAACTGCCCGGCGGTGGGCGAGAGGAGGATGAAAGTCCGTTTGAGTGCGCGGCGCGTGAAGTTTTTGAGGAACTGGGAGTTCATCTGACTGAGGATTGTCTGCTTTGGAGTAAGGTTTATCCAAGTATGCTTTTTGCGGATAAACAATCTATATTTCTAGTCGGTCAGTTGACACAGGACCAGTTTGACAGTATCGTATTTGGAGATGAAGGTCAGGCCTATCAGTTGATGAATGTTGAGGAATTTCTTAGTTCCAGTCAAGTTGTCCCTCAGTTGCAGGATAGAGTGAGAGATTATATGGAGAGTAACTATGATTAGGCTAGAACGAGCAGGAGCAGAGGATTTAGAAACCGTAATTGCAATTCAAAGAGCTAGCTTTAAGGCTGTCTATGAAAAATATCAAGATGAGTATGATCCTTATCTCGAGGACCGTGAACGAATTAAGTGGAAACTAGTCGAGCGTCCCAATAGCTATTACTACTTTGTGAAAGAAAAGGACGAAAAAATCGGATTTCTTCGAGTTCAGACTAATGACGAGTTAACGAAAGCTTGGTTAGGAACGGTAGCGATTTTGCCCCAGTATCAAGGAAAAGGTTATGGTTCTGAAGGATTGAAATTGCTGGAAAAGGAATTTCCAATGATTAAACAGTGGGATTTGTGTACGGTATTACAGGATGAAGGTATGGTTGATTTCTATGAGAAGAACGGCTACCATCAAACCCATATTGAACCTGAAAAAGAAGGCATGGATATGGTTTACATGAAAAAATGCATAGAGAAATAGAAAGGATAGTTCAGTTACATTTCTAAACTGAACCCGCCCTAAACACGGTGCCAAAAAGATAAACTTCTCTTAGACACAAGCGTCTTCAGAGAATTTCTTATTTTGGTTTTGTGTTTTACGGGCTTGGTATCTTAAATATGGAAACATGGCAAGAGTTAAAAGTTACAGTGAAGCGTGAGGGGGAGGAGTTAGTTTCCAATCTCTTGATCGAGCTGGGAGCGCAAGGCGTTGCGATTGAAGATAGCATGGACTATGTGGGAAATGTTGACCGCTTTGGCGAGATTTTCCCAGAGGTCGAGCAGCAAGAAGAAATTGTGGTGACCGCCTACTACCCTGACACGGTGGATGTGGCAGTGGTTGAAGAAGATTTGCAGGCCCGTCTCGCGGAACTAACTGATTTTATGGACTTGGGTGAGGTCAAGATGGGGACAACTGCCTTGGCTGAAGAAGACTGGGCAGACAACTGGAAGAAATACTATGAGCCAGCTCGAATTACTCATGACTTGACTATCGTGCCGTCTTGGACAGACTATGAGGCGACTGCTGGGGAAAAGATTATCAAGCTGGATCCTGGTATGGCCTTTGGGACAGGAACCCACCCAACTACCAAGATGAGCCTTTTTGCCTTGGAACAGGTTCTTCGTGGTGGCGAAACGGTGCTAGATGTGGGGACTGGTTCAGGGGTTCTCTCTATTGCCAGCTCGCTGCTTGGTGCCAAGGAAATCTTCGCATATGACCTAGATGATGTGGCGGTTCGTGTGGCTCAGGAAAATATTGAGCTCAACCCTGGTATGGAAAACATCCATGTAGCTGCAGGAGACTTGCTTAAGGGTGTTGAGATTGAGGCAAATGTGATTGTAGCTAATATCTTGGCGGATATCCTCATTCATCTGACAGACGATGCCTATCGTTTGGTTAAGGACGAAGGCTACCTCATCATGAGTGGCATTATCAAGGACAAGTGGGACATGGTGCGCGAGTCGGCTGAGTCAGCTGGATTTTTCCTTGAAACTCATATGATCCAAGGGGAATGGAATGCCTGCGTCTTTAAGAAAACCAAGGATATTTCTGGTGTGATTGGAGGCTAGCATGCAACAGTATTTTGTCAAAGGCAGTGCTATCTCTCCTGTCACCATCGAGGACAAGGAAACCAGCAAGCATATGTTTCAGGTTATGCGCTTGAAAGAAGATGATGAGGTTACTTTGGTCTTTGATGATGGAATTAAGCGCTTGGCGCGCGTGCTGGATGTGGAAGCCCGTCAGTTTGAGTTGATCCAAGAATTGGCTGACAATGTGGAACTGCCAGTCCAAGTGACCATCGCATCCGGCTTTCCCAAGGGGGACAAGCTGGAGTTTATCACTCAAAAAGTAACCGAACTGGGTGCCAGTCAGATTTGGGCTTTCCCTGCCGATTGGTCCGTTGCTAAGTGGGATGGCAAAAAATTGGGTAAAAAGGTTGAAAAACTAGAAAAAATCGCCCTTGGAGCAGCAGAACAAAGTAAGCGTAATATGGTTCCAAGTATTCAGCTTTTCGAGAAAAAATCAGACTTTCTAGCTCAACTGGACTGGTTTGACTCTATCATAGTAGCCTATGAAGAGTCGGCCAAAGAAGGAGAAGTTGCTGCGCTTTTACAAGCAGTCGCTGGTCTTGAAAAAGGAGCCAAATTGCTCTTTATCTTTGGTCCAGAAGGTGGTCTGTCACCTGCAGAAATTGAGAGTTTCGAAGCTAAGGGATCAGTCTTAGCAGGACTTGGTCCTCGTATTTTGCGAGCAGAAACAGCACCGCTTTACGCCTTATCAGCCCTTAGTGTTTTATTAGAATTAGAGAAATAAGAGGAAGAAAATGGAACAAAAACACCGTTCAGAATTTCCAGAAAAGGAACTTTGGGACTTAACTGCCCTATACCAAGATCGTGAGGATTTCTTACGTGCGATCGAGAAGGCTCGTGAAGACATCAACCAGTTTAGCCGTGATTACAAGGGCAATCTTCATACTTTTGAGGATTTTGAGAAGGCCTTTGCGGAATTGGAACAAATCTACATTCAGATGAGCCATATTGGTAACTATGGTTTTATGCCTCAGACGACAGATTATAGCAATGACGAATTTGCCAACATTGCCCAAGCTGGGATGGAATTTGAAACAGATGCCAGTGTAGCCTTGACCTTCTTTGACGATGCCTTGGTGGAAGCTGATGAGGAAGTCTTAGACCGTTTGGGTAAATTGCCACATTTAACAGCTGCCATTCGTCAGGCTAAAATCAAAAAAGCTCACTATCTCGGAGCTGATGTGGAGAAGGCCTTGACCAATCTAGGAGAAGTTTTCTACAGTCCGCAGGATATTTACACTAAGATGCGAGCTGGGGATTTTGAAATGGCTGACTTTGAAGCCCATGGCAAGACCTACAAAAACAGTTTTGTGACTTATGAGAATTTTTACCAAAATCACGAGGACGCTGAGGTGCGTGAGAAATCCTTCCGTTCCTTCTCAGAGGGACTTCGTAAGCACCAAAATACGGCTGCGGCAGCCTATTTAGCCCAAGTCAAGTCTGAAAAACTCTTGGCAGATATGAAGGGCTACGACTCAGTCTTTGACTATCTTTTAGCTGAGCAAGAAGTAGATCGTGCCATGTTTGACCGCCAGATTGACCTTATTATGAAGGATTTTGCGCCAGTCGCTCAGAGATATCTCAAGCATGTTGCCAAGGTGAATGGTCTTGAAAAGATGACCTTTGCGGACTGGAAATTGGATTTGGATAGTGCCCTGAATCCTGAAGTGACTATTGACGATGCTTATGACTTGGTTATGAAGTCGGTAGAACCTTTGGGGCAGGAATATTGTCAGGAAGTTGCCCGCTATCAAGAAGAACGCTGGGTGGACTTTGCTGCTAATAGTGGCAAGGATTCTGGTGGTTATGCAGCGGACCCATATCGTGTGCATCCTTATGTCCTCATGAGCTGGACAGGCCGTTTGAGTGATGTCTATACCTTGATTCATGAAATCGGGCATTCTGGTCAATTCATCTTTTCTGACAACCACCAAAGTTACTTCAATGCCCACATGTCGACCTACTATGTTGAAGCACCGTCAACCTTCAATGAATTGCTTTTAAGTGATTACTTGGAACACCAGTCTGAAGACCCACGTCAAAAACGCTTCGCTCTTGCCCATCGATTGACAGACACCTACTTCCACAACTTTATCACTCACCTCTTGGAAGCAGCCTTCCAGCGCAAGGTTTATACATTGATTGAAGAAGGAGAAACTTTCGGGGCAAGCAAGCTCAACAGTATTATGAAAGAAGTCTTGACGGATTTCTGGGGAGATGCCATTGAAATTGACGATGATGCGGCTTTGACTTGGATGCGCCAAGCTCACTACTACATGGGCTTGTATAGCTACACTTACTCGGCAGGACTTGTTATCTCGACTGCAGGTTACCTACATCTGAAATATTCAGAAACTGGAGCTGAAGACTGGCTCAATCTCCTTAAATCAGGAGGTAGCAAGACACCGCTTGAGTCAGCCATGATTATCGGAGCCGATATTTCAACAGACAAACCACTCCGTGATACTATCCAGTTCTTGTCTGACACAGTTGACCAGATTATCGCTTACAGTGCCCAGTTGGGAGAGTAAATTAAAAGAGTCTGGGACAAAAGTTTAACCTTAAATATAAAAAGCGAACAAAACGAGTTATCTGACACTCAGAATTCTGTCTTGTTCGCTTTTTTCTAATCTATCGATTTTAAAAATTTATAATAAAGAATTCCTAAAATCAAAATTTTTTGTCCTGGCCTCTTAAATTATCCCCAAAAGCTATCTTCTTCTGCTTGATCTGAAGAGAAGAGCCAAACTTCTTTGATTTTTCCGTCTTCAATACGGAAGAGGTCAATCCCGTTCATATTGAGTTCAGTACCATCAGCACGTGTTCCAAGAAAAGTAACATTGGCTGCGATTAAATCCTTATTGTCAGAAACCCAATTTGTTACCACTTTAAAGGTTCCATTAGTTTTCTCAGCAAATGTAGCCAGGTGAATTCCTAGCTTGTCCTTACCAACAACTGTACCAGATATACTATGAGTACCAGGTTGATGCCAGATAATATCGTCTGCCATCGTTTCAAAGACACCAGGAAAGTCACCAGCAATTAAAGCTTGGTTATAAGCATTGAAAATTTCTAAGTTTGTTGACATATCTATTCTCCATTTCTTTTTTATGATATAATTGTAACAGTTACAAACAAAAAAACAAGTAGACGCTTTTTCGATAGCTAGTATCAAAAGTGGTACTATTATTGATACTAAAAGATAAATTTTTTTTAAAAAAATAGAAAGAAGATATTTTATGACAAATAAAGTGAGTGAGTATGGTATTTGTCCATTTGCGACAACGCAGAGGTTTTAACGGGGAAATGGGCACTGGTAATCATTTATCAGTTGAGTACGGGTACCAAACGATTTAAAGAATTGCAGAGATTATTGCCTGGGATTACTCAAACTATTTTGACCCGTCATCTCCGTCAATTAGAAAAGGATAAGATTGTTCAACGAAAGGTCTATGCCGAAGTTCCACCACGAGTTGAGTACAGCTTAACCGAAATGGGGCAGGAATTCAGAGTTGTTTTAGATGCTGTCGAGAAATGGGGTCTAGATTATATCAAGTTGCTAGAAATGTAGAGGTATTGACCATGTATCAAGAGTTACTTAGGAAAATAACAGAAGAAAAACCAAGTTATGACCAGGAAGAAATCCAATGGTTGCTTGATCATTTGGGAGATCCTTCTCCAGAAATTCGCGATGACCTTGTTTTTACAAGCTTTGCTAGGGGGATTCAGGAAGAGCTATTTACACAGGAACAATTTCATTTCATTGCTGAAGGGATTTCATCTGATGGAGGGTTAGATAAAGATATTGATAAGGTAGGCCTGTCAACACTTGAACGTTCTTTTAGGGCGCTTATTTATGCAAATCTCTTGTCTGCAGATGCCAACCAGCTATCGATTTTTTATCAGGAATTAAATGCAGGAATTCGTAATGTCCTTTTAAATCAAGGTTTGTATTATCTTTCAAAAGAAAAGGATACAAGGGGTTTTTCAAGTCAGTATGGTTGGGTTCACACTTTTGCACATGGAGCCGATTTACTGACAGAGGTGGTTTGTCATCCAGACTTTCCTAAAAACAGAGTTCATGAAGTATTTGACATACTTGGTCCATTATTTAAAAGAATTCCCATTCGTTTTACAGATGATGAAGATTGGCGTTTAGCAAGAGTGATCTATGAACCTATTTTACAAGGGAAGTTGGAGCAAGAGCAAGTAGCTTCTTGGATAAAAGCTGTTGACTTTCCTATAGAAGAAAGGGAAGATTTTTATAAATTTTCCAACTTCAGATCCTGTCTGTTGGAAGTCTATGTCCAACTTGACCAGAGAAATAGTTTACAAGATGACTTGAAAGAAGCCATCCAGTCTTTTCAATACTAGAGATTAGCTAATAGTTCTATGATTTTCAAGAAAATTTCCAATCAATTTTCTTGAAACCCTTTCCTACTTCTGATAGACTAGTATCTAGTTTTTGAAAAAAGGAGAAAGAAAATGAAAAAATTTGTCGCTGAGTTAATCGGTACGTTCATGCTTGTGTTCATTGGGACAGGAGCTGTTGTTTTTGGAAATGGTCTTGATGGCCTTGGTCACCTTGGAATCGCCTTTGCCTTTAGTCTGGCAATCGTAGTTGCAGCCTACTCAATCGGAACTGTTTCAGGTGCTCACTTGAACCCAGCTGTTTCTATTGCTATGTTTGTTAACAAACGTTTGTCATCAAAAGACCTTGTCAACTACATCCTTGGACAAGTAGTTGGAGCTTTCATCGCTTCTGGCGCAGTCTTCTTCCTCTTGGCAAATTCAGGTATGTCAACTGCTAGTCTTGGTGAAAATGCCTTGGCAAACGGTGTCACTGTCTTTGGTGGATTCTTGTTTGAAGTCATTGCAACCTTCTTGTTTGTTTTGGTTATCATGACAGTGACTTCAGAAAGCAAGGGAAATGGCGCGATAGCTGGTTTGGTAATCGGTTTGTCCTTGATGGCGATGATTCTTGTCGGATTGAACATTACTGGACTGTCAGTAAACCCAGCTCGTAGCTTGGCACCAGCTGTCTTGGTAGGTGGTGCAGCCCTTCAACAAGTATGGATTTTCATCCTTGCACCAATCGCTGGTGGAGTTCTTGCAGCCCTCGTTGCGAAAAACTTCCTTGGAACAGAAGAATAATTGAAACTCAAAAAGCCTTGCTCCTCATTTTGAGGAACAGGGCTTTTTCGTATGAGTTTAACGGTTGTCAATTTTCTCTGGATAAAGGTCGTGTTGGAAGAGGCGTTGTTCTGCCAAGCCTTCATACTTAGTTCCTGGCTTACCGTAGTTGTAGTAGGGGTCAATTGAAATGCCACCGCGCGGAGTGAATTTTCCCCAAACCTCCAAATAGCGAGGGTCTAGCAAGTTGACCAAGTCTTTCCCGATGGTGTTGATACAGTTTTCGTGGAAATCTCCGTGGTTTCGGTAGCTAAAGAGGTAGAGCTTGAGGGATTTTGACTCGACACAGAGCTTGTCAGGAATGTAGGAAATATAAATCGTCGCAAAGTCTGGCTGAGCAGTGATTGGGCAAAGTGAGGTAAATTCAGGACAGTTGAATTTAATAAAATAGTCATTCTCCACATGACGATTGTCAAAGGATTCGAGGACTTCTGGTTGATATTCGAAAATGTAGTTGGTTTCTTTGTTGCCTAGTAGGCTTAGGTTTTTCATTTCTTCTTGTTGTGACATGATTTTTTTCTTTCTAATTTTAAACACCACGTTGGTTATCGTAGAGGAGGGTATGTAGTTGAGGAAGGACGCGGACATTGCCCCAGCTATCGTCAGTAGCGACACGTTCCCAGAGTTCTTTGAGGCGGTCCAGTTGGTCTTGGACAATATTGCCTGTGGCCTTGGGCTCAGGATTTCCAGCCGATAAGAAGAGGACATCTGGTTGGTAGCGCTCTTGTATGCCTCTGGCAAAGGCCAAATCTGCATCGTCAAAGACAGGGATTTTAAAGGTGACCTTATCTGGATCCAGTTGGGAAACGATAAAGTCCAAGGTCTCAAAGTTGACTTCCATCTTGGATGAAGGAGGTTTGGGACTCAGAGTGACTTGGTCGATGTCTTTTAACCAATTTTGCCAGCGAGAGCCTTGAGTCTCGACAGCAAGGGTGACACCGCGTTCCTTGAGCTTGGTGACCAATTCGGCCATGTTGGCTGCTAGGATAGCAGGATTTCCCCCAGACAGGGTGACGTAGTCGTAGCTTCCTAGTTTATCCAAGGCAGCAATGACCTCGTCAGCAGTCATACGAGTTGGCTTTTCAGAGCCATCCCAAGTAAAGGCAGAATCGCACCAGTCGCAGTGGTAGTCGCAACCTGCAGTGCGGACAAACATGGTTTTCTGCCCAATAGCACGACCTTCGCCTTGAAAGGTTGGGCCGAAAATTTCCAGAACTGGTAGTTTGAGAACACGTTCCCTAGTCATCTAACCACTCCCGTCTAAACTCCGCAAAGGCAGTCGGAGTCTCATAGAGGCGAACATATTCCAAACGGAGACCACGTTCGTCTGGCAACTCTTGGTTCATGGTTTGGAAAATCCAGTAAACCATATTTTCAGCAGTCGTGTTCATATAGGGAAGAGTTTCGTTTAGATAGCGATGGTCCAAGTGGGGTTCTAAGTAGTTCTTGTAGATCGCTTTGATGTCTCCGAAATCGTAGGTCATGCCACGTTCATCTAAAAATCCACTGACAGCAATCTGCAGATGATAGGTGTGGCCGTGCAGGGATTTGCATTTTCCCTCATAGTGAAAGAGATGGTGGGCAGCATCGAAGGTAAACTCTTTTGATACCAAGGTTCTGTGAGGATTGTAGACCAGAGACTCCCCAGTTTCCTGTTTGATTTCTTTGGGTGCAAAAAACATTAGTCCTCTCCTTTCTGTGAGAGATAAACATCTAAACCATGTTGACGTAGGTGGCAGGCTGGACAATCTCCACAGCCACTTCCGATAATCCCGTTGTAGCAGGTTAAGGTCTTTTCACGAACATAGTCAAAGGCACCGAGTTGGTCGGCTAATTCCCAAGTTTCAGCCTTGTCTAGCCACATGAGAGGTGTTTGGATAACAAAGTCGTAATCCATAGCAAGGTTGAGGGTAACATTAAGAGATTTGACAAAGACATCCCGGCAATCAGGGTAGCCTGAGAAGTCTGTCTCGCAGACACCTGTCACGATGTCTGTAATGCCCCGTTGCTTAGCAAGAACCGCCGCAAAGGATAGAAAGAGGTGGTTGCGACCGTCAACGAAGGTATTGGGAACCTCTCCCTCTTTTTGCTCAATTTCCAGATCAGAAGTCAAGGCATTTTCAGTGATTTGTCCCAGCAGAGACATATCGAGGATGTGATGACGAATGCCCTGTTCCTTAGCGATTTCTCTAGCGACTTGAATTTCGAGGTGATGGCGTTGGCCGTAGGCAAAGGTAACGGCTTCGACCGTTTCATAGTGTTCTTTAGCCCAAAAGAGGCAGGTTGTAGAATCTTGACCGCCACTAAAGACGACCAAGGCTGATTGACGTTTCATAGTACTCCTTCCAAAATGGGAAATGTTCAGGGCACGCAAAAAGCTCCCATGAGGGAGCTAAAAAATACCAAGTCAAGGTTTTTTTTAGCGATGGCGTGTCCCAAACATCGTAATATTCTATCTACAGTCTAGCATATTTTTTAAAAAATGGCAAAGGGCAAGAAAAAAGAGACCAAAGAAAGTACTTGGTCTCTAGTGCGATTAGCTCAATTCAGCAACGATGGCCTTGATTTGGTCTGCTGTGTGAACACCAGCAACTTGTTTGACCACTTGGCCGTCTTTTTTGAAGAGAAGAGTTGGGATAGACATGATTCCAAAAGCACGAGCTGTGTTTGGATTTTCATCAACGTCCATTTTAACGATTTTCAAGACATCTTCTGAAAGTTCTTCAGACAATTTGTCCAAGATTGGACCTTGCATACGACATGGACCACACCAAGTTGCCCAGAAGTCTACCAAGACCAAACCGTCTTTTGTTTCTTGTTCGAATGTTGCATCTGTAATTGCTTTTGCCATTGTATTTCTCCTTTTTTTAGTTATATTGGCTTAAATCTTGTTTCTTGAGATAGAAGAAGATATCTCCATAAGTCCCATGGTAGTCCAAATCATGACCCTTGTAAGTTAATTTTTGGACAGGGTAGTAGTCTGCGACGCCGATAAGGCAAGCTTGTTGCGAACGATCAAAGTCTTCATAAGACTCGAAAGTCACAGTTCTTTCATTCTTACTGGCATCTAAATAGGTGATTTCAATCATGTTAAAAACTCCTTTGTTTAATGATGACTTTATTTTACTCCTTGTAAAAGAGAATGTCAAGAAAAATGATTGCGCACGCAACTTTTTTCTAAAATCATCTTAAATCAAGAAATCCAAACCAGTTTCCAAGCTTGCTTCGACAGCCTTTTGTAGCGAGGCCAGTGTCTTTTGCCCATCACTTGTCAGGCAGATAAAACTAGAGCGTCTATCTTGATGGCAACACATGCGACTGAGTAGACCGCAATTTTTGGCTTCCAAGCGAGCGACCATCCGAGAAACAGCGCTCGGGCTCAGATGAAGCTTATCTGGCAGGTCAATCTGGCGTAGAGATTTTTCTTGAGCCAAGTCCAGATAGTAGAGCAGGTAAAACTCTTTCAAGGTCAGACTTTGCTCGCTCTGCTGGGCAATGGTCTCTTCCAAGAGACTTTCAATTTCTTTCTGACGTCGATTGAAGTCAAACCATTTTTCCAAATAGGTCATAGTATCTCCTTTCTTTTTAGAGT
>NZ_KQ970289.1:82866-93990 GCF_001579035.1 Streptococcus mitis | reverse complement strand
TCCTTTCTTTTTAGAGTTGTAAATAGAAGAAAGTCCATTTACGGACAGTCTCTGCATCACAAGATGATTGCGCATGCAATAATTATACTACTTTTCAAGAATGCTGGCAAGAAGGACGCTGGAATATTTTATCCTAAATTACACTGTTTTCACAAGTCAAGAATTGTTTGTATCCCCTTTCCTCTCTAATTTTTAATGACTCTTGTGCATTTCCTTGAAATTTTCTGAAAAAAGAGTAAACTGGTATGCAAGAAGTCTATTTCGTGGAGTTTAGGATGAAATTATATGTTCAATTAATGATTCTCTTTGTGATTTCTCTAATCGGAGAGGGGATTTCCAGTTTCTTTCATTTGCCTATCCCAGGCAGTATTATCGGTTTGATTATTCTCTTTCTAGCCCTACAATTCAAGTGGCTGAGAACCAGACATGTCAACATGGTGGGGAATTTCTTGCTGGCCAATATGACCATTCTCTTTTTGCCGCCAGCAGTGGGAATCATGGAAAAGTTTGATGTGATTGCTCCCTATCTTTTGCCCATTGTTTTGATTGTCTTTTTTGCAGCTGTTATCAATATTATCCTCATTGCTTTGGTGGTTCAGTTTATCAAGAGACGGTTTGAGGGAGATTATGAGAAAGGAGATGCCAAATGAGTGAATTTGTTTCCAATCCCCTGTTTGGGCTTGCCCTGTCAATCCTAGCTTATCTAGTAGGAATGCTGATTTACAGACGTTTTCCTCATCCATTGACAACGCCCTTGCTTTTGTCAGCCATCTTTATTATCATCTTTCTAAAAGTGACGGGTATTTCTTACCAAGATTACTACCAAGGTGGGGTTTATCTGAACAACTTGATTGTCCCATCGACCGTGGCTCTAGGGATTCCGCTTTATAAGAGTTTTCATCTGATGAAGCACCATGCTCGGAGTATTCTCTTTGGTAGTCTGCTAGCGGTAGTGGTCAATACCTCTTTCACAGCCCTTGTGGCTAAGATTTTTGGCATGGACTTTTTCTTAGCCATTTCTCTCTTTCCTAAGTCAGTAACAACCGCTATGGCAGTGGGAATCACAGAAAAATTGCAAGGTCTGACGACCGTGACCTTGGTCGTTGTAGTCGCAACTGGGATTTTAACCAGTGTTATCGGCCCAACCCTTTTGAAGTGGTTGAAAATTGATGATCCAGTAGCTGTTGGTCTTTCCCTTGGAGGAACAGGCCATGCCGTCGGAACAGGGACAGCCTTCCGATACGGCTCTGTAGCAGGAGCTATGGGTGGTTTGGCTATCGGTGTCACCGGTATTCTCTATGTCTTTGTCAGCCCTATCGTAGCTAGTTTGATATTGAGTTAAAAAGCAAGGAATTTGAGTTCCTTGCTTTTTAAAATCGTATGTTATAGGCTTTTACTTTTCTTTGCTTAAGTGAATGACTTGGTCATAGTGTTTTAAGTCTTCTTCCGTGTAGTGGTGAATGACTTCAATGACTGTTTGAGGTAGGGAGAAGAGCAAGTCGCTAATTTTTCTGCTATTTTCCGAGTCAAGATTGGCCTTAATCTCATCTGCTAAGATGAGTTGGCTATCATGGTAGAGGGCGCGAGCGATTTCTAGGCGTTGTTTCTCGCCACCAGACAGACTATCATTGCTGAGCGTTCGATTTTTCAAATGTTCTAATCCTGTTTTTTTGAGGATATGATTTAAAGTCTCTGGATTTTTATCCAGTCCTAGAAGGATATTGTCGTCCAGAGAGAGCGTGTCAAAGTAATGGCTATCTTGGAGGATATAGGAACTAAAGCTTGTGATTTCTTTACGTGACAGGTTTTGACCAGCAAAGCTAATCTGACCACTTGTTGGTGTCTCTTCTCCATGAATGATATTGAGCAGGGTTGTTTTACCAGAGCCACTTTCCCCGATAATGGCAATTTTTTCTCCTTGCTTGATGTGCATGGAAATCGGAGACAGGAGGCTATTCCCATCTTTTTCTAGGGAGATGCTGTTAAGCTGGATAGGGAAAATATTTTCTATGCTTCTAGGCGAGATGGAGTCAGACTGACCCAAAAGTTTTTGGTATTTGTTGAGAAGAGTTCTATTCGCTTTTCGGGTGTTGGTAAAGTAAGCCAACTCTTGGAATTGATAACCGATATTATGGGAAACCAGATAGATGGCCACAAAACTCGCCGCATCTAAATAATTATAGTAGGTCATAAAGCCACCGATGACGATTGGTGTGACAGAACAAAAGGCATCGATGCTATTGATCAAGAGACTGTTTAAAGTTCGTTGTTTTTCATAGTTGATTTCGGCATCCAAACTGGTTTGTAATTGCTTTTGATAGCGAGCAAAAAAGTAGTCTTGCCCCTGATAATGGCGAATTTGTTGGCTACCGCCAATAAAATTTGTCAAGCTTGCTAAGTAGTTTTGGTTAACAGTGGACCGCTTTTCAGAAAGTGAGTCCAAACGCTTTGATCCGATAGCACTACAGAGGACAGGAAAGGAGTAGAAGAGGATGAAAATCAAGCCCAGGTAAAAATTGGTCCATAAGGCATAGAGAATGGACACAGTTGTGAAGCCCAGAGAAGAAATGATGATGACCGTTGGCTCAATATAGTTTTCTTCTAGTTGCTTGACGTCGTTTTCTAGGTCAGACAAAATATCCTTTTCATCAATCTCATAACTGTTTAAAAATCGCTTGAAAATAGCACTCTTGATTCCATATTTGAAGTCAGTAATCAAACGGGCGTAGTAATAGCGTTTCCCAGCCAAACCTAGTAAGAGGATGAGATTGCCAAGGATTCCCAAAATCAAAACTTTCCAAAGAAGTCCTAGTTCTTGATTGGTAAAACTAGCAACAATATTTTGAACAAGGGCTGGCGTGATAATTGCTTCCAGCCAAGTAATGCCAATAGAAAAGAAGTAAAGTACGAGGTGCTTCTTGGTAACAAATCTTCTCAGCATAAAGACTTGACCTCCTTATCGATATACATGTAATCAATTTTAAAGTTATTATACTCCTTTTTATTAAATACTTCATATAAAAATGTAAGTCCTGAGAACGAAAAAAGTCTAGCGAGTTATTGTCGCTAGACTTTAAAACTATTGCAAATTAACCTTATTTCTCAAGATGTAGTAGGTTCCGAGGTAAAAGATAGCTATGAAAATGAGTTCTTCAACAATGCCTACGCTTGCTCCCATATAGAAATTATCATTAAATCCTGCAAATGAACTGACATAGAAATTAGTACTGGTGTTGAAGAAGAGTTCAATAAATCCAATGACGATTTTGATACCAATGTAGGCTGCAACAGCGAGTGCTGTACGGTATTCGTTGAAAAGTTGTCCAATGGAAATGGCTAAGTAGATGCAGAGGATTTCTGAAATGGTATTTAGTAGGAAGGATACCCCCATAAGAGAGAGTTGAGGAAGGTATGTTCCTGCAAGTGGAATCAAGTCAGAAGTTGCAAACCAATTTGGAGCTGTTAAGGTCAAAATAACAAAAGCACTTAGAGCCAGTATAGCCGAGCTAAGTATAGACCAGATGAAGGCTCCGACTAATTTGGCTGTGATGATATAGTGCTCAGAAACTGGCAAGGTCAAAGTCAGATAGCCTTGTCGGTCATAGACACTACCTTTAAAGCGTTTAATGATTAAGAAAAGAGTTGAAATCCCAAGTGTAATCATCAAGCCACCAAAGACGAGGGCTAGAAAAAGTAGCATAGTAGGTTGACTTTCTTTGACAGGTAGATTGTTATAGGTCTGTGCTTGTATCCCGATAAGGGTAGAAAGGACTAGCACGGCAGCGTAGAGGGCTAAATACCACTTGTTAACATTTTTAAATTCATAGCGAACTAAATTCCAAAACATAAATAATCTCCTTTGTTTAGGCCTTAAATTCCTGACGGAAGAGTTGATCAATGGATTCACCTGACTCATAGCGAATATCGTCTACATTGCCTTGACGAACGACTTTTCCGTCTTTGAGGAAGACAATTTCATCCAAGATTGGCTCGATATCTGAAATCAAGTGGGTAGAAATCAAAACGGTAGAAGTTGGTGAGTAGTTGTTGATAATGGTATTGAGGATATAATCACGGGCTGCTGGGTCCACCCCACCAATGGGTTCGTCTAAAACGTAGAGACGAGCATCACGGCTCATAACCAAAATCAGTTGTACCTTTTCCTTATTCCCTTTTGATAGTTTCTTGAGACGGCTATTTTCATCAATACCTAGGTCTGCAAGTAGATGATGGGCTCGTTCAAGATTGAAATCTTTATAGAAGGTCTTAAAGTAGGTTAGGGCTTCTTTGACCTTCATTTGCTCATTGAGATAGGTCGTATCCGGCAAATAAGCTACGATAGCCTTGGTTGCTGGGCTTGGATCCATATCGTTGATAAGGACGCGTCCTTGATCTGGTTGCAAGAGGCCATTGATTAGTTTAATCAGGGTTGTTTTCCCTGAGCCATTTGGACCAAGAAGACCAACGATTTTTCCAGCTGGGATCTCAAGGGAAACATTTTCAAGGGCTGGGGTTGCTCCATAAGATTTGGATACATTTTCAAATGCTAGTAATGACATAGGCTTAAACTCCTTTAATATAATCGCCGACTACGCCTGGTAGTTCTTCTTTTTCATAGCCAAAATGGGTCATGGAGGAAACGAAGTGTTCCAATTCTTCTTCCGATAATTGTTTGCGCGATTGGGCGATCAGCTCCTTATCCTCAGTCACAAATCGTCCAGTTGTGCGCTTGCTGTAGACAAATCCTTCTCGTTCGAGGTCTGACAAGGCTCTTTGGATGGTGTTGGGATTGACACCAGCCTCGCTAGCTAGCTCTCTCACGGTTGGAAGTTGTTGATTGGGTTCCAGCGTATGGGAAACAATCTGAAGCTTGATTTTCTCCATAATCTGTAAATAAATGGGTTTTTTGTTGTCAAATGTCCAGGACATCTTGGTCTCCTTTCTTTCATCTATTTGTCTTAATTAAATAATACAACAAAACAAAAAACTTGTCAAGCAAAAAGAAGAATTGTTTTGGGAATCGTTTAAAAAATGGTATAATGAAAAGAAAACGATAAGGAGGGAAAGGATGCGTTGTCCAAAATGTGGGGCTACCAAGTCAAGTGTTATCGATAGTCGCCAAGCAGAAGAAGGGAACACCATTCGTAGAAGACGTGAGTGCGATGAATGCCAACACCGTTTTACAACCTACGAACGAGTAGAAGAAAGAACCTTAGTGGTTGTTAAAAAAGATGGCACACGGGAACAGTTCTCCAGAGATAAAATCTTTAATGGGATTATCCGCTCAGCTCAGAAACGTCCTGTGTCAAGTGATGAAATCAACATGGTAGTCAATCGTATCGAACAGAAACTCCGTGGTCGAAATGAAAATGAAATTCAAAGTGAGGACATTGGTTCACTCGTCATGGAGGAGTTGGCTGAGTTAGATGAGATTACCTATGTGCGTTTTGCCAGTGTCTATCGTAGTTTTAAGGATGTCAGTGAGTTAGAGAGCTTGCTCCAACAAATCACCCAGTCCTCTAAAAAGAAAAAGGAAAGATAAATGAAGCCAATTGACCGTTTTTCTTATCTAAAGAATAATCGGGTGTCGCAAGATACCTCATCTCTGGTACAGTGTTACCTCCCGATTATCGGTCAGGAGGCACTGAGCCTTTATCTTTATACAATCAGTTTTTGGGATAATGGCAGAAAGGAATACCTTTTTTCAAGCATTCTTAACCATCTTAACTTTGGGATGGATAGACTGATAAAATCCCTGAAAATCCTATCTGCTTTCAATCTCTTGACCCTCTATCAAAAGGGAGACGTTTATCAGCTAGCCCTCCATGCTCCTCTTTCGAGTCAGGACTTCTTGGAACATCCTGTTTATCGCAGACTTTTGGAGAAAAAGATTGGCGATGCAGCTGTGGAGGATTTGAAAGTTGAAAGTGCTGAGGGTGAAGAAATACCTGTCTCACTCAATCAAGTCTTTCCAGATTTGGCAGAGCTGGGAAGTCAAGAAGACCTTGGTCTCAAGAAGAAAGTGGCCAACGATTTTGACTTAGACCATTTTCGTCAGCTGATGGCTCGAGATGGGCTTCGTTTTGCGAATGAGCAGTCTGATGTCTTAAACCTCTTTGCCATTGCCGAGGAGAAGAAATGGACTTGGTTTGAAACTTATCAATTGGCCAAGTCAACAGCTGTTTCCCAGGTTATTTCAACCAAACGCATGCGGGAAAAAATCGCTCAAAAACCGACTTCTTCTGACTTTAGTCCTAAGGAAGCAACTATTATCAAAGAAGCCAAAAGTAAAACGGCATTGCAGTTCTTGGCAGAAATCAAGCAAACACGCAAGGGGACCATTACCCAAACAGAAAGAGACCTCTTGCAACAGATGGCTGGCTTGGGCTTGCTGGACGAAGTCATCAATATTATTCTCTTATTGACCTTTAATAAGGTGGATTCAGCAAATATCAATGAGAAATATGCCATGAAGGTAGCCAATGATTACGCCTATCAAAAGATTCATTCGGCAGAAGAGGCAGTCTTGCGCATCCGTGAGAGAGGGCAGAAGAATCAGGCTCAAAAAAGCAGTAACTCTAGTCCTACCAAGTCCAATGTACCCAAGTGGAGCAATCCAGATTATAAAAATGAAACCAGCGAGGAAACTCGTCTGGAACTAGAACGTAAGAAACAAGAACTATTAGCTCGATTAGAAAAAGGAGGAGATTAGATGGAAAGTGTCGGAGACGTACTCAAACGTCAACCTAGCCGTTTTCATTATCAAGATTTGGTCCAGAAAATCATGAAGGATCCTGATGTTGCGGCTTTTATCCAGCAAGAATCCCTTACTCCAGAGGAATTGAATCGCAGTATCTCCAAGTTTAATCAGTACATCACTGAGAGAGACAAGTTTCTCCGTGGTGATACGGATTATATTGCCAAAGGCTACAAGCCGATTTTGGTTATGAATCATGGCTATGCGGATGTTTCATATGAAGAAACTCCTGAACTAATCGCAGCAGAAAAAGAAGCGGCTATTAAGAACCGTCTCAAGTTAATCAATCTGCCAGCCAGTCTCAGGAAAGCTAGTTTAGCTCAAGTTGACTTGGATGATTTGGGGCGCTTACCAGTTTTTGAAAAACTATTAGCCTTCGTGGAGCAATATCCAGCTATTCGAAAAGGTCTCTACTTGTATGGAGACTTTGGTGTGGGTAAAAGTTTCATGGTGGCTGCCTTAGCCCATGATTTATCAGAAAAACGAGGTGTTTCATCAACTCTCCTCCATTATCCTAGCTTTGTCATTGATGTCAAAAATGCAATCGGTGATGGTAATGTCAAGACCTTGGTGGATGAGATTAAGCTTTCTGAAGTCCTGATTTTAGATGATATTGGTGCCGAGCAATCAACAGCTTGGGTACGTGATGAAATCCTGCAAGTCATTCTCCAATATCGGATGCAGGAAAATTTACCGACCTTTTTCACATCCAACTTCAACTTTGAAGAATTGGAGCAGCATTTCGCTAAAGGGAAACATGGAAATGACGAAACCTGGGAAGCCAGACGCGTCATGGAACGCATACGTTATTTGGCTGAGGAGACTCGTTTAGAAGGAGTGAATCGCCGATGACAGAAACCATTAAACTGATGAAAGCTCATAAGTCTGTTCGAAGATTTAAGGAACAAGTCCTTCCTCAGGAAGACTTGACTGAAATCCTGACAGCAGCCCAGATGGCCTCGTCTTGGAAGAATTTCCAATCCTACTCTGTGATTGTGGTACGAAGTCAAGAAAAGAAAGATGCCTTGTATGAATTGGTGCCTCAAGAAGCCATTCGCCAGTCAGCTGTTTTTCTTCTCTTTGTCGGGGATTTGAACCGAGCAGAAAAGGGAGCCCGACTTCATACAGACTCATTCCAACCCCAAGGTGTGGAAGGACTCTTGATTAGTTCGGTCGATGCGGCCCTTGCAGGTCAAAATGCCTTGCTGGCAGCTGAAAGCTTGGGCTATGGTGGTGTCATTATTGGCTTGGTGCGGTACAAGTCAGAAGAAGTAGCAGAACTCTTTAATTTGCCTGACTACACCTATCCTGTCTTTGGGATGGCACTAGGACTACCAAATGAAGAACATGAAGTCAAACCTCGCTTGCCATTGAATCAAGTGGTGTTTGAGGAAGAATACCAAGAACAGTCAACTGAGGCAATCCAAGCTTATGACCGTGTACAGGCTGACTATGCTGGGGCGCGTGCGACTACAAGCTGGAGTCAGCGTCTAGCAGAACAGTTTGGTCAAGCTGAACCAAGCTCAACTAGAAAAAATCTTGAACAGAAGAAGTTATTGTAGAAAGTGAGAAATTATGGCCCTACCAACTATTGCCATTGTAGGACGTCCCAATGTTGGGAAATCAACCCTATTTAATCGGATCGCTGGTGAGCGAATCTCCATTGTAGAAGATGTCGAAGGAGTGACACGTGACCGTATCTATGCGACGGGTGAGTGGCTTAATCTTTCGTTTAGCATGATTGATACAGGAGGAATCGATGATGTCGATGCTCCTTTCATGGAACAAATCAAGCATCAGGCAGAAATTGCCATGGAAGAAGCAGATGTTATCGTCTTCGTCGTGTCTGGTAAGGAAGGAATTACCGATGCGGACGAATACGTAGCCCGTAAGCTTTATAAGACCCACAAACCAGTTATCCTCGCGGTTAACAAGGTGGACAACCCTGAGATGCGAAATGATATCTATGATTTTTATGCCCTCGGTTTGGGTGAACCATTGCCTATCTCATCTGTCCATGGTATCGGTACAGGGGATGTGCTAGATGCCATCGTAGAAAATCTTCCAAATGAATATGAAGAAGAAAACCCAGATGTCATTAAGTTTAGCTTGATTGGTCGTCCCAACGTTGGAAAATCAAGCTTGATCAATGCTATCTTGGGAGAAGACCGTGTCATTGCTAGTCCAGTTGCTGGAACAACGCGTGACGCCATTGATACCCACTTTACAGATACAGATGGTCAAGAGTTTACCATGATTGATACGGCAGGTATGCGTAAGTCTGGTAAGGTTTATGAAAATACCGAGAAATACTCTGTCATGCGCGCCATGCGTGCTATTGACCGCTCAGATGTGGTCTTAATGGTCATCAATGCGGAAGAAGGAATCCGTGAATACGACAAGCGTATCGCAGGATTTGCCCATGAAGCTGGTAAAGGGATGATTATCGTGGTCAACAAGTGGGACACACTTGAAAAAGACAACCACACTATGAAAAACTGGGAAGAAGATATCCGTGAGCAGTTCCAATACCTGCCTTACGCACCGATTATCTTTGTATCCGCTTTGACCAAGCAACGTCTCCACAAACTTCCTGAGATGATTAAGCAAATCAGTGAAAGTCAAAACACACGTATCCCATCAGCTGTCTTGAACGATGTGATTATGGATGCTATTGCCATCAACCCAACACCGACAGACAAAGGGAAACGCCTAAAGATTTTCTACGCGACCCAAGTGGCAACCAAACCACCAACCTTTGTTATCTTTGTCAACGAAGAAGAACTCATGCACTTTTCTTACCTGCGTTTCTTGGAAAATCAAATCCGCAAGGCCTTTGTCTTTGAGGGGACTCCAATCCATCTCATCGCAAGAAAACGCAAATAAAAAAGTAGAATCTGGAATGACATTTCCAGATTTTTTTGATAGAATAAAGGTGAAGAAAACGCTATCGAAAAGGAGGTGTCGATGAAACATTTGTTTAAATTTATAATCTTATTTCCCTGGTTTTACTTTTTCAACTGGATTGAAAAGGATAATAGAGAAAGTAAATTTTTCCCAATTTTTTACTATTTTTACTGGTTTTACATCCCCCTCTATGCTCTTTTTAGCCTTGCTTGGACAGTTATTTCAGTTCTGTTTTTCAATATCGTCTTGAGAAATTTGACAGATATCAAGTTATGGGGCATTTGGTTTCTTTTTATTCTGCTAGCTATTGTTCTGAATAGGTTAACCTATTTCTGTTTAAAAAAAATGCTTCGCTTGAGACGAGAGCTGGGGAAGTCTAAAGCAGGGAGACATTGATTTATATCGGTTTTTATTTTTAGGAGGTAGCTTATGAAGATTCCTCTCTTAACTTTGGCAAGGCATAAATTTGTTTATGTCTTGCTTACTTTGCTTTTTCTTACTTTGGTTTATCGTGATGTTTTGATGACTTATTTCTTTTTTGATATTCATGCGCCCGATCTAGCTAAATTCGATGGACAAGCAATTAAAAATGACTTATTAAAATCAGCATTAGATTTTCGTATTCTCCAGTTCAATCTAGGTTTTTATCAATCATTTATTATTCCAATCATCATTGTTTTGCTAGGTTTTCAATATATTGAGCTGAAAAATAAAGTTTTACGATTGAGTATTGGAAGAGAAGTGAGTTATCAAGGGTTAAAAAGAAAGTTGATTTTGCAAGTTGCAAGTATCCCTTGCTTGATATATTTAGTGACTGTGCTGATAATTGCAATTTTAACCTATTTCTTTGGGACTTTTTCGCCTCTGGAATGGAATTCTCTATTTTCTGATGGGAGTAGTTTACAAAGACTCCTAGATGGAGAGATAACAAGCTATTTGTTCTTTACTTGTGTCCTACTAATCGGTATTTTCATCAATGCAGTCTATTTTTTAAAAATAGTTGATTATTTAGGGAATGTGACTCGTTCGGCAATCGCCTATTTGATGTTTCTATGGCTTGGTTCTATGTTACTCTATAGTGCCTTGCCTTACTATATGGTTCCTATGACGAGTTTGATGCAAGCTAGCTATGGGGATGTCAGTTTGATGAAACTCTTTACTCCTTATATCCTTTATATTGTCCCTTATATGGTGCTTGAAAAATATGAAGATAATGTTTAAGAATTTTAACAATATTTTGCTAAAGAGAAAGATCGTTTTACTACTTCGTATAGTTTTGATGATGATTTTGATAAACTATCTATTGTCAACAGCGGTTCAAAAGCAGGATGTTTTTCTCTTTTTCAAGAGGGAATTGATTTCAATCTTTTCCTATAATGACTATTCTGAAGCGAATTTAGAAATCCCCAAACTCTTGTTAAACCTTTCGATTTTCATGGTAGGATGGCTCTCTGTCATTT
>NZ_KQ970289.1:80750-82416 GCF_001579035.1 Streptococcus mitis | reverse complement strand
TTCTAAATTTTTTACTCAAGATTTATTTGTCTGGTTTCTTGGTTTACTTCCGCTAGGAATTCATTTCAAAACAGTCGCACTTTTCTTTTTACTTGCTCAGTTAATGATGTTGTATTTGTTACTGTCTTATCTGATAGCACTTATTAGTGTAGGCTCTGGTTTTTCCTTTTTTCTCTATTTTTTAGCATTTGTGGGACAAGAATGGATGATGGATCATATTGTAACAGTGTATTTAGGACTCTTAAGTTTATTGGTTATCTTGATTGTTAGTCGCTTGGAAGAGAAATTTAAGAAAGGATAAACGATGAGACTTGAAATTATAAATGGACAGAAAATTTATGGGAAAAGACCTATTTTAAATCAGTTGAATTTGGTGTTTCAATCAGGAAAAATTTATGGACTTAAAGGTGATAATGGATCTGGCAAGACGGTTCTTTTAAAGGTACTTGCTGGTTATATTAAGCTTGACAAAGGAAAAGTTCTTCAAGATGGCAAAGTTTACGGGGTAAAAAATCATTATATTCAGGATGCAGGGGTTTTAATTGAAAAAGTCGAGTTTTTATCTCATTTATCCCTTAGAGAAAATTTGGAACTGTTAAGGTATTTTTCATCTAAAGTTACGGAAAAAAGAATTGCCTATTGGATTCAATACTATGATTTACAGGAATTTGAAGACGTTGAATACCGTCATTTATCCTTAGGAACAAAGCAAAAAATGGCCTTGATTCAAGCCTTTATTGCCGAACCATCTATACTCTTTCTCGATGAACCTATGAATGCTTTGGATGAGAAGAGTGTGAGGTTAACCAAACAGGTCATTTTATCTTACCTGAAAAAAGAAAATGGTCTGGTTATCCTGACGTCACACATATCGGAAGATATTTCAGACCTTTGTACAGATGTATTAGTTGTCGAAAATGGACACATACAATATTTAAAGGATATACAATTCTAGGAGGTGGCTTATGACACATCTAAAATCATTTATTACACGCTATTCTAAGGTCTATATTGGTTTAGTTCTGTTGATCTGGATTGCTTTCTTCTTTCTTCCTTGGGACAGTCCGATTCTGGGGGGAAAGATTGACCTCTTCAGCATACAGAAAGTCTTGCTAGTTTTTGGTATTCTGTCTATTTTGATGGCCTTGCTGTCCAAGAAAGTCAGTCTCTTTGTTTTTGGATTGATCTGCTGTTTTTCTCTTTGGATAAATCTATTTATCCTATTTGCGATTTTGCCGATTTTTGTTGGCAATTAAATCATCATAAAAGTCAGAGAGGTTAGCTTGGAAACTAGCCTCTTTTTCCTTTTCAAAATGGGGATTCTTCCTTGAAAATAATCAGTAATTGTGCTAAAATTAAAAGAACATTCTAAAATATTCGGAATTTAAAGTAAGGAAAAACATGGCTAATATTTTAAAAACAATTATCGAAAATGATAAAGGAGAAATCCGTCGTCTGGAAAAGATGGCTGACAAGGTTTTCAAATACGAAGACCAAATGGCTGCTTTGACTGACGACCAACTAAAAGCAAAAACAGTTGAATTTAAAGAACGTTATCAAAATGGAGAATCACTGGATTCATTGCTTTATGAAGCATTTGCGGTTGTCCGTGAGGGTGCCAAACGTGTCCTAGGTCTCTTCCCATATAAGGTTCAGGTCATGGGGG
>NZ_KQ970289.1:72233-80730 GCF_001579035.1 Streptococcus mitis | reverse complement strand
GGGGGGATCGTTCTTCACCATGGTGACGTGCCAGAGATGCGTACAGGGGAAGGAAAAACCTTGACTGCGACCATGCCCGTATACCTCAATGCCCTTTCAGGCAAAGGGGTTCACGTAGTTACGGTAAATGAATATCTATCAGAACGTGACGCGACTGAGATGGGTGAATTGTACTCATGGCTTGGTTTGTCAGTAGGGATTAACTTGGCTGCCAAGTCTCCAATGGAGAAAAAAGAAGCCTATGAGTGTGATATTACTTACTCAACCAACTCAGAAATCGGATTTGACTACCTTCGTGATAACATGGTCGTTCGCGCTGAAAACATGGTACAACGCCCGCTTAACTATGCCTTGGTCGATGAGGTTGACTCAATCTTGATTGACGAGGCCCGTACACCTTTGATCGTATCAGGTGCTAACGCAGTTGAAACTAGTCAGCTCTACCACATGGCAGACCACTATGTGAAATCTTTGGATAAAGACGACTACATTATCGATGTGCAGTCTAAAACTATTGGTTTGTCTGATTCAGGGATTGACAAGGCTGAAAGCTACTTCAAGCTTGAAAACCTCTATGATATCGAAAACGTAGCTCTGACTCACTTTATCGATAACGCCCTTCGTGCTAACTACATCATGCTTCTCGATATTGACTATGTGGTCAGCGAAGAGCAAGAAATCTTGATTGTCGACCAATTTACAGGTCGTACCATGGAAGGTCGTCGTTATTCTGATGGATTGCACCAAGCCATTGAAGCCAAAGAAGGTGTGCCAATCCAGGATGAAACCAAGACATCTGCCTCAATCACTTACCAAAACCTCTTCCGTATGTACAAGAAATTGTCTGGTATGACGGGTACAGGTAAGACTGAGGAAGAAGAATTCCGTGAAATCTACAACATTCGTGTTATTCCAATCCCAACCAACCGTCCTGTTCAACGTATTGACCACTCAGACCTTCTTTATGCAAGTATCGAGGCTAAGTTTAAGGCGGTTGTCGAAGACGTTAAGGCTCGTTACCAAAAAGGTCAGCCTGTCTTGGTTGGTACAGTAGCGGTTGAAACCAGTGATTACATTTCTAAGAAATTAGTCGCAGCTGGCGTTCCTCACGAAGTCTTGAATGCCAAAAACCACTATAGAGAAGCCCAAATCATCATGAATGCTGGTCAACGTGGTGCTGTTACTATCGCAACCAACATGGCCGGTCGTGGTACCGACATCAAGCTTGGTGAAGGGGTTCGCGAATTAGGTGGACTTTGTGTGATTGGTACAGAACGTCATGAAAGCCGTCGTATCGATAACCAGCTTCGTGGACGTTCAGGTCGTCAAGGAGACCCAGGTGAGTCACAATTCTACCTCTCTCTTGAAGATGATTTGATGAAACGTTTTGGTTCTGAACGCTTGAAGGGAATCTTTGAACGTCTCAACATGTCTGAAGAGGCCATTGAGTCTCGTATGTTGACACGTCAGGTTGAAGCAGCTCAGAAACGTGTCGAAGGAAATAACTACGATACCCGTAAACAAGTCCTTCAATACGACGATGTCATGCGTGAACAACGTGAGATTATCTATGCTCAACGTTACGATGTCATCACTGCAGACCGTGACTTGGCACCTGAAATTCAGTCAATGATCAAACGTACGATTGGTCGTGTCGTTGATGGTCATGCGCGTGCCAAACAAGATGAAAAACTAGAAGCGATTTTGAACTTTGCTAAGTACAACTTGCTTCCAGAAGATTCTATTACGATGGAAGACTTGTCAGGTTTGTCTGATAAGGCTATTAAGGAAGAACTCTTCCAACGTGCCTTGAAGGTTTACGATAGTCAGGTTTCAAAACTACGCGATGAAGAAGCGGTTAAAGAATTCCAAAAAGTCTTGATTCTACGAGTGGTAGATAACAAGTGGACAGATCATATCGATGCCCTTGATCAATTGCGTAATGCGGTTGGACTTCGTGGCTATGCTCAGAACAACCCTGTTGTTGAGTATCAGGCAGAAGGTTTCCGTATGTTCAATGATATGATTGGTTCGATTGAGTTTGATGTGACACGCTTGATGATGAAAGCACAAATTCATGAACAAGAAAGACCACAGGCAGAACGCCATATCAGTACAACAGCGACTCGTAATATTGCTGCCCACCAAGCAAATATGCCTGAAGATTTGGATTTGAGCCAGATTGGACGCAATGAACTTTGCCCATGTGGTTCTGGTAAGAAGTTTAAAAACTGTCACGGTAAAAGACAATAAAATGAGATAGTTTAGAGGCGGATACCTTGTGAAAAGTAAATTTTTACTTGGTATCCGTTTGCTTTATAAGGAGATGAGTTATGGTATTTACAGCAAAAAGTCCTAAAATCAATATTGAAGAAGTTCGTGCCTTGTCAAAATTAGAAGGCCAAGCTTTGGAGAGAAAATCACAGCGCGATCAAGAGCTAGAAGCCATTATACGTGGAGAAGACCAGCGAATTCTTTTGGTAATCGGGCCATGCTCATCTGACAATGAAGAAGCTGTTCTTGAATACGCTAAGCGTTTGGCAGCTTTACAAGAAGAAGTGGCAGACCGTATCTTTATGGTTATGCGTGTTTATACAGCCAAACCCCGTACCAACGGAGATGGCTATAAGGGCTTGATTCACCAGCCTAACGCGACAGAAGCGCCTAGTCTTATCAACGGAATCAAAGCCGTTCGCCATCTTCACTATCGTGTTATCACAGAAACAGGGATGACGACAGCTGATGAAATGCTTTATCCTGAAAATCTGCCGCTTGTAGATGATTTGATTTCTTATATGGCAGTTGGTGCCCGTTCGGTTGAAGACCAGCAACACCGCTTTGTGGCAAGTGGAGCAGATTTTGCGACTGGTTTTAAAAATCCAACCTCTGGAAATCTCAATGTTATGTTTAATGGGATTTATGCTGCTCAAAACAAACAAAGCTTCCTTTTCCTAGGAAAAGAAGTGGAAACAACTGGTAACCCACTTTCGCATGCCATTCTTCGTGGTGCTCTTAATGAGTATGGAAAAAATATTCCCAACTACTATTATGACAATTTAATTGACACCATTGCCCAGTATGAGAAAATGGGCTTGGAAAATCCTTTTATCATCATTGATACCAATCATGATAATTCTGGTAAGCAATACATGGATCAGATTCGAATTGTCCGCCAGACCTTGATTAACCGTGCTTGGAATGAAAAAATCAAGCAGTTCGTTCGTGGTTTTATGATTGAGTCTTATCTGGAAGATGGTCGACAAAATGAGCCAGAAGTATTTGGCAAGTCTATCACAGACCCTTGCCTGGGTTGGGATAACACAGAAACCCTTGTCAGAGAAATTTACAAAACGTTAGGAGAATAAGATGGCATTTATTGAAAAAGGTCAAGAAATCGATATGGAAGTCATCAAGGCTGAAACCCAATTGTCTGCGGAAGCCTCGAGACTCAAGGAAAGCCGTGATAGAGAATTGGCAGACATTATTTCAGGGGAAGATGACCGTATTCTCTTGGTAATTGGTCCTTGCTCTTCTGATAATGAAGAAGCGGTCTTGGAATATGCTCGCCGTTTATCCGCCTTGCAAAAGAAGGTAGCGGACAAGATTTTCATGGTCATGCGCGTGTATACTGCTAAGCCGCGTACCAATGGAGACGGCTATAAAGGGTTGGTTCACCAGCCAGATACTTCTAAGGCTCCAAGCCTGATTAACGGTTTGCAGGCTGTGCGCCAGTTGCACTACCGCGTGATTACAGAGACTGGTTTGACGACGGCAGATGAGATGCTTTATCCGTCAAATCTGATCTTGGTGGATGACTTGGTCAGCTACCATGCCGTTGGCGCTCGTTCTGTGGAAGACCAAGAGCACCGCTTTGTGGCTTCAGGGATTGATGCACCAGTAGGGATGAAAAATCCAACCTCTGGAAATTTGGGTGTTATGTTTAACGCCATCTATGCTGCTCAAAACAAGCAAACCTTCCTTTATCATGGTCAGGAAGTTGAGACTTCAGGTAATCCTTTGTCCCATGTCATCCTCCGTGGAGCAGTTAACGAGTATGGCAATTATATGCCGAATTACTACTATGAAAATCTACTCCAAGCCATTGAACGTTATGAGACCATGGGACTTGAAAATCCTTTTATCCTCATTGATACCAACCATGATAACTCAGGCAAGCAATATATGGAGCAGATTCGAATTGTTCGTCAGACCTTGCAGAATCGTGATTGGAATGAGAAAATCAAAAAGATAGTTCGAGGCTTCATGATTGAATCTTACCTAGCAGATGGTCGTCAAAACCAACCAGAGGTCTTTGGTTGCTCTATTACCGACCCTTGTCTAGGTTGGGAAAATACAGAGGCTTTGGTAGAAGAGATTTATGCTACCTTGACAAAATAAGTGAAAAGGATGGAGTTGGGGAATCTCAACTCCTTTTGATGAGAATGATAGTTGGACACGGAATTGACATCGAAGAATTAGCTTCGATAGAAAGCGCAGTTACACGACATGAAGGATTTGCTAAGCGCGTGCTGACCGCTAAGGAAATGGAACGGTTTAACAGTCTTAAAGGGCGCAGGCAGATTGAATATTTGGCTGGTCGCTGGTCGGCTAAGGAGGCCTTTTCCAAGGCTATGGGAACGGGTATTGGAAAACTAGGTTTTCAGGATTTGGAAGTCTTGAACAATGAACGCGGGGCGCCTTATTTTAGTCAGGCACCATTTTCAGGAAAAATTTGGCTGTCTATCAGCCACACCGATCAGTTTGTGACAGCCAGTGTCATTTTGGAGGAAAATCATGAAAGCTAGTCCGCATAGACCAACCAAGGCTCTGATTCATCTGGGAGCTATTCGACAAAATATTCAGCAAATGGGGGCTCATATCCCTCAAGGAACGCTCAAATTTGCAGTAGTCAAGGCTAATGCCTATGGGCATGGAGCTGTTGCCGTTGCGACGGCTATTCAAGATGATGTTGATGGTTTTTGCGTTTCCAATATCGATGAAGCCATTGAACTCAGACAGGCTGGACTCAGCAAGCCAATCCTCATCTTAGGAGTTTCTGAGTTAGAAGCTGTTTCCCTAGCTAAAGAATACGACATCACCTTGACTGTGGCCGGACTGGAGTGGGTTCAAGCACTCTTAGATAAGGAAACAGAACTAACTGGATTGACAGTCCACATCAAGATTGACTCAGGAATGGGACGGATTGGTTTTCGAGAGGCTCGTGAGGCTGAGCAGGCTCAAGACTTGCTCCAACAACACGGTGCCCGTGTTGAAGGGATTTTTACCCACTTTGCTACTGCAGACGAGGAATCAGATGACTACTTTAATACCCAGTTAGAACGGTTTAAAACCATTTTGGCTAGTATGAAAGGTCTTCCAGACTTGGTTCATGCTAGTAATTCTGCAACGACTCTTTGGCATGCAGAGACTATTTTCAATGCGGTTCGTATGGGAGATGCCATGTATGGTCTCAATCCTAGCGGAGAGGTCTTGGATTTGCCTTATGATTTGATACCGGCCTTGACCTTGGAGTCTGCTTTAATTCATGTCAAGACAGTTCCAGCTGGGGCTTGCATGGGCTATGGAGCGACATATCAAGCGGATAGCGAGCAAGTCATCGCGACCGTGCCAATCGGCTATGCGGATGGTTGGACACGAGACATGCAGAATTTCTCTGTCTTGGTAGATGGGAAAGCTTGCCCAATTGTCGGCAGGGTTTCGATGGACCAGATCACTATTCGATTACCTAAGCCTTACCCACTCGGAACTAAGGTAACCTTGATTGGCTCCGACGGAGATAAGGAAATCACTGCAACTCAGGTAGCGACCTACCGTGGGACTATTAACTACGAGGTGGTTTGTCTTCTCAGCGACCGCATTCCGAGAGAATATTATTAGAAAAGAAAGGAGTGGAGCATGAATCTACATCAACCCTTGCATGTCTTACCTGGTGTGGGACCAAAGTCAGCAGAAAAATACGCCAAACTAGGAATTGAAAATTTGCAAGACCTCTTGCTCTACTTTCCTTTCCGTTATGAAGACTTCAAAACCAAGCAAGTATTGGAACTGGAAGACGGGGAGAAGGCAGTCCTATCTGGTCAAGTCGTGACTCCTGCCAGTGTTCAGTATTATGGTTTCAAGCGCAATCGCCTGCGTTTTAGCCTCAAGCAGGGAGAAGTTGTTTTTGCGGTGAATTTCTTTAACCAGCCCTATCTGGCTGATAAGATAGAGTTGGGAGCAACCCTTGCTGTCTTTGGAAAATGGGACCGTGGCAAGGCTAGTCTAACTGGGATGAAGGTTTTGGCTCAGGTGGAAGATGACCTCCAACCTGTCTATCGCTTGGCTCAGGGAATCAGTCAAGCCAGTCTGGTAAAGGTCATTAAGACAGCCTTTGATCAGGGACTGGACCTCTTGATTGAAGAAAATCTTCCCCAGTCTTTACTGGACAAATACAAACTCATGTCCCGTTGTCAGGCCGTTCGCGCTATGCATTTCCCCAAGGATTTGGCAGAATACAAGCAGGCCCTTCGCCGTATCAAGTTTGAGGAACTCTTTTATTTTCAGATGCAGTTGCAGACGCTCAAGTCTGAAAATAGAGTTCAAGGAAGCGGTCTGGTTCTGAATTGGTCTCAGGAAAAGGTGACAGCAGTTAAAGAAAATCTACCTTTTGCCCTGACCCCAGCTCAAGAAAAAAGTTTGCTGGAAATTTTAACCGATATGAAGTCCGACCACCACATGAATCGTCTCCTACAAGGAGATGTGGGGAGCGGAAAAACGGTAGTCGCTGGCTTGGCTATGTTTGCGGCAGTGACGGCTGGCTACCAATCAGCCCTCATGGTACCAACAGAAATCCTCGCAGAGCAACACTTTGAGAGTTTGAAGAGTCTCTTCCCAGACCTAAAACTCGCTCTCTTGACAGGTTCCTTGAAAGCTGCAGAAAAAAGAGAAGTCTTAGAGACTATTGCCAAGGGTGAGGCTGATTTGATTATCGGGACTCATGCTCTGATACAAGATGGGGTGGATTATGCTCGTCTTGGTTTGATTATCATCGATGAGCAGCACCGTTTTGGCGTGGGGCAAAGGCGTATTTTACGGGAAAAAGGCGACAACCCAGATGTCCTCATGATGACGGCGACTCCTATTCCACGGACGCTGGCTATCACAGCATTTGGAGATATGGATGTGTCCATTATTGACCAGATGCCAGCAGGACGGAAGCCTATTGTGACACGCTGGATCAAGCATGAGCAACTACCTCAGGTCTTGACTTGGTTAGAGGGGGAAATTCAAAAAGGTTCACAAGCCTATGTCATCTCTCCCTTGATTGAAGAATCTGAAGCTCTGGATTTGAAAAATGCTATCGCTTTGTCAGAGGAGTTGACAGCTCACTTTGCAGGCAAGGCAGAGGTGGCTCTGCTACATGGTAAGATGAAGAGTGACGAAAAAGACCAGATTATGCAGGAGTTCAAAGAGCGAAAAACGGATATTCTGGTTTCGACGACAGTTATCGAGGTCGGGGTTAATGTTCCCAATGCGACTGTCATGATTATCATGGATGCCGATCGCTTCGGGCTCAGCCAGCTTCACCAGCTCAGAGGTCGTGTCGGTCGGGGAGACAAGCAGTCCTACGCTGTCCTTGTTGCTAATCCCAAGACGGATTCTGGGAAAGACCGCATGCGCATCATGACAGAAACCACCAATGGATTTGTCCTGGCCGAAGAAGATTTGAAAATGCGTGGTTCAGGTGAAATTTTTGGAACCAGACAGTCAGGTCTCCCAGAGTTTCAAGTGGCTGATATTATCGAGGATTTTCCGATTTTAGAAGAAGCCAGAAAAGTTGCTAGCTACATTAGTTCTATTGAAGGCTGGCAAGAGGATCCAGAGTGGCGCATGATTGCCCTTCATTTGGAAAAGAAAGAACATCTAGATTAAGCTTTCTCTAAGGAAATCTTAAGCTAGCTTTCAGGTTTGGCCCTTATACTAGAGTCATCAAAAAGAAACGAGGACTCTCACATGACAGTAACGATTAAAGTAAATTACCAAACCACTTTCCAAAAGAAAGAAGCAACAAACTAAGATTGAATAAAGGAAGAAGAGCGTAACTGCTCTTTTTTCGTTACACAGAAGCTTGGCAAGAGGATCCAGAGTGGCGCATGATTGCTCTTCATCTGGAAAAGAAAGAACATTTAGATTAAGCTTTCTCTAAGGAAAACTTAAGCTAGCTTTCAGGTTTGACCCTTATACTAGAGTCATCAAAAAGAAACGAGGACTCTCACATGACAGTAACGATTAAAGTAAATTACCAAACCACTTTCCAGAAGAAAGAAGCAACAAAATAATATAAATATAAGAAAGGGCGGAAATGCTCTTTTTATTTTTATGAAATAATCGGCTATAAATCAAACTTAGTCAAGTGATAAAAAGATATTAGTCTTCCAGTCTATTTACTCTTTGACGGAAGCTTGATATAATGACCCCATCTGAATAAGGAGGAGTG
>NZ_KQ970289.1:69361-71916 GCF_001579035.1 Streptococcus mitis | reverse complement strand
AGGTATGGAGAACGCTTCCAGCATTGTTGGGGTTGCGGCCCAAAGAATGATTTGGGTTTACATTTAAAAACCTATCCAAGTCTGGATGGGGAGCGTTGTATTAGTCGGATAAAGCTTGAAAATGCTTATACTGGCGGAGTTCCATCAAATGTCTTTGGAGGAATGATAGCGACTATTTTTGATTGCCATGGTACGGCGTCAGCAGCTTGGTTTGCCCATCATCAAAAAGGTTTGGAATTGACAGACGAAACAGTTATCGGTCGCTTCATCACAGCTCATTTAGAAGTTGATTATCTTAGCCCAACCCCAATTGACGATGAAATTGTCGTCATTTCTACTCTGGAGGAATTAGGGGAAAGAAAGGCAATTATTTCTATGGAAATGTCAGTGGCGGGTAAAGTCCGTGCAAAATCCAAAATGGTAGCAGTAGCTGTGAAGGATCATATGTAAGACTGAATACTAGAAGTTTAAGATTACCTTCAGATGATAGCTTTGAAGAAAGAAAGGCTAAATTCACTTTCTATTTATCCTTCTTTCTTGCATTGCTTTCTTAGATGTGCTACAGTTGTGGTAGCGATTACAAAATAAAAGGAGCATGCTATGAAAAATCCAACTTTGTTAGAAGAAATGAAGACTTATCTAGGAAGGGATGAGGTTCCAGAGGACTTTGATGCTTTCTGGGATGAGGAAGTGAAAAAAGTTTCCACGCTTCCAGCCTACCAGTTGGAGGAAAGAAATTTTCACATCCCTCAAGTCAAGTGCTATGAGTTAACCTTTGAAGGAACCAATGAAGTCAAGGTCTATGCACGCGTCGTTCTTCCAAAGAGTGAGGAGAAGGTTCCGATAATCTTCCATTTCCATGGTTATATGGGACGCGGCTGGGACTGGACCGATATGCTGGCTTTCACCGTAGCTGGTTACGGTGTTGTTTCAATGGATGTGCGGGGCCAGTCAGGTTATTCGCAAGACGGTTTGCGTTCTCCTCTAGGAAATACGGTTAAGGGACATATTATCCGTGGTGCTGTGGAGGGTCGGTATCACCTCTTTTATAAGGATGTTTATCTGGATATTTACCAGTTGGTTGAAATTATTGCTAGTCTGCCTCAGGTAGATGAGAAGCGTCTTTCTAGCTATGGTGCCTCGCAAGGAGGGGCTTTGGCCTTGGTTGCAGCAGCGCTCAATCCTCGAATTCAGAAAACAGTTGCCATCTATCCCTTCTTGTCAGACTTTAGACGAGTGCTTGAGATTGGTAATACCAGTGAGGCTTACGATGAACTTTTCCGTTATTTCAAGTTTCACGACCCCTTCCATGAAACTGAGGAGGAGATCATGGAGACCCTTGCCTATATCGATGTGAAAAATCTTTCCCATCGTATCAAGGGTGAGGTTAAGATGATTACGGGCTTGGACGACGATGTTTGCTATCCTATTACCCAGTTTGCGATTTATAATCGTCTGACCTGCGATAAGGCCTATCGCATCATGCCCGAGTATGCTCACGAAGCCATGAATGTATTTGTTAACGACCAAGTCTACAATTGGCTCTGTGGAAGTGAGATTTCTTTTAAATATCTAAAATAAGGAGTCGACTCTAAGCACAAAATCTTAAAAATCACAAACACGCATAGTATCAGGTGTTGAACAAGCTTGATACTATGCGTTTTATAGTGCATTGAATCTATATTAGGACACTACAATTCTTAAATCATTGTTAGAAATTAGTTTGAATTTTCCAATCAATTTATTCGATTTTTACATCATTGCATTATATCATGCGACTATTAACCTTGTTTTCTCCTAAAATTGACTTTCTTGTTTTCTTATCTTGTCCACTCGAAACAGGTTTTGCAAGAAACCTACTTATTTTTGAAAGTACTTTTAATGTAGTTGCTATAGTTAAAAAGATTTGAAACTAAATTCCAAATTAGAAAAAGGCTTGAAATACTAAAAAAAAAAGTATACTCTAATTGAAAACGGTAACAAAACTAATTTAGAGTATTTCTCTCTTAAAAAGTTCTTGGTGAAACGAGATGTAGAAAGGAGATTTAGCCAAAGAGTCTACTAGTGCTAGAATAATAGATTAGAATTATTTTAGAAAAACGAAGTGACTAACTTATAAATTCAAGTCCCCAAATAAATTCATACTAGTATCTTTTGCAAAAAAATAAAGGGCGACTTCCTTTATGAATATCAATTTCATCTATAAGGAAGGTAGCTAATTGAACTAACTTATTTATTCTGTTTGTCGCTAGAAAAATCAGATCTTCTTGTGAAGATTGAGGAGATACTGAATGAAAATCAAAGAAGAAACTAGCAAGCTAGTAGCAGATTGCCCAAAACACCGCTTTGAGGTTGTAGATAAGACTGACCTATATAATCCAAGGTGAAGCGACTGTGGTTTGAAGAGATTTTCAAAGAGTATAGGCTAGAGAGTGTTGTGTTTTTATGTCCTTCTAGTAGAAAATGCTAGACAGAAGAATGGGGAACTTGGATAGGAAAAATAGATTGAGAAAGGAGGTTAGAAGAGATGATTATTACAAAAATTAGTCGTTTAG
>NZ_KQ970289.1:64749-68789 GCF_001579035.1 Streptococcus mitis | reverse complement strand
AAAGGGAAGAACAATAGAAAAAATGAGAAAGTTTTTTATGTCTAGCTGGAGTTGCGCTAGCAGCCGTTGCCTTGGTAGCTTGTTCAGGAAAGAAAGAAACTACAACTAGTACTGAACCACCGACAGAATTATCTGGTGAGATTACAATGTGGCACTCCTTTACTCAAGGACCACGTTTAGAAAGTATTCAAAAATCAGCAGATGCTTTCATGCAAAAGCATCCAAAAACGAAAATCAAGATTGAAACATTCTCTTGGAATGACTTCTATACTAAATGGACTACAGGTTTAGCAAATGGGAATGTGCCAGATATCAGTACAGCTCTTCCTAACCAAGTAATGGAAATGGTCAACTCAGATGCTTTGGTTCCGCTAAATGATTCTATCAAGCGTATTGGACAGGATAAATTTAACGAAACTGCCTTAAATGAAGCAAAAATCGGAGATGATTATTATTCTGTTCCTCTTTATTCACATGCACAAGTTATGTGGGTTAGAACTGATTTGTTAAAAGAACATAACATTGAGGTTCCTAAAACTTGGGATCAACTCTATGAAGCTTCTAAAAAATTGAAAGAAGCTGGAGTTTATGGATTGTCTGTTCCGTTTGGAACAAATGACTTAATGGCAACACGTTTCTTGAACTTCTACGTACGTAGTGGTGGTGGAAGTCTCTTGACAAAAGATCTTAAAGCAGATTTGACAAGTCAACTTGCTCAAGATGGTATTAAATACTGGGTTAAAATGTATAAAGAAATTTCACCTCAAGATTCTTTGAACTTTAATGTCCTTCAACAAGCTACCTTGTTCTATCAAGGAAAAACAGCATTTGACTTTAACTCTGGCTTCCATATTGGAGGAATCAATGCCAACAGTCCTCAATTGATTGATTCAATTGATGCTTATCCTATTCCAAAAATCAAAGAGTCTGATAAAGACCAAGGAATTGAAACCTCAAACATTCCAATGGTTGTTTGGAAAAATTCAAAACATCCAGAAGTTGCTAAAGCATTCTTAGAATCACTTTATAATGAAGAAGACTACGTTAAATTCCTTGATTCAACTCCAGTAGGTATGTTGCCAACTATTAAGGGGATTAGCGATTCTGCAGCCTATAAAGAAAATGAAACTCGTAAGAAATTTAAACATGCTGAAGAAGTAATTACTGAAGCTGTTAAAAAAGGTACTGCTATTGGTTATGAAAATGGACCAAGTGTACAAGCTGGTATGTTGACTAACCAACACATTATTGAACAAATGTTCCAAGATATCATTACAAATGGAACAGACCCTATGAAAGCAGCAAAAGAAGCAGAAAAACAATTAAACGATTTATTTGAGGCTGTTCAGTAGGTGTAAAAGACTAGAAAATAGGTGGGCTAGTGAGCTGAAAAGCCCTAGCCCAATCTTGTAAAAGAAGGGAGAAGGAGAATGGTTAAAGAACGTAATTTAACTCGCTGGATATTTGTTTTGCCAGCTATGATTATCGTAGGATTACTCTTTGTTTATCCGTTTTTCTCGAGTATTTTTTATAGCTTTACCAATAAGCATTTGATTATGCCCAATTACAAATTTGTTGGTTTAGCTAACTATAAAGCTGTGCTATCAGATCCCAACTTCTTTAATGCGTTCTTTAATTCAATTAAGTGGACCGTTTTCTCATTAGTTGGTCAAGTTTTAGTAGGGTTTGTATTGGCTTTAGCTCTTCACAGAGTACGCCACTTCAAGAAATTATATAGGACCTTATTGATTGTTCCTTGGGCATTTCCTACAATCGTTATTGCCTTCTCTTGGCAATGGATTCTAAACGGGGTTTATGGCTACTTACCTAATCTAATCGTAAAATTAGGTTTAATGGAACATACGCCTGCATTTTTGACAGATAGTACATGGGCATTCCTATGTTTGGTGTTTATCAACATTTGGTTTGGAGCGCCGATGATTATGGTCAATGTGCTTTCAGCTTTGCAAACAGTACCAGAAGAACAATTTGAGGCTGCTAAGATAGATGGTGCTTCAAGTTGGCAGGTGTTCAAGTTTATCGTCTTTCCACATATTAAAGTGGTTGTAGGGCTTCTAGTTGTTTTGAGAACTGTATGGATCTTTAATAACTTTGACATTATCTACCTCATTACTGGTGGTGGACCAGCCAATGCTACAACGACGCTTCCAATTTTTGCTTACAACCTGGGTTGGGGAACTAAATTGTTGGGTCGTGCCTCAGCAGTTACAGTGTTGCTCTTTATCTTCTTGGTGGCGATTTGCTTTATCTACTTTGCTATCATCAGTAAGTGGGAAAAGGAGGGTAGAAAATAATGAAGAAGAAATCCAGTATTTATTTAGATATTCTCTCACATGTACTCTTGATTGGTGCGACCATTGTTGCAATTTTCCCATTGGTATGGATTATCATATCGTCTGTCAAGGGTAAAGGGGAATTAACTCAGTATCCAACACGATTTTGGCCTGAACAGTTTACATTAGATTATTTCACTCATGTTATCAACGATTTGCACTTTATTGATAATATTCGAAACAGTTTAATCATTGCCTTAGCTACAACCCTTATTGCGATTATTATTTCTGCTATGGCAGCCTATGGTATTGTTCGATTCTTCCCTAAATTGGGAGCAATCATGTCAAGATTACTGGTCATTACCTACATTTTCCCACCAATTTTGTTAGCAATTCCCTATTCAATTGCCATTGCTAAAGTTGGATTAACAAATAGTTTATTTGGCTTGATGATGGTTTATCTATCTTTTAGTGTTCCATATGCAGTTTGGCTCTTAGTTGGATTTTTCCAAACAGTTCCAATTGGAATTGAAGAAGCAGCTCGAATTGATGGTGCGAATAAATTTGTTACGTTTTATAAAGTTGTGCTACCGATTGTAGCACCAGGTATTGTAGCAACAGCTATTTATACATTTATCAATGCTTGGAATGAATTCTTGTATGCTTTGATTTTGATTAACAATACAGGAAAGATGACAGTAGCAGTAGCCCTTCGTTCACTTAACGGTTCAGAAATTTTAGACTGGGGAGATATGATGGCAGCATCTGTTATTGTGGTTCTTCCATCAATCATTTTCTTCTCTATTATCCAAAATAAGATTGCAAGTGGATTATCAGAAGGATCTGTGAAGTAATACTCAATGAAAATCAAAGAGCAAACTAGGAAACTAGCCGTAGGCTGCTCAAAGTACAGCTTTGAGGTTGCAGATAAAACTGACGAAGTCAGCTCAAAACACGTTTTTGAGGCTGTAGATGAAACTGACGAAGTCAGCTCAAAACATGTTTTTGAGGTTGTAGATGAAACTGACGAAGTCAGTAACCATACGCACAGTAAGGCGACGTTGACGCGGTTTGAAGAGATTTTCGAAGAGTATAAGTTAAAATTAGAAAGTTTATTCAATAATAAAGGAGAAAAAACATGGTTAAATACGGTGTTGTTGGAACAGGGTATTTTGGAGCTGAGTTGGCTCGTTATATGCAAAAGAATGATGGAGCAGAGATTACTCTTCTCTATGACCCAGATAATGCAGAAGTAATTGCAGAAGAATTGGGAGCAAAAGTAGCAAGTTCCTTAGATGAGTTGGTTTCTAGCGATGAAGTAGATTGTGTTATCGTCGCAACTCCAAATAATCTTCATAAGGAACCGGTTATTAAGGCTGCACAGCATGGTAAAAATGTTTTCTGTGAAAAACCAATTGCGCTTTCTTATCAAGATTGCCGTGAGATGGTAGATGCATGCAAAGAAAACAATGTAACCTTTATGGCAGGACATATTATGAACTTCTTTAATGGTGTCCATCATGCAAAAGAATTGATTAATCAAGGAGTTATCGGAGACGTTCTATATTGTCACACAGCTCGTAATGGTTGGGAAGAACAACAACCGTCCGTATCATGGAAAAAAATTCGTGAAAAATCAGGTGGTCACTTGTATCACCACATCCATGAGTTGGATTGTGTTCAATTCCTTATGGGTGGCATGCCTGAAACTGTAACCATGACAGGTGGAAATGTGGCCCATGAAGG
>NZ_KQ970289.1:64048-64729 GCF_001579035.1 Streptococcus mitis | reverse complement strand
CGGTGATGAAGATGATATGATTTTTGTCAATATGGAATTTTCTAATAAGCGTTTTGCCTTGTTAGAATGGGGTTCAGCTTATCGTTGGGGTGAACATTATGTCTTAATCCAAGGAACCAAAGGTGCTATCCGCTTAGACTTATTCAACTGTAAAGGAACTCTTAAGCTAGATGGACAAGAAAGTTATTTCTTGATTCATGAATCGCAAGAAGAAGATGATGATCGGACTCGTATCTATCATAGTACAGAGATGGATGGAGCAATTGCTTATGGTAAACCAGGTAAACGTACTCCATTATGGCTATCATCTGTCATTGATAAAGAGATGCGCTATCTGCATGAGATTATGCAAGGAGCTCCAGTATCAGAAGAATTTGCAAAACTTTTGACAGGAGAAGCTGCTCTCGAAGCAATTGCTACTGCAGATGCTTGTACCCAGTCTATGTTTGAAGATCGCAAAGTAAAATTGTCAGAAATTGTAAACTAAATTTTGGTATTCTCCTATTATAGGTCGACTTGCTCCTCTGAAAGTACTTTTAGAGGAGCTGTTTGACTTGGCTAGTTTTTGAAACTGAAATCTATTATACTACAAACTCTTGAAAGCGTTTTATTTTTAAGGTATAATAATCTCATAGAAACAAAGAAAAAGGAAAAGGAGGAAAAAGGATGCCACAGATTAGC
>NZ_KQ970289.1:61835-63404 GCF_001579035.1 Streptococcus mitis | reverse complement strand
GTTTCTTGTCAGGCTCTTCCTCATGAACCGCTTTATACAGAAGCGGGAGGGGTGATTCCCTTGCTGGTCAAAGCGGCTGAGCAAGGTGGAGCAGTCGGTATCCGAGCCAATAGTGTTCGCGATATCAAGGAAATCAAGGAAGTCACCAAACTTCCGATTATTGGGATAATCAAACGAGATTATCCGCCACAAGAACCCTTCATCACGGCTACCATGAAAGAAGTTGATGAATTGGCAGAACTGGACATCGAGGTGATTGCTCTGGATTGTACCAAGCGTGAACGCTACGATGGTTTGGAAATTCAAGAGTTCATTCGTCAGGTTAAGGAGAAATATCCTAACCAGCTCTTGATGGCTGATACTAGTACTTTTGAAGAAGGATTGGCAGCGGTCGAAGCAGGGATTGACTTTGTCGGAACAACCTTATCAGGCTACACATCTTATAGTCCAAAAGTGGACGGTCCAGATTTTGAACTCATCAAAAAACTCTGTGATGCCGGTGTAGATGTCATTGCAGAAGGGAAAATTCATACACCAGAACAAGCCAAACAAATCCTTGAATATGGAGTGCGAGGCATCGTTGTTGGTGGCGCTATTACTAGACCAAAAGAGATTACAGAACGCTTTGTTGCTGGTCTCAAATAACACAATCTTAAAAAAGAGGAGAGTGGTGGATGAGTAGGATGAAATGAAATCGAATACAAGAAATAAAGAACTCATTATCCAAGTTGGATACGCTTATAAAATAGGAGAATACAAATGAAATTTAGAAAATTAGCTTGTACAGTACTTGCGGGTGCTGCGGTTCTTGGTCTTGCTGCTTGTGGCAATTCTGGCGGAAGTAAAGAAGCTGGCAAATCAGGTGGTGACAGTGCCAAAACAGAAATCACTTGGTGGGCATTCCCAGTATTTACCCAAGAAAAAACTGGTGACGGTGTTGGAACTTATGAAAAATCAATCATCGAAGCGTTTGAGAAAGCCAATCCAGATGTAAAAGTGAAATTGGAAACCATCGACTTCAAGTCAGGTCCTGAAAAAATCACAACAGCTATCGAAGCTGGAACAGCTCCAGACGTACTCTTTGATGCACCAGGACGTATCATCCAATACGGTAAAAATGGCAAATTGGCTGAGTTGAACGACCTCTTCACAGATGAATTTGTTAAAGATGTCAACAACGAAAACATCGTACAAGCAAGTAAAGCTGGAGACAAGGCTTACATGTATCCAATTAGTTCAGCCCCATTCTACATGGCAATGAACAAGAAAATGTTAGAAGATGCTGGAGTGGCAAACCTTGTAAAAGAAGGTTGGACAACTGATGATTTTGAAAAAGTATTGAAAGCACTCAAAGACAAGGGTTACACACCAGGTTCATTGTTCAGTTCTGGTCAAGGGGGAGACCAAGGAACACGTGCCTTTATCTCTAACCTTTATAGCGGTTCTGTAACAGATGAAAAAGTTAGCAAATATACAACTGATGATCCTAAATTCGTCAAAGGTCTTGAAAAAGCAACTGGCTGGATTAAAGACAATTTGCTCAATAATGGTTCACAATTTGACGGTGGG
>NZ_KQ970289.1:61250-61815 GCF_001579035.1 Streptococcus mitis | reverse complement strand
TGCCAACGGTCAAACATCTTACACAATCCTTTGGGCACCAGCTCAAAATGGTATCCAAGCTAAACTTTTAGAAGCAAGTAAGGTAGAAGTGGTAGAAGTACCATTCCCATCAGACGAAGGTAAACCAGCTCTTGAATACCTTGTAAACGGATTTGCAGTATTCAACAATAAAGACGACAAGAAAGTCGCTGCATCTAAGAAATTCATCCAGTTTATCGCAGATGACAAAGAGTGGGGTCCAAAAGACGTAGTTCGTACAGGTGCTTTCCCAGTTCGTACATCATTTGGCAAACTTTATGATGACAAACGTATGGAAACAATCAGCAGCTGGACTCAATATTACTCACCATACTACAACACTATTGATGGATTTGCTGAAATGAGAACACTTTGGTTCCCAATGTTGCAATCTGTATCAAATGGTGACGAAAAACCTGCGGACGCTTTGAAAGCCTTCACTGAAAAAGCGAACGAAACAATCAAAAAAGCTATGAAACAATAGTCCTTAGTTATTCTATAAAAAGTAGTTTTTTAAAGAACCTAAGAGTGTATACCCCCTTTTCCC
>NZ_KQ970289.1:60338-60997 GCF_001579035.1 Streptococcus mitis | reverse complement strand
TGGGGAATATTGACAATTCACTGGTTGAAGCGGCGCGTGTTGATGGTGCAACTGAGTTTCAAGTTTTCTGGAAGATTAAATGGCCAAGCCTTCTTCCAACAACTCTTTATATTGCAATCATCACAACAATTAACTCATTCCAGTGTTTCGCTTTGATTCAGCTTTTGACATCTGGTGGTCCAAACTACTCAACAAGTACACTTATGTACTACCTTTACGAAAAAGCCTTCCAATTGACAGAATACGGCTATGCAAACACAATCGGTGTCTTCTTGGCAGTCATGATTGCAATCGTAAGCTTTGTTCAATTTAAAGTACTTGGAAACGACGTAGAATACTAAAGAAAGGAGACAGCTATGCAATCTACAGAAAAAAAACCATTAACAGCCTTTACTGTTATTTCAACAATCATTTTGCTCTTGTTGACTGTGCTGTTCATCTTTCCATTCTACTGGATTTTGACAGGGGCATTCAAATCACAACCTGATACAATCGTTATTCCACCTCAGTGGTTCCCTAAAATGCCAACCATGGAAAACTTCCAACAACTCATGGTGCAGAACCCTGCCTTACAATGGATGTGGAACTCAGTATTTATCTCATTGGTAACCATGTTCTTAGTTTGTGCAACCTCATCTCTAGCAGGTTATGTATTGGCT
>NZ_KQ970289.1:53202-60205 GCF_001579035.1 Streptococcus mitis | reverse complement strand
ATTGGCTAAAAAACGTTTCTATGGTCAACGCATCCTCTTCGCAATCTTTATTGCTGCCATGGCTCTTCCAAAACAAGTTGTCCTTGTACCATTGGTACGTATCGTCAACTTCATGGGGATTCATGACACTCTTTGGGCAGTTATCTTGCCTTTGATTGGATGGCCATTTGGTGTCTTCCTTATGAAACAATTCAGCGAAAACATCCCAACAGAATTGCTTGAATCAGCTAAGATCGACGGTTGTGGTGAGATTCGTACCTTCTGGAGCGTAGCCTTCCCAATTGTGAAACCAGGATTTGCAGCCCTTGCAATCTTTACCTTCATCAATACATGGAACGACTACTTCATGCAATTGGTAATGTTGACTTCACGTCAAAATTTGACCATCTCACTCGGGGTTGCGACCATGCAGGCTGAAATGGCGACCAACTATGGTTTGATTATGGCAGGTGCCGCTCTTGCAGCCGTGCCAATCGTAACAGTCTTCCTTGTCTTCCAAAAATCCTTCACACAGGGTATTACTATGGGAGCGGTCAAAGGATAAGAAACGATTTCTTTTACAGTATCAATTGGCTATTGCTAGCACTATCTAAAAGCCTCCGACAGTAAATGACACTGTTGGAGGTGTTAGTTTTAATCGCTTAATGACGATTTTTAAAGGAGAAAATAATGATTTTTGACGATTTGAAAAATATTAGCTTCTATAAAGGGATTCATCCCAATCTTGACAAGGCAATTGATTATCTTTATGAACATCGTAAAGATTCATTCGAGTTAGGAAAATATGATATTGATGGTGATAAGGTCTTTCTAGTTGTTCAAGAAAATGTCCTAAATAAAGCTGAAAATGACCAGTTTGAACATCACAAGAACTATGCAGACTTGCATTTGTTGGTAGAAGGGCATGAATATTCGAGCTACGGTTCACGTATCAAAGATGAAGCAGTAGCATTTGACGAAGCAAGTGACATTGGTTTTGTCCATTGTCATGAACACTACCCACTCTTGTTGGGTTATCACAATTTTGCGATTTTCTTCCCAGGAGAGCCACATCAACCAAATGGTTATGCAGGTATGGAAGATCAAGTTCGCAAGTATTTGTTTAAAATTTTAATTGATTAGAATGATCAGCAGAGATAGCTGATGACTATCTTATTAAGCGCTTTTGAAAATTGAGTTTAAGAGTTGAATCTTATCACTTGCTAAATCGGAATGATTTAGCAAGTGATATAAATTAAATTATAGGGGGAGCAAAGATGTCACAAAAAGGAAGAAGTCTCATCAAGGCTGCATTTGATACAGATAATTTTCTCATGCGAATTAGTGAGAAGGTTTTAGATATTGTAACAGTCAATCTTCTCTTTGTAGTAACTTGTTTGCCAATCGTAACGATTGGAGTGGCTAAAATCAGCCTCTACGAGACCATGTTCGAAGTTAAGAAGAGCAGACGTGTTCCAGTTTTTAGAACCTATCTAAGAGTTTTCAGGCAAAATCTGAAACTAGGTTTTCAGTTGGGGTTGTTGGAGTTAGGAATTGTATTTCTTGCTCTTTTAGATCTTTATCTTTTCTGGGGTCAAACAGCTCTGCCCTTCCAATTGCTGAAAGCTATTTGTCTAGGCATTTTGATTTTCCTTACCATTGTGATGTTGGCTAGTTACCCTATTGCGGCACGTTATGACCTATCTTGGAAAGAAATTCTTCAAAAAGGATTGATGTTGGCTAGTTTTAATGCTCCTTGGTTTATCTTGATGATCGTAATTATCTTTTTGATTTTGATGATTCTATATCTATCAGCCTTTACCCTTCTATTGGGAGGATCAGCTTTTATTCTCTTTGGTTTTGGACTCCTTGCTTTTTTACAAGTAGGAGTAATGGAAAAGCTATTTGCTAAGTATGAGTAAGGGGTGTAATTATTTCTGAAACTACTTTCAAACGCTCCAAACGCTATTCTATAAGCAAGAAACTAAAATCTAAGTGTCTATAAGATATTGAAAGCCTTTTCGGTAAAGTGTATACTAAAGAAGTAAAGAAAGAATCTGCTTTAGCAGAAAATAAAAATAATAGGAGAAAATCTATGTCAGATTTGAAAAAATACGAAGGTGTCATTCCAGCCTTCTACGCATGTTATGATGATCAAGGAGAAGTAAGTCCAGAGCGTACGCGTGACTTGGTTCAATACTTCATTGATAAAGGTGTTCAAGGTCTTTATGTCAATGGTTCTTCTGGTGAATGTATCTACCAAAGTGTAGAAGACCGCAAGTTAATCTTGGAAGAAGTCATGGCAGTTGCCAAAGGTAAATTGACCATCATTGCTCACGTAGCTTGCAACAATACTAAAGACAGTATGGAACTGGCTCGTCACGCAGAAAGCTTGGGTGTAGATGCTATTGCAACAATTCCACCTATTTATTTCCGCTTGCCAGAATACTCAGTTGCTAAATACTGGAACGATATTAGTTCTGCAGCTCCAAACACAGACTACGTCATCTACAACATTCCTCAATTGGCAGGGGTTGCTCTGACTCCAAGTCTTTATACTGAAATGTTGAAAAATCCACGTGTTATTGGTGTTAAGAATTCCTCTATGCCGGTTCAAGATATCCAAACCTTTGTGAGCCTTGGTGGGGAAGACCACATCGTCTTCAACGGTCCTGATGAACAATTCTTAGGGGGCCGTCTCATGGGTGCCAAAGCTGGTATCGGTGGTACTTATGGTGCTATGCCAGAACTCTTCTTGAAACTCAATCAGTTGATTGCTGATAAAGACTTAGAAACAGCGCGTGAATTGCAGTATGCTATCAATGCTATCATTGGCAAACTCACTGCTGCACATGGAAATATGTATGGTGTGATTAAGGAAGTATTGAAGATCAATGAAGGCTTGAATATTGGTTCTGTTCGCTCACCATTGACACCAGTGACTGAAGAAGATCGTCCAGTTGTGGAAGCAGTTGCAGCCTTGATTCGTGAAACCAAGGAGCGCTTCCTCTAATCCATAAGGAGGTATTTATGACACACTACGTTGCAATTGATATCGGTGGAACCAACATCAAATATGGTTTAATTGACCAAGAAGATCAACTTGTTGAATCGCATGAAATGCCAACTGAGGCGCATAAGGGTGGACCTCATATCTTACAAAAGATCAAAGATATTGTAGCCAGCTATTTAGAAAAAGGCCCAGTAGCAGGTGTTGCCATTTCTTCTGCAGGAATGGTGGACCCTGATAAGGGGGAAATTTTCTACGCTGGACCTCAAATCCCTAACTACGCAGGCACCCAGTTCAAAAAGGAAATCGAGACTAGCTTTAATATTCCTTGTGAGATTGAAAATGATGTCAACTGTGCAGGTCTGGCTGAGGCAGTATCTGGTTCAGGCAAGGGAGCGAGTGTCACCCTTTGCTTGACTATTGGAACCGGTATCGGTGGTTGCTTGATTATGGATGGGAAAGTCTTCCATGGATTTAGCAATTCAGCCTGTGAAGTTGGTTATATGCATATGCAGGATGGAGCTTTCCAAGACTTAGCCTCTACGACAGCCTTGGTGGAGTATGTAGCAGCAGCTCATGGAGATCCAGTTGACCAGTGGAATGGTCGTCGTATCTTTAAGGAAGCCACTGAAGGCAACAAGATTTGTATGGCTGGTATTGACCGTATGGTAGACTATCTAGGAAAAGGTCTGGCAAATATTTGTTATGTGGCTAATCCAGAAGTAGTCATTCTCGGTGGCGGTATCATGGGACAAGAGGCTATTCTCAAGCCTAAAATCCGTACAGCCTTGAAAGAAGCTTTGGTACCAAGTCTAGCTGAAAAAACACGATTAGAATTTGCCCATCACCAAAATACAGCAGGTATGTTGGGAGCTTATTATCACTTTAAAACAAAACAATCCTAGTTTGGAATTATAGAATTAAGCAGAACACTTAATCACTACTTGAGTGAAAAATGTTTTGCTTAATTCTTTTTTTGATGATGGAAAAACTGTCAAGGTATATGAAAAGTAGCGGAAAGACCATTATGCGATCTTGCTTCATTTGTATGAGAAAGTCAATGAGAAATTAGAAAAAACGAACGATAGGAGCAGAGTTCCTATCATCGAAGAATATATGAGAGGAGATTCCCTTTAAGATAGTCTTAGAAGACGGCGCAAGCTCTCTAAATACTAAAGCTAAGCCAAGAAGAAAAAATGATATAATGAGATGGACGAGAAATTGACAAATTGGAATTTATGGAGATGATGAAATGATTAGGAAATATTCTGACAGTGATATAGATGCAGTAATGCAAATATGGTTAATTACGAATATTCAGGCACATAGTTTTATGTCTCCTGATTACTGGAAAAACAATTTTGATGTGGTAAAAGAAATGCTACCACTTGCAGAAATATATGTGCATGAAATTGACAGTACAAACGGGATAGATGGATTTATTGGATTAAATGACGACTATATTGAAGGAATCTTTATAAAAGAGGCAGGACAGTCAAAGGGAGCCGGAAAACAGCTATTGGATCATGTGAAGAAAGTCAAGCCCACTCTAAGATTAAACGTTTATCAAAAAAATAAGCGAGCAATTCAATTTTACCTGCGAGAGGAATTTAGCATCCAATCTGAAAGTTTAGATAGTAATACGGGAGAAAAAGAATTGATAATGGTATGGAGTCGTTAAATCTCAGCTTGTCGAAGCAAAATAATTAAATAAAATTAGAGAAAGGAAGTAAAAGCAAATAGCTGATACTTCCTTTTTTGTTGTCAAACATTCAAAAACGAAAAGGAGGATTTATGGAAGAACTGAAAAACACGATTAGAATTTGCCTATCACCAAAATATCGTAGGTATGTTGTATGTTTATTTTCATTGGGTATTAAGACAAAATAATCCTAGTTTGTTTCAGCCAAACTAGGATTTTCTAATCAAGTTCCCTTGACTTTCTTTATAATTGTGAGATAATAAATAAAATATATAAAGGAGTTATATAAAATGGCTATAGCGAATTCAAATAAAATTGTGACCTTCCAAGCTAATAGAGAATTGGTAAATGATGCCATGGAAGTGTTAAAAGAACAAAATCTCTCTCTTTCATCGGCACTCAGATTATTTTTAAAGAATGTTGCCGTAACAAATGAAGTAGATTTACTGAGTGAAGAGGAATTAGAGAAGGAGTACTTGTTTAGACAATTACAAGCAGAAGTTCAAGAAAATTATGCCAAGATTGAGGCTGGAAATTACTTGACAGATGAGGATGTCGTGACACGCTATGGATTATAAAAGATATAGGATTTTGTATTCTCCTAGAGTGATTGATAGTCTGGATAAAATATATCAGTATATAGCGGAGGAAATCGGTTCTGTAGAGGCTGCTAGACGAAAAGTAGCCAATATTAGAAAAGATATTAATCGGCTAGAAATTTTCCCCCAAGCTGGATTTGATGCCGATGAAAAATTTGGTAAGAAATTAGATCCTCACTGCCAAACGCGAGGATTGACCTTGAGTAAGGATTACATCGTATTATATACAATGGTTGAGGAAACCGTCAGACTTGCTTATTTACTCCCTTCAAAAAGTGATTACATGAAATTATTCAAGACTAAGTCAAGATATGACTAATTCATAATCTTGAAGAGGTATGTTTAGTGATGAATAAAAATCCTAGTTTGGCTCAGCCAAACTAGGATTTTCTTACACGTTTTTGTCTACGATAGCCGTTGAGTTTTTTATTTTCCCAGTAGCTATTAAAGATTTTCTCCTTGCTTTCGCGATTGATTTCCAAAAAGTAGGCATAAATCAAATCGATAAAGAAGAGCATAGGAAGTTGAGCGGATATACGTTGGATGTAGGAAGGTTGGCTGTGGGTGGCTACAAGAACAGTCTCTGTATAGGTCTGGCTATCTTTATTGGGAACACTTGAAAAGAGTACAGTCTTTGCCCCCATCTCCTTGGCATCTAATAGACTATCTAAAATAGAGGGAGTTGTGCCAGAAAGTGAGAAACCAAGTACGAGACAATTTTCATCCATAATGCTGGTTGTCCAGGCAAAGCCATCTTGATCGGTCAAAGCTTCGCAGACCACACCCAGACGCATGAAGCGCAATTTCATTTCACGAGCGACGAGGCCAGAACTCCCTGTTCCGAAGAAGTAGATACGCTCAGCATCTTCGATTAGCTGGGCAATTCGTTCTAGTTGGACTTCGTCAATCAAGTCTTGTGTTTGTTCCCTCATATTGCTATAACTTCTGAGGACTCGTTTGGTCAGTGGACTGTGCTTGGAGACTTGGTTGGCTTGATTTTCTGCCTCATGTTGGTATTGGAAAATAAATTCTCGGTAGCCAGTATAGCCACACTTTTTAGCAAAGCGGGTCAAAGCAGCTTGAGAAATATGTAATTTTTGGGTGACTTGTTGAGAAGATAAATCATCTGTAATCGTTTCAGTTTGCAAAAAATAGCGAGCGATTTCTTGCTCTAGGTCTGTCATTTCTTCAAAATGTGAATCAATGACAGTTGCGATATCTGGTTTGTCCATAGGGAAGGCTCCTTTAAATGAGTCGTGTTGGAAAAAGACTAGATTATTGAACTTTTACATTCATTATAACATATAATATAGGGATGAATAAATAAAAACGCATCTTACTGTAAAAACGAAAAAAAGCATCTTTCTTTTCCATAATTTTCTGCTCAAATTGTGGTACAATTAAGAGTAAGATTTTAAGTTAGAAATGAGACTGATTTGTATGAGAAAATTTAACAGCCATTCGATTCCGATTCGGCTTAATTTATTGTTTTCAATCGTCATTTTACTCTTTATGACCATTATTGGTCGTTTGTTGTATATGCAGGTTTTGAACAAGGATTTTTACGAAAAAAAGCTAGCCTCAGCTAGTCAGACCAAGGTCACAACCAGTTCTGCTCGTGGGGAAATTTATGATGCTAGTGGAAAACCTTTGGTAGAAAATACGTTAAAGCAGGTTGTTTCCTTTACGCGTAGCAATAAAATGACGGCTACA
>NZ_KQ970289.1:48473-53182 GCF_001579035.1 Streptococcus mitis | reverse complement strand
GGCTACAGACTTAAAAGAAATAGCTAAAAAGTTACTGACTTATGTGAGTATCAGTTCGCCAAATTTGACAGAACGCCAGCTGGCTGATTACTATTTGGCTGATCCTGAAATCTATAAAAAAACAGTGGAAGCTCTCCCAAGTGAGAAACGCTTGGATTCAGATGGCAATCGCCTATCCGAATCAGAACTGTATAACAATGCGGTCGATAGTGTCCCAACAAGTCAACTAAACTATACAGAGGATGAAAAGAAAGAAATCTATCTTTTTAGTCAGTTAAATGCTGTTGGAAACTTTGCGACAGGAACCATTGCGACAGATCCTCTAAATGATTCTCAGGTGGCTGTTATTGCCTCTATTTCAAAGGAGATGCCTGGCATTAGTATTTCTACTTCTTGGGATCGAAAGATTTTGGGAACTTCCCTTTCTTCTATAGTAGGGAGTGTATCCAGTGAAAAAGCTGGTCTCCCAGCGGAAGAAGCAGAAGCCTATCTTAAAAAAGGCTATTCTCTAAATGACCGTGTTGGAACCTCCTATTTGGAAAAGCAATATGAAGAGACCTTACAAGGAAAACGCTCGGTAAAAGAAATCCATCTGGATAAATATGGCAATATGGAAAGCGTGGATACAATTGAGGAAGGTAGTAAGGGAAACAATATCAAACTGACCATTGATTTGGCCTTCCAAGATAGCGTGGATGCTTTGCTGAAAAGTTATTTCAATTCCGAGCTAGGAAATGGAGGAGCCAAGTATTCTGAGGGTGTGTATGCAGTTGCCCTTAACCCAAAAACAGGTGCTGTGTTATCCATGTCAGGAATCAAACATGACCTGAAAACGGGAGAGTTGACACCTGATTCCTTGGGAACGGTGACCAATGTCTTTGTCCCAGGTTCGGTTGTCAAGGCGGCGACCATCAGCTCCGGTTGGGAAAATGGAGTCTTATCAGGGAACCAGACCTTGACAGACCAACCGATTGTCTTCCAAGGTTCAGCTCCGATTAATTCTTGGTATACTCAAGCCTACGATTCATTCCCGATTACAGCTGTGGAGGCCTTGGAGTATTCTTCTAATGCCTATATGGTCCAAACAGCTCTAGGTCTTATGGGTCAGACCTATCAACCCAATATGTTTGTTTTAACTAACAATTTAGAATCCGCCATGGGGAAACTTCGTTCGACATTTGCTGAATATGGTCTTGGAGCCTCAACAGGCATTGACCTTCCAGATGAGTCAACTGGTTTTATTCCAAAAGAGTATAATTTTGCTAATTATATTACCAATGCATTTGGCCAGTTTGATAACTATACGCCCATGCAATTAGCTCAGTATGTGGCAACTATTGCAAATGATGGTGTTCGTGTGGCTCCTCGTATTGTTGAAGGCATTTATGGTAATAATGACAAGGGAGGACTGGGCGACTTGATTCAGCAACTGCAACCGACAGAGATGAATAAGGTCAATATATCCGACTCCGATATGAGTGTCTTGCACCAAGGTTTTTATCAGGTTGCTCATGGGACTAGTGGATTGACAACTGGACGTGCCTTTTCAAATGGTGCCTTGGTATCCATTAGCGGAAAAACGGGTACAGCCGAAAGTTATGTGGCAGATGGTCAGCAAGCAACCAATACCAATGCGGTGGCCTATGCCCCATCTGATAATCCCCAAATTGCTGTGGCAGTGGTCTTTCCTCATAATACCAATCTAACAAATGGTGTAGGACCTTCCATTGCGCGTGACATTATCAATCTGTATCAAAAATACCATCCAATGAACTAGAAAGGAATTTATGCTTTATCCAACACCTATTGCTAAGCTGATTGACAGTTATTCTAAGTTACCAGGTATCGGGATTAAGACGGCTACGCGTCTGGCCTTTTATACGATTGGGATGTCTGATGATGATGTCAATGAATTTGCAAAAAATCTCCTTTCTGCTAAGAGAGAATTGACCTACTGTTCTATTTGTGGTCGTTTGACAGACGACGATCCTTGTTCTATCTGTACCGATCCAACTCGTGACCAGACAACGATTTTGGTGCTAGAGGATAGTCGGGATGTGGCAGCCATGGAAAATATCCAAGAATACCATGGACTCTATCATGTCCTGCATGGTCTCATTTCTCCCATGAATGGTATCAGTCCAGACGATATCAATCTCAAGAGTCTCATGACTCGTCTGATGGATAGTGAGGTTTCAGAAGTAATCGTAGCAACCAATGCTACGGCAGATGGGGAAGCAACTTCCATGTATCTTTCACGTTTGCTCAAGCCAGCTGGGATCAAGGTTACGCGCTTGGCGCGAGGTCTTGCTGTGGGGGCAGATATCGAGTATGCGGACGAAGTGACCCTCTTACGAGCGATTGAAAATCGAACAGAGTTGTAAGTGTAGACAAAATTACGAACTCCATTCATTTATAAAAAATCAAAGAGGCTGAAAATCGTTCCTATCGGCCTCTTTTTGTATAGTGTGATGAGTAGGATCAGGTTCAAGTTTTAAAAAAACAAGCAAATATGATATACTAAAGAGCGAGTATTCTAGTAGAATTAGGACAAGTAATATGAAACAAACGATTATTCTTTTATACGGTGGACGGAGTGCGGAACGCGAAGTCTCTGTCCTTTCAGCTGAGAGTGTCATGCGTGCGGTCAATTATGACCGTTTCACAGTTAAGACTTTCTTTATCAGTCAGTCAGGTGATTTTATTAAAACGCAAGAATTTAGCCAGACTCCGGGGCAAGAGGACCGTCTCATGACCAATGAAACTATTGATTGGGATAAGCAAGTTGCACCAAGTGCCATCTACGAAGAAGGTGCAGTGGTCTTTCCAGTTCTTCACGGTCCGATGGGAGAAGATGGCTCTGTCCAAGGATTCTTAGAAGTTTTGAAAATGCCTTATGTCGGATGTAATATCTTGTCATCTAGCCTTGCCATGGACAAAATCACGACTAAGCGTATTTTAGAATCTGCTGGTATTGCCCAAGTTCCTTATGTGGCTATCGTTGAAGGCGATGATGTGACTGCTAAAATCGCTGAAGTGGAAGAAAAATTGGCTTATCCAGTCTTCACTAAGCCGTCAAACATGGGTTCTAGTGTGGGTATTTCCAAATCTGAAAATCAAGAAGAACTCCGTCAAGCCTTGAAACTTGCCTTCCAATATGACAGCCGTGTCTTGGTAGAGCAAGGGGTCAATGCTCGTGAAATCGAGGTTGGTCTACTGGGCAACTACGATGTCAAAAGCACGCTGCCAGGAGAAGTAGTCAAGGATGTTGCCTTTTATGACTACGATGCCAAGTATATTGACAACAAGATTACCATGGACATTCCGGCTAAAATCAGTGATGATGTGGTAGCTGTCATGCGTCGAAATGCAGAAACTGCCTTCCGTGCCATTGGTGGCCTCGGTCTATCTCGTTGCGATTTCTTCTATACAGACAAGGGAGAGATTTTCCTAAACGAGCTCAATACCATGCCAGGTTTCACCCAGTGGTCTATGTACCCACTACTTTGGGATAATATGGGAATTAGCTACCCAGACCTAATCGAGCGATTGGTTGATCTTGCCAAGGAAAGTTTTGACAAGCGCGAAGCGCATTTGCTATAAAATGAAAGAGAGGGTAGAAGCCAGAACTATCACTGCCAGGTGATTAGAGTTCTCGGACTTCAACCCTTTTTAAAGGAGTAGAAATGAAATTAACAATCCATGAAGTGGCTCAAGTTGTAGGAGCTAAAAATGATATCAGCATCTTTGAGGACACCCAGTTAGAAAAGGCTGAGTTTGACAGTCGCCTAATTACGGCAGGGGATTTATTTGTGCCACTCAAAGGTGCGCGTGATGGCCATGACTTTATCGAAACAGCCTTTGAAAATGGTGCAGCAGTAACCCTCTCTGAGAAAGAGGTTGCAAATCATCCCTATATTCTAGTAGATGATGTCTTGACTGCCTTTCAAACCCTAGCTGCCTACTATCTTGAGAAAATGGCTGTTGATGTCTTTGCAGTTACAGGTTCAAATGGCAAGACAACGACCAAGGATATGTTGGCGCACTTGCTATCAACAACCTACAAAACCTACAAAACACAAGGCAATTACAATAACGAGATTGGACTTCCTTACACCGTTCTCCATATGCCTGAAGGGACAGAAAAGTTGGTCTTGGAGATGGGGCAGGACCACTTGGGAGATATTCATCTCTTGTCAGAATTGGCTCATCCAAAAACAGCCATCGTGACCTTGGTTGGAGAAGCACATTTGGCCTTTTTCAAAGACCGTTCGGAAATTGCCAAAGGAAAAATGCAAATTGCAGATGGTATGGTATCGGGTTCTTTGCTTTTGGCACCAGCTGACCCGATTGTAGAGGCATACCTGCCAGCTGATAAAAAGGTGGTTCGTTTTGGGCAAGGAGCAGAGCTGGAAATCACAGACTTGGTTGAGCGTAAGGACAGTCTGACCTTTAAGGCTAATTTCTTGGAGCAAGCCTTTGACTTGCCAGTGACTGGTAAGTACAATGCGACCAATGCTATGATTGCATCCTATGTTGCCCTGCAAGAAGGAGTGACTGAGGAACAAATTCGTCAGGCCTTCCAACATCTTGAATTAACACGTAACCGTACCGAGTGGAAGAAAGCAGCCAATGGAGCAGATATTCTGTCAGATGTTTATAATGCCAATCCAACTGCTATGAAGCTGATTTTAGAGACTTTCTCTGCC
>NZ_KQ970289.1:41981-48453 GCF_001579035.1 Streptococcus mitis | reverse complement strand
TTTTGTCAAGTATTTGCAAAGAATGATTGCCATTACAGATACTGGATTAACCTTTACAAAAGATCCTTTTGACCGTGAGCGCTACGAAGACTTGCGAAGTCTGTTAGGAGAAATGTTGAATCAAGCATCAGACCTTGATGCCGAAGAAGTGGCAGAAGTCTTGAAGCCAACTTCTGCTTATGCGACTCCGTTAATGGACGTCCGTGCTTGGATAGTTGAGGATGAAAAAATTTGTCTGGTTAGGGGACAAGGAGAGAATGATTGGGCTTTGCCAGGTGGCTTTGGCGAGGTCGGTTATTCACCAACTGAAAATATTCTCAAGGAGATTGAAGAAGAAACAGGTTTTACAGCAAAAGCTGAAAGGTTACTTGCAGTTTTTGATACAAATCGTTTCCAACTACAGAGCAAGCAATATGCAAAGTTTGTTTTTGAATGTAAGCTTCTCGATGGACAATTCCAAGAAAATCAAGAAATTGCAGACCTTCAATTTTTTGCCATTGACCAACTGCCAGCCTTATCTGAAAAACGCATTACCAAGGAGCAAATAGAGATTCTTTGGCAGGTTTATCAAGGTCAGAGGGAACAATATCTTGACTAAGAAGATGATTATCGTATTTCTAAATCCATTTTTGACAAATAGCATGGTATAATAAAATGCAGGAAAATTTTGAATCATGAGGAAGACTAGATGAATTTATGGGATATTTTCTTTACGACCCAAGCAACAGAACCACCTAAGTTTGATCTTTTTTGGTATGTCAGTATATTTACACTCTTGGCCTTGACCTTTTATACAGCCTATCGTTATCGTGAGAAGAAGCTTTACCAACGATTTTTCCAAATCTTGCAGGCAGTTCAGTTAATCCTTCTTTATGGTTGGTACTGGGCCAATCATATGCCACTGTCAGAAAGCTTACCCTTTTACCATTGTCGTATGGCCATGTTTGTGGTACTTTTGCTTCCTGGTCAGTCCAAATATAGGCAGTATTTTGCATTGCTAGGAACATTTGGGACATTAGCAGCCTTTGTTTATCCAGTGCCAGATGCCTATCCTTTCCCCCATATTGCGATTTTGTCCTTTATCTTTGGGCATTTAGCACTCTTGGGGAACTCTCTAGTTTATCTATTGAGACAGTATAATGCGCAATTACTGGATGTGAAGGGAATTTTTCTCATGACCTTTGCCCTAAATGCCTTGATTTTTGTAGTCAATTTGGTAACAGGTGGGGATTACGGATTTTTGACAAAGCCGCCATTGGTTGGAGATTACGGCTTAGTAGCTAATTATTTAATCGTTTCTCTGGCCCTGTCGGCAGCGATTACGTTAACAAAGAAAATCTTGGAACTATTTTTAGAACAAGAAGCAGAAAAAATGATTGCAAAGAAAGCTTAGAAATGAGCTTTCTTTTTTCATAAATCTGATTTTTTATAATTTGTTTGGAAAATAAAAAAAGTTGATGAGCAAAAGTGAAAAAATAGCAAGTAAATTTAGGAAAAAACTAAGCACAATTAGATTTTTTGTGTTATAATATTCTGTGAATAGCTATGCCTATGTTTAGCTATGGAATAATACGAAGTGCGAAACTTGGAAGATAGAGAGGATGCGATGTAATGGCTAGAGAAGGCTTTTTTACAGGTCTAGATATTGGAACAAGCTCTGTCAAGGTGCTTGTAGCCGAGCAGAGAAATGGTGAATTAAATGTAATTGGCGTGAGTAATGCCAAAAGTAAAGGTGTAAAGGATGGAATTATTGTTGATATTGATGCAGCAGCAACTGCTATCAAATCAGCTATTTCCCAAGCAGAAGAAAAGGCAGGCATTTCGATTAAATCAGTGAATGTCGGCTTGCCTGGTAATCTTTTGCAGGTAGAACCAACTCAAGGGATGATTCCAGTAACATCTGATACCAAGGAAATTACGGATCAAGATGTTGAAAATGTTGTCAAATCAGCTTTGACAAAGAGTATGACACCTGACCGTGAAGTCATTACCTTTATTCCTGAAGAATTTATTGTGGATGGTTTCCAAGGGATTCGTGACCCACGTGGCATGATGGGGGTTCGCCTTGAAATGCGTGGCTTGCTTTATACAGGTCCTCGTACTATCTTGCACAATTTACGTAAGACGGTTGAGCGTGCAGGTGTTCAGGTTGAAAATATTATCATTTCACCACTAGCAATGGTTCAATCAGTTTTGAACGAAGGTGAACGTGAATTTGGTGCTACAGTGATTGATATGGGGGCAGGTCAAACGACTGTCGCTACAATCCGTAACCAAGAACTCCAGTTTACCAATATTCTCCAAGAAGGCGGAGATTATGTAACTAAGGATATCTCTAAAGTCTTGAAAACTTCTCGCAAATTAGCGGAAGGCTTGAAACTGAACTACGGGGAAGCCTACCCTCCTCTTGCAAGCAAAGAAACCTTCCAAGTAGAAGTTATTGGAGAAGTAGAAGCAGTCGAAGTGACGGAAGCCTACTTGTCAGAAATTATTTTTGCACGAATCAAGCACATCCTTGAACAAATCAAGCAAGAATTAGATAGAAGACGTCTATTGGAGCTCCCTGGTGGTATTGTCTTAATCGGTGGGAATGCCATTTTACCAGGTATGGTTGAGCTTGCTCAAGAAGTCTTTGGCGTCCGTGTCAAGCTTTATGTCCCAAATCAAGTTGGTATCCGTAATCCAGCCTTTGCGCATGTGATTAGTTTATCAGAATTTGCTGGACAATTGACAGAAGTCAATCTTTTGGCTCAAAGAGCAGTCAAGGGTGAAGTTGCTCTGACTCATCAACCAATTAGTTTTGGGGGAATGATTCAGAAAACAGCTCAGTTTGTACAATCAACGCCTGTTCAACCAGCTCCTGCTCCAGAAGTAGAGCCGGTGGCGCCTACAGAACCAATGGCGGATTTCCAACAAGCTTCACAAAATAAACCGAAATTAGCAGATCGTTTCCGTGGCTTGATCGGAAGCATGTTTGACGAATAAAGAGGAAAAATAAATTATGACATTTTCATTTGATACAGCTGCTGCTCAAGGTGCAGTGATTAAAGTAATTGGTGTCGGTGGAGGTGGTGGCAATGCCATCAACCGTATGGTCGACGAAGGTGTTACAGGCGTAGAATTTATCGCAGCAAACACAGATGTACAAGCATTGAGTAGTACAAAAGCTGAGACTGTTATTCAGTTGGGACCTAAATTGACTCGTGGTTTGGGTGCAGGAGGTCAACCTGAGGTTGGTCGTAAAGCTGCTGAAGAAAGCGAAGAAACACTGACGGAAGCTATCAGTGGCGCAGATATGGTTTTCATCACTGCTGGTATGGGAGGAGGCTCTGGAACTGGAGCTGCTCCTGTTATTGCTCGTATCGCCAAAGATTTAGGTGCTCTTACAGTTGGTGTTGTGACACGTCCTTTCGGTTTTGAAGGAAGCAAGCGTGGACAATTTGCTGTTGAAGGAATCAACCAACTTCGTGAGCATGTAGATACTCTATTGATTATTTCAAACAACAACTTGCTTGAAATTGTTGATAAGAAAACACCGCTCTTGGAGGCTCTTAGCGAAGCAGATAACGTTCTTCGTCAAGGTGTTCAAGGAATTACCGATTTGATTACCAATCCAGGATTGATTAACCTTGACTTTGCCGATGTGAAAACGGTAATGGCAAACAAAGGAAATGCTCTCATGGGTATTGGTATCGGTAGTGGAGAAGAACGTGTGGTTGAAGCGGCACGTAAGGCAATTTACTCTCCACTTCTTGAAACAACAATTGATGGAGCAGAAGATGTGATTGTCAACGTAACTGGTGGTCTTGACTTAACCTTGATTGAAGCAGAAGAGGCTTCACAAATTGTGAACCAAGCAGCAGGTCAAGGAGTGAACATCTGGCTCGGTACTTCAATTGATGAAAGTATGCGTGATGAAATTCGTGTAACAGTTGTCGCAACGGGTGTTCGTCAAGACCGCGTAGAAAAGGTTGTGGCTCCACAAGCTAGACCGACTACTAACTACCGTGAGACAGTGAAACCAGCCCATTCACATGGGTTTGATCGTCATTTTGATATGGCAGAAACAGCTGAATTGCCAAAACAAAATCCACGTCGTTTGGAACCAACTCAGGCATCTGCTTTTGGTGATTGGGATCTTCGCCGTGAATCGATTGTTCGTACAACAGATTCAGTCGTTTCTCCAGTTGAACGCTTTGAAGCCCCAACATCACAAGATGAAGATGAATTGGATACACCTCCATTTTTCAAAAATCGTTAAGTAAATGAATGTAAAAGAAAATACAGAACTTGTTTTTCGAGAAGTTGCAGAGGCTAGTCTGAGTGCTCATCGAGAGAGTGGTTCAGTCTCTGTCATTGCAGTTACCAAGTATGTAGATGTACCGATAGCGGAAGCCTTGCTTCCGCTAGGTGTTCATCATATCGGTGAAAATCGTGTCGATAAGTTTCTGGAAAAATATGAAGCTTTAAAAGATCGAGATGTGACTTGGCATTTGATTGGTACCTTACAAAGACGTAAGGTGAAAGATGTCATTCAATACGTTGATTATTTCCATGCCTTGGATTCAGTCAAGCTAGCAGAGGAAATTCAAAAAAGAAGTGACCGAGTTATCAAGTGTTTCCTTCAAGTAAATATTTCTAAAGAAGAAAGCAAACACGGTTTTTCGAGAGAGGAACTGCTGGAAATCTTGCCAGAGTTAGCCAGACTAGATAAGATTGAATATGTTGGTTTAATGACGATGGCACCCTTTGAAGCTAGCAGTGAGCAGTTGAAAGAGATTTTCAAGGCAACCCAAGATTTACAAAGAGAAATTCAAGAGAAACAAATTCCAAATATGCCTATGACCGAGTTAAGTATGGGAATGAGTCGTGATTATAAAGAAGCGATTCAATTCGGTTCCACTTTTGTTCGTATAGGTACATCATTTTTTAAGTAGGAGAGAACCATGTCTTTAAAAGATAGATTCGATAGATTTATAGATTATTTTACGGAGGATGAGGATTCAAGTCTCCCTTATGAAAAAAGAGATGAGCCTGTGTTAACTCCAGTAAATTCTTCACAGGAACCGGCTCTCCCAGTGAATCAACCTTCACAGTCTGCTGGTGCAAAAGATAGCAATATCACCAGACTTCATGCAAGACAACAGGAATTGGCAAATCAGAGCCAGCGTGCAACGGATAAGGTCATTATAGATGTTCGTTATCCTAGAAAATATGAAGACGCAACAGAAATTGTTGATTTATTGGCAGGAAACGAAAGTATCTTGATTGATTTTCAATATATGACTGAAGTGCAGGCTCGTCGTTGTTTGGACTATTTGGATGGAGCTTGTCATGTTTTAGCTGGAAATTTGAAAAAGGTAGCATCTACTATGTATCTGTTAACACCAGTGAATGTTATTGTGAATGTAGAAGATATTCGTTTACCAGATGAAGAACAAAATGGTGAGTTTGGCTTTGATATGAAGCGAAATAGAGTACGATAATGATTTTTTTAATTCGTATGATTTATAATGCAGTGGATATTTACTCCCTGATTTTGGTGGCCTTTGCTGTCATGTCTTGGTTTCCAGGCGCCTACGAATCAAGTTTGGGTCGTTGGATTGTAGCATTGGTAAAACCAGTGCTTGCTCCCTTGCAACGCCTGCCTTTACAGATAGCGGGTCTTGATTTATCTGTTTGGGTTGCGATTGTTTTGGTTCGATTTTTAGGAGAAAACCTAGTCCGTTTTCTGGCGATGATAGGATGAATAAAGGGATTTATCAGCATTTCTCCATAGAAGATCGTCCATTTCTTGACAAGGGAATGGAATGGATAAAGAAGGTAGAAGATAGCTATGCTCCTTTTTTAACTCCTTTTATCAATCCTCATCAGGAGAAACTATTAAAGATTTTGGCCAAAACCTATGGTCTTGCTTGTAGCAGTAGTGGGGAATTCGTCTCGAGTGAGTATGTTCGAATTTTATTATACCCAGATTATTTCCAACCAGAGTTTTCAGATTTTGAAATATCTCTCCAGGAAATTGTGTATTCCAATAAATTTGAACATTTAACGCATGCTAAGATTTTAGGGACAGTCCTCAATCAATTAGGGATTGAACGGAAACTTTTTGGAGATATCCTAGTAGATGAAGAACGGGCGCAGATTATGGTCAATCAGCAATTTCTTCTTCTCTTTCAAGATGGATTAAAGAAAATTGGCCGTATACCCGTTTCGCTGGAGGAACGTCCTTTCACCGAGAAAATAGATAAGCTAGAACAGTATCGAGAGCTGGATTTATGTGTGTCTAGTTTTAGATTAGATGTTCTTTTATCAAATGTTTTGAAACTATCTAGGAATCAAGCAAACCAGTTGATTGAAAAGAAACTTGTCCAAGTAAATTATCATGTGGTAGACAAATCAGATTATATTGTTCAAGTTGGAGACTTGATTAGTGTGAGAAAATTTGGGCGCTTGAGATTGCTTCAAGATA
>NZ_KQ970289.1:40507-41961 GCF_001579035.1 Streptococcus mitis | reverse complement strand
AAAGAGAAGAAAAAATAACCGTCCAGTTATTATTAAGTAAGTGAGGAATAGAATGCCAATTACATCATTAGAAATAAAGGACAAAACCTTTGGAACTCGATTCAGAGGTTTTGATCCAGAAGAAGTCGATGAATTTTTAGATATTGTGGTTCGTGATTACGAAGATCTTGTTCGTGCGAATCATGATAAAGATTTGCGTATTAAGAGTTTAGAAGAGCGTTTGTCTTACTTTGATGAGATGAAAGATTCATTGAGCCAATCTGTATTGATTGCCCAGGATACAGCTGAGCGAGTGAAACAGGCGGCGCATGAACGTTCAAACAATATTATTCACCAAGCAGAGCAGGATGCGCAACGCTTGTTGGAAGAAGCTAAATATAAGGCAAATGAGATTCTTCGTCAAGCAACTGATAATGCTAAGAAAGTTGCTGTTGAAACAGAAGAATTGAAGAACAAGAGCCGTGTCTTCCACCAACGTCTTAAATCTACAATTGAGAGCCAGTTGGCTATTGTTGAATCTTCAGACTGGGAAGATATTCTCCGTCCAACAGCGACTTATCTTCAAACCAGTGATGAAGCTTTTAAAGAAGTGGTTAGCGAAGTACTTGGAGAACCGATTCCAGCTCCAATTGAGGAAGAACCAATTGATATGACACGTCAGTTCTCTCAAGCAGAAATGGCAGAGTTACAAGCTCGTATTGAGGCAGCCAATAAAGAATTGGCTGAATTTGAAGCTCAGGCTAAACAGGAAGTGGGAAATCCAACTCCTGTAGTGAGTCCTCAAATGGAAGAAGAGCCTGCTCATCCAGTTGGTCCAATGTATGAAGAGCCAGAAGTAGCTCCAGTACATCCTTCGGCTCCAACACCAGCTACAGAAACGTTTGATTCAGCACCAGGATTTGAAGCACCGCAAGAATCCGTTACAATTTTATAAGAAATATTCTGAGAACAATATCTTATCTTTATATTTTCAGCGAGCAGGAGATGGTGTGAGTCCTGTAATCTCTATTGATAAGATTATCCTCTCAAAAAACTCAAGTCTGAAGTTAGTAGGATTTGACGTTCCCCACGTTACGGGATAAGAGGGAGAAAGACTAAATCTTTTTCCGAATAAAGGTGGTACCACGATTTTCGTCCTTTTTGGCAGTCGTGGTTTTTAATTTGTTATTATTTATAAAGGAGATACCATGAAACTCAAAGATACCCTTAATCTTGGGAAAACAGCTTTCCCAATGCGTGCAGGCCTTCCGACCAAAGAGCCAGTTTGGCAAAAGGAATGGGAAGATGCAAAACTTTACCAACGTCGTCAAGAATTGAACCAAGGAAAACCTCATTTCACCTTGCATGATGGCCCTCCATACGCTAACGGAAATATCCACGTTGGACATGCTATGAACAAGATTTCAAAAGATATCATTGTTCGCTCAAAATCTATGTCAGGTTTTTACGCACCA
>NZ_KQ970289.1:37481-40487 GCF_001579035.1 Streptococcus mitis | reverse complement strand
ACACTCATGGTCTGCCAATAGAGCAAGTTTTGGCAAAACAAGGTGTTAAACGCAAAGAAATGGACTTGGTTGAGTACTTGAAACTTTGCCGTGAATACGCTCTTTCTCAAGTAGATAAACAACGTGAAGACTTTAAACGTTTGGGTGTTTCTGGTGACTGGGAAAATCCATATGTGACTTTGACTCCTGATTATGAAGCAGCCCAAATCCGTGTCTTCGGTGAGATGGCTAATAAAGGTTATATCTACCGTGGTGCAAAACCAGTTTACTGGTCTTGGTCATCTGAGTCAGCCCTTGCTGAAGCAGAGATTGAATACCATGACTTGGTTTCAACTTCTCTTTACTATGCCAATAAGGTGAAAGATGGCAAGGGAATTCTTGATACAGATACTTATATCGTTGTTTGGACAACAACTCCATTTACCATCACAGCTTCTCGTGGTTTGACTGTTGGAGCGGATATTGATTACGTTTTGGTTCAACCTGCTGGTGAAACTCGTAAGTTTGTCGTTGCTGCAGAATTATTGACTAGCTTATCTGAGAAATTTGGTTGGGCTGATGTTCAAGTGTTGGCAACTTACCGTGGTCAAGAATTGAACCACATCGTAACAGCACACCCATGGGATACAGCTGTAGATGAGCTCGTTATCCTTGGTGACCACGTTACAACTGACTCTGGTACAGGTATTGTCCATACAGCCCCTGGTTTTGGTGAGGACGACTACAATGTTGGTATTGCTAATGATCTTGAAGTCGCAGTGACTGTTGACGAACGTGGTATCATGATGAAGAATGCTGGTCCTGAGTTTGAAGGCCAATTCTACGAAAAGGTAGTTCCAACTGTTATTGAAAAACTTGGTAACCTCCTTCTTGCCCAAGAAGAAATCTCTCACTCATACCCATTTGACTGGCGTACTAAGAAACCAATCATCTGGCGCGCAGTACCACAATGGTTTGCCTCAGTTTCTAAATTCCGCCAAGAAATCTTGGACGAAATTGAAAAAGTGAAGTTCCACTCAGAATGGGGTAAAGTACGACTTTACAATATGATCCGTGACCGTGGCGACTGGGTTATCTCTCGTCAACGTGCTTGGGGTGTTCCACTTCCTATCTTCTACGCTGAAGATGGTACAGCGATCATGACAGCTGAAACGATTGAACATGTGGCTCAACTCTTTGAGGAACATGGTTCAAGCATTTGGTGGGAACGTGATGCTAAGGACCTCTTGCCAGAAGGATTTACTCATCCAGGTTCACCAAATGGCGAGTTCAAAAAAGAAACTGACATCATGGACGTTTGGTTTGACTCAGGTTCATCATGGAATGGAGTGGTAGTAAACCGTCCTGAGTTGACTTACCCAGCAGACCTTTACCTAGAAGGTTCTGACCAGTACCGTGGTTGGTTCAACTCATCACTCATCACATCTGTTGCTAACCATGGCGTAGCACCTTACAAGCAAATCTTGTCACAAGGTTTTGCTCTTGACGGTAAAGGTGAGAAGATGTCTAAATCTCTTGGAAATACCATTGCTCCAAGCGATGTTGAAAAACAATTTGGTGCAGAAATCTTGCGTCTCTGGGTAACAAGCGTAGACTCAAGCAACGACGTGCGTATCTCTATGGATATCTTGAGCCAAGTTTCTGAAACTTACCGCAAGATCCGTAACACTCTTCGTTTCTTGATTGCCAATACATCTGACTTTAACCCAGCTGAGGATGCAGTAGCTTACGAAGAACTTCGTTCAGTTGATAAGTACATGACCATCCGCTTTAACCAGCTTGTTAAGACAATTCGTGATGCTTATGCTGACTTTGAATTCTTGACAATCTATAAAGCACTAGTGAACTTTATCAACGTTGACTTGTCAGCCTTCTACCTTGATTTTGCCAAAGATGTTGTCTACATCGAAGGTGCTAAATCACTTGAACGCCGTCAAATGCAGACTGTTTTCTATGACATTCTTGTCAAAATCACCAAACTCTTGACACCAATCCTTCCTCATACAACAGAGGAAATCTGGTCATATCTTGAGTTTGAAGTTGAAGACTTCGTTCAATTGTCAGAATTGCCAGAAGCGGAAACTTTTGCTAATCAAGAGGAAATCTTGGATACATGGGCTGCCTTCATGGACTTCCGTGGACAAGCTCAAAAAGCCTTGGAAGAAGCTCGTAATGCAAAAGTAATCGGTAAATCACTCGAAGCACACTTGACAGTTTATCCAAATGAAGTTGTGAAAACTCTACTTGAAGCAGTAAACAGCAATGTGGCTCAACTTTTGATTGTGTCTGAATTGACCATCACAGAAGGACCAGCTCCAGAAGCTGCTGTTAGCTTCGAAGATGTAGCCTTCACAGTAGAACGCGCTGCAGGTGAAGTATGTGACCGTTGCCGTCGTATCGACCCAACAACAGCAGAACGCAGCTACCAGGCAGTTATCTGTGACCACTGTGCAAGCATCGTAGAAGAAAACTTTGCAGACGCAGTCGCAGAAGGATTTGAAGAGAAATAAGTTAAAGAGTCTAAGGAAAACTCAATTTGAGAAGAAAAGACAACTAATTTTATAATTTATAAAACGCATTGTATCACGTTTTTGAACACCTGATATGATGTGTTTTTATTTATTTTGAAAATTTGCCAGGTGTGACTTTGTATACTCATATTCAATAAAAATCAAAAAGCAAACTAGGAAGCTAGCCGCAGGCTGCTCAAAACACTGTTTTGAGGTTGTAGATAAGACTGACGAAGTCAGTCACATATATATGACAAGGAGACGCTGACGTGGTTTGAAGAGATTTTCGAAGAGTATCAACAAGAATCAAAGAGAAAGGTAGCAAACTAATAGCAGTAAGATAAAATACGAATTTGATATTAGGGATAAGATTGATAAATTGTGTAATATTTTTACAACAATAAATTTGTAGAATGCTTTTTAATTTCTGAAAAGTATGATATTTTATTTCATATTATGCAAATTTTTATTTTATAATATCAGAAAATGCTTTTTT
>NZ_KQ970289.1:36862-37461 GCF_001579035.1 Streptococcus mitis | reverse complement strand
TCTCTATTCCTTGCAACATTGAAGAAATTCAAATCAGAAGAATAAAAGGTATTTTAGCATGAAAAGAACAAAAAAGTTTATCGGTATTGGAGTAGCTCTATTCTCTATTTCTCTTCTCGTTGCATGTGGAGCACAAAGTTCAAAGACTGCTTCAACAAGTAATGATGAGAAGACAGTAGCAACATCTAATAGCTCAAAAGAAGCAAACACTTTCGATACACCAGTTGTAACAGACGATGCGATTGAATCAATGCGCACTTATGCAGATTATATAGATCTTTATAAAAAGATTTTTGATGATTATTTTACTAAAGCTGAGGAAAGTTTCAAAGGCACAGCTATGGAAAATAATGAGTCGTTTACCAAACTAAAAGAGTCAACTCAAAAATTATTCGATGCGCAGAAAAAAATATATGATTTGCTAGGGTCAACTGAGATTAAGGAAGATGATAAATCAAAATTGTCTCAACAATTGAAAGACTTTAGAGACAATTTGCAAAAACAGTTGAAAACTTTGACAGCTCAACTACAATAAGATAGAAATTATTGTTTGTAGTAACTGAGAATAATTGGTAAAATTACACCCCAAATGTTAGAAA
>NZ_KQ970289.1:34067-36462 GCF_001579035.1 Streptococcus mitis | reverse complement strand
AAAATAATGTGATTGCCAAACAGTCCTTTCCTTTTTAGTTTTGACTAGCTTTTTTGTGAAAAATTGTGTAAAATAGAATAGATAAACGAGGGGAAACCTCGGAAAATTTAAAGGAGAATCCATCTAATGGTAAAATTGGTTTTTGCTCGCCACGGTGAGTCTGAATGGAACAAAGCTAACCTTTTCACTGGTTGGGCTGATGTTGATTTGTCTGAAAAAGGTACACAACAAGCGATTGACGCTGGTAAATTGATCAAAGAAGCTGGTATCGAATTTGACCAAGCTTACACTTCAGTATTGAAACGTGCGATCAAAACAACTAACTTGGCTCTTGAAGCTTCTGACCAATTGTGGGTTCCAGTTGAAAAATCATGGCGCTTGAACGAACGTCACTACGGTGGTTTGACTGGTAAAAACAAAGCTGAAGCTGCTGAACAATTTGGTGATGAGCAAGTTCACATCTGGCGTCGTTCATACGATGTATTGCCTCCAAACATGGACCGTGATGATGAGCACTCAGCTCACACTGACCGTCGTTACGCTTCACTTGACGATTCAGTTATCCCAGATGCTGAAAACTTGAAAGTGACTTTGGAACGTGCCCTTCCATTCTGGGAAGATAAAATCGCTCCAGCTCTTAAAGATGGTAAAAACGTATTCGTAGGAGCTCACGGTAACTCAATCCGTGCCCTTGTAAAACACATCAAAGGTTTGTCAGATGACGAAATCATGGACGTGGAAATCCCTAACTTCCCACCATTGGTATTCGAATTCGACGAAAAATTGAACGTCGTTTCTGAATACTACCTTGGAAAATAAGTTATAGACAGAAATCCTAGGAATTCCTAGGATTTTTTGTATTTGCTTCTGGTTTCCAACTAGTTGAAAAAGCGTTATAATGGTAGTAGGAAGTAATTTATTTGAGAGAGGGTGGGTCTGATGGCTTATATTGAGATGAAACACTGTTACAAGCGTTATCAGGTTGGGGACACGGAGATTGTGGCCAATCGTGATGTGAATTTTGAGATTGAAAAGGGTGAATTGGTGATTATTCTAGGTGCATCTGGTGCAGGCAAGTCAACGGTTCTTAACCTTCTTGGGGGAATGGATACCAATGATGAGGGGGAAATCTGGATTGATGGTGCCAATATTGCAGACTATAGTTCCCACCAGCGAACCAATTACCGCCGCAATGATGTCGGTTTTGTTTTTCAGTTTTATAACCTAGTTTCCAATTTGACTGCTAAGGAAAATGTGGAACTGGCTTCTGAAATCGTGACGGATGCCTTGGATCCTGAACAGGTCTTGACAGATGTAGGTCTGGCTCATCGTCTCAATAACTTTCCAGCTCAGCTTTCTGGAGGGGAGCAACAGCGAGTCTCCATTGCACGCGCGGTAGCCAAAAATCCTAAAATTCTCCTTTGTGACGAACCAACTGGAGCCTTGGATTATCAGACGGGTAAGCAAGTCTTGAAGATTCTCCAAGACATGTCTCGTCAAAAGGGAGCGACGGTGATCATCGTGACTCATAATGGAGCTTTGGCGCCCATTGCTGATCGCGTGATTCATATGCACGATGCCAGTGTCAAGGATGTGGTGCTCAACCAGCATCCTCAGGATATCGACAGTTTGGAGTACTAGCATGATCAAGCGAAAAACCTATTGGAAGGACTTGATTCAGTCCTTCACAGGCTCCAAGGGGCGTTTTTTATCCATCTTGACCTTGATGATGTTGGGTTCTTTAGCCCTAGTAGGCCTCAAAGTAACCAGTCCCAATATGGAGGCGACAGCTAACGCTTATTTAACAAATGCTCAAACCTTGGATTTAGCAGTTATGTCTAACTATGGCTTGGATCAAGCGGATCAAGAAGAACTAGAACAGACACAGGGCGCAGAGGTTGAGTTTGGCTATTTGACAGATATGACCATGGATAATGGGCAGGATGCCATTCGGCTGTACTCCAAACCAGAGCGAATTTCAACCTTCCAAGTGACAGAAGGGCGACTTCCTCAGACAGGACGGGAAATCGCTTTGGCCAGTCATTTGCAAGGCCAATATCGTGTGGGGCAGGAGATTAGCTTTAAAGAAAAAGAAGGCAGTCATTCCTCTTTAAAAGACCATACCTATACCATTACTGGTTTTGTGGATTCAGCTGAGATCCTCTCTCAGAGAGATATGGGCTACGCAGCAAGTGGAAGTGGGACTCTGACAGCTTACGGGGTGCTTTTACCTAGTCAGTTTGATCAGAAAGTCTACAATATAGCACGCTTAAAATATCAAGATTTGTCAGGTTTAAATGCTTTCTCAGCAGCTTATGAAGAAAAATCCAAACAGCATCAGGAAGAGCTTGAACAAGCTTTGTCAGATAATGGCAAGGCACGTCTGCAACTCTTG
>NZ_KQ970289.1:27754-33631 GCF_001579035.1 Streptococcus mitis | reverse complement strand
GACAAGAGTCACAGACAAGGGCCAAGAAACCCTTGACAAGGCTGAGGCTAATTTGCAGGAAGGCAAGCGTCGTTTAGCAACTGCTCAAGCTCGTTTACAGGCTCAGGAGAGTCAACTAGCCTTTCTTCCACAAGCCCAGAGAGAGCAGGCCAGTGCTCAACTTACCCAATCCAAGCAGGAATTGGACAAGGAAGAAGATAAACTAAAGCAGGCCGAACAAAATCTAGTCCAAGAAAAGGAAAAATTAGAAAAACATCAGCAAGTCTTGGATGATTTGTCTGAGCCCAAATATCAAGTATATAATCGTCAGACCATGCCTGGCAGTCAAGGCTACCTCATGTACAGTAATGCTTCAGCCAGTATTCGGGCAGTGGGTAATATCTTTCCTGTAGTGCTTTATGCCGTAGCGGCTATGGTGACCTTCACAACTATGACTCGTTTTGTGGATGAAGAGCGAACTCATGCAGGGATTTTTAAGGCCTTGGGCTATCGCAGTAAGGATATTATCGCCAAGTTTCTCCTTTACGGTCTAGTAGCTGGGACTGTAGGAACAGTTCTAGGTAGTATACTTGGACATTATTTACTAGCCGGTGTGATTTCAAGTGTTATTACAAAAGGTATGGTAGTGGGAGAAACCCAGATTCAGTTCTATTGGACCTATAGTATACTGGCTCTTGTCTTAAGTTGGTTGGCGAGTGTGTTACCAGCCTACTTGGTAGCTCGTAGGGAACTTCATGACGAAGCAGCCCAGCTTTTACTGCCTAAACCTCCTGTTAAAGGAGCTAAAATCTTACTGGAGCGCATCGGTTTTATCTGGCGTCGTCTTAGTTTTACTCATAAGGTAACAGCCCGCAATATCTTCCGTTATAAGCAGCGGATGTTGATGACGATCTTTGGTGTGGCAGGTTCAGTCGCTCTGCTCTTTGCCGGTTTGGGAATCCAATCCTCTGTAGCAGGAGTTCCGTCTAGACAGTTTCAACAAATCCAACAGTATCAGATGATTGTCTCTGAAAATCCTAGTGCGACCAATCAGGACAAGGTAAATCTAGAAGAAGTGTTGAAAGGGCAGGACATCAAAGCCTATCAGAAAATTTATTCTAAGACGCTAGACAAGGATTTCAAAGGTAAGGCTGGTCTTCAAACCATTACTCTTATGATGACAGATAAGGAGGATTTGACTTCCTTTATCCATCTGCAAGACCATCAGCAAGAGTTGACATTAAAAGATGGAGTTGTCATCACAGCTAAACTCGCCCAGCTGGCAGGTGTTAAGGTTGGACAGACTCTAGAAATTGAAGGTAAGGAACTAAAGGTCGCTGCTATTACTGAGAACTACGTTGGTCATTTTATTTATATGAGTCAGACTGACTATGAGCAAATTTACGGACAGCTACCCCAAGCCAACACTTATCTGGTCTCGTTAAGGGATACCAGTGCGACTAGTATCGAAAGACAGGCTGGCTTACTTATGAATCAATCTGCGGTGTCCAGCGTCGTCCAGAATGCTTCAGCCATTCGACTCTTTGACTCGGTCGCAAGTTCACTCAATCAGACCATGACCATCTTGGTTATCGTATCGGTTCTGTTGGCTATTGTTATCCTCTACAATCTGACCAATATCAACGTAGCTGAGAGGATCCGTGAACTCTCTACTATCAAGGTTCTCGGTTTTCATAATAATGAAGTCACTCTCTACATTTACCGTGAGACGATTGTGCTGTCCCTTGTGGGTATCGTCCTTGGTCTAGTAGCTGGTTTCTATTTACACCAGTTTTTGATTCAAATGATTTCGCCTGCGACCATTCTCTTTTATCCGCAGGTAGGCTGGGAAGTTTATGTAATTCCAGTGGCAGCAGTAAGTATCATCTTGACCTTGCTTGGTTTCTTTGTCAATTATCATCTGAGAAAGGTTGATATGCTTGAAGCCTTGAAATCTGTAGAGTAAGGTAGTCGTATTTATCAGATTGGACTTGTATTTACTGGTAATCAAAAATCCTCCGTTTCAAAGAGCAGGGAACTCTTTGTGACAGAGGATTTTTTCTATAGGGCTTTAGCTGCTGCAATTGCGGCTTCGAAGTTTGGTTCAGAATTGATATTGTCCACGTATTCAACGTAGCGAATAGTATTGTCGGTATCGAGGACAAAAACTGCGCGTGCCAATAGGTGCCACTCATTGATTAAGAGGGCGTAATCACGTCCAAAGGAATGGTCGAAATAGTCTGAGAGCATGATGGCATTTTCAATACCTTCAGCACCGCACCAACGTTTTTGGGCAAAAGGTAGGTCCATTGAAACAGTCAAGACAACCGTATTATCCAGTCCAGCCAATTCTTCATTAAAACGACGCGTTTGAGTCGAGCAGATACCTGTATCGATAGAAGGCACGACACTCAAGACTTTTTTCTTCCCATCAAAATCAGCCAGAGATTTTTTAGAAAGGTCTGTTGTAGTGAGAGAAAAATCAAGCGCCTTGTCGCCGACTTGTAGTTGTTTACCTGTAAAGCTCACAGGATTTCCGAGAAAAGTTACCATAAGATACTCCAATCTTTTTTCTTCCATTGTAGCTGAAACAGTCGAAATTTTCCAATGATTTGACCGGAAATATGGGTATAGAAAAAAAACGCCAGCTCAGGTGAGAATGACGTTTTTCAGAGGCTTATACTCAATGAAAATCAAAGAGCAAACTAGGAAGCTAGCCACAGGTTGCTCAAAACACTGTTTTGAGGTTGCAGATGGAAGCTGACGTGGTTTGAAGAGATTTTCGAAGAGTATTATTTTGCCAATCCTTCAGCAATCTTGTCAAGGTTGTATTTCATCATGTTGTAGTAGCTGTCGCCTTCTTTACCTTGTTCTGCGATAGAGTCAGTAAAGATTTGTGCGTAGATTGGGATGTTTGTGTCTTGAGAAACAGTTTTCATTGGACGGTCATCCACACTTGATTCTACAAAGAGTGATGGAACTTTTGTTTGGCGAAGTTTTTCAACCAAGGTCTTGATTTGTTCAGGTGTTCCTTCTTCTTCAGTATTGATTTCCCAGATGTAGGCACTTGGGACACCGTAGGCTTTAGAGAAGTATTTGAAGCATCCTTCGCTGGTTACAATGAGTTTTTTCTCAGCAGGGATGTTGTTAAATTTCTCCTTAGCTTCCTTGTCAAGTTTGTCTAGCTTATCAGTATATTCTTTGAGATTTTTTTCGTAGAATTCCTTGTTGCTAGGGTCTTTAGCGCTCAATTGTTTTGCGATGTTTTTAGCAAAAATTATACCGTTTTCAAGGTTAAGCCAAGCGTGTGGGTCTTCTTTGCCTTTTTCGTTTTGACCTTCAAGGTAGATAACATCAACGCCTTCGCTGACTGCAAAGTAGTCTTTGTTTTCAGTTTTCTTAGCATTTTCTACCAATTTTGTAAACCAAGCATTGCCACCTGTTTCAAGGTTGATACCGTTATAGAAGATCAAATCAGCTTGAGAAGTTTTCTTAACGTCTTCAGGGAGTGGTTCGTATTCGTGTGGGTCTTGACCAACAGGAACGATACTGTGAAGATCAATCTTATCACCAGCAATATTTTTAGTAATATCAGCGATGATTGAGTTTGTAGCAACAACTTTTAGTTTTTGACCAGAAGCTGCATCCTTTTTTCCGCTAGCACATGCTACAAGAGCAATGACAGAAAGAAAAAGAACGAACAATGTACCTAATTTTTTCATTAGATCCTCCAATTTATTAGGGCTTTGCCCCTTATTTTAACAAATGTTTATTTTTCAGTTTCAAATATCGTTGTTTTGGAGCGATAAAGAAGCTAATGAGAAAGAAACTGGCAGCTGTGAGCACGATACTAGAACCTGCCGCAACGTTAAAGCTATAACCGATAAAGAGTCCCAAAACTGAAGCTGTCGCTCCAAAGGTTGAGGAAAGGAAAATCATGCTTTTTAGGCTATTAGCATACAGATAAGCAGTTGCAGCTGGGGTAATCAGCATGGCTACAATCAGGATAGTTCCGACACTTTGCATGGCTGTCACAGACACGAGAGTCAGGAGTACCATGAGAAGGTAGTGATAGAAATTGACAGGCATTCCCATGGCTTTGGCCAAGAGTTCATCAAAGGAAGTTATCAAGAGTTGCTTGAAGAAAATCCAGATTAACAAGAGAATGACTGCCCCAACACCCATAGTAATAAACATATCCGTATCTTGGACGGCCAGGATATTACCAAAAAGGATATGGAAAAGGTCAGTTGAACTTTTAGCGACACTAATCAAGATGATACCGAGGGCTAAGAAAGAAGAAAAGGTAATGCCGATGGCGGTATCGCTTTTGATAATCGAGTTTCCCTTGATGTAGGTAATGATGATGGCAGCTAGCAGTCCAAAGACAATGGCTCCGATAAAGAAGTCAAGGCCCAAGATGAAGGAGAGGGCAACACCTGGCAAGACAGCATGTGAAATGGCATCTCCCATGAGTGACATCCCGCGTAGGATGATGAAACATCCCACAGCTCCAGCTACGACCCCGACGACAATAGCTGTTATCAAGGCATTTTGTAAGAAATGGAATTTTTGCAATCCATCGATAAATTCTGCAATCATAGGTCACCTCCATTGAAAAAGAGTCGATTACCGTAAGCTTCTTTGAGATTGGCTTCGGTAAAGGTTTCTTTGGTTGGACCAAAGGCAATCACTTCTCGATTGACAAGCAAGACTTGATCGAAGTAGTGGGGAACCTTGCTGAGGTCGTGGTGGACGATGAGAACCGTCTTACCAGCTTTTTTCAAATCTCTCAGCGTACTCATGATGATTTCCTCACTGACAGAGTCAATCCCAACAAAGGGTTCATCCAAGAGGATATAGTCGGCTTCCTGAACCAAACATCTGGCAATCAAGACCCGCTGGAATTGACCTCCAGACAGTTGACTGATTTGCCGTTCAGCGTAGTCAGCTAGGCCGACGATTTCAAGGGCTTCTTGCACTTTCTTCCAATGTTTAGCATTTAAACTACGAAAGAGAGGGATAGAAGGAAAGAGTCCTAGCGAGACACATTCCTTGACCTTGATAGGAAAGTTGTAGTCGATATTGATTTTTTGTTCGACATAGGCAATTCGGTGCAAGGATTTTTTTACTTCCTTGTCATCGAGAAATGCCTGACCTTGATGTGGGATAATTCCCAGCATCCCTTTTAATAGTGTTGATTTCCCAGCGCCGTTTGGACCAATGATACCGGTAATTGTTGGTCCTTGGAGCACTAGTGAAATATCCTTAAGTGCCAACGTTTCTTTGTAGGAGACACTGAGGTTTTCGATACGTATCATAAACTTGTATTCCTCCTGACTCTTAATATACCTTAAAAAAAAATTAAGTCAAGTTAATTTTTAAAAAAATTAAAATAATAACTGAGAAATGATGGTAAGAGAAAGATCATTTTTAATTGCATTCCCAAGTAATTTTTGTTAAGCTAAAAGCAAGTACAAATGAAAGCGAGAACAAGATGACACGTTATCAAGACGATTTTTATGATGCAATCAATGGGGAATGGCAGAAAACAGCTGAAATTCCAGCAGATAAGTCTCAAACAGGAGGTTTTGTTGATTTAGACCAGGAAATTGAAGATCTGATGCTGGCGACAACAGACAAGTGGTTGGCAGATGAAGAGGTGCCTGAGGATGCTATCTTGGCAAACTTTGTCAAATACCACCGCCTAGTTCGTGATTTCGACAAGAGAGAAGCTGACGGTATCACACCTGTTTTGCCTCTTCTTAAAGAGTTCCAAGAATTGGAGACTTTTGCGGATTTTACAGCTAGACTAGCAGAGTTTGAGCTTGCAGGAAAACCTAATTTCCTTCCTTTTGGTGTATCGCCAGACTTTATGGATGCCAGAATCAATGTTCT
>NZ_KQ970289.1:19282-27526 GCF_001579035.1 Streptococcus mitis | reverse complement strand
GAAAGCAGTGCAAATCTTCTCAAGGCTTATGATTTCTCTGATGCAGAAATTGAAGACTTGCTAGAGAAAAGACTAGAATTGGACCGTCGAGTTGCGGCAGTGGTGCTCTCTAATGAAGAAAGTTCAGAATATGCTAAACTCTACCATCCATATTCATATGAAGATTTCAAAAAATTCGCACCTGCCCTACCTTTGGATGACTTCTTCCAAGCCGTTCTTGGCCAAGTACCAGACAAGGTTATCGTAGACGAGGAACGTTTCTGGCAAGCCGCAGACCAATTCTATAGTGAAGAAGCTTGGCCTCTCCTCAAGGCAACCTTAATTTTAAGTGTTGTTAATCTCTCAACCAGCTATTTAACAGAAGAAATCCGTGTCTTGTCAGGTGCCTATAGCCGTGCGCTTTCAGGAGTTCCAGAGGCCAAAGACAAGGTCAAGGCAGCCTACCAGCTAGCACAAGGTCCATTCAAACAAGCCCTGGGTCTCTGGTATGCCCATGAAAAATTCTCTCCAGAAGCTAAAGCAGACGTGGAGAAAAAAGTGGCAACTATGATTGATGTCTATAAGGAACGCTTGGCTAAGAATGACTGGCTGACTCCTGAAACTCGTGACAAGGCCATCGTTAAACTCAATGTTATCAAGCCTTACATCGGTTACCCAGAAGAATTACCAGAACGCTACAAGGACAAGGTAGTGGATGAGACTGCTAGTCTTTTTGACAATGCTCTAGCCTTTGCGCGTGTGGAAATCAAGCACAGTTGGAGTAAGTGGAACCAACCTGTTGACTACAAGGAATGGGGCATGCCTGCTCATATGGTCAATGCTTACTACAATCCACAGAAGAACCTGATTGTCTTCCCAGCGGCTATTTTACAGGCACCTTTCTATGATTTGCATCAGTCATCTTCTGCTAACTACGGGGGTATCGGGGCGGTTATTGCCCATGAAATTTCCCACGCCTTTGATACCAACGGAGCTTCCTTTGATGAAAATGGTAGCCTCAAGGATTGGTGGACAGAGAGCGACTATGCTGCCTTCAAGGAGAAAACACAAAAAGTTATTGACCAATTTGATGGACAGGATTCTTATGGAGCAACCATTAACGGTAAATTGACTGTATCAGAAAACGTGGCTGACTTGGGAGGAATCGCTGCAGCGCTTGAAGCAGCTAAGAGAGAACCAGACTTCTCAGCAGAAGAATTCTTCTACAACTTCGGTCGCATCTGGCGCATGAAAGGTCGTCCAGAATTTATGAAACTTTTGGCTAGCGTGGATGTGCATGCGCCAGCCAAACTCCGTGTCAATGTGCAAGTACCAAACTTCGATGATTTCTTTACAACCTATGATGTCAAGGAAGGAGACGGTATGTGGCGTTCACCAGAAGAGCGCGTGATTATTTGGTAATATAAAGAAGCAAGTAATTAGCAAAAGGCATCCAATCAGGTGTGAAAACTTGATTGGATGCCTTTTATAATGGAAAGACTTGCTGGATAGTTTACTTATACTCTTCGAAAATCTCTTCAAACCACGTCAACTTTATCTGCAACCTCAAAGCGGTGCTTTGAGTAACCCTGTGGCTCGTTTCCTAGTTTGCTCTTTGATTTTCATTGAGTATTAAATTACGATATCTATTGTCATCATCTTGCTAGAAAAAAGGATTGAAGGTCTTTTCGTGAGCAATAGTAGTAGATGGACCATGCCCTGGATAGACATCATAGTTTGGTAGAGTGAAGAGTTGGGTTTGGATACTATGAAGGAGTTGCTCCGTACTACCAGTCGGAAGATCGGTTCGTCCGATTGTTTCACGGAATAGGGCATCCCCTGTCAAGACTAGGTGAGCATCAGGAAAGACTAGGGAAACACCGCCGATAGAGTGCCCTGGTGTTGGTAAGACAGTGAAACGAAATTCCTCCAGTTGATATTTCTCATGAAAGACAAAGGTGTGTTCTGCAGGTTTTGCGACCACATCTGCCATATCATCGTGGCGAGGTAGCCCTGAGAGATTATCAACAGGCGTGTAGAGCCAGCTGGCTTCGCTCTCTGCGATATAGACAGGAGGATTACCAAAATTCTCGCGCACCAAGTCTAGACTCATGATATGGTCATAATGGGCGTGGGTCAATAGAATGGCACAGATTGGTTTGTTGATTTTCTCAATCGTCTTGCGAATAGCGTCCCAATAGCTACCGGGATCGACAACGATGAGGTGCTTTTCACCTTCCAGATAATAGGTATTTTCATAGGCAACAGGATTTACGGTTTTATGGATTTTCATATTAGCTCCAATCTCAAAGAATGTACTAAGATAAGTATAGCACAGTTGGGGAGAATAGGTAAGGATTTAGAATGAACTTAAAAACCAGCATGACTAGATGAAGACAGGCTGGTTATCAATTTATCAATATTGGAGAGGTGTCAATTGCCCTTCATAGGTTGCATAAACTCCGTCATTAGCCTGTTTGATAGACGTGATGTTTAGAGTGCCACCGTAGTTGGCTTCTCGTTTATCGCTATATTCACTATAAGTTATCCTATTGGGCAGGTTCTGGTCGTTAGCATAGTATTGAACGACTGTTTTTTTATAGCTTTGCTGGTTGAATAGGAACAGACAGCTAACTCCTAAAACTAGGAGAGCAAAGATAGAAATAGCAGTTTTTTTCATAGGTGTTCTCCTTATAAACTAAAGGATAAAAGAAAGTATCTTGAGGATTTTTATACTCTTCGAAAATCTCTTCAAACCACGTCAGCGTCGGCTTGTCGTATATATGTGACTGACTTTGTCAGTCTTATCTACAACCTCAAAGCGGTGCTTTGAGCAACCTGCGGCTAGCTTTCTAGTTTGCTCTTTGATTTTTATTGAGTATTAATTCCAAAATCCAGTCAAGGTACCAGTGTATGTGACACGAGTTCCACTGTTTAGCTTTCGTATCTTCAAGGAAATTGAGGGAAGTCAGAAAGTCTTTGGGTTACAATATTGTTTCCGTTATTCTATCTCTCCTTCTATCATCTAAGTTTAAAATCTAACTTCGTAATATATTATATACTAATAATTCAGAATTATCAATCAATTCTGAATTATTTTTTTCTTATTCTGTTCCAATCTAGTTTTCATATTCTTAAAAAAGTGATAAAATGGTAGGAAGAATTGGAGAGTAGAGATGCCAAAAGAAGTGAATTTAACAGGCGAAGAAGTTGTCGCTTTAACCAAAGAATATTTAACGGAAGAGGATGTCCATTTTGTCCATAAGGCCTTGGTCTATGCGGTGGATTGCCATAGTGGTCAATACCGCAAATCAGGCGAGCCTTATATCATTCATCCTATCCAAGTAGCAGGTATTTTAGCCAAACTCAAGCTAGATGCTGTAACAGTAGCTTGTGGTTTCTTGCATGATGTGGTAGAAGATACTGATGCGACCTTGGACGATTTGGAGAGAGAGTTTGGTCCTGATGTGCGGGTAATCGTAGATGGGGTTACTAAGCTTGGTAAGGTCAAGTACAAGTCTCACGAGGAGCAGTTGGCTGAAAACCACCGCAAGATGCTCATGGCCATGTCTGAGGACATCCGTGTTATCTTGGTCAAACTGTCTGACCGCTTGCATAATATGCGGACTCTAAAACACCTTCGAAAAGACAAGCAGGAGCGTATTTCCAAAGAAACCATGGAAATCTATGCCCCTCTTGCCCACCGTCTGGGGATTTCTAGCGTCAAATGGGAATTGGAAGACCTATCTTTCCGTTATCTCAATCCAACGGAGTTTTACAAGATTACCCATATGATGAAGGAAAAACGTAGAGAGCGTGAAGCCTTGGTGGATGAGGTAGTCACAAAATTAGAGGAATATACGACAGATCGTCACCTGAAAGGGAAGATTTACGGTCGTCCTAAGCATATTTACTCGATTTTCCGCAAAATGCAGGATAAGAGAAAACGGTTTGAGGAAATCTATGATCTGATTGCTATTCGTTGTATTTTGGATACCCAAAGTGATGTTTATGCCATGCTTGGTTATGTGCATGAACTTTGGAAACCGATGCCTGGCCGCTTCAAAGACTATATTGCTAACCGCAAGGCCAATGGTTATAAGTCTATCCATACGACTGTTTATGGGCCAAAAGGGCCGATCGAATTCCAAATTCGAACCAAGGCTATGCACGAGGTGGCTGAGTACGGGGTTGCGGCTCACTGGGCTTATAAGAAAGGCGTTAAGGGGCAGGTTAACAGCAAGGAATCAGCTATTGGGATGAACTGGATCAAGGAGATGATGGAGCTCCAAGACCAGGCTGATGATGCCAAGGAATTTGTTGATTCAGTTAAGGAAAACTATTTGGCTGAGGAGATTTACGTCTTTACACCAGATGGAGCTGTCCGTTCCCTTCCAAAAGATTCAGGACCGATTGATTTTGCTTACGAAATCCATACCAAGGTCGGTGAAAAAGCAACTGGTGCCAAGGTCAATGGCCGTATGGTTCCACTGACAACTAAGCTCAAGACAGGAGATCAGGTTGAAATTGTTACCAACCCCAACTCCTTTGGGCCGAGCCGTGACTGGCTCAATATGGTCAAGACCAGCAAGGCGCGCAACAAGATTCGTCAGTTCTTTAAAAACCAAGACAAGGAATTATCCGTTAACAAGGGTCGTGAGATGTTGATGGCCCAATTCCAAGAAAATGGCTATGTGGCCAATAAATTCATGGACAAGCGCCACATGGACCAAGTTCTACAAAAGACTAGCTACAAGACAGAAGAATCCCTCTTTGCGGCGATCGGTTTTGGAGAAATCGGTGCTATTACTGTCTTTAACCGTCTGACTGAAAAGGAACGCCGTGAAGAAGAACGTGCCAAGGCCAAGGCGGAAGCAGAAGAACTTGTCAAAGGTGGCGAGGTCAAGGTTGAAAACAAAGAAACCCTCAAGGTCAAGCATGAGGGTGGTGTGGTCATTGAAGGTGCCACAGGTCTCCTCGTACGGATTGCCAAGTGTTGTAATCCTGTTCCTGGTGACGATATTGTTGGCTACATTACCAAGGGGCGTGGTGTGGCTATTCACCGTGTGGACTGTATGAACCTGCGTGCCCAAGAAAACTATGAGCAACGTCTCCTTGATGTGGAATGGGAAGACCAGTACTCTAGCTCAAATAAGGAGTATATGGCCCATATCGATATTTACGGCCTCAACCGTACAGGACTGTTGAATGATGTACTGCAAGTTCTTTCAAACACAACCAAGAATATCTCAACAGTCAATGCCCAACCAACCAAGGATATGAAGTTTGCTAATATCCATGTGTCTTTCGGCATTGCCAACCTCTCGACGCTGACCACGGTTGTGGACAAGATTAAGAGTGTGCCAGAAGTTTACTCTGTCAAACGGACCAACGGCTAATTGTCCTAGCTCTTACTAGAAAGGCTATTATGAAAATCATTATCCAACGGGTTAAAAAAGCCCAAGTGAGTATCGAAGGTCAGGTTCAGGGAAAAATCAATCAGGGACTTTTATTGCTGGTTGGTGTTGGACCAGAGGACCAAGAGGAAGATTTGGACTATGCTGTGAGAAAACTGGTCAACATGCGGATTTTTTCAGATGCAGAAGGCAAGATGAATCTGTCTGTCAAAGATATTGAAGGAGAAATCCTCTCTATTTCTCAGTTTACCCTCTTTGCGGATACCAAGAAAGGTAATCGTCCAGCCTTTACAGGTGCAGCCAAGCCTGATATGGCATCAGACTTCTATGACGCTTTCAACCAAAAATTAGCGCAAGAAGTACCCGTTCAGACAGGCATCTTTGGAGCGGATATGCAAGTTGAGCTGGTCAATGACGGACCTGTTACCATTATCCTTGATACTAAAAATAGATAAGAAAGACCAAGCCCAGCCGGCTTGGTTTTTCTCATCTATCATAAAATACTCCAAAATGAAATCTGTTCTTGATAGTCTTTTGGGAAGTCTCTTTTCAGGCTTTGGCTTATGCGATAGGAAAGTATGAGATGACCTAGGATGAGGAGAGTGCCCTGAAGGAAAAGTGGGATGCTACTTAAACATATCAAGGAGAGAATCATCAGACTATCCCATAGAAGGATTTGTAAGGCAAAACGCCAGAATCTAGGTCTAATCTGGGAATAGAGTTGACTAAAGTGGTCACAAAGTTGGTTAGAAAGATAGGTCAATAGCACAGGATGAAAGAAAATGAGCCAACCGCTATAAATCAAAATCCAGTCCCAAGTAAGCTCTTCTTTAAATGTCAAAAATGCCAGCATGATTCCATCAATGACAAGGAGTTGAATGGTTTTGATGAAGATGATGTTTTTCATGATAAGGCCTCCTTTTTTCATCTGTTAGTGACGTAATAGTTTATATAATTATTATATAATATTTAGTCAAATGATGAAAGCGTTTACTATCGTTTTTGATACAAAAAATAGATGAGAAAACCCTGAAAATCAAACTTTCAGGGTTGGTTGGGGTACTTGAGAAATTAGTTGATTTTTTCGACATAGAGTTGTTTGGCAATGTCCATACCTACTTGTAAATCCTCTTCTTTACTGAGGATAGTGAAGGTATTGCTGAAGCCATCAAACTGCTTGACTTGGAGCGGATCACCGATGTGAAGGGAGTGCTTGTCCAGATAACTGAGAATGTCAAAACTATCGTGCACCCGAGTCAGGCGGTAGGCGCCAGCTTCCTTGATGTCAGATAGTGGCAGGTTATTGATTTCAACTAGGAGTTCTCCCTTGGTAGGAATAGTTCCTCCGTGAGGGCAAGTCTTGGGGAATCCTAGTAGTTTATCCAGTCTTTCCACGAACAGGTCAGAGACAGTATGTTCCAAGACCTCAGCCTCTTCGTGAATCTGGTCACTCGTATAGTCTAAATGATGAACTAGAAAAACTTCAATCAAGCGGTGTTTACGGTAGAGCTCAGAGACCAGTTTGAGGCCGAGGTCAGTCAGTAGATAGCCACATTCCTTGTCCTTTAGGATTAGGTTTTCACTCTTCATCCGTTTAATCATTTCAGTTACGGCAGGGGGAGAGACTTGCATACGAGCCGCAATTTCCTTGTTGGTGATTTTATGCAAATCTATGCCAATTTCATAAATACATTTTAGATAATCTTCTTTATTCGGGGTCATTCGTTTCCTCTTGTCTAATATCTTTATCTAGTATATCAAAAAAAGCTAGATTTCTCTAGCTGTGACTTTTTATGTTATACTTATTGCAAGAGAAAAAACGAGGAGATGGATATGACGAAAATAGCTCTTCTTTCAGATATTCATGGAAATACCACCGCCTTGGAGGCTGTTTTGGCAGATGCTCGGCAGCTAGGAGTGGATGAATACTGGCTTTTGGGAGACATTCTGATGCCAGGGACAGGGCGTAGAAGGATTTTGGACTTGTTGGCTCAACTACCGATTACAGCTAGAGTTTTGGGAAACTGGGAAGACAGTCTTTGGCATGGTGTCCGCAAGGAGTTGGATAGTACTCGTCCCAGTCAACGCTATCTCTTGCGCCAGTGCCAGTATGTTTTAGAGGAAATTTCCCTAGAAGAAATCGAACTGCTCCACAATCAACCTCTCCAGCTTCATCATCAGTTTGGTGATTTGACGATAGGAATTAGCCATCATCTGCCTGATAAGAACTGGGGGCGAGAGTTGATTCATACTGGAGCACAGGAGGATTTTGACCGCTTGGTGACCAATCCCCCTTGTGATATTGCTGTTTATGGTCATATTCATCAGCAGTTACTTCGTTACGGGACTGGTGGACAATTGATTGTCAATCCGGGTTCGATTGGGCAACCTTTCTTTTTGGATGCCCAGTTGCGGAAGGACTTGCGAGCCCAGTACATGATTTTGGAGTTTGATGACAAGGGCTTGGTAGATATGGACTTCCGACGGGTAGACTACGATGTGGCAGCTGAATTGCAGTTGGCTAAAGACCTCAAACTACCCTATTTTGAGGTTTACTATGAAAGTCTGGTCAATGGGATCCACCATACCCACAATCAGGAATTTCTGAGAAAATTAGCCCAGAAAGAAGGCTATGATAGGGAATTAGATGCTTGGTTGAAAAGTGGTAACGATTGACATTACAACTAAAAAGGGTATAATAAAAGAAAAAGAAGAGTAGAGGCAGGCTAGCCTTGTAAAAAGGAGAAGAGGATGCAAATTCCAAGTAGATTTACCATTGCGACTCATATGCTGATAATTATCGCCCTCGAGGGGAAGGAAAGCAAGGTGACCAGTGATTTTTAGCTGC
>NZ_KQ970289.1:15953-19187 GCF_001579035.1 Streptococcus mitis | reverse complement strand
CTGTCATTATCAGAAAGATCTTGTCCCAGTTGAAGAAGGCAGAGCTGATTTCAGTAGCGCGTGGAACGGGCGGAACAGAGATTGTCAAGGACCTTAAGGATATTAGTCTTTTAGATGTTTATCAGGCGGTTGAGTGTCTTGGAAAGACTGGTCAACTCTTTAGTTTCCATGACAATCCAAATCCAAATTGCCCAGTTGGAGCTCATATTCATGATGTTTTGGATCAAAAATTGGAGAGAATCCAGCTGGCTATGGAAGCAGAGCTTGGTCAGACAAGTTTAGAGCAAGTTGTGGCCGATGCAGAGAGTCAAATGAAGGAGTGAATTCTTCTTTAAAGCAAAAAAGCTTGTGAGAAGGTTTTTATACTCAATGAAAATCAAAAAGCAAACTAGGAAGCTAGCCGCAAGCTGTACTTGAGTACGGTAAGGCGACGCTGACGTGGTTTGAAGAGATTTTCGAAGAGTATTACCTTTTCATAAGCTTTTTATCTATTTTTCCAGGCTTGGTAACGAGTATCAATCAATAACTGGGTAAGGCGTCCCATGGTTTCCCTTTCTTCTGGAGTGAGGGATTGTGCTTGAACAAAGAGATGATGAATATGTTCGATTGCTCTTAAGGAAGACAGGTCATTGATGGAGCTAATGCCAGCATCTAGAATGGTGCCAAAGAAGAGGTCGAAGTAGAGCTGAAGCTCCTCGTCAGGGACTGTGGCCACCCACTCCTTGAAGGTTGTGTCGACTTGTTGGCTATCACTGTTGGTCTTATCCAGTTGAACGAAGTGCTTGTCCTCAATTTGCCAACTAAAGGTATCGTGCTGGGCGATACCACCCAAGGCAGTACTTTGAACAATGATTTGGTGGGCAGGAATTTCCAGCATCATACCGATAATGGAACCTTGTGGAATGAAGACCTTGGTTCTATCCATTATCCTTTGATAGCCCTCGCTTTGTGTCAGTTCTTTGTGAAGACCAGGCGCATCAAAGGTATAAACTGCTGTGATTTGATTTTGTAAGCTTTGCTCAATTTGGCTAGCAGCATAGATAGCTAGATTTCCTCCCTTGGAATGCCCGGCCAGAATGAGCTTTTGTTTAGGATGGTGGGCAAAAAAGTTCTTTAAATAGCGGAGAGCGTGCTTTTGAGCAGGAATTTCTTTCATATAGGTCAGGTGGAAATCTTCCTTCCATCCAATGATACTGTCATCAGTCCCACGAAAGACAATCAGATAGGTATTGAGAGTGAGACGGTAGGTCATAGCCGCAAATTGCTTTTGCAGTTCAGGGTCAATGTCGTTGATAAAATGGGAGAGTTTGCAATTTTTAAAGCGCTTGTGTTGAGAGAGTTGATCCAACAGCTGGAGACGGTCCTTATTGGTCAGCATGTTAGACTCCCTTGGAATCTGAGGTGCCAGGTCTAAAAGTCGCTGAGGAGTTATGGAGACCAGATTATCAAAGGAGAGGTAGGTGGTTTCTGTTAAGGCTAAAACATCTAATTCATTCAATGGAAGGTCGTAAAAGGAATCGTGTGCGACATCTTTCAGATAGTCAAAAATATTGGCCATAAGAGCTCCTTTCTTTTTATTTATCTTATCAAATTTCCCTCAAATTAGCTAGTAGGATTGTCTTGCTTTGTTGGCTAAAAACAAGCTCTTTCACATTCAGTTTCAGACCTTCCAGCATGGAAAAATCTGTTATAATAATAGAAAAGGAGAAGCGCATGCACAAGATTTTATTAGTAGAAGATGATCAGGTCATTCGTCAACAGGTCGGGAAAATGCTCTCTGAATGGGGATTTGAAGTGGTTCTGGTAGAAGACTTTATGGAAGTTTTGAGTCTATTTGTCCAGTCGGAACCTCATCTGGTCCTCATGGATATTGGACTGCCTTTGTTTAATGGCTATCACTGGTGTCAGGAGATTCGCAAGATCTCCAAGGTTCCCATCATGTTTCTGTCTTCGAGAGACCAGGCTATGGATATTGTCATGGCAATCAATATGGGAGCGGATGACTTTGTGACCAAGCCTTTTGACCAGCAGGTTCTTTTAGCCAAGGTTCAGGGCTTGTTGCGTCGTTCCTATGAGTTTGGTCGTGACGAGAGTTTACTGGAATATGCCGGTGTTATCCTCAATACTAAATCAATGGATTTACATTATCAAGGGCAAGTCTTGAATTTGACTAAGAATGAATTCCAGATTTTACGCGTTTTATTTGAACACGCAGGAAATATTGTAGCACGTGATGACCTCATGCGAGAACTTTGGAATAGTGACTTTTTCATTGATGATAATACCCTCTCAGTTAATGTGGCTCGTTTGCGTAAAAAATTGGAAGACCATGGCTTGGTAGGATTTATCGAAACCAAGAAAGGAATAGGGTACGGATTAAAGCATGCTTGATTGGAAACAATTTTTTCTAGCCTATCTGCGCTCCCGTAGTCGTCTGTTTGTCTATCTACTTTCTTTGACGTTTCTGGTTTTGCTCTTTCAGTTTTTATTTGCCAGTTTGGGAATTTACTTTCTCTACTTTTTCCTCTTGTGTTGCTTTGTAACCATCTTATTTTTCACTTGGGACATATTGGCGGAGATGCAGGTCTATCGTAAGGAACTTCTCTATGGAGAGAGGGAAGCCAAGTCTCCTTTGGAAATAGCTTTAGCAGAAAAATTAGAAGCGCGTGAGATGGAACTCTATCAGCAGAGGTCAGAAGCAGAAAGAAAACTGACGGATTTGCTGGATTACTATACCTTGTGGGTCCATCAGATTAAGACTCCCATTGCAGCTAGTCAACTCTTAGTTGCAGAAGTAGCTGACCGCCAACTGAAGCAACAGCTAGAACAGGAAATTTTCAAAATCGACTCCTATACCAATCTAGTTTTACAGTACTTGCGTTTAGAAAGTTTCCATGATGATTTGGTCTTAAAGCAAGTTCAAATTGAGGACTTGGTTAAGGAAATAATTCGTAAATACGCTCTTTTCTTTATTCAAAAAGGCCTAAATGTCAATCTACATGACCTTGATAAAGAAATCGTGACGGATAAAAAGTGGCTACTAGTGGTTATTGAGCAAATCATCTCAAACAGTCTCAAGTACACCAAGGAAGGTGGTCTGGAGATTTATATGGAAGGCCAGGAACTCTGTATCAAGGATACAGGAATCGGGATAAAAAACAGTGATGTCCTCCGAGTCTTTGAACGTGGATTTTCAGGGTATAATGGACGCCTAACCCAGCAGTCATCTGGACT
>NZ_KQ970289.1:12858-15849 GCF_001579035.1 Streptococcus mitis | reverse complement strand
TTGGGGCACCAGATTCGTATCGAGTCTGAGGTCGGAAAAGGAACGACAGTGCGGATTCAGTTTGCTCAAGTGAACCTAGTCCTTGAGTAAGAAGAGACGTAAAAAGCCTCCGATTGGAGGCTTTTGTGCTAGACTTTTATTTCTCAACGCGTGATTTGTTGGCGATATCAGCAAGGATAGCCTGAACAAAGTCATCTACTGAGACAGTTTGTGTTTCTTTTTGGCCGTAGCGGCGAACGTTGACAGTTCCGTCTTCCATTTCCTTGTCCCCAACGATCAATTGGTAAGGAATCTTGCTGGTTTGTGAAGCACGGATCTTGAACTGCATTTTTTCATTGCGCTCATCGACATCAGCACGGACACCACGGTCACGGAGCTTCTTAGCCACTTCCCAAGCGTAGTCCACGTGTTTTTCGTTAGAAACTGGGATGAGGGTTACTTGGTGTGGTGCAAGCCATGTTGGGAAGGCACCCTTGTAGTTCTCAATCAAGATAGCTGTGAAGCGTTCCATAGTTGAGATAACTCCACGGTGGATCATAACTGGACGGTGCTCTTCGCCATCAGCTCCGATGTATTTAAGGTCGAAGCGTTCTGGAAGCAAGAAGTCAAGTTGGATAGTAGAAAGAGTTTCTTCTTTTCCAAGAGCGGTCTTAACTTGAATATCCAATTTTGGTCCGTAGAAGGCTGCTTCACCTTCGGCTTCAAAGTAGTCCACACCCATTTCATCAAGAGCTGCACGAAGCATAGTTTGGGCATTTTCCCACATCTCATCGTTATCAAAGTACTTATGAGTATCTTGAGGGTCACGAAGAGAGAGGCGGAAGCGGTATTCAGTCAAGTTGAAATCTTCATAAACATCGATAATCAACTGAAGAGCACGTTGGAATTCTTCTTGGATTTGTTCTGGAGTCACAAAGAGGTGACCGTCGTTAAGAGACATTTCACGTACACGTTGAAGACCAGTAAGGGAACCAGATTTTTCGTAGCGGTGCATCATACCGATTTCAGCGATACGGATTGGCAACTCACGGTATGAGTGAACATGATGTTTGAAGACTTGGATGTGGTGTGGGCAGTTCATTGGACGAAGGACAAATTCTTCCCCGTCACCCATATCCATAGTTGGGAACATGTCTTCTTGGTAATGATCCCAGTGACCAGAAGTCTTGTAAAGTTCAACAGAAGCAAGTGGTGGAGTGTAGACGTGTTGGTAGCCTGAAGCCAACTCTTTGTCAACGATATAGCGTTCCAATTCACGACGAATAGTCGCACCATTTGGCAACCAGAATGGCAAACCTTGACCAACCTCTTGAGAAATCATGAAGAGGTCAAGTTCTTTACCAAGTTTACGGTGGTCACGTTCCTTAGCTTCTTCACGCATTTGAAGGTAGTTTTTCAAGTCTTTCTTGTCAAACCAAGCTGTACCGTAGATACGTTGCATCATAGCGTTGTCGCTATTTCCACGCCAATAAGCACCTGCTACATGGAGAAGGTGGAATATTTGGATACGGCCTGTTGATGGGACGTGAGGTCCACGGCAGAGGTCTACATACTCACCTTGACGATAGATAGTCAAACCACCTTCGTCTTCAGAGTGTTCTTCAATCAATTCCAACTTGTAAGGGTCGTTCTTGAAGATTTCACGTGCCTCGTCTTTAGTCACTTCTTCACGGATTGATGGGAAGTTTTCTTTGACAATTTTTTGCATTTCTTCTTCGATACGAGGAAGGTCTTCGTTAGAGATTTGACCAGCTGTGTTGTCTGTATCATAGTAGAAGCCGTCTTCGATGGCTGGACCAACTCCCAAGTGAATGTCTGGGAAAAGACGACGAGCTGCTTGGGCGAATAAGTGAGCAGCTGAGTGACGCAAGATTGGAAGGGCATCTTCGTGATCAGGTGTCACAATTTCGATGCTTCCATCTTCAGTGATAGCACGAGTAGTGTCTATGAGTTTGCCGTTGAATTTACCAGCCAAGGCTTTTTTAGCTAGGGAATTGCTGATAGATTGGGCAATTTCAAAAGTTGTAACGCCAGATTCGAATTCACGAACAGCGCCATCTGGGAAAGTAATGTTAATCATGATGTTCTCCTTTTTATTATTTCATAGTTTTTAAGCATTGACTTTTTTGCAGACTACTTCCTAGTCTTAATGTTCAATTGCTTTTCTTTATCAGAGAGGAAGTTTTCCATTTCCGTCAGAATGTCTATATCCAGACGTTGAGAAAGTTCTACTAGCCACCAGATATTTTCTGAAAGTTTTTGTTCCAGTGTGTAGGGTGTTTCATCATAGTAGCGTCCTTGCTTTGTCATCACCAATCGTTGGAAATTTCCAATATCATTAGACAAAGCCAAGAGGTCTTCTTCTACCGTCCACTTGGAATCATGATGCTTAACTTCCAGTTCGTGATAAGCTTGTCGGATTGCCCAACTGCGCTCCACTAATTCTTGCAACTCCATAGTTAGCCTCCTCATACAAAAATTGCGACATCCTCGAAAGGACGTCGCAACGTGGTTCCACCTTCATTTATGTTCCTCAAAAAAGAGGGACACCTCTGATTGGCTCTAACGTGGCCACCGTTTTATGTTTTCATAAAAAACTCAAGAGTAGTGTCAGTTTAGGCTTTCTATGCGTTTCCAGCAACCACGCACTCTCTAGTAGAAAGGGACTAAGTGACTTGTCTCTATAGATTATTATAGCATGATTGTGAGATTTTTCAAGGATTTTGTGAAAGTTTTTTGTTTTTCATTTTTGTAGAATATGCTTGATGCCAATACCGGAAGCCATGCCCACCAGAGCCAAGGTTTCATAGATTAGCAAGTAAATTAGTATAAACTCACCAAAAGTTATGATAGTAAAGCAAAAGAGCAGTCCGTTACCAATTAACCACCAAAGTGAGAAACGGAAACGGTAGCTATAAAGTAGCGATACAATCAAGATTACCAGAGGTGTAAAGAAGAGAATATTATTTACGTAGAGACTCTTGAGAAAAA
>NZ_KQ970289.1:5845-12838 GCF_001579035.1 Streptococcus mitis | reverse complement strand
CCAACTGATAAAGCGGCCAAATAAAAAGAAAAATATGACCAGATAGTAGGGGAGATGGGAGTAGAATCTACGCATGATAATCACCTCGTTTTAAAATAACAGACAACTTGGCTATCTTTCTATGTGTATTATAGCATATTTAAAACAAGAAAGTAAATCTGTTGACAAAGAAGTTAGTTATTGGTAGAATAGGGATTGTCGTAATGACAAATAACTTCTTCTTGGTTACAGGCATGCCAACCTGTCACTCGGATGAAGCCAAATAAAAAGGAGAAACATCATGGCAATCTCAAAAGAGAAAAAAAATGAAATCATTGCACAATATGCACGTCACGAAGGTGATACAGGTTCAGTAGAGGTTCAAGTTGCTGTCCTTACTTGGGAAATCAACCACCTTAACGAACACATCAAACAACACAAAAAAGACCACGCTACTTACCGTGGATTGATGAAAAAAATCGGTCGCCGTCGTAACTTGCTTGCATACTTGCGTAAAAACGACGTTAACCGTTACCGTGAGTTGATCAACTCTCTAGGACTTCGTCGCTAATTCAAGATACAAAGGCCGTCAAAAGCACAAAGCAAAAATAGGAAAATTGACGAAGAAACTTCAGTTTCTAGGAGATTTTATCTTTTTTGCCAAGTGCTTAGGCCGTGTTCAATTGAGCATATCTTGATAATGAAGCTACTCTAAATTGGGTAGCTTTTTTGTATGGATTTTAGACAGAGCTCAAGTTAGCTCTCTGATTTTCAGAGGTTTTTTTTATTGAGGTTTTATCGGTCACAATTTTGGAGACTACAAAAACATCAAATGGTATCAGCTAATTACACCATAAAGGTGCGTAGCTACTCGGCTTGAAAAGCCGAGTAACTGTCTGCAAGCCCCCTCGGAGAGCCCACACTTTACGAAGTAAAGTATAATATGTTATACTTTACATGGAAGTAGTCACCGAATTCCAGTTAGAAATTACTTTGTAACTACGTTTTGAGGAGGAGTAAAATGCTTTCCTATGTTCGACATTACCCACTAGCGATAGCTAAATTAATGTGTCTGTGCTCTCCTAAAATCTGCTGATTTATTACTGACCAATACAGGAGGTTTTTTATGGGACAGACAATCATATCTGCTATTGGTGTTTATATTTCCACCAGTATCGATTATTTAATTATTTTATTTATTTTATTTGCACAGCTATCACAGAATAAACAAAAATGGCATATTTATGCGGGGCAATATCTAGGCACAGGCTTACTTGTAGGGGCGAGTTTAGTTGCTGCTTATGTCGTTAATTTCGTGCCTGAAGAATGGATGGTTGGATTGCTTGGTTTAATCCCTATCTATTTAGGGATTCGCTTTGCAATTGTTGGAGAAGGTGAGGAAGAAGAGGAAGAAGAGGAAGAAATTATTGAAAGATTAGAACAAAGCAAGGCAAATCAACTGTTTTGGACAGTTACATTGCTAACAATTGCGTCTGGCGGAGATAATTTAGGTATCTATATACCTTATTTTGCTTCATTAGATTGGTCACAGACCCTCGTGGCCTTGCTTGTGTTTGTAATCGGCATAATTATCTTATGCGAGATTAGTCGGGTGTTATCCTCTATTCCCTTAATATTCGAGACAATTGAAAAATACGAGCGAATCATTGTGCCCTTAGTATTCATTCTACTTGGACTATACATCATGTATGAAAATGGCACGATAGAGACTTTTCTGATTGTGTAGATTTTTTTGTTTCACTAGGATTTTAGCCCGGGCTCAAATCAGCTCTCTGATTTTCAGAGGGCTTTTTACGTTGTCATTTTACCTCGATATACTCAAGTATAATCTTCGGTTACGGTTCCTAGCATTGTAAGGTAAAATAAACCAGCTTTTCTCCCTACGGGGGGATTTTTTTGTTGCATGAATTTTTCATTTATATAAAAAACCTTGGCCGTTTGACCAAGGTTCATTTCTTCTATGCAAGTTTTTCTCTTTTCTTATCTGGATTCCAGATGAAGCTTGCGATAAAGCTAAAGATGATGGTTAGGATAGCGAGGATAATGGCAAGGATGAGAGCAGGGATGCGAATAAACCACCAGAGTGGATTTGGTTTTTTATTATTGTGCCATTGTTTGGTTTCTTGGTCCAGACGTTGGAATTCCGTTTGGATACGATTGGCGACTGTTTCAATGCCTTCATCATTCATTTTCTTGATATCTGAGATATCAATTGGATTTCCAAAGTTCATATCGACACGCTCACGGCTAACTAAGCCCTTCAAAGTCATGGGACCTGTGTAGGTAACAGGCATGATACGGACCTTGGCCATTTTGGCAATCAGGGCAACTCCACCCTTGACATCGTTTGAGTGACGGCTCCCACTTGGAAACATGATGAGAGAGCGATCACTTTTTTTGAGAACATTGATAGGGTATTTGATGGCTGAGGCGCTAGGATTTTCCCGGTCGATAGGAAAGGCACCACACATACGAATCCACCAACCAAAAATACGGTTGGTAAAGAGTTCTTTTTTGGCCATAAAGATGAACTGTTTTGGCTTGGTCGCAAAGGCCATGTAAACAGGATCCCACCAGGTACGGTGAGGTGCAACCAAAATATAATTTTCATCTTGATTAGGAATTTTATCAGTATTATGATAGTGGGCATTGCCATTGATAGACCATAGGAGCAAGACAACCAATCCACGTAAATAAGTATAAAACATGCGATCTCCTTCGATTCTTTTCTTGTTATTATTATACCTTATCAAAGGAGGGCTGGCAAACTTTTCCCTTGACTAGGTGTATATTTGGGATGAGATTAGAATTCTGTTAAAAAAAATGATATGATAGAATTTATGGATAAAAATAAGATTATGGGATTAACCCAAAGAGAAGTCAAGGAAAGACAGGCTAAGGGCTTGGTCAATGATTTTACTGCTTCGGCCAGTACCAGCACTTGGCAAATCGTTAAACGAAATGTCTTTACCCTTTTTAACGCTTTGAACTTTGCCATTGCTTTGGCACTAGCCTTTGTGCAGGCTTGGAGCAATCTGGTCTTCTTTGCCGTTATCTGCTTTAACGCTTTTTCTGGAATTGTGACCGAGCTGCGGGCTAAACACATGGTGGACAAGCTCAATCTCATGACTAAGGAAAAGGTCAAGACTATTCGTGATGGCCAAGAAGTGGCTCTGAATCCTGAAGAATTGGTGTTAGGAGATGTGATTCGTCTGTCTGCAGGAGAGCAGATTCCTAGTGATGCCTTGGTTTTGGAAGGCTTTGCGGAAGTCAATGAAGCCATGTTAACGGGGGAAAGTGATTTGGTGCAAAAGGAAGTTGACGCCTTGCTTTTGTCAGGAAGTTTCCTAGCCAGTGGGGCAGTTTTAGCTCGTGTCCATCATGTAGGTGCAGACAATTATGCTGCCAAACTCATGCTAGAAGCTAAGACAGTGAAACCGATCAACTCCCGTATCATGAAATCGCTGGACAGGTTAGCTGGTTTTACTGGGAAGATTATCATTCCTTTTGGTCTGGCTCTCCTGCTGGAAGCCTTGATTTTAAAAGGCCTGCCTCTCAAGTCATCCGTTGTAAACTCGTCGACAGCCCTTCTGGGAATGTTGCCTAAGGGAATTGCCCTTTTGACCATTGCTTCGCTCTTGACTGCAGTGATTAAGCTGGGCTTGAAAAAGGTCTTGGTTCAGGAGATGTACTCTGTTGAGACCTTGGCACGCGTGGATATGCTCTGTTTGGACAAGACGGGTACCATCACCCAAGGAAAGATGCAGGTGGAGGCTGTCCTTCCTCTGACGGAAACTTATGGTGAAGAGACTATTGCCAGCATCCTGACCAGCTACATAGCCCATAGTGAGGATAAAAATCCAACTGCCCAAGCTATTCGACAGCGTTTCCAAGGCCAAGTAGCCTATCCTATGCTCTCTAATCTTCCTTTCTCAAGCGACCGCAAGTGGGGAGCCATGGAGTTAGAAGGTTTGGGAACAGTTTTCTTAGGGGCGCCTGAGATGTTGCTGGATTCTGAGGTCCCAGAAGCCAGAGAGGCCTTGGAGAGAGGGTCACGTGTCTTGGTCTTAGCTCTCAGTCAGGAGAAATTAGACCATCACAAACCACAGAAACTATCTGATATTCAGGCTCTGGCCTTGCTGGAAATCTTGGACCCGATTCGAGAGGGAGCAGCAGAGACGCTGGACTATCTCCGTTCTCAGGAAGTGGGCCTCAAGATTATCTCTGGTGACAATCCAGTTACGGTATCCAGCATTGCTCAGAAGGCTGGTTTTGCGGACTACCACAGCTATGTAGATTGCTCGAAAATTACGGATGAGGAATTGGTTGCTATGGCTGAGGAGACAGCTATTTTCGGACGTGTTTCCCCTCATCAAAAGAAACTCATCATCCAAACGCTGAAAAAAGCGGGTTATACAACGGCTATGACAGGAGACGGAGTCAATGATATCCTGGCCCTTCGTGAGGCGGATTGTTCTATCGTGATGGCTGAGGGAGACCCGGCAACACGTCAGATTGCCAATCTGGTTCTCTTGAACTCTGACTTTAATGATGTTCCTGAGATTCTCTTTGAAGGTCGTCGTGTGGTCAATAACATTGCCCACATCGCCCCGATTTTCTTGATAAAGACCATCTATTCCTTCCTGTTAGCAGTTATCTGTATCGCCAGTGCTTTACTAGGTCGGTCTGAGTGGATCTTGATTTTTCCCTTCATTCCAATCCAGATTACCATGATTGACCAGTTCGTGGAAGGTTTCCCACCATTCGTTCTGACTTTTGAGCGAAATATCAAACCTGTTGAGCCAAACTTTCTCAGAAGATCCATGCTTCGTGCTCTACCAAGTGCTCTCATGGTCGTCTTCAGCGTTCTTTTTGTGAAAATATTTGGAACGAGCCAAGGTTGGTCTGAGTTAGAAATTTCAACTCTACTCTATTATCTCTTGGGGTCAATTGGTTTCTTATCCGTATTTAGAGCCTGCATGCCATTCACTCTCTGGCGTGTCCTCTTGATTGTTTGGTCAGTAGGAGGCTTCCTAGCCACAGCTCTCTTCCCAAGAATTCAAAAACTGCTTGAAATTTCAACCTTAACAGGACAAACATTACCTGTTTATGGTGTCATGATGTTGGTCTTTACCGTGATTTTCATCCTGACTAGTCGCTATCAAGCCAGAAAATAAAGAAAGGCTGCAATCTGTGGATTGCGGTCTTTTTAGGTACAAGATTGCTAGCTGAAATGTGGTATAATAAGAGGTAATAGAGTTTTGGAAAGTGAGAGAAGATGATTTCAAAGAGATTAGAATTAGTGGCTTCCTTTGTGCCACAGGGAGCCATTTTACTAGATGTGGGGAGTGACCATGCTTATCTGCCTATCGAGTTGGTCGAAAGAGGACAAATCAAAAGTGCCATTGCAGGTGAGGTGGTGGAAGGTCCCTATCAGTCTGCGGTCAAAAATGTTGAGGCTCACGGCCTAAAGGAAAAAATCCAGGTTCGTTTAGCCAATGGCTTGGCAGCTTTTGAAGAGACTGACCAAGTGTCTGTCATTACCATTGCTGGTATGGGTGGTCGTTTGATTGCTAGGATATTGGAAGAAGGCTTGGACAAGTTAGCTAATGTAGAGCGTTTGATCCTCCAGCCTAATAATCGTGAAGACGATTTGCGTATCTGGTTACAAGAGAACGGATTTCAGATTGTAGCTGAAAGCATCTTAGAAGAAGCTGGCAAGTTTTACGAGATTTTGGTGGTGGAAGCAGGACAAATGAAACTATCAGCCAGTGATGTTCGATTTGGATCTTTCTTGTCCAAAGAAGTCAGCCCAGTCTTTGTCCAAAAATGGCAAAAAGAAGCTGTTAAGCTAGAGTTTGCCCTCGGACAAATCCCAGAAAAAAATATAGAGGAGCGTCAAGTTTTAGTAGATAAAATTCAAGCCATCAAGGAGGTTCTCCATGCTAGCAAGTGAAGTAATTAACGCATATGAAGCCTTTTGCCCTCAGGAATTTTCCATGGAGGGAGACAGCCGTGGTCTGCAAATTGGCACTTTGGACAAGGAGATCCACAGTGTCATGGTTGCCCTCGATATTCGTGAAGAAACGGTGGCTGAAGCTATTGAAAAGGGTGTGAATTTGATTATCGTCAAGCACGCACCGATTTTCCGTCCCATCAAGGATTTGGTAGCTAGCCGTCCGCAAAATCAGATTTATATCGATCTGATAAAGCATGACATTGCAGTTTATGTCAGCCATACCAATATTGACATCGCTGAAAATGGCCTCAATGACTGGTTCTGCCAGATATTAGGAATCGAGGAGACGACTTATCTACAGGAGACAGGTCCAGAACGTGGAATTGGTCGTATTGGGAATGTTCAGCCTCAGACATTTGGAGAATTAGCCCAACATGTCAAGCAAGTCTTTGGTCTATATAGCCTTCGAATGGTGCATTATCAAGAGAATGACTTGCAGAAGCCTATTTCAAGAGTGGCTATCTGCGGTGGTAGCGGGCAGTCTTTCTATAAGGATGCTTTAGCTAAAGGAGCGGATGTCTATATCACTGGTGATATTTACTACCACACTGCCCAGGATATGTTGTCTGATGGCTTGCTAGCATTGGACCCAGGTCACTATATCGAAGTGCTTTTTGTAGAAAAAATTGCAGCACTACTTACTCAATGGAAGGAAGAAAAGGGCTGGGATATTGATATCTTGCCTAGTCAGGCATCGACCAATCCTTTTCACCATATCTAGTTAGAAAGTGAAAACAATGAAAAAAGTTGCCATTATCGGAGCAGGGATTGTAGGTGCAACAGCTGCCTACTACCTCTCTAAAGAAAGTGACCTAGAAGTAACCGTTTTTGACCATGGACAAGGTCAAGCTACCAAGGCGGCAGCAGGAATTATTAGTCCTTGGTTTTCCAAACGCCGCAATAAAGCCTGGTACAAAATGGCGCGCTTGGGGGCTGATTTTTATGTTAATTTGTTGACTGATTTAGAAAAGTCG
>NZ_KQ970289.1:2665-5639 GCF_001579035.1 Streptococcus mitis | reverse complement strand
AAAGTCGAGGCAAGAAATCGACTTTTACCAGCGTTCGGGAGTCTTTCTCCTGAAAAGAGATGAATCCAAGTTGGAAGAACTCTATCAACTGGCCCTCCAGCGTAGAGAAGAATCTCCCTTGATAGGGCAATTAGCCATTCTGGACCCAGCATCAGCTAATGAATTATTCCCTGGCTTGCAGGGATTTGATCACTTGCTCTATGCTTCTGGTGGAGCGAGAGTAGATGGTCAACTCATAGTGACTCGTTTGCTGGAAGCCAGTCAGGTCAAGCTGGTCAAAGAAAAAGTGACTCTAACACTTTTAGCATCAGGATACCAGATTGGCGAAGAGGTATTTGATCAGGTTATTTTGGCGACTGGAGCTTGGTTGGGGGACTTGTTAGAACCCTTGGGTTATGCTGTGGATGTCCGTCCTCAAAAAGGACAACTCCGAGATTATCAGCTGGCCCAAGACATGGAATCATACCCTGTTGTTATGCCAGAAGGGGAGTGGGATTTGATTCCTTTTGCAGGTGGGAAATTGTCTCTAGGTGCTACTCATGAAAATGATATGGGATTTGATTTGACGGTAGATGAAACCTTACTCCAACAAATGGAGGAGGTCGCCTTGCCTCACTATCCGATCTTGGCCGAAGCTACTTCAAGATCTGAGCGTGTGGGAATCCGTGCCTATACCAGTGATTTCTCTCCTTTCTTTGGGCAGGTGCCAGAATTGGCAGGTGTCTATGCAGCCAGTGGCCTAGGTTCATCAGGTCTCACAACCGGCCCTATTATCGGTTACCATCTAGCTCAACTAATCCAAGACAAGGAGTTGACCTTGGACCCTGAAAACTACCCAATTGAAAATTATGTCAAACGACTAAAAAACGAATAAGATTTTACTGAAATTTTATCTTACCCTCTAGGATGGAAAATGACATTCCCTATCAAAAATGGTAAAATAAGAAAAAATGATCCGAGAATCGAGGAAAGAAGATGCAAGAAAAGATTTTGGTAACGGGTGGAGCTGGTTTTATCGGAACTCACACTGTTATTGAGTTAATCCAAGCAGGTCATCAAGTTGTTGTGGTGGATAACCTTGTCAACAGTAACCGTAAAAGTTTAGAAGTTGTTGAGAGAGTTACAGGAGTTGAAGTTCCTTTTTATGAGGCTGATATCCGTGATACAGATACTCTTCGTGACATTTTCAAACAAGAAGAACCAACTGGTGTCATTCACTTTGCTGGTTTGAAGGCTGTTGGAGAATCTACCCGTATCCCTCTTGCCTATTATGACAACAATATAGCAGGAACTCTTAGCCTTTTGAAAGCTATGGAAGAAGTCAACTGTAAAAACATTATTTTCAGTTCTTCTGCGACAGTTTACGGAGATCCTCATACAGTGCCCATCTTGGAAGATTTCCCACTTTCAGTGACCAACCCATACGGTCGTACCAAGCTCATGCTAGAGGAAATTTTGACGGATATCTACAAGGCAGACTCAGAATGGAATGTGGTCTTGCTTCGTTACTTTAACCCAATCGGAGCCCATGAGAGTGGTGATTTGGGAGAAAATCCAAATGGTATTCCAAACAACCTCTTGCCATATGTGACTCAGGTAGCCGTTGGAAAATTAGAGCAAGTGCAAGTGTTTGGAGACGATTACGATACGGAAGACGGAACTGGTGTTCGTGACTATATCCACGTTGTTGACTTGGCTAAAGGTCACGTTGCAGCTCTGAAAAAAATCCAAAAAGGTTCAGGCCTAAATGTTTATAACCTTGGAACAGGTAAAGGCTACTCAGTTCTTGAAATTATCCAAAACATGGAAAAAGCAGTGGGACGCCCAATTCCTTACCGCATTGTAGACCGTCGCCCAGGTGATATCGCAGCCTGCTATTCAGATCCTGCAAAAGCCAAAGCAGAACTGGGCTGGGAAGCAGAACTCGGCATCACCCAAATGTGTGAAGACGCCTGGCGTTGGCAAAGCAAGCATCCAAATGGATTTGAAGACTAAGATGGTGATGTCAATCATTGTCCCCTGTTTAAACGAAGAGGAAGTACTTCCTCTTTTTTATCAGGCTCTGGAAGCTTTACTTCCAGATTTGGAAACAGAAATCGAGTATGTCTTTGTTGACGATGGATCAAGTGATGGGACTTTGGAACTCTTAAAGTCCTATCGGGAACAAAATCCGGCAGTGCATTATCTTTCTTTCTCTCGAAATTTTGGAAAAGAAGCAGCTCTTTATGCAGGCTTGCAATATGCGACAGGAGATCTGGTGGTGGTAATGGATGCAGACCTCCAAGATCCTCCTAGTATGTTGCTTGAGATGAAAGCTTTACTAGACCAAAATGCAGACTTGGACTGCGTAGGAACACGGAGAACCAGTCGGGAGGGAGAACCCTTCTTTCGTAGTTTCTGCGCTAATCTCTTTTATCGCCTTATGAAAAAAATCAGCCCAGTAGCCCTGCCGTCAGGTGTCCGTGATTTTCGTATGATGAGAAGGTCTGTAGTCGATGCCATTTTAAGTTTGACCGAGTCCAATCGTTTTTCTAAGGGACTCTTTGCCTGGGTCGGCTTTAAAACCCACTATCTGGATTATCCCAATGTCGAAAGACAGGCTGGCAAGACCAGTTGGAGTTTTAGGCAACTCTTTTTCTACTCCATTGAAGGGATTGTTAATTTTTCAGATTTTCCCTTGATTATAGCCTTTGTAGCTGGTCTCCTATCTTGTTTTCTTTCTCTACTGATGACCTTTTTTGTTGTGGTTCGGACTCTCATTTTGGGCAATCCGACATCAGGTTGGACCTCTTTGATGGCAGTCATTCTCTTTCTTGGAGGCATTCAACTCTTGACCATTGGGATTCTCGGCAAGTACATCAGTAAAATTTATTTGGAGACTAAAAAAAGACCACTTTATCTCGTTAAAGAAAAAAGTGACCTTCCTGATTTTACAGAAAAAAATAAAAGTGAAAAGACTATAATTTTACTATGG
>NZ_KQ970289.1:989-2208 GCF_001579035.1 Streptococcus mitis | reverse complement strand
GGGGAGTAATCGCACGGCAGCCTTGAAAGATTTTCATGATTCAGATGCAAGTGTAGTACAAGTCTCATCTTCAAGCAGTTCCCAACCTGAGCAGAGTTCAGAGCCAGAATCTACTTCTAGTAGTTCAGAAGAAGCTACTAATCCTGAAGGAACGATTAAAGTTCTCGCAGGAGAAGGAGAAGCAGCTATTGCAGCTCGTGCTGGAATCTCCATTGCACAGTTAGAAGCCTTAAATCCTGGGCACATGGCTACAGGGTCTTGGTTTGCTAATCCAGGTGATGTTATAAAAATAAAATAGGAGCCGATATGAAAACAATTCAAATTGCTATTGACGGTCCTGCTTCCAGCGGTAAGAGTACGGTCGCAAAGATCATTGCCAAGGATTTTGGATACACCTACCTAGATACAGGTGCCATGTATCGTGCGGCAACCTATATGGCTCTCAAGAACCAGTTAGGAGTGGAAGAGATTGAGGAGCTTTTAGCCTTATTGGACCAGCATCCAATCAGTTTTGGACGTTCAGAAACTGGGGAGCAGCTTGTATTTGTAGGGGATGTGGATATTACCCATCCTATCCGTGAAAATGAAGTGACCAATCATGTTTCTGCTATTGCAGCAATTCCTCAAGTGCGTGAGAAACTGGTTTCTCTCCAACAAGAAATTGCCCAGCAAGGCGGGATTGTCATGGACGGTCGCGATATTGGGACTGTTGTATTGCCACAAGCAGAATTGAAAATTTTCCTAGTAGCTTCGGTAGATGAAAGAGCAGAGCGTCGTTACAAGGAAAATATTGCCAAGGGAATTGAAACAGACCTTGAAACTCTAAAAGAGGAAATTGCTGCGCGTGACTACAAGGATAGTCATCGTGAGACTTCGCCTCTCAAACAAGCAGAGGATGCTGTCTACCTTGATACAACTGGTTTGAACATTCAAGAAGTAGTTGAAAAAATCAAAGCAGAAGCTAAAAAAATAATGTAAATGTAGAAAAGCCGATAGATTGATATCGGTTTTTTTCTAAATTGATATCAAGGTTCGTTTATATAGTGGATTGAAACAGAGTATGAACAAATCGATTAGGGAATTCAAATTAAATTTCTAACAAGGATTTAGAAATTGTGTTGTCCTATTTCAACTTCAAAACACTATAATGCTTGATTTATAAAATGAAAAAGAGTATAATAGGTTAAGCCAGTCTAAAATATGCATAAATATTTTAGGG
>NZ_KQ970289.1:0-969 GCF_001579035.1 Streptococcus mitis | reverse complement strand
GGGTGGGGGCTTTTTATTGCCCTTCCGTATATATATTAACCGATAATCATCGGAAAAGGAGTAAATTCATATATGTTTTATAAAGGTAATGAAGATAGAGAAAAACGCTTGCGGTTTTCGATTCGTAAGGTTAGCTTTGGAGCTGCTAGTGTTGCAGTAGCAGCCTTGTTCATGTTTCCAGGAAATGGGACAGTGTCTGCCACAGAGCAAGGTGTAACCTCAACTAATGAGGAAACACAAGGCTCACCACTGAAAGACCCAGATGTTCAGAATGGAACCTACGGGGCGACTCCAGTAGCGTCGCCTAGTGCTCTAGATACAGAAGTTGAGAACAAGACTGGTAGGCTATCTACAGAAATAAATAGTGTAGAAAACAAAGACCAAACAAGAGCAACAGTTGAAGAGGAATCTACTAGATCGGTAGAAACAACCAAGCCCGCGGCAACAACAGAAAGCAAGAAACCAAAATCACGTAAAAAACGTGATATAAGTGCCACTCCAGATGCAGATGCTGCAACGGATGACCCATCGGCAAACCAGACTTACACAGCACCAAGTGCGGATGCTAGTGTGGAGGAGTTGGTTAATGCCTTGAAGAACTTACCAGATAAGGTAGAAAATAATGAAAAAATCCAAAATATGAACGAAGTTGGTGCTTCTACAGGCGTTGCTGTCGGAGAGGTGAAGGAAATTCATGATTTTGGTGGTTGGGCAGCTGTTGATGCTAACGGTGAAGCAGGAAAGTTTGCGATTGCTAGAAAAACGGATGAGGGTGTTTTTCCAATAGAGACGATAAATGTCCTTGGAAGTAATGTGGTCTGGACAATTGAACAATCTTTTGATAGAACTAATGACTATATGTTGTTTTTATCAAAAGTTAGAACAAAAGCAAATAGTAGTGAAGAATCGTTTGATAATAAACCCTATGTTGCAAGTGGAGAAGGAGGTCCTAGGGGAGCCTCGGTAGCT
>NZ_KQ970288.1:202373-206076 GCF_001579035.1 Streptococcus mitis | reverse complement strand
GGAAAAGTATTTTCCTTTTATTATTAATGGCATTCTTTAAAACATCTTTTGTCTTTTAAAGAGTGTTAGGACAATGTATTATGAAGTTGAGCTACTATTTTGTTAACGAAGCTTATCAGAAAATGATGATCGGTGAGAATTAAGTAATGTTAGTCTCTAATTGATAGATAAAATTTATAAGAGCTTTAAATCATCCTCTGAAACGTATCTGTCATTAGAAGTGGAATTTACTTATATTGTTGTAGTTAAAGAATTATCTAAAAATGATGATTAAAATAGTTGGTGATAGATCCCAGTTAGCTTTTGGAATCTATCAACTTTTGCTGAACTGTTTATAAGATAAAATGACCATCTTTGTTCTGATTTTTGATGATGCTTATTGTCTCATATTTCAAACTTTTACTTTTTACATTCTTAATTAAATTGAACGGAGAATATTTGTAATGAATAAGGCAACTTTTGTATTAGCGGGTGATTATGGATATATTCGATATATTGAAGCAACATTGAAGTCGGTATGTTATCATCATGACAATTGTAAAGTATATATAATGAATAGTGACATACCTCAAGAGTGGTTTATTGGTATTAGAAAAAGATTAAAATGTAGAAATAGTGAATTAGTAGATATAAAATTAACTGGTGATGCTATTTCTAAAGAGTGGAAAATGGCACCTCATGGTGGTCATATAAATTATATGACTTTTGCTCGTTATCTTATCCCTCAATTTGTAGAGGAAGAAAAGGTATTATACTTGGACTCGGATGTTATTGTAACTCGAAATTTGAATGATTTATTTAAAATAGAGTTAGGAAACCATCTAGTAGCTGCCGCAAAAGTTGTATTTGGATTGGAAGATTATTTTAATGCGGGAGTATTATTAATAAACAACAAACTGTGGAAAGAAGAAAACGTTCAAAAACAATGTATTGAAATTACCAATAGAGAACACGAAACACTTCCAGAAGCGGATCAAACTGTACTAAACCGAGTTTGTGAGGGACGTTATATTGTTTTAGATGACACATATAATTTTCAAATCGGATATGATCGTCTTGCAGAACAAAGAAAACAATACTTTATTTTAGAGAAATCTATAAATCCTTTACCAGCTATTATTCATTATTTATCTGAAAGTAAACCTTGGAATTTGTATTCTTTTTGTAGATTAAGAGATGTTTGGTGGAAGTATTCACTATTGGATTGGTCAGAAATAATTGCCCATGAAATTCCGAAAACAGTTAAATCTGTATTGATTATGACACATAGTCAAGAATTAGAACAAATTGAAGTTTTAGTGGAAGAATTATCTGAATATACATTTAATATTATGGCATTGACATTAATGGGAGATAAATTAGGTAGTCTTCGAAGATACGAAAATGTACGATTACATCCTGCACTTTTAGAATGGAATATTAATCGTTTAATTCGTGAATGTGATATTTATTTAGATATTAATCATGGAGAAAAAAATCAAGAAGTTATTGAAAAAGTAAAAGAATCAGGAAAATTAATTTTATCATTTGAAAATACTGCAAATGAATATTATACAGATAAAGTATTTAATCTTTCAGAGATTGAACAAATGATAGAGTATATAAAAAGTGTGTAATAGAAAAGAAATTATACATACAAAATAATATTAAAATTTTGATAGGAGTAACAGAATGGATGATTTAATTAGTGTCATAGTTCCCATATATAATACAGAGAAGTATTTAAGAAAATGCATAGAAAGTATTTTAAGTCAATCCTATAAAAATATTGAGCTTTTATTAATAAACGATGGCTCTACCGATTCTTCTGCTGAAATTTGTAGAGAATATCTTGATAAAGATAAGCGTTGTTATTATTTTGAGAAAGAAAATGGAGGATTGTCTGATGCAAGGAATTATGGTATTGAACGAGCAAAAGGTGAATATATAACATTTATAGATTCAGATGATTTTTTAATGGATCAAGCACTTGAAAAATTATATGCTACTGCATTGTTATCAGAAGCAGATTTGGCTATTGGCGGTTTTTGTAGATTTGAAGATCCTAATTTTTATATTTATCAGAAGGAACGTTTTGGAGTTTTACCTATTACTATTGTTGAAAAAGAATTTGCCGTTAATCAAATGGATGAGATGATTGATGTTCCTTTCTTATGTTATTCAACAGCGTGGGCTAAGTTATATAAACGAAGTTTATTTGAAAATATTAGATATCCTTTGAAAAAATATGCAGAAGATCAATTTACTACTTGGAAATTATATTTAGCATCTGAAAAAATAGCGATTTGTAATCATACGATATATGCATATAGGAGAAATTATGAAGGGCTAAGTTTAAATTTTAATTTAAGTCATTTAGATTATATTGATGCTCTGGAAGAAAGAATCGAGGAAACAAAAAATATTAAAGGAATTGATATAGAAAAAACATACAAAATGTATGAATATGTATTGAATAGGAGAGTTGGTGAGCTAGACTATTATGGTTATGAAAAGGAAAAAGTCATTCTTCAAAATAAAATAGATGAGTTAAAAAAGAATCATATTATTTAGAGAATTGCTCAACTGTTTGTGAGAGAGGGCATTTGTAAGGAGAAAGAGAGAAAAAATGGAAATTATAAACGAAGAATACTTTTTAATAAGTATTGTGATACCTGTTTACAATGCAGAAAAATACTTAGAGCAATGTTTAAATAGTATAAAAAATCAGACGTATAAAAATTTTGAGGTGATTCTTGTTAATGATGGTTCAATAGATCATTCTGAGTCAATTTGTATGGATTTCGTAAAAGTTGATACTAGATTTAAGTACTTTACAAAGGTAAATGGAGGTGCTTCTTCTGCAAGAAATTTTGGCCTGGATAATGTTACAGGAGAGTATATAACATTTATAGATGCTGATGATTGGGTGGATGAAAATCATTTAGAAGTGTTAATCAATAATATTAAAGAAAACAATTCTGATATGGCAGTGTCTTCTATTAAAAAGTTTGATAATATAAGTAGATTTGAGTTTAGGGTGTATTCAAATCAAGAAAAATACTTGTTAAATTATAATAAATTGAATAGAGAAGAATTCTTAGTAATTCTTCCAAAATTAATCAATGCTAGTAATAGTTATAAAATCACCGTATCTAAACTATTCAAAAAAGAATTAGTTACGGATATTAGATTTGATGAATCTATTGTCTATGGGGAAGATTTGGAGTTCTTCTTTAAGATATATAATAATATTAGTAGTATTTCTATATGTTGATGAAGTGACATATGTATATCGACTACATAATGAAAGAACATCAAGTAAATTCAATCAACAATATGCTGAACAAGTATTATTAATCTACAAAAAAATATATGAAAAAATAGAAGAATTAGGGTTGCCTACTATTCATTACTATACTACTATCAGGGATTTATTAGAGTTTCAAAAAGATTTCTTAGAAAACAGAGTATTGTTTAATGAATATCAAGAATTTTTAAAAAATATAGAGGAAACAGTTACTTATCCTAAAGATTTAATAAGTATCATTGTTCCAATCTATAATGTATATCCTTATTTACGGTTATGTTTAGAACGTATTGAGAACCAAACTTATCCACATTTTGAAGTATTACTAATAAACGATGGTTCTAGAGATAATTCAAAAGATATTTGTCTAGAATTTGCAGAAAGAGATAAAAGGTTTAAGTATATTGAGCAGAA
>NZ_KQ970288.1:199397-202185 GCF_001579035.1 Streptococcus mitis | reverse complement strand
ACTTTCATCAGCTAAGAAACGTACCGGTATAATTAAATGCAACAGGAGAGTTTATTACTTTTATAGATGGGGATGATTTTGTAGAGCCTAATTATCTTGAAGAATTATATTACACTTCATTAAAAAATGATTCTGAAATAGTTGTCGGAAGCTATAAAAAATTCAAAGAAGAAGATAATAATTATTATATTCATATATTCGACTATAGAGAAGAGCATTTTATAAAACATGAGTTAATAGAAAACATTGCCCAACTTGAAAATAAAGGATTAGAATTCCAAAAGATTTGGGGAAATTTATATCATAAAAGGTTGTTTGAGAATGTGATGTTTTCTGTTGGTAAAAATATAGCAGATACGCGAACTAATTATAAATTATATATGGAATCGTGTAAGACTACGTATATTCACAAAGATTTATATGTTTATAGAATTAGAAAAGGCAGTATTAGCGATAATATATCTGAAGAATTTTTAACCGATGAATTAGAAGCACTATTGGAAAGAATAGCTGTGTTAAGTATAGTTGGCATTGATATTTCTAAGGAAAAAGAGATGTTAAAAGATAGGCTTAAAACCCGTTGTTTCCAAGCTAAAGAAGCAGGCTTAGAAAATACAGAAATATATAGAAGATGTAAAGAAATACTATATTTTTTAAATAAGTAAATGATTGTTCAGAAGTGTTATATAGTTTAAAATGTTGTGTTAAGGAGAGATTTTCTTGATGAATGACAAGGAATTGGTAAATGAAGACGGAAAAATGTTGAAACTGAATGATGAAGATTTTCTAATAAGTATTGTAATCCCTATTTATAATGCAGAAAAATACCTAGAGCAATGTTTAAATAGTATAAAAAATCAGACGTATAAAAATTTTGAGGTAATTCTTGTTAATGATGGTTCAATAGATAATTCTGAGTCTATTTGTAAGGCATTTGTAGAATCTGATACTAGATTTAGATATTATTTAAAGGCAAACGGAGGGGTTTCATCTGCGAGAAACTTAGGGTTAGATAATGTAAAAGGAGACTTTATAACATTCATTGATTCGGATGATTGGATTGCAGAAAACCATTTAGAATTATTGATAAATTCAATCAAAAAAACCAATTCTGATATTGTAGTTTCTTGCTATAAAGAATTTGATAATAATATAGATACATACTACACCATAGTATATACAAAACAAGAAAAAAACTTGCTAAATTTTGAAAAGATGAATAGAGATGATTTTCTTACTATCTTTCCAAAACTAATGAGTATCAATGTATGTTTTAATAATGCTGTAGCTAAATTATTCAGAAAAGAACTAGTGAATAATCTACGATTTGACACTTCAATAAAATATGGAGAAGATTTAGATTTTTATTTTAGCTTATATCTGAATGTAGAAAGTGTTTCATATGTTGATGAACTAACTTATGTTTATAGAATCCATGGAGATAGCACAACAAGTAACTTTAATCAAGAATATGCAGAGCAAGAACTAAGTATTTTTAAAAAAATGTTTAAAAAAATACAAGAAATAGGATTACCTACTATTCATTATTTCAATAAATTTCAAAAATTATTGAAATATAGAGTGGATTATATAAAAAATAAAGTTTTGTTAAATGAACATTTAGACTTTTTAAAAAATATAGAGGGAACTGTAACGTATCCTAATACACTAATTAGTGTTGTCATTCCGATTTATAATGTATCCCCATATTTAAGATTATGTTTAGAAAGTATCGAAAATCAAACCTATCCGTATTTTGAAGTTTTACTAGTGAATGATGGTTCTAGAGATAATTCAGAAGATATTTGTCAAGAGTTTATCAATAAAGATAAACGTTTTCGTTATTTTGAACAAGAGAATTTAGGTCTTTCTGCTGCAAGAAATACAGGAATCCTAAATTCAAAAGGAGAATTTATTACCTTTATAGAAGGTGATGATTTTGTTGTTCCTAATTATCTAGCAGAATTATATCAATCAGCATTAAAAAATGATTCAGAAATAGTGATAGGAAGCTATAAAAAATTTAATGAAAATGATAATAACTATTATATTCATGTGTTTGACTATAAAGAAGAGCATTTTAATCAAAATGAATTGATTCAAAAAAGAGGAATAGAGTTTGAAACTAGTTGGGGGATTTTGTTCCATAAACGACTATTTGAAACGATACTATTTCCTGTTGGTAAAAGCATAGGAGATTGTTTTACAAATTTTAAATTATTTATGGAGTCATGTAAGGCTAGCTATATTCATAAAGATTTGTATATACATCGTATTAGGAAAGGTAGTTTAAGCGCTCTGCTTACAGAGAAATATTTTACAGATATATTTGAAGCACTTTTGGAAAGAATAGCTACTCTGGCTTTATTAGGAATAGATGTTTCCGAAGAGAAAAGAACCTTAATCGATCGACTTCAACTTCAATATAAACAAATGTCAGAGGCTGGATTCCAAGAGACAGAAATTTTTAGACGTTATAAGGAATTTCTCTATTTAGTGGATTAGTATTTCTCCTTTTATCTGATAAAAGAGTAGAAGGTTTGTAGTCAATGAAATAGATATGTCGAAATTTAACTAACTTGGATTATGAAAATAAATGGAGAAATAGATGATTTATCTCACAAATCGATTTAATAATGATGAGCAAGATTTTATAGATGATGTTATTTCCTCGGGAGTAGACGTCCGTGTAGTAATAAAAGAAGAACAGGGTGTCTGTTCAGACTGTAGCTGTTTTTACCAATGATACTTGCAAATCAAACCTCATCTACAGTAGATACTAAGCCTC
>NZ_KQ970288.1:195718-199377 GCF_001579035.1 Streptococcus mitis | reverse complement strand
TGTTCCTAAATTTTGGGAAATTCATATGGACTATAATGAGGGGACGATATGGGATAAGGACATTAAAAGAGGGGTTATTCACTATTTAAGCAGAAAGTTAAGAACTGTAAAAATGGTGGAATGGCTGGATGTAAATGGGAGAGTTTTAAGTAAGGATTATTATCAGATAAATGGTTGGAAATATAAACAAGATATACTAGATCAGGAAGGAAAAACTATTTTCATCCAATACTATAGTCCTGAAGGTGTATTGTTAATGATAGAAGACACTGAGAATCATCTATTTACAATATTTGAGAATGATGTAACTCAGATTTTCAATGAGGAGCAACTTTGGCAAAATTGTCTGTCTCGAATGAATGCCGATAGGGATGTAGTTGTTATTGGAGATCAATCGATTGCTCAATATTTACAAAAAGAAAATACTATTGCCTGCTATCTTGGACAGGAAATTTTATCTGAAAAAGAGATTCAGGATTGGTTAATGTATGTAGATTACTTATATATTTACCATTATTCTGTATTTCATTCTCTTTCTGATAATGATAAGGTTCGTCATCTTAGTCCTTTATATCCACCCAAAAATATAAGGAATGGCCATCGAGCCTTGATTGTCACTCATACACAAGAAGTTGAAAAAATTGAAGCCTTAGTTGAAAATTTACCAATGCTTGATTTCCATATCGCAGCGATTACTGCTATGGGAGGTAGATTGACAGATTTATGGGAGAAAGAAAATGTATTTCTATATCCCGGTATATTAGAACATCAATTTCAATCATTGTTAGAAACTTGTACGCTCTATTTAGATATTAACCATGATATAGAAATATTAAATGCTGTAGAAGAAGCTTTAGAAAAAGGAATGCTCTTACTTGGTTTTGAGGAAACATGTCATAGAAGAGAATTTATTTATTTTGATTATCTCTATGAAAATAGTGATGTTAGCCATATGATTGAAGATATCAAGAAAATAATTTTTTCAGAAGAAGAATATGACTTGGCAATACAAAGACAATTGCAGTTTATTCATGCTTCTAGTAAAGACTATTATAGAAAAGTCTTTCAGAGGGAGGGAATTTAATGAGTATCTATATATTTGATCTATTAGTAGGCTATGAAGCAAATGGAGTTGATAATTCTCAAGCTCATCGTGCGAGAGTATTTTCAAAAATGAATCTTGATTACTATTATATATTTTCAGTTCTTCCGCCTCGATATAAAATTTCTTATTTTCGAGATATTGGAATACCGGAAGACAGAATGATCATTGCTCCTTTTTATTTGGTGGGAGAAAAGAGGTTAAATCAACGATTTCAGTTGAAGAAATGATTCGGAAACTATCTTTGGATGACAGTGAGTGCATTGAGAGAAATTTTCAAAAAATTGTCTACCAATTAACCGAAGAGCATAAACTTATTATTTGGTTTGAAAACAATATGGTATATCAAGTAGAACATTTATACTTAGATAGACTATATCAGCGAGATTACTATACGTCTTATTTAATCTGTAGAGAGTATCTACAAAAGGATGGATTCAATTGGCATCATAGGCTTTTCTATAATTCAACAGGAGCGCTTGTGTATGAAGGTTTTCAAATCTCAGGAAAAATCCGATATTGTTTTGATATAAATTGGATTGATGGAGATTTTGGTTTAATGGACTTGTTTATAAAATCATTATCATTGTCCAAAGATGATACAGTGATTATGGATAGAATATCAGGTTTTCCTTATTCTCAGTCCCTATTAAGATATGCAAAAGATGTGAAAAAAGGAGTATTCCTGCACTCCATTCATCAATTGCGATACGGAGATATGAACTATGAATATTTTTACTTGTTCAAATATGCTACAGAATTTGATTTTGTCATTGTATCAACAGAATTACAAAAAATAGAATTAGAAAAATATTTAACTAATCTTGATCTAAAATATTGCCCAATCGTGGTTATCCCTGCCGCAAGTATTGAAGAGTTGAGCCTAAACAGAGATAAAGTGATACCCTATTCTGCAATGATAGCTGCACGATTAGAACCGCGAAAACAAATTCATATAGCCATTAAGGTAGCTATAAAAGTACGAGAGGTAATACCTCAGTTTCATTTAAACATATTTGGCAAAGGTGGTGAATATGAGAAATTAAACCAGATTATTACTGAAAATAATGCCCAAGACTATATTAAACTATGCGGTTATCAAATATTGACCGAGCAGTATAGAAAACATCAGCTCTATATATCTACTGCATCTTGGGAAACCTTAGGTATCACTTTACTGGAGGCTGTTACAAATGGATTGGGGATTATCGGATTAGATGCACCATATGGAGGGCCTATATTTATAGAAAATGGGAAGAATGGTTTTTTGATTCCGGAGGCAGAAAGTAAAACAGAAGATGAATTAATTGAAAAGATATCAGAAGCTATCATTAAATATTATGAGTTAGACCAAGATATAGTTACTAAGTACTCATATGCTATTGCAAGGAATTATTTAGATGAAACTGTTGCTGATAAATGGCTTAAAGTGTTAAGTGTTAAAGATAATAATTAAAAGGAACAAAAAGTAGAAAGTGAAAAAATCAAAGCAAAAAGCAGGAAAAATATTGAGCAGTAAATTTCAGAAAGAGTACTAACAAGATGGACAAGAAAACAATTGTACTGTGTTTTGATAGAAGTTATTGTGAGCAAGCTATTGTAACCATAAAATCATTGTGTGCTTATCATAGAAATTTGAAAATATATATTTTCAATAATGGGAGTATTTCACAAGAATGCTTTGGAGCTCTGCAAAATTGGTTAACTCCGTTTGATTCTAGGGTTTGTAATATTCGATTGCCTGAAGAAGAACAGGAATTGAGACAGTTTAATGTTAATAATAGTAAACACATATCAGCAACTAAATTTCTTGTTTATTATATTATATGGCAGATTATGTAAAAGAAGATAGCAGAGAAGAAAAACCTATTTTATCATTCAATAATGTGGTCAATCCATACCATATGGATTAAGTTTTTTCTAATGATAATCCTCAAGAAATGTGTGATTATATCAAGAAAATATAGAGTCAAGAGAGGAGTTATTAATGACATACTGGATTACATCTGAAACTACAACAGGAGAAAGTGAAGTAGTTTTATGGAGAAATGGTGCTTATGGTAAAGCCCGACACGATATTGAACAAACCTTGGTTAGAGAATTGCAGTTTAAGCCTTTAAGTCTTTATACTTATGCGTGGGATGATGAGCCTGCAGAAAGTTTAGGAAGGCATTTTGCAGGCTTAATGGCAGGAGTGAAAAAAGGGGATGTTGTATTTATACAATGGATTTTATTGGCCTCAGATGTTTATATAAGAAAGTTGTTTGAACAGGCTCGTATAGCAGGAGCTAAGGTTGTTGTGATTATTCATGATTTAGGACATTGGATTGAATTTGATGAGGAGGAAAGTCGCCGAGCTGTAATAGATGGTCATCAAGATATTGTTCATTTGCTAGATGTAGATGGAATTATCGTTCACTCTGAAAGGATGCGCGAAAGATTGCTCTCGGATTTAAGATTGTTAAAACCTGACGTGGATCCAATAATGACAAGTTTAGAAATTTTTGGATTTACTACCTTTCAAGGGGCAAAAAAAGAACGGACATTAAAGCCTTCT
>NZ_KQ970288.1:191384-195434 GCF_001579035.1 Streptococcus mitis | reverse complement strand
GATTATGTAGGGAATTTACACAAATCTATCTTCATCAATGGTATGACAGATGCGTTTGAAATGAATATTTACGGTCCAAATCCTGAATTCTATGGTTTAGATGTAGAAAAAAGAGAAAACATTCGTTTTAAAGGTAGTTATGACCATGAAGCACTTCCGACGATGCTTGAAGGCAGTTTTGGCTTAGTTTGGGCTTCAACTGCTTATCCTCAAAAAGTAGGTCGTGATGCAGAATACCAGCGATATAATGCTCCCCATAAAGCTTCCCTTTATCTTGCGGCGGATTTGCCTATTATTGTATCAAGTGACTCAGCACTAGCTACATTTGTAGAACGCCAGGGGATTGGTTTAGTAGTTGATGACTTGGATCAGTTAACGGAGAAATACAAAGAGTTAACAGAAGAACGTTATGCTGATATTCTTGAAAATACAAGACGAATTGGGAGGATGATTAGGGAAAATTTTCCCATTAAGAAGGCTGTAATCCAAATGTTAGAACTTTTAGAATGGAGATAGAGGATTCGACAGATGTATAATCTCCCAAAATTATCACTTTTCTTTTATTTTATAACAAAACAATCTCAAAATGCTCTATCATCAAGCAAAAGAATTAGGACTTCAAAATACGGATATTTTCAAACGGTATGCGGAATTTATCTACTTGCTTGAATAAACTAGCTTGGTTTTGTTATATAAGATATTTGGAATAAAATACATAAAAAAGAATATTGTGTTTGCAAGCTAAATGCATTAAAAGCGGATTTTTTCTGCTTTTTTTGCTATAATGGTAATTGCGATATCATCAGATAAGTAGAATGTAGTCTTGTTATTTAAGGATTAGGAAAAGGGAGTTGGTGCGCAATGAAGTGTGATAGAGTATCTTCTTTTTTCTACTATAGCAAGAGATAAATAAAATCACTATAATATTTAAATTTGGATTAATTTGGATTAAAAAGTAGAGCATACTGTCTAGTTCGGATTGAGTTATAGATATAAGGCATGCGCTTGGTTTTAGTAAGATAGAATGAAAGGAAGTTTTATGAAAAAATATATTTCATCAATAGTTGTAAGGAAAGGTTTTGTTACACTGCTTTTGATGTTTATCTATGTTTTGGGTAGTAGATTGACACTTCCTTTTGTTGACTTAAGGAATAGGAATTTTTTAGGTGATGCTACAGCCTATTTATCCTTTTCTACTGCACTGGTAGGTGGAAATTTGAGAAGTTTGTCTTTATTTTCAATAGGCTTATCTCCGTGGATGTCTTCTATGATTTTGTGGCAAATGATTTCTCTTTCTAAAAGACTTGGTCTCTCTTCCATGCCTGAAGAGATTCAAAGTAGACGACAGATGTATTTGACTTTGTTTATAGCTTTGATTCAAGCATTAGCCGTTTCATTAAATTTGCCCATTCAATCCAATCTATCTAATCTTCTGATATTAGTCATGAATATCTGCCTTTTAATAGCAGGAGCCTTTTTCTTAGTGTGGTTATCAAATATGAATGCAAGTATTGGGGTTGGAGGTCAGACGATTATCTTATTGGTTGGGATGGTTTTAAATATTCCTCAAGATTTGATTGATACTTTCCAAACAGTACCCGTTTCTATCTTTGTATTAATATCTTTAATACTGATGGGAATTTTATTTGTTTATCTACTTGCTGTTATTTATAGAGCTCGTTATCGGATTGCAATACATAAAATTGATTTACACAATCGTTTTAAAAAGTACTCCTATTTTGATGTGGTTCTGAATCCAGCTGGAGGGATGCCTTTTATGTATGTAACAACTTTTTTAGGCCTGCCAACCTATATTCTTTTATTGTTACAGAAACTGTTTCCATCTAATGCTAGCTTCTTTGAATTGTCTTCTCAGTTTACAATTGGGAAACCACTTTGGATCTATACCTATATGCTCATTCTCTTTTTATTTAGTATAGCTTTTGCCTTTATTAACATAAGTGGAGAAGAAATTGCAGATCGTATGAAAAAAACAGGAGAGTACATCTATGGAGTTTATCCTGGTGAGGAAACTCGACGATTTATTAATAGGTTAGTCTTTCAATTTTCTTTGATAGGTGCTTTTTTTAATGTTATCATGGCTGGGGGACCGATGCTTTTTGTTCTATTTGATGAAAAGTTATTGAGAGTTGCGATGATTCCTGGCTTATTTATGATGTTTGGTGGTATGATTTTTACGGTTAGAGATGAGATTAAAGCTCTTAGATTAAATGAAACCTATCAACCATTGATTTAGGAGGTTGTCATGTATTATTTTATTCCAGCTTGGTATGGTTCAGAACGTCGGTGGCATGCTGATTTGATTCCATGGCATAGTTCTTATTTTAGATTTGAATTTGATGATACTTTAAATCAAATTAGGCTTTTTCAAAAACAAGAACTACAAGCAAAATTATTAGTACTGTCCTATCAGCCTCATCTACGTTATTTTTTACATCGACAGGGTGTTTTGGAAACAGAAGTTTATTCTATTTTTGATGATTTGCAGGACTTTCATGATTTACATACTCAGGTTCTCAATCTTAGAGATATAGAGTGGGATAGTGATTGCCAATTTCTTTATAGTCCTTTTACAATCATTGTTCAAAAAAATGGGATAAAATATGCTCAGATAGAGCATGGTGTAGAGGGTTTTATTAGTGACATTCGGTATTTTGATCCAAATGGTCAGATGAGCAAGCGCTATATCATGGACGACAGAGGATTTGTATCTAGTGTAATCTATTTTGAAGATGGACAAGCTATTTATCAGGACTATCTGGATCCTAAAGGAATTTGGCGATTTAGGGAACATCTAAACGAGGGAAGACGAGTAGAGGTAAATCCAATATTTGGTTACCGTTTTAAACAGCTTTACTACACTGATATGAGCCAACTAATCGCAGAATATTTTGATAAATATCTACAGAAGAAGCAGAAAAAACAGGATATTTTTATCATCCCTTCTCATCCCCATCATGATCAGTTTATCTTTGATCATATTCCAAGTACTAATCCTAAAATTTTGAGTCTCTTTATCAATCGTAATTCACAGAATACCTTTAGAGAGTTATCAGTATCGGTTGATCGAGCTAGTTTAGTGTTAGTGGATAGAGAGGATAGTTTACAACTTTTGCAGGAACTATATCCTGAGCTTTCTAATAAATTTTACCATCTCTCTCCTTTTGATACACGTTTACGTCTGGGGCGAAGTCAAACAAGAAAAGAGTCTATTATTTACTATCAACTTGATTTCAACGAAGAAATTGATAGGGAAGCATTGACTCAAGTTTTGTTATTTATTGCTGAAACTAAAAATACAGAGGTCATTTTTGGAGCCTTTTCTGCTAATCAGGAACAGATGGATGATGTGGAGGCTCTTGTTCATGAAATTATTCAAGAGAAAATTTATACTGATAGTTTAGAAAAAGGAATAAACTACGGAGATGCGGAAAATCCATTAGAGGAGAATCAAGAGCAGGAACTACGTTTTCAGTTTGTCAATTTGAATGATGAGTTGGAGTTGATTAAGACATTAGAGTTTGTTCGTTTGATTGTGGATTTGAATAAACAACCGCACCTCTATACTCAAATAGCAGGGATTAGTGCGGGAATTCCTCAGATTAATCGGGTTGAAACTGTTTATGTAGAACATTTGAAAAATGGCTATTTACTTTCAGATGTGACAGAGTTTTCAACGGCTGCACGCTACTATACAGATAGGCTAAAAGAATGGAATCAAGCCTTAGTATACTCTATTGATAAAATCAAGGAACATACTGGTCAACGTTTCTTAGATAAATTGCATTGTTGGCTTGAGGAGGTAACAGATGTCAAAGGATTATAAAATCCTACAAATAGGGATTGATAATTGGGCTCATCATTATGAAATTCCTGAAAATATGGATTGGTATTATTTTTGCCCCAACTCACCGCTAGCCCTCCGTAAAATGATGGAAATGGATAGCATCACAAATTTTCATGCAATTTTGGTAGAGGATGGTCAGCATATAAGAGATTTAATGCCTTTTGTACACCATATCGAACCCT
>NZ_KQ970288.1:187046-191364 GCF_001579035.1 Streptococcus mitis | reverse complement strand
CAAGATTTTCAAACGACAGATTCAGCCATTCTTGATTTGTTAAAACAGAGATGTGCCCTAGCTATAGATTTCTCAAATCCTCAGCAATTATTGAAGGACTTGTCAACCTCTCTATTTGGAGGAGGATATGGGGATAAATTAAGCCCCTTTACTATCAAGATTCATCCAAGTTCCTCCATCCAAGTTTCTTATCAGGGATTTGAATATGTGACTTTAGAAGGAAATTTTGGAGATGAGTTCCAACAGGTGGCTTACTGGTCTTATAATTTTTTAGTTGAAAAAAATGGACCTATAGAATTATGGTTGGAGTACGAAAAAAGTGAGAATGTAGATTTTCGATTTAGGATTCAGAAAATAGTTCGTGGTTCTATTTCAGACATGACTGAAGATTTGATTTATACAGAGAAAGACATAGAAAAGGCTATTGTCATAGAGCAAGACTATGACGCCTATTTATCTGTTTCTGTTGAAGCTAGAGGGAATGGGAGATTACAATTAGGGAGTCTTCATCAGCGCTGGAGTCGGAAACAGTTTGGAAAGTTTTTCTTGGGAGGGAATATCTTACACGATAGTAAGCGTGAAGAAATTAACTATTTCTTCCATCCAGGTGATTTTAAACCACCTTTAGCTGTCTATTTTGCGGGATATCGTACAGCGGAGGGGTTTGAAGGATACTATATGATGAAAAATCTAGGTTGTCCTTTTCTTTTGTTTTCTGATCCTCGTATAAATGGGGGAGCATTTTATCTTGGTAGTGAGGAGTTAGAGAGTAAGATTAAAGCTACTATTCAATATTATTTGGATTATCTAGGTCTAACCTCTAAGGATTTAATCTTGTCAGGGCTTTCCATGGGGACTTTTCCAGCCCTATATTATGGAGCAAGTTTCGAACCGCAAGCAATCCTTGTCGGTAAACCTCTTGCCAATATTGGAACTATAGCTAATCGTGGTCGACTAGCAGCTCCAGGGGTTTTTAACACTGCCTATGACATACTGAGACATCAAGCTGGAGGGATTAGCCCCCAGCATATGTTGGAATTAGATCAACGTTTTTGGAAAATCTTTAAACAAGCTGATTTCTCCAAGACGACTTTTGGTTTATCCTATATGAAGGATGAGGATATGGATCCTCAAGCATATGAACAATTAGTGACTTATTTATGTAATACAGGTGCGAAGATTTTGTCTAAAGGAACTGCTGGACGACATAATGATGATACGGCCACAAATGTGGCCTGGGTCTTACATTTTTATCGCATGGTTCTACAGGCTGATTTTGGGAGAGGTGAGCTATGCTTATAAAGCAAAGAGAAAATATCGCTTGGGGAGAGGTTAATGGAAGTTTTATGTATGGAACTAGAGTGCAGTATCACTCAGATTGGCATATTCGTTTCTACAATCCTTTAATGACATCTGGGGAAGTGATTAAAAGTTGGACCTCAAGTGTAAATTATCAAGCAGCTCGTACGCAGCCTAGTCTCCCCTTGTTAAAAAGAAATCACGATTATCGATTAACTATCGATATGGACTGCCAACCTGAGAAGGGAGTTTATACTAAGGTCACGTTTTTTGATCGGTATAATGAGATTTTAGAAGAGAAGGTAGAAAAAGTGAAAATATTTGACTTTACTTATCCTGATAATGCTTATACGTATCAAGTCTCTCTTCTAAGTGCTGGATTTGAATCGCTAGATTTCTATTCTTTTTCTATTAAGGAGCTGAATCGTGTTTAAAGATTTTTATCAAGATTTTCAACTTAGAAAAGTTAAAAGGATTTTAAAAAAAATTAATGCTCTTAAAGAAAAGATGGAGTCTCTCTCAGACCAAGAACTAGCTGCAAAAACGGTGGAGTTTCGCCAACGTCTTGCTAAAGGAGAGACGGTAGATAATCTTCTAGTGGAAGCTTTTGCTGTTGTTCGTGAAGCGGATAGACGTGTATTGGGAATGTTTCCTTATGATGTCCAGGTCATGGGTGGAATCGTTATTCATCAGGGAAATGTCGCTGAGATGAATACTGGTGAGGGAAAAACCTTGACAGCCACTATGCCTGTTTATCTCAATGCCCTGACAGGAAAAGGAACTATGCTGATCACTACCAATGACTATCTAGCTAAACGTGATGCCGAAGAGATGGGACAAGTTTATCGTTTTCTAGGACTGACTATTGGAGTTCCTTTTCCAGATGATGCTCAAAAGGAATTGACTCCAAAAGAGAAGAAAAGAATTTATGCGTCCGATATCATTTATACAACTAATAGTAATTTAGGTTTTGATTATTTACATGATAATCTGTCTTCAAATGAGGAAGGGAAATTTTTACGTCCTTTTGATTATGTCATTATTGACGAGATTGACGATATCCTATTGGACAGCGCTCAGACACCTCTTATCATTGCTGGTTCTCCTCGTGTTCAATCTAATCACTACGGTATTATTGATACTCTTGTAACGACTTTAGTAGAAGGGGAGGACTATATATTTAAGGAGGAGAAGGATGAAATCTGGCTCACTACCAAGGGGGCAAAGGCTGCTGAAAGTTTTTTAGGGATAGATCATTTTTATAAGGAAGAACATGCGGTTTTTGCTCGTCATTTAGTCTATGCAATAAGGGCTCATAAGCTTTATACAAGAGATAAGGACTATATCGTTCGAGGGGATGAAATGGTACTGGTTGATAAGGGGACAGGACGTCTTATGGAAATGACCAAACTGCAAGGGGGACTTCATCAGGCGATTGAGGCGAAGGAACATGTCAAATTATCTCCAGAAACGAGAGCCATGGCTTCTATCACTTATCAAAGTCTATTTAAGATGTTTAATAAGGTATCCGGAATGACGGGTACAGGTAAAGTTGCAGAGAAAGAACTTCTTGAAACTTACAATATGTCGGTAGTGTGCATTCCAACAAATCGTCCTAAAAAACGAATTGATTATCCCGATAATCTCTATGTGACCTTGCCTGAAAAAGTGTATGCTTCTTTGGAATATATCAAAAAATACCATGCTAAGGGGAATCCTTTGCTCGTTTTTGTAGGCTCAGTGGAGATGTCCCAGCTTTATTCATCTCTCTTGCTTCGTGAAGGGATTGCGCACAATGTCTTAAATGCAAATAATGCTGCGCGTGAAGCCCAGATCATCTCCGAGTCAGGTCAGATGGGAGCTGTGACAGTGGCCACATCTATGGCAGGACGGGGTACAGATATCAAACTTGGTAAGGGAGTTGCAGAGCTTGGTGGCTTGATTGTCATTGGAACAGAGCGGATGGAAAGCCAACGGATTGACCTACAAATTCGTGGACGTTCTGGTCGTCAGGGAGATCCTGGTATGAGTAAATTTTTGTATCCTTAGAGGACGATGTTATCAAAAAATTTGGCCCATCTTGGGTTCATAAAAAGTATAAAGATTATCAAGTTCAAGATATGACTCAACCAGAAGTATTGAAAGGTCGTAAATACCGAAGGCTAGTCGAAAAGGCTCAGCATGCTAGTGATAGTGCTGGACGTTCGGCACGTCGTCAGACACTAGAATATGCTGAAAGTATGAATATTCAACGGGATATGATTTACAAGGAGCGTAATCGACTAATAGATGGTTCCCGTGACTTAGAGGATGTTGTTGAGGAAATCATTGCTAGCTACATAGATCAAGTGACCTCTTCAAATTATGAAAGTCGAGAGTTGCTCTTTCACTTTATTGTGACCAATATTAGTTTTCACATTAAAGAGATTCCGGATCATATAGATGTGACTGACAAGACTGCAGTTCGTAGCTTTATGAAGCAGGTGATTGATAGAGAGCTTTCTGAAAAGAAAGAATTGCTTGACCAGCATGGCTTGTATGAACAGTTTTTTACGACTTTCTATGCTCAAGGCTATTGATGACAACTGGGTGGAGCAGGTGGATTATCTTCAGCAATTAGCTATGGCTATTGGTGGTCAGCCTGTGGCTCAGAAAAACCCGATTGTAGAATATTATCAAGAAGCTTATGCAGGCTTTGAAGCTATGAAAGAGCAAATTCGTGCTGATATGGTACGAAATCTCCTGATGGGGCTGGTTGAGGTCACTCCAAAAGGTGAAATCGTGACTCATTTTCCATAAGAGGAGAAAATATGACAATTTACAATATAAATTTAGGAATTGGCTGGGCTAGTAGTGGTGTTGAATATGCCCAAGCCTATCGTGCTGGTATTTTTAGGAATTTAAATCTGCCCTCTAAGTTTATCTTTACAGATATGATTTTAGCCGATAATATTCAGCACTTAACAGCCAATATTGGTTTTGATGACGAGCAAGTTATCTGGCTTTATAATCATTTTAC
>NZ_KQ970288.1:174243-186868 GCF_001579035.1 Streptococcus mitis | reverse complement strand
GGTGGTGTCGAAAGTCGCAGAGAAAAGAATGGGAAGGTCTTGCGTGTCTTCTTTTCTGACCAAGATAAGTTTGTCACCTGTTATTTGGTGGATGAGAACAAGGACTTGGTTCAACACGCTGAGTATGTTTTTAAAGGAAAACTGATTCGTAAGGATTACTTTTCTTATACGCGTTATTGTAGCGAATACTTTGCTCCCAAGAATAATGTTGCAGTCCTATACCAAAGAACTTTCTATAATGAAGACGGGACTCCAGCCTATGATATTTTGATCAATCAAGGGAAGGAAGAAGTTTATCGTTTCAAGGATAAGATTTTCTATGGAAAGCAAGCCTTTATGCGTGCCTTTATGAAATCCTTGAATTTGAACAAGTCTGATTTGGTTATTCTTGATAGAGAGACAGGCATTGGACAGGTTGTTTTTGAGGAAGCACAGATAGCGCATTTAGCAGTAGTTGTTCATGCGGAGCATTATAGTGAAAATGCTACAAATGAGGACTATATCCTTTGGAACAACTACTATGACTATCAGTTTACCAATGCAGATAAGGTTGACTTCTTTATCGTATCAACTGATAGACAGAGAGAAGTGTTGCAAGAGCAATTTGCCAAATATACTCAGCATCGTCCAAAGATTGTTACTATTCCTGTAGGAAGTATTGATGCATTAACTGAGTCAAGTCAAGGACGTAAGCCATTCTCTTTGATTACGGCTTCACGTCTTGCCAAAGAAAAACACATTGACTGGTTGGTCAAGGCGGTCATTGAGGCTCGTAAGGAAATTCCTGAATTAACCTTTGATATTTATGGTAGTGGTGGAGAAGATTCTCTTCTTCGAGACATTATTGCAACTCATCAGACTGGGGACTATATCCAACTCAAGGGGCATGCGGATCTTGCGCAGATTTATAGCCAGTATGAGGTCTACTTGACGGCTTCTACCAGCGAAGGCTTTGGTTTGACTTTGATGGAAGCTGTTGGTTCAGGTCTACCACTAATCGGTTTTGATGTGCCTTATGGTAATCAGACATTTATAGAAGATGGGCAAAATGGTTATTTGATTCCAAGTTCATATGACCATGTAGAAGACCAAATCAAGCAAGCTTTTTCAACTAAGATTTGTCAACTGTATCAAGAAAATCGCTTGGAAGCTATGCGTGCCCATTCTTATCAAATTGCGGAAGGCTTCTTAACCAAAGAAATGTTAGAAAAGTGGAAGAAAACAGTAGAAGAGGTGCTCCATGATTGAACTTTATGATCGTTATAGTCAGGAAAGTCGAGATTTACATGAAAGTCTAGTCGCTACTGGTCTTTCTCAACTTGGAGTGGTCATCGATGCAGATGGTTTTCTGCCTGATGGTCTGGTTTCTCCTTTTACTTATTATCTAGGCTATGAAAAGGGAAAACCTCTTTATTTTAACCAAGTTCCTATTCCAGCTTTTTGGGAAATTTCAGGAAATAATCAGTCTGCTCGTATTGAGGATATGACACAGGAGAGAGCTGTCATTCATTATGCTGACGGAATGCAGGCTCGCTTGGTTAAACAGGTAGACTGGAAAGACCTAGAAGGTAGAGTACGTCAGGTTGACCACTATAATCGCTTCGGAGCTTGCTTTGCTACAACGACCTATAGCGCAGATAGTGAGCCGATTATGACGATTTACCAAGATGTCAATGATCAACAAGTTTTGCTTGAAAACCATGTGACGGGTGATATCTTATTGACTTTGCCTGGTCAGTCCATGCGTTACTTTGCCAATAAGGTTGAATTTATCACCTTCTTTTTGCAAGATTTGGAAATAGACACAAGTCAGCTTATCTTTAATACCTTAGCGACTCCTTTCTTGGTTTCCTTCTATCATCCAGATAAGTCTGGCTCAGATGTTTTGGTTTGGCAGGAACCTCTTTATGATGCCATTCCGGGAAATATGCAGTTGATTTTGGAAAGTGATAATGTGCGTACTAAGAAGATCATCATTCCAAATAAGGCGACTTATGAGCGCGCTTTAGAATTGACTGACGAGAAATACCATGCTCAGTTTGTGCACTTGGGTTACCATTACCAGTTCAAACGTGATAATTTCCTTCGAAGAGATGCCTTAATCTTGACCAATTCAGATCAGATTGAGCAAGTGGAAGCAATCGTAGAATCCTTGCCTGATGTCACTTTCCGTATCGCAGCGGTGACAGAGATGTCTTCTAAGCTCTTAGACATGCTTCGCTATCCTAATGTGGTCCTTTATCAGAACGCTAGTCCGCAGAAGATTCAGGAGCTCTATCAACTATCGGATATTTACTTGGATATCAACTATAGCAATGAGTTATTGCAGGCAGTTCGTCAGGCCTTTGAGCATAATATGTTGATTCTTGGATTTAATCAGACGGTGCACAATAGACTCTATATCGCTCCAGATTATCTATTTGAAAGTAGTGAAGTTTCTGCTTTGGTTGAGACCATTAAACTGGCCCTTTCAGATGTTGATCAAATGCGTCAGGCACTTGGCAAACAAGGCCAACATGCAAACTATGTTGACTTGGTGCGATATCAGGAAACCATGCAAACTGTTTTAGGAGGCTAACATGTCAGACGAAGATTTATTTTACAAAGACGTTGAAGGTCGCATGGAAGAGTTGAAACAAAAACCCATCAAGAAGGAAAAAGAAACCCGAGGGGAAAAGATTAGTAAGACTTTTTCACTTTTACTGGGCTTAATGATTCTGATTGGTTTACTCTTTACTTTGCTGGGAATTTTGAGGTAGGCCTATGATTGAAATACTGATTGTTTTAGCTATTGTCCTATCTCTTGCTTTGATTGTATTGGTAACCATCCAACCCCGTCAAAATCAACTATTTTCCATGGATGCCACCAGTAATATTGGTAAACCAAGTTACTGGCAGAGCAACACCTTGGTCAAGGTTCTTACTTTATTGGTGAGTTTGGCCTTATTCGTTTTACTATTAACCTTTATGGTGATAACTTACAAATAAAAGAAAACTTCAGATATTCACCTTTGTGATTGTTCTGAAGTTTTCTTTTTTACTGTCCATATTTTTGGTAAAAATCAACTTTTACTTGGATGAAGGTTTTGGCTTCACGTAGGAGTTGGAGAAGGGTGGCGCGGGTTTCAAATTCGTCTCTTGTTTTGGGCAGACTGCGGTTGCGAAAGACTTCCAGATAGCGTTCAATTTCATCTAGTAAATCAGAGGCAGGATTGGTCTGGCTCAGTTGGCCTGCAATTTTTGAAAAGAGTTGGGCCAAAATCAGGCTTTCACTGGCAGCTAGGTGACAGGTATTGATCTGCTGGGCCATATTTCGCAGGATACGACTTTGTAGCTGTCTCATCTCAAAGTAGTGGATATGGTAGTCGGTCTGGTGAAAGAGGTGGTCAGAGTGATCCAAATAGACCAGTCTGAGGGCTTCTTCCAAAAGGGTATCCAATTCTTCAACCAGCTGTGCTCGGTTGCGTCCATCCCCTCTGGATAAATAATATTTGAAGCGCTGGAGTATATCTTTTAACTTTTCTTCTACCAATGTGTGGTAGTGCTGGATTTCCTCTTCTCGTGAAGGCATGTAGAGGTTGACTAGTAAAGCAAATCCTGTACCGATAGCAAAGAGAAGGAATTCATTGACTAGAAGGTCTGGAGAGGTTGACTCTTGTACCAAGAGGTGGCTAACCAAAACAGTGCTTGGTGTGATGCCAATTTCCCAGCCCATCTTGTAGGCTAGAGGCACATAGAAGGCAAGATAGAGGCCAAGGCTCCAGATATGAAATCCGCTCAAGTGAAAAGCTAGAACACCGATAGCCAGAGCTAGGAGCATGGAAAAGAGTCGATTGCGAGCCAGTTTTAAAGTACTTCTACGCGTATCAGATAGGCTCAAGAGAGCGATAATTCCAGCCGAGATTGCTGAGGAAAGATTGAGAAAATAAGCAAGAAAACAGGCAAGACAGGTAGCTAAGATGAGCTTGGTCGTACGTTGGCTAATAGACATAAGAATTTCCTGATAATACTCAATGAAAATCAAAGAGCAAACTAGGAAGCTAGCCGTAGGCAGTACTTGAGTACGGCAAGGCGAAGCTGACGTGGTTTGAATTTGATTTTCGAAGAGTATAAGTTAGAATAAAAGAGCAAAAGACAAAACCTGAGCAGGCTTGTCTTTATGAGTTATTTTTTACGGGCTGCTGCGTATTCGGCAACGGCGGTAAAGAGGACATCTGTAGAAGAGTTAAGGGCTGTTTCACATGAGTCTTGGATGACCCCAATCACAAATCCAACCCCAACAACTTGCATGGCAATATCGTTAGAAATACCGAAAAGGCTACAAGCAACTGGGATAAGAAGGAGGGAACCTCCGGCAATACCAGAAGCACCGCAGGCTGAGATAGCTGCTACTACACTGAGAACAAAGGCTGTCGCAAAGTCAACAGGGATTCCAAGAGTGTTAACTGCAGCAAGGGTCAAAACGTTAATGGTAATCGCTGCTCCAGCCATATTGATAGTAGAACCAAGTGGGATAGAAACAGAATAGGTATCTGGGTTTAGCCCAAGGTCATGGCAGAGTTTCATGTTGACAGGAATGTTAGCCGCAGAACTACGAGTGAAAAAGGCTGTCACACCGCTGACACGAAGGCAGTTCCAAACTAGAGGGTAAGGATTGCGTCTTATAAAGAAGAAGGCAATCAAGGGGTTGACCACAAGGGCAACAAAAAGCATAGTCGTTACTAATAGAACCAATAAAATACCGTAGTTGGCAAGGCTTCCGATTCCCTTGTCAGAAATGGTTTTAAAAACAAGGCCAAGGATTCCAAATGGAGCCAGGTTGATGATCCATTCGACAATTTTAGAAGTCATGTCAGCGATAGTTTTTAGTAATTCTTTACTATTTTTGCTGGCTTCTCTCATGGCAATCCCGAAAACAACTGCCCAAGATAGGATACCGATGTAGTTGGCAGTAATGAGGGCATTGACTGGATTGTCAACCAGTTTGAGCAAGAGGTTGCTGAGGACCTGCCCAATCCCATCTGGTGGTGCAATTTCAGTATTGGCACTATTTAGGGTGATTTCAATAGGGACGATGAAACTTGCTAGTACAGCTACAAGAGCAGCGGCGAAAGTCCCTAGGATATACAAGAAAATAACAGTTTTCATATTGCTATCTTGCCCCTTTTGATGTTGGGAAAGGGCATTGGCAACGAGGGCAAAGACTAGGATAGGAGCAACAGCTTTTAGACCTCCGACGAATAAATCCCCGAGTAGCCCAATTCCTGAGAGATTAGGAAGGGTCAGTCCTAGGATTCCCCCACAAAGCATACCAATCAAGATACGCTTGACAAGGCTTGCCTTATTCCAAGCATGAATGATTCTTTTCATAATAATCTCCTTTTTGTGTAGTGATTATGATTATAGTATAAATGATAGACAAAATCAAGAATTTTCTGTCTATTTTTTGAATATTTATGGAGAATGAGACTGATGAAAATATGGTATAATGAAATAAAGGAGTTTTATATGCAAAAATTTATTCAAGCTTATATTGAAAAGCTAGATGTGACAACCATTATCGAGAATATTCTAACCAAGATTATTTCTCTTTTACTGCTTTTGATTGTATTTTATATTGCTAAAAAAATGCTTCATACCATGGTTCAGAGAATTGTCAAACCTTCTCTAAAAATGTCTCATCATGATGTCGGGCGCCAAAAGACTATTGCGCGTTTACTAGAAAATGTGTTTAATTATACGCTATATTTCTTTTTACTCTACTGTATTTTATCGATTTTAGGTTTGCCAGTTTCTAGTTTGCTTGCTGGAGCTGGTATTGCTGGGGTGGCTATTGGGATGGGAGCCCAAGGTTTTCTGTCTGATGTCATCAATGGCTTTTTCATCCTTTTTGAACGTCAACTGGATGTGGGAGATGAGGTCGTTCTGACAAATGGCCCCATTACTGTATCGGGCAAGGTCGTCAGCGTGGGAATTCGTACGACCCAGCTTCGTAGTGAGGAGCAAGCTCTTCACTTTGTCCCTAACCGAAATATCACAGTTGTTAGCAATTTCTCACGCACAGACTAGACCTGTTATTTTAAGTAATTTGTGGTACAATAGAGAGAGTTTAATAAAGGAGAAAAGATGGTTTTAGAAAAGCAGTTGGGCAATGGTTGTACCTGGATAGACCTTGATGTGGATAAGATTAAAAATATGGAAGATCTTTCTGACATCTATGGATTGGACAAGGAAACCATTGAGTATGCTCTGGATAGAAATGAACGAGCTCATATGGATTATAACCGTGAAACGGAGACGGTAACCTTTATTTATAATGTTCTTGATTTAGAAAAAGACAAAGAATATTATGAAGCGATTCCGATGACCTTTATCGTTGAAAAACAACGGCTGATTACTATCAGCAATCACAAGAATACTTATGTGATTAAACGCATGGCAATCTACCTTGAAAGCCATGAAATTATTTCAATCTACAAATTTCTTTTTGCCAGTCTGGAAATCATCAGCAATGCCTACTATCCTGTCATTGAGCAGATGGACAAGAGTAAGGACGAGGTTAATGGCCTCTTGCGCCAGCGGACGACTAAGAAAAACCTTTTTGCGCTTTCCGACTTGGAGACCGGTATGGTTTATCTGACGGCGGCTGCCAAGCAAAATCGCATGTTGCTGGAACATATCCAAGGTCATGCCTTGTATCGTAGTTTTAACGAGATTGAGAGAGAACAGTTTGATGATGCCATGATTGAGGCTCATCAGCTGGTGTCCATGACAGACTTGATTTCTCAAGTCCTTCAACAACTTTCAGCATCTTACAACAACATCCTAAACAACAATCTGAATGATAATTTGACAACCTTGACTATCATCTCAGTCTTGCTAGCTGTTTTGGCAGTCGTGACAGGATTTTTCGGAATGAATGTTCCCCTACCTTTAACAGATGAACCAAATGCTTGGCTCTACATTAGCTTGGCCAGTGCTGGTTTGTGGATTGTCCTGTCATTGTTACTAAGGAAAATTGCGAAAAAAAGTTAAGAAAAGGAGCCAGAATGGCGATTGAAAATTATATGCCAGATTTTGCTGTGGAAGCAGTTTATGATCTGACAGTCCCAAGCCTGCAGGCGCAGGGAATCAAGGCTGTTTTGGTCGATTTGGATAATACTCTCATTGCTTGGAATAATCCTGACGGGACGCCAGAGATGAAGCAATGGCTACATGACCTTCGGGACGCGGGCATTCGCATTATTTTAGTGTCAAATAACACTAAAAAACGCGTCCAACGAGCAGTTGAGAAATTTGGGATTGATTACGTTTATTGGGCTCTGAAGCCCTTCACATTTGGGATTGACCGTGCCATGAAGGAATTTCACTATGAGAAAAGCGAAGTGGTCATGGTTGGTGACCAGCTCATGACAGATATTCGAGCAGCCCACCGTGCTGGCATTCGCTCGATTTTAGTCAAACCCTTGGTCCAGCATGACTCGATCAAAACGCAGATTAACCGAGCTCGTGAGCGCCGTGTCATGCGAAAAATCACTGAAAAGTACGGACCGATTACATATAAAAAAGGAATTTAACTATGGAAGAAATTCTCTGTATTGGTTGTGGAGCGACCATTCAGACGACAGACAAGGCTGGTCTTGGATTTACTCCTCAGTCAGCACTTGAAAAAGGTTTGGAGACTGGCGAAGTCTATTGCCAACGCTGTTTCCGTCTCCGCCAGTATAATGAGATCACGGATGTCCAGTTGACGGACGATGATTTCCTCAAGCTCTTGCACGAGGTAGGAGACAGTGATGCCTTGGTAGTCAATGTCATTGACATTTTTGATTTTAATGGCTCTGTCATTCCAGGTTTGCCACGTTTCGTCTCGGGCAATGATGTCCTCTTGGTCGGAAATAAAAAAGATATCCTGCCCAAGTCTGTTAAAACGGGCAAGATTAGCCAGTGGCTCATGGAGCGTGCCCACGAAGAAGGGCTTCGTCCAGTTGATGTCGTCCTAACTTCAGCCCAAAACAAACATGCTATTAAGGAAGTCATTGACAAGATTGAGCACTACCGTAAGGGCCGTGATGTCTATGTGGTCGGTGTAACCAACGTTGGAAAATCAACTCTAATCAATGCCATTATCCAAGAGATCACGGGTGATCAGAATGTCATTACGACTTCGCGTTTCCCAGGGACAACCTTGGACAAGATCGAGATTCCGCTTGACGACGGATCTTATATTTACGATACGCCGGGGATTATCCACCGCCACCAGATGGCCCACTACTTGACGGCCAAAAACCTCAAGTATGTCAGCCCTAAAAAGGAAATCAAGCCTAAAACCTATCAGCTCAATCCTGAACAAACCCTGTTTTTAGGTGGACTCGGACGCTTTGACTTCATTGCGGGTGAAAAGCAAGGTTTCACTGCCTTTTTTGACAACGAATTGAAACTCCATCGTACTAAGCTTGAAGGCGCTAGTGCTTTCTATGACAAGCACGTCGGAACCCTTCTAACACCACCAAATAGCAAGGAAAAAGAAGATTTTCCAAAACTAGTCCAACATGTATTTAACATCAAGTATAAGACAGACCTAGTCATCTCAGGACTCGGCTGGATCCGCGTAACAGGCACTGCCAAAGTCGCCGTCTGGGCACCAGAAGGCGTCGCCGTCGTCACACGAAAAGCAATAATTTAAAATAAAATCACTGAGCGAACAAAGTGAGCTAATAAAAAGATAGTTATTGCCGTGGTGTCTTGCCAATCGTTAGATTGGTAAGGGGCACAATTGAGACCTAGGCTCAATTGTGAGGTCAAGAAATCCATTTTTCAAAGATGAAATCTTTGAAAAATTAGTTCCGACCGTCCCTCACCACCTAAAATAACTATCAAAAAAACAAGGAAGAAATTATGTCATTAACATCAAAACAACGTGCCTTCCTCAACAGTCAGGCACACACCCTCAAACCCATCATCCAAATCGGGAAAAATGGACTTAACGACCAAATCAAAACCAGCGTCCGTCAGGCTCTTGACGCACGGGAATTGATTAAGGTTACACTCTTGCAAAATACAGATGAAAACATCCACGAAGTGGCTGAAATCTTGGAAGAAGAAATCGGTGTGGACACAGTCCAAAAAATCGGACGCATCTTGATTTTGTTTAAACAGTCTAGCAAGAAAGAGAATCGCAAGATTTCTAAAAAAGTCAAAGAAATCTAAAAAATCTACTCCAAATAACTGTTTTTACAGAGAAATAAAGGAGACTAGCCTATGGCAATCGAATTATTGACTCCCTTTACCAAGGTAGAGTTGGAGCCAGAAATCAAGGAGAAAAAACGCAAGCAAGTCGGGATTTTAGGGGGAAATTTTAACCCTGTTCACAATGCCCATCTGATTGTTGCGGACCAAGTACGCCAGCAGTTGGGACTGGACCAGGTTTTGCTCATGCCTGAGTACCAACCTCCTCATGTAGATAAAAAGGAAACCATCCCTGAACACCATCGTCTCAAGATGCTTGAATTGGCGATTGAGGGGATTGAAGGCCTAGCCATTGAAACCATTGAGTTGGAGCGCAAGGGCATTTCCTACACCTACGACACCATGAAGCTTCTAACTGAGAAGAATCCAGATACGGATTATTACTTTATCATCGGTGCCGACATGGTGGACTATCTGCCTAAGTGGTACCGAATTGATGAGCTGGTTGACATGGTTCAATTTGTGGGAGTTCAGCGCCCACGCTATAAGGCTGGAACTTCCTATCCAGTTATCTGGGTGGATGTGCCTCTCATGGATATCTCGTCCAGCATGGTGCGTGACTTCATTGCCCAAGGTCGGAAACCCAACTTTCTCCTACCTCAGCCAGTGCTGGACTACATCGAGAAGGAGGGACTTTACTGATGGCCTATCAAGACTATATCAACTGCTCCCGTGAGGCTTTGTTGGAAAAAATGGCCGAGCTTCTACCCGAAAAACGCTTAACCCATTGCTTGGGTGTAGAGCGTGCAGCCATAGAATTGGCTCAGCGATTTGGAGTTGATACCGAGAAAGCAGGTCTTGCAGGTCTTCTTCATGACTATGCTAAAAAGCTGTCAGATCAGGAATTTCTAGACTTGATTGACCGTTATCAGCTAGACCCTGACCTCAAAAACTGGGGCAATAATGTCTGGCATGGTATGGTCGGAATTTACAAAATTCAGGAAGATTTGGATTTGCATGATCCGGAAATCCTGCGAGCCATTGAAATCCATACAGTCGGTGCTGGTCAGATGACAGACCTAGATAAGGTCATCTACGTCGCAGACTATATCGAGCACAATCGTGCCTTTCCAGGTGTGGATATGGCGCGTGAGATTGCTGAGCTATCGCTCAATAAGGCAGTGGCCTACGAAACAGCTCGTACCGTGGAGCATCTAGCTCATCAGGGATTTCCTATCTATCCCCAAACCCTTGAAACCTATAACGCCTTTGTGCACTATTTGAAAGAGGACTAAATGAAGACGGCTTTTATAATCATTGATGTTCAGAATATTTTAGTGGAAACCGGTTTTCAGACAAATAGTCTATTGGAAAAAATTTCTTATTTACAAAACCAGGCTAGAAGCAAGAATATAGAAATTATTTATGTTCAACATATTGAGAACTCTGAAGCTCAAACATCAGAAGATTGGCAGTTATCTGAACTTTTAAGTCGAAAACCTAATGAAAAGGTCTTTCAGAAGAAGTATAACAGTATTTTCAAAGAAACTGGTTTAAAAAAATACTTGGATAAACAGGGGGTTGAAAAATTAGTTTTATGTGGTATGCAGACAGAATATTGTGTGGATACCTCTGTCAAGGTTGCCTTTGAATATGGCTATCAGCTTATTATTCCAGAAGGTGCTGTCACAACTTTTGATGGAGATGACATTCCAGCAGAAACGATAAATGAATTTTATGAGGACATTTGGGAGGAGCGCTTTGCAGATGTCCTAGATTATAAAAATATTTTTTAAAAGAGGACTAAATGAACGAAAAAGAATTACTAGAACTAGTCGTGAAAGCGGCTGATGAGAAACGTGCGGAGGATATCCTCGCACTTGACGTACAAGATTTGACTAGCGTAACGGATTACTTTGTTATTACTAGTTCAATGAATAGCCGTCAGTTGGACGCTATCGCTGACAATATCCGTGAAAAAGTAGCGGAAGCTGGTTTTAAAGGCAGCCATATCGAAGGCGATGCAGCTGGAGGTTGGGTCTTGCTAGACCTCGGTGGAGTCGTAGTGCATATCTTCTCAGAAGAAATGCGTGCCCACTATAACCTAGAAAAACTATGGCATGAGGCGAATTCTGTAGATATTTCAGAAGTTCTTGCTTAGAAGATGAACTCAGTTGCAGTCAACTGGGTTTCTTTGCTTATTTTAGAAAAAAATGGATAGAAAGGTATAGAGCGAGTGGTGTTTGCCATGGAGGCTCTTGGTATCATGATTATGGCAACTTATGAAACCTTTGCGGCTGTTTACGATGCTGTGATGGATGATAGTTTATACGATAAATGGACTGATTTTTCTCTTCGTCATTTGCCAAAAACTAAGGAGAGAAAGAAACTCTTGGAATTGGCTTGTGGGACAGGAATTCAATCAGTGCGCTTCTCTCAGGCTGGTTTTGATGTGACTGGACTGGACTTGAGCGCAGATATGTTGAAAATTGCCGAAAAGAGAGCGGCTTCAGCCAAGCAAAAGATTGATTTTATGGAAGGCAATATGCTGGATTTGTCTAAGGCAGGTCAATACGACTTTGTCACGTGTTACTCGGACTCAATCTGCTACATGCAGGATGAGGTGGAAGTAGGGGATGTTTTTAAGGAAGTGTATAATGCCCTTAATGAAGACGGAGTTTTCATCTTTGACGTGCACTCGACCTACCAGACAGATGAAGTATTCCCTGGCTATTCTTACCATGAAAATGCGGAAGATTTCGCCATGCTCTGGGATACCTATGAGGATGCGGCACCTCACTCCATCGTCCATGAGCTGACTTTCTTTGTCAAGGAGGCGGACGGTTCCTTTAGTCGTCACGATGAAGTACATGAAGAGCGGACCTATGAAGTCTTGACCTATGATATTTTGCTAGAACAGGCTGGATTCAAATCCTTCAAACTCTATGCCGACTTTGAGGATAAGGAGCCAACAGAAACCAGTACCCGTTGGTTTTTTGTCGCGCAGAAGTAGGAGATTATCATGACCATCACAGGTATTATCGCGGAGTTTAATCCCTTTCATAATGGGCACAAATACCTGCTGGATCAGGCAGAGGGGTTGAAAATCGTAGCTATGTCTGGAAATTTCATGCAACGTGGAGAGCCTGCTATCGTAGACAAGTGGACTCGGGCCCAGATGGCGCTGGAAAATGGAGCAGATTTGGTAGTGGAATTGCCCTTTTTAGTCAGTATTCAGGCAGCTGATTTCTTTGGTCAAGGAGCTGTGGATATCTTGGCTAGGTTGGGCATAGATAGCCTCGCTTTTGGGACAGAAGAAGTTCTAGATTATCAAAAAATCGCTGACTTATACACAGAGCTGGGGGCTGAGATGGAGAAATTTGTGGAAAATCTGCCTGATTCCCTTTCCTATCCCCAGAAAACCCAAGCCATGTGG
>NZ_KQ970288.1:172299-173671 GCF_001579035.1 Streptococcus mitis | reverse complement strand
AGCTGCATCCGATTCAGCGTCAGGGGGCGGGTTACCATTCTGTGGATAAAGATGTGGACTTTGCTTCGGCAACAGCCCTCCGTCAACACCAGAAGAACCAAGATTTCTTAGAACGCTTTATGCCTTCTGTTGCCCTATTTGAGCAGGCCAGTAAGGTGAGCTGGGATGACTATTTTCCCTTGCTCCGCTATCAAATCTTGTCAAATCCCGACCTAACCACCATCTATCAGGTCAATCAAGAAATGGGTGTGCGCATTAAGGAAGCCATCAAGATAGCCCAGTCTGTTGACGAATTGGTCGAGGCGGTTGCCACCAAACGTTACACTAAGGCGCGTGTCAGACGCCTATTGACCTATATCTTGGTGCAAGCTAGAGAAGGTGACTTGCCAGAAGCCATTCATGTCCTTGGATTTACTGAAAAAGGAAGACAACACCTTAAGTCCCTGAAAGGGCAGGTCCATATAGTTAGCCGAATTGGCAGAGAACCTTGGGATGCTATGACCCAAAAGGTAGACCAGATTTACCAACTGGGAAATCCAAGTATAGCAGAGCAGAATTTTGGAAGAGTGCCGATTAGAATAGAAACAAACTAAGTCTACTGAAAGGTAGGCTTTTTGAGATTTTTTACGAATAAATAGATAGAAAAAGAAAATCTTGTACAAGTTCCTGACAATTTCTTTCTTTTCGTGTATAATAGTGGAAAAGAGGTAAAACGAGGTATGGTTATGGAAGCAGTTCTTTACTCAACATTCCGAAATCATTTAAAAGACTACATGAAAAAGGTAAATGATGAATTTGAGCCTTTGACGGTGGTCAATAAAAATCCAAACGAGGACATTGTAGTTCTTTCAAGGAGCGAATGGGACAGTATTCAGGAAACTTTGAGAATCGCTCAAAATAAGGAGTTATCAGACAAGGTTTTGCGAGGAATGGCTCAAGTCCGTGCTGGAAGCACTCAGGTCCATGTTATTGAGGAGTGATGAATGCTGCTCAAGTTTACAGAAGATGCCTGGGCAGATTATTGCTACTGGCAAATTCAAGACAAGAAAACACTCAAAAGAATCAACAAGATAATCAAGGATATTCAACGTGATCCATTTACAGGAATAGGAAAACCAGAACCACTCAAGTATGACTACCAAGGAGCCTGGTCACGGCGTATTGATGCAGAAAATCGCTTGATTTATATGATGGATGGAGATAGCGTGGCTTTCTTGTCCTTTAAAGATCATTACTAGAGTCTACTGCGAAGTAGGCTTTTTATTTTTTAAATTTTATTAGTAAGTTTAAGATAAAGTTTTTTGGAAAATGACAGAATCCTTAATACAAAAGACAAAAACTCAGTAAAAAAATTAGTATATGAACTTCGATC
>NZ_KQ970288.1:149840-172241 GCF_001579035.1 Streptococcus mitis | reverse complement strand
TCAAAGAAAAACTACCACTATTCCAAGCAAATGACATCCAAATTTCTAATGATGTCAATACGGTTTGGTCTATCGCTAACACCCTTAGAGGAGCTTATCGAGCAGATAAGTATCGCGATGTCATTATTCCAATGTTTGTCCTGACTCGTTTAGAAGCTGCCTTGCTGCCAACCAAGGATCAGGTGGTAGCACAATACAAAGCAAATCCCAATACACCTGAGAAAGTGTTGGAGAAACTTTCAGGCTATCGTTACTACAATGTTAGTCCTTTTACGTTGGAAAATCTTCAAAACGATCCAAATGCAATCGAGGAGAATTTTCTAGCCTATCTGGATGGCTATTCCTATCGTGTCAAGGACATCATTGAAAACCTAAAATTTAAAGAGCAAGTCCGTACCCTAGCCCAGAGTGGTCGCCTTTTCACGGTTATTAAAAAGTTCTCTCAAATTGATTTGTCTCCAAGTTCAGTCGACTCTATGCGTATGGGATACATGTTTGAGGATATCATCCGCCGATTTTCTGAAAATGAGGAAGCGGGGTCTCACTATACCCCTCGTGAGGTTATTGCTCTGATGGTCAACCTCCTCTTGATTGAGGCAGACGAAGAACTTTTTGTTGATAAAAAAGAGTTGAAAATACTAGACATGGCGGCTGGAACTGGGGGAATGCTGGCTACAGCTAAAAGCTATATCCGTCAGTTGAATACAGGAGCCACTGTCCGACTCTTTGGTCAGGAAGTTTTACCTGAAACCTTTGGGATTGGTCGTGCAGATATGCTAATTCGTCAGGAAGACTCTGACTATTTCGTGAAGGTAGATACCTTAAAAGATCCAGATCCTTTCCCAGATACTAAAATGAGCTTTGTCATCGCTAACCCTCCCTTCGGTCAAGCTTGGGGTGGTAAGGATGCGGATGATGGGGTTGAGGATGCAGTTAAGAAAGATCATCAACTCTTTGACAAAACAGAAGGTCGTCAAGGTCGTTTTGTCGCGACTCCAGGAACTGGAGATGCTCAACTACTCTTCCATCTTCATGCTCTTGCAAAATTAGAAGAAAATGGCCGTGCAGCCATCATTTCAAATGGGTCTCCCCTCTTTTCAGGTGGGACGTCATCGGGAGAAAGTCAGATTCGCCGTTATATCCTTGAGAATGATTTGCTAGAAGCTATAGTCGCCCTTCCAGGTCAATTTTTCTATAACACAGGAATTGGGATTTATATTTGGATTTATAATAAAAACAAGTCTCCTGAGCGCCAGAACAAGGTTCAGTTTATCGATGCGACGGAGGAGTTTGTTCCTCTACGTAAATCTCTAGGTCAAAAACGCCGGGAGTTGTCCCAAGATAACATCCGTCAGATCCTTCGCTGGTACGATGATTTTCAAGAAAATGACCATGTAAAAATCTTTGACAATCAAGAGTTTCTCTATCGAGAGTTTACAGTTATGCAACCTCTGCAACGTCGTGGCCAGATAAGCGAAGAAACAATTGAGAAAGCGAAAAGTGTTCCTTTCCTAGCTAAACTATTTGATGAATACAAGTACCAAGAATTGCTGGAGATGGAACCACGTTCAGCCAAGGATGAGAAAAAATTACAGGACTTTGTAGCTAGCAAGATCAAGCAAGAAGCTATCCTGACAGCTCTTGCTAAGGGAAGCTCTGACAAGACTTATCCTAACTTTGAGAAGTTTGTTCAAGCCATCAAGGACTTGCTGGGAGACTTTAAACTTACGCCTGCCAATGTCAATGCGCTAGCTCTTGCTATGAGTGAAATGGACAAGACAGCAGAAGTTATCCGCACTAAGAAGAAAGACAAGGCAAATGAGATTGCTGATGGGATTGTCTATGATAAGACAACCAAGGACAGTGAAATCGTTAAGCTGACAGAGGATGTGGAAACCTACTTTGCGCGTGAGGTCTATCCCCATGTACCTGACGCCCACTACTGGTTTGATGAGGAAAAAGGCTATGGAGCAGAGATTCCTTTTACCCGCTATTTCTATCAATACCAAGCACCAGAAAGTGCAGACAAGCTCTTAGCTGAGTTTTATGACTTGGAAGCAGAATTACAGACTCTCTTGGGGGAACTCAAACATGACTAGGATGAAAGAGAGTGGTATCGACTGGATCGGACAGATACCAGAAGAGTGGGTGATTTCTAAAATAAAATTCACAACACAGCTTAATGGTAGAATTGGTTGGCAAGGATTAACATCAGCTGAATATAAAGAAGAAGGACCATATTTAATTACTGGAACTGACTTTCACAATGGAACAATTAATTTTGAAACAGCTGTACATATTGATGAAAAACGTTGGTCAGAAGCTTCACAGATTCAAGTTGAAAATGGTGACTTACTAATTACGAAAGATGGTACGGTAGGTAAAGTAGCTATTGTTTCAGGGCTTGATGATAAAGCTTCGTTAAATAGTGGTGTATTAAGAATCCAAACTGTTGATGAGATTGATAGAAAATTTTTATATTATGTTTTGCTATCAGATGAATTTTGGATGTGGTTTAACTATACAAATTCAGGAGCTAGCACTATTTTACATTTATATCAAAATGTATTTGATGAATTTACTTTTACCTTTCCCTCAAAAAATGAACAACAAAAGATCGCTGATTTCCTAGACAAGAAAACAGCTCAGTTAGATAAGGTTAAAGCCCTATTGGAAGAGCAGATTCAAAAACTTAGAGGCTACCGTGCTAGCTTGATTTATGAAACCGTCACAAAAGGACTGGATAAAACAGTCCCAGTGAAAGATTCAGGAATTGACTGGATTGGACAGGTGCCTGAAGGGTGGGGAGTGAGTAAGTTAAAATTTACTCTTGAAAAAGTAAGTAATAATATTAAGGTTGGCCCATTTGGTTCGTCGTTATCAGGAGATGCAATAAGAAGTTCTGGTAAATGGGTATATAATCAGCGTAATGTTTTAGACAATAATTTTACTGAAACGGATACTTTTATAAGCGATGCAAAATGGAAAGAATTAAAAAACTTTTCTGTAGTATCGGGAGATATATTGCTGACTACTAGAGGCACTATTGGTCGTATCGCTATTGTTCCTAAAGATTATTTTGAAGGTATTTTACACCCTTGTCTTATGAGGTTTAGGGTAGATAGTCATATTGTTCAACCAAGGTTAATAAAGTATTTTTTTAATGATACTACACTCGTTAAAGAACAGTTAAAATTTTTGAGTAACAGCACTACGATTGATGTTATCTATTCTTACAATTTAAAAAATATTATTATCCCAATAATACCACTAGAGGAACAGTATGGAATTGTAGAATATTTAGATAAACAATGTTCCAATGTAGACGCTCTAATAAAAGTCAAACAAGAACAAATTGATAATATTAACAAACAACGACAAACTCTTATTTATGATTATGTGACAGGGAAGAGGAGGGTGTAGGATGTTTTTTGGGACAAACTTTTTATTTAAGATATGTTATTTTTGGACGGCAATGCTTCCTGCATATATCATTATTTTATTAAAGAAACACGATGAGCTAAAATGTTTAAGTTTAAACTTTTTTAATATTTCAATTTCTATAGAAGCAATTTTATTGCCTGTATTCATAATTTTTACTTTATTTTCTCTTTTCTATTTACTCTGTAAGATAAAAAGAACAGAAGAGAAGAAAACAGGGCAACTAGAAATAACAATAAATTTTAATGTAGAAAAAGATAAAAACGATACGGTGGATAATTATGGATTTTATACTGTTAATCCAAATTTAATGGAATATCTATTGAGTATTGTAGTTACTTCGGGGATTACATCATTAGATTTATCTCAATCTTTGTATATTCAACTTTTTATTTTTGTTGTTGTTCAAATTTTATTATTGCTATATGTATTAAATAGTAGTGATCCTATTCCTAATTTATTATTAGTGATATGTAGAAAAGATATTGTATCTGTTGAGGATAAATTATTTATAATATGCGATAGAAGTATATTGAAACAAAGATTATATGGTTTTAAAAAAATAATACCATTTTCATCTAGAGATGCCAGAAATAGATTATTTGTGTTTAAAAAGGAAGGATAATTATTTTATATGCAAGAATTAAAAAATATATACTTGATTGCATGGAAGAACCAAAAGTTTTTTGACAGGAATGATAATCCAATTGGTAGCATTTTATTGCCAGATCAAACGGCAGAGTTTTCTAAGATATGGAATAATATGAAATTTGGAGATTTTGCTACTTACGAGGAAGCAAAAGAGGGACTAGAAGAGTTTTCGGGAGGTATTATAAAGCAAAGTGTTCCTTATAGACAGAACTTAAATTCCAATCAAAATAGTTATTTTAAGGAAGAATTTGAAATCCTATCTAATATACGTCGAGCAACAACAATGCCAACGGCAAGAGCGTCGAATGTAACTAGTGAAGGTGGTGATGAGGACTTAAGTGGTTTTCGATTTTATGTACTAGAGTCTAGCGATGACAACGAGCAAACTACAGTGTATCATTTCGCAAGATTTAGGCCGAGATATCATATATTGAAAAATAAAAACCTACTTCGTACTCATCTAGAGACTATAGATACCATCCATTCTAATGCCTCCTTCTCTTTAGATTCAGTGATTTTGATAGAGTCGTCAGTATTTGCATCTGCAATTTACAGTGAAAATGACTCAGAAACTAATATACAAATTTTTGTTCATAAACCAGAAGAATATGAAAATGCTTTTGTTTTAAAAAATTCATATTTTGAATATGCCAAAAAAACTTTTGATAGATTTAGAACTAATGATGTTACTGTTAAAAGAACTATTTCTATGCAGGGAGTTTCTGTAAATTGGAATGATGAAGAATTTAATCCAAATGAATTTTTTAATCAAAAAAATGTTAATATTGCTAAAAAATTTGCTAGAGATTCAGAAGATGATAAAAATTATGATATTAATCGAATCGTAGAGGCTAATGACAAATTGGAGAATAATGTTCAGAAAGGCAACAAACCCTTAAAGGTTCACAGATCAAAAGAGGGTAAAGTTGTTGGATTATTAGTAGATGAATCTTCAGTAGCGACACTTGCAGCTATAATGGATGGGCAGATTTGGACTAATGAAATCCATCAGGAGACACAAACAAACATCTAAATAACTATTTCTATATCTTAGATTTTTAATAACTTTTAAAATTTTTAAGAAATGATTAGTGTAAATTTTTAAATTGAAATGAAAAGAGTTAATTTTAGAAAGTGAGAAGCTATGGCAAATTTGGGCTTGAAGGAGCGCTATGATTTCCAGCAGTGGATTATCAAAGATTTGAGAGATAAGAATGACTATATTCAGCGGGACGCTACTTGCTACGATCCTCGATTAGCCATGGATGAGGGACTCCTATGGGATTTTCTGATGGATACTCAGAAAGAGACCATGGACTATCTCCTTAAAAAGCTTAGCAAGGAGACAATCGTCAATCTGATTAATAAAGAAATCGTCAAGGGTGGCTTTTTATTCGCCTTAAAAGAGGGTGTCTTTATTGAAAATAAACAACTTCGTCTTCTCTATCGTAAACCTGCGACTAGTTTTAATGAAAAGGCTGTTCAACAATACCAAGCCAATTGTCTATCTGTTATGGAAGAAGTGGTTTACGAGGAGAGCGACCGCATTGACCTTGTTATCTTTATCAATGGATTAGCACTATTTGCTATCGAACTTAAGTTTAATCCAAGTGGTCAGTCTGTTCAGGATGCCATCAAGCAGCTCAAGGGACGCAATCCTAAGAACCGTCTTTTCCGTTTTGAACAGGGAGTCTTGGCTTCTTTTGCAGTGGATACACTAGAAGTCTATATGACGACGCAATTGAAAGGACAAGAAACCTATTTTCTACCTTTTAATGTAGGGAAAGGGGAAGGTATTGAGATGGGAAGTGGCAACCCTCATAACCCTGATGGTGTCGATACAGACTACTTGTGGCTTGATGTCTTGACCAAGGGTAGTATTCTCCAGTTAATAGAGAGTTTTATCTTTTTTGAGATAGATAAGCATAATTCTAAAAAGAAGACCCTGATTTTCCCGAGATACCATCAGCGAAGAGCTGTTAGCCGTCTCCTAGAAGACATGAAAGTCAATCATACTGACAGTAATTATCTGATTCAGCATTCGGCTGGTTCAGGTAAAACCAATACCATTGCCTGGTTGGCTCATAGTTTAGTTTCTCTTCATGATGATCATAATCAAAACATCGTGGATACTGTATTAATCGTTACAGACCGTATCGTAGTTGACCGTCAGTTACAAGAAGCGGTCAAGGAAATCTCCCACAAGCCTGGAGTGGTCAAGGTAATGGGAGATAAAGAAACCTCCGGTGACTTAGCGGATGCGATTGCAGGAAATACAAAAATCATAGCTACGACTATTCATAAGTTTGCCCAAATTAATCAATCCAACTGGATGTCTGTAGGGAACACTGCGAAAAAGAAGTTTGCCATCCTGATTGATGAAGCTCACAGTTCAACGACAGGATCCTATATGAGTTCGGTTAGTCAAGTCTTGACAGAAACAGATACAGAAGATGGAACTATCTATGAGATTCAAGAAGTAAGTGTTGCGGATGCTATCGAGCAGGAGATTGCTCGGACAGGTAAGCAGGACAATGTCTCAATCATTGCCTTCACCGCAACTCCAAAGGCGACAACTTTACAGCTATTTGGTACAACACAAGCAGATGGTTCTAAAGCTCCTTTTGATGTTTATAGTATGAAGCAAGCTATTGAGGAAGGTTTTATTCTAGATGTTTTAGATAACTATACGACTTATAAGACCTATTACAAGCTCAATAAAGCAGTCGAAGAAGATCCTGAGCTAAAAACGACTCTTGCTAAGCGTAAGATTGCAAAGTTTGTAGAATTATCTGATGAAAATATCAATCAAAAGGTTGAAATTATCATGGATCACTTTATCAGTCATGATATTATGGCTGAATTGGGTGGTCAAGGTAAGGCTATGATTGTGACTTCGGGTCGTGAGGCAGCAGTTAAGTATCAATTGGCCTTTCAAAAGTACTTCAAAGACCACAGTATCACTAGTATTGGAACCCTGATTGCCTTTTCTGGCAAGGTTGATTATCAAGGTAGTGAATATACTGAGTCGCAAATGAATCAGGTCAAGGAAGATTATTTGAAAGATCATTTTGATACGGAAGACTACCAAATCCTGATTGTGGCAAATAAGTATCAGACAGGGTTTGACCAACCAAAACTGGTTGCTATGTATGTGGATAAAAAGTTGCGAAGTGTTGCTGCGGTGCAAACATTGTCTCGTTTGAATCGTATCTATAGAGGCTACAACAAGAAGACCTTTATCCTTGATTTTAAAAATACTTATGACGATATTCGCTCAGCTTTTTCTCTCTACTACCGTGAGACTATTTTAGCAGATACAGTCACACCTAGCGATGTCTTGACCTTGGATCGGAAAATTGATGAGTATGGTATCTTGGACAGTAATGTTGTTCATGAGTTTAATCAATTCTTATACCAAGAAAAGAGAAACAGCAGAGAAAAGCAAAAGATGGTTTCTCTGTTAAATCAAGGTTATGATAGAGTTAGACGGTTTGATGAGAAAGAACAACTTTCTATTCGAAAGGTTATTCGAGGTTTTCTTAGAATGTATACTTTCTTGATTCAGGCAACTGCTTATCAAAATGAAGTTCTACACGAACGTTATAATTATCTGCAAAGTCTTGTCAAGATGATTGATGTTCGCATTGGAGGAGATGATTTTACAATCGCAGATAAGATCGTAGTGGACTATATGAAACATAAGCAAACAGGTTCTTTCAGGTCAGTTTCTGAATTGGAATATCATCCAGAGTTAATACTTACCAAGCCAAGTACTGGAGGTGTTACGACTGACCAGGAGAAGCGTTTATCTGAAATCTTAGATGAAATTAACGAACAGTTGGATTTGGGTATTGATCACCAAGTCGGTCTAGGTGGAGCGGTATCCATTCGTGAATTGATGAAAAAGAATCCGAGACTAAAGCAATCTGCTCGTGTCAACTCTAGAGAAGACTTCGTTTTTGCTTTCGAAGAAGAGATTGACAATGCTCTTATAGAAGGATACTCTCAGAGTCAAGATTTATTTGGTGCTCTATTAAATAATGATTCTTTCAAGAAGAGATTAGCAGATATATTTATTGATGATGTGTTCAAAAGTTTGAAGGGATCCGAAGAAGTGTAATCCTAAAATTCACACTAATTTCCCCAAAACATATTCTATTTTAGGTTTGTGAAAATCACTTTTTTATGGTAGAATGTAAAAGAATGTATGTCATTCGGAATAACAATAAAATGAGGTAAAAACATGGAAATCATGTCACTTGCGATTGCTGTTTTTGCCGTCATCATTGGTTTAGTCATTGGATATGTCAGCATCTCAGCCAAGATGAAATCATCTCAGGAAGCTGCGGAGTTGATGCTTTTAAATGCTGAACAAGAAGCAACTAATTTACGTGGACAAGCTGAACGTGAAGCGGATTTACTTGTTAATGAAGCTAAACGTGAAAGCAAGTCTCTTAAAAAAGAAGCACTATTGGAGGCCAAAGAAGAAGCCAGAAAATACCGAGAAGAAGTGGACGCTGAATTCAAATCAGAACGTCAAGAACTCAAACAAATCGAAAGTCGTTTGACCGAGAGAGCTACTAGCCTCGACCGTAAGGACGATAATTTGACGAGTAAAGAACAAACACTTGAACAAAAAGAACAAAGTATTTCTGATAGAGCGAAAAACCTTGATGCGCGTGAAGAGCAATTAGAGGAAGTCGAAAGACAAAAAGAAGCAGAGCTAGAGCGTATTGGTGCTCTGTCTCAGGCAGAAGCACGAGATATTATCTTGGCTCAGACAGAGGAAAACTTGACCAAGGAGATTGCCAGCCGTATTCGTGAAGCTGAGCAAGAGGTCAAGGAACGTTCTGACAAAATGGCCAAGGACATCCTGGTTCAAGCTATGCAACGTATCGCTGGTGAATATGTAGCGGAATCAACAAACTCAACGGTTCATCTGCCAGACGATACTATGAAGGGACGCATTATTGGTCGTGAAGGTCGTAACATTCGTACCTTTGAAAGTTTGACAGGGGTTGATGTCATTATCGACGATACACCAGAAGTGGTGACCTTGTCAGGATTTGATCCGATTCGTCGTGAGATTGCCCGTATGACTATGGAAATGTTGCTCAAAGATGGTCGTATCCACCCAGCTCGTATCGAAGAGTTGGTTGAGAAAAACCGTCAAGAGATTGACAAGAAGATCCGTGAATACGGTGAGGCAGCAGCCTATGAGATTGGCGCACCAAACCTTCATCCAGACTTGATGAAGATTATGGGTCGCTTGCAATTCCGGACTTCATATGGCCAAAATGTTTTGCGTCATTCGATTGAGGTTGCTAAGTTGGCTGGTATTATGGCCAGCGAACTTGGTGAAAATGCGGCTCTTGCCCGTCGTGCTGGATTCCTTCACGATATCGGGAAAGCTATTGACCGCGAGGTTGAAGGTAGCCACGTTGAAATCGGTATGGAATTGGCTCGTAAGTACAAGGAACATCCAGTTGTGGTTAATACGATTGCTAGTCACCACGGTGATGTTGAAGCTGAGAGCGTCATTGCAGTGATTGTCGCTGCAGCAGATGCCTTGAGTGCAGCCCGTCCAGGTGCTCGTAGTGAGTCTCTTGAAAGCTACATCAAGCGTCTCCATGATTTGGAAGAAATTGCTAACGGCTTTGAAGGGGTACAAACTAGCTTTGCCCTTCAAGCAGGACGTGAAATTCGTATCATGGTCAATCCAGGACAAATCAAGGACGACAAAGTCACAATCTTGGCTCACAAAGTTCGCGAGAAAATTGAAAACAATCTCGATTACCCAGGAAATATCAAGGTAACTGTGATTCGTGAGCTTCGTGCAGTAGATTATGCTAAATAAATAAGAAAGAGCAGTTGAAAAATTACTGCTTTTTTGTTACACTAGATAGAAAGACTGTAAAGGATAATCTGGCTTTTTGCCATTATTCTAGAGAAATGTTATTTCACAGACTGACTAAAAGGAGACACAATGGCAGACCGAGGCTTACTAATCGTTTTTTCTGGTCCTTCAGGGGTTGGAAAAGGAACGGTTAGAAGAGAGATTTTTGAGAGTTCTGAAAACCAATTTCAATACTCTGTATCGATGACGACACGTGCACAACGTCCTGGAGAAGTGGACGGTGTTGACTATTTCTTCCGTACTCGTGAAGAGTTTGAAGAGCTGATTCGTCAAGGACAGATGTTGGAATACGCAGAATATGTCGGCAACTACTATGGAACTCCTCTGACCTATGTCAATGAAACCTTGGACAAGGGGATCGATGTTTTCCTTGAAATTGAAGTTCAAGGCGCTCTTCAGGTCAAGAAAAAGGTTCCAGATGCTGTCTTTATCTTCCTGACACCACCAGATTTGGATGAATTGCAAGATCGTTTGGTAGGACGTGGAACAGACAGTGCAGAAGTGATTGCCCAACGAATCGAAAAAGCCAAGGAAGAAATTGCCCTCATGCGTGAATATGATTATGCGATTGTCAACGATCAGGTGCCCCTAGCTGCTGAGCGTGTCAAACGTGTGATCGAAGCAGAGCACTTCCGTGTGGATCGTGTTATTGGTCACTATCAGGAGATGTTACCCAAATCTCCAACTACTCGATAAAATTTAGAAAATAGGTACAAGCAAATGATGTTAAAACCCTCTATTGATACCTTGCTCGACAAGGTTCCTTCAAAATATTCACTCGTAATCTTGGAAGCTAAACGTGCCCACGAATTGGAAGCAGGTGCGCCAGCAACTCAAGGTTTCAAGTCTGAAAAATCAACTCTTCGCGCTTTAGAAGAAATCGAATCAGGAAACGTTACAATTCACCCAGATCCAGAAGGAAAACGTGAAGCAGTGCGTCGCCGTATCGAAGAAGAAAAACGCCGCAAAGAAGAAGAAGAAAAGAAAATCAAAGAGCAAATCGCTAAAGAAAAAGAAGATGGTGAAAAAATTTAAGGTTGGGGGGACTCAATCTTATTTTTTCTATTGCAAGAATGTACTGCCAAGGAGGAGGTGAGAAGATGGCTATAGCCAAGATTATTGTAGATGTGCCCTTGATGCAGACGGACCAGCCCTATAGTTACAGGATTCCTGAGGAATTTGAGGGAATGCTGGAAGTTGGGATGCGGGTTCATGTGCCTTTTGGTAAGGGAAATCGTCTGATTCAAGGGATTGTTCTTGGTTTGGAGTTCCAATCGGATGAAGAAGAGTCTAATCAAGATTTAAAAGATATTGCTGAGGTGCTGGATTTTTCTCCTGTTCTCACGCAAGAACAACTCTGGTTGGCTGAGGAGTTACGCAAGTCCGTCTTTTCCTATAAAATTTCCATCCTCAAGGCTATGTTGCCAGGATTTCTGAACTCCAGCTATGACAAGATTCTTTATCCTAAGGCAGGTCTGAGTCAGGAAGACCGAGAGCGTTTGTTTGGTTCAGAAGATTCGCTAGCCTTTTCTTCACTAGACCTTGCCAAACAAGCTGAAATGATGCGTTTGACTAGAAAAGGCCTGCTTGGTCTGGAATATCAGGCAGTCGATCAAAAGAAGGTCAAGACCCAGTCTTGGTATGAGGTTGACCTTGTTCAGTTAGAAGGTGTAGAGATTTCTGCACGTGCCAAGAAAAAGTTGGAATTGAGAGATTATTTGCTGTCTCATCCTGAGAGTGATTCCTTGGCTAGTTTGTTAGAGTCCTATTCGCGGGACCAAGTCAACTTCTTTGTAGAACAAGGTGCTGTTACCATAGTCCAAAAGGAAGTGCAACGCTCGGCTGCTTATTTTGAAGGCGTTGAGGCAAGTCAGCCTTTGGAGTTGAATCCAGAGCAAAGACAGGCGCGTGATGCGGTTGTGAGTGCGATTGGTAGTCATCAGCCTCCCTTCCTCCTTCAAGGGATTACAGGAAGTGGGAAGACCGAGGTTTATTTGCAGATTATCCAAGGAGCCTTGGACAAGGGCAAGACAGCTATTTTGCTGGTACCTGAGATTTCCTTGACTCCACAAATGACAGAGCGTTTTATTGCTCGATTTGGTGAGAAAGTGGCCATTCTTCACTCAGGCTTGTCCAATGGTGAAAAGTATGATGAATGGCGCAAGGTGGAACGAGGAGATGCTCAAGTTGTGGTTGGTGCCAGATCTGCCATCTTTGCTCCCCTGAAAAATCTGGGGGTCATGATTATCGATGAGGAGCATGAAGCGACTTATAAGCAGGACAGCAATCCCCGTTACCATGCCAGAGAGGTGGCTATTTTACGGGCTCAGTATAATCAAGCGACCCTGGTTCTTGGTTCAGCAACTCCTAGTCTGGAAAGCCGGGCTCGGGCTGGAAAAGGCGTTTATCAACATTTACGTCTGACCCAACGCGCCAATCCTTTAGCTAGGATCCCTGAGGTTCAAGTGATTGACTTTCGGGACTATATCGGACAAAACGAGACGCCAAACTTTACGCCACCTTTGCTAGAAGCCATTCAAGACCGTCTGACTAAAAAGAACAGGTGGTTCTCATGCTCAATCGCCGTGGCTATTCTAGCTTTGTTATGTGTCGAGAGTGTGGGACCGTGGATACTTGTCCCAACTGTGACATTTCCTTGACCTTGCACATGGATACCAAGACCATGAACTGCCATTATTGTGGCTTTTCGAAGGACATTCCTCAGGCCTGCCCTAACTGTAAGAGCCGAAGTATTCGTTACTATGGGACGGGGACTCAGAAGGCTTATGATGAGCTAGCAGAGCTCTTTCCCCAGGCACGCATTCTGCGGATGGATGTGGATACGACTCGCAAGAAAGGCAGTCACCAAGCTCTGCTTGACCAGTTTGGTCGAGGGGAAGCAGATATTTTACTAGGAACTCAGATGATTGCTAAGGGATTGGATTTTCCCAATGTGACTCTAGTCGGAGTTCTAAATGCGGATACGGCCTTAAATCTGCCTGATTTCCGTTCTTCTGAGAGAACCTTCCAGCTCTTGACTCAGGTGGCAGGTCGGGCAGGCCGTGCTGAAAAAGCTGGTCAGGTCTTAATCCAGTCTTACAATCCTCAGCACTACGCTATTCGATTTGCAAAAGACCAGGACTACGAAGGCTTTTACGTTTATGAAATGGGAATCAGACGGCAACTTGGTTATCCACCTTACTATTTCACCATTGGCATTACCCTTTCTCACAAGAAAGAAGAAGAGGTGGTCAAACGTGCCTATGAAGTCATGAACATTTTGCGGTCAGGTTTGTCTGAAACCAGTAACATCCTTGGGCCGACGCCAAAACCGATTGCTCGTACCCACAACCTCTATCATTACCAGATTTTAATTAAATACCGTTTAGAAGATGAGTTGGGGCCGACTCTCAACCAGGTCTTAGCCTTGACTCAAGAATGGGAAAATAGTGAGCTCCGTCTCAGCATTGACCATGAGCCACAGCAATTTTTATAAGAAGGAGAAGATATGACAAAACTAATCTTTATGGGGACACCCGACTTTTCAGCAACAGTTTTAAAAGGGCTTTTGACAGATGACCGTTACGAAATTCTAGCCGTTGTGACCCAGCCAGACCGTGCTGTTGGTCGTAAAAAAGTGATCCAAGAAACACCAGTCAAGCAGGCTGCCAAGGAAGCAGGTCTTCCTATCTACCAACCTGAAAAATTATCTGGAAGTCCTGAGATGGAAGCTATTATGAAGCTAGGAGCAGATGGAATTGTGACTGCTGCTTTTGGGCAGTTTCTCCCAAGTAAGCTCCTTGATAGTATGAACTTTGCTGTCAACGTTCACGCTTCTCTTCTTCCTAAACACCGTGGTGGTGCGCCTATCCATTATGCCTTGATTCAAGGGGATGAGGAAGCTGGTGTGACCATTATGGAGATGGTTAAGGAAATGGATGCAGGAGATATGATTTCTCGTCGTAGCATTCCTATCACAGATGAGGACAATGTCGGGACCTTGTTTGAGAAATTAGCTCTTGTTGGTCGTGATTTGCTTTTGGACACTTTGCCTGCCTACATTGCTGGTGACATCAAACCTGAACCACAAGATCCAAGTCAGGTCACTTTCTCGCCAAATATCAAGCCAGAGGAAGAAAAACTGGACTGGCACAAAACCAATCGTCAACTCTTTAACCAAATCCGAGGCATGAACCCCTGGCCTGTTGCCTATACTTTCCTTAAGGGCGACCGCTTTAAGATTTATGAAGCCCTACCAGTAGATGGTCAGGGAAATCCAGGTGAGATCCTCTCTATCGGCAAGAAAGAATTGATTGTCGCAACGGCTGAAGGAGCTTTGTCTCTCAAACAAGTGCAGCCAGCTGGTAAGCCTAAGATGGACATTGCTTCCTTCCTCAACGGAGTTGGACGTACATTGACTGTAGGAGAACGATTTGGTGACTAAAGTAGAAACGGCTAGAAGTTTAGCCCTATCAGTGCTAGAGGATGTCTTTATCAATCAAGCATACTCGAATATCGCCTTAAATAAGCATCTAAAGGGAAGTCAACTTTCGGCAACAGACAAGGGTTTGGTGACCGAGCTGGTCTATGGAACGGTAGCCCGTAAACTGACTCTGGAATGGTACCTATCCCACTTTATCGAGGACAGAGACCAGTTAGACAGCTGGCTTTATGTCCTACTTCTCATGAGTGCCTACCAGCTCCGCTATTTGGACAAAATTCCAGACCATGCTGTGGTCAATGAAGCAGTAGAATTGGCCAAAGTCCGTAAAAAAGGCAGTGAAAAATTGGTCAACGCCGTCCTTCGTCGTATTCTACGTGAAGGCTGGCCAGATATCACCAGCATCAAACGAAAAAACAAGCGTGACTCCATTGCCTATTCTCTTCCGGTTTGGTTGGTGTCTAAACTTAAGGAAGAATACGGAGAGGAGCGAGCACAGGCTATTTTTGAAAGTCTCTTGGTGCGAAACAAGGCCAGTATTCGTGTAACAGACCTAAGTCGAAAAGAGGAAATCCAAGCCTTGTTGGAGGCGAATAATTCCCTTTTAGCAACCACTGGTCTGGTTAAGGAGCAGGGGCATTTTGCTAGCCATGATTTGTTTGCGGATGGATCCATTACCATCCAAGACGAGTCCAGCCAGCTGGTTGCTCCGACGCTTGATTTGCAAGGTGATGAACGAGTGCTTGATGCCTGTGCGGCTCCAGGTGGGAAAACAGCCCATATAGCCTCTTATCTTACGACAGGTCAGGTTACGGCTTTGGACTTGTACGACCACAAATTGGACTTAATTCAAGAAAATGCCCAACGTCTGGGAGTCGCAGATCGGGTTCAAAGGCAAAAATTGGATGCCAGAAAGGTGCATGAGTTTTTTGGTCAGGCTTCTTTTGATAAGATTTTGGTGGATGCTCCCTGTTCAGGTATCGGTCTTCTGCGCCGAAAACCAGATATCAAATACAATAAAGAAACGGCAGATTTCGCGTCCTTACAGGAAATTCAGCTAGAAATATTAGGTAGTGTTTGTCAAACACTAGGCAAAGGTGGTATAATAACTTATAGTACCTGTACTATTGTCTCAGAGGAGAATTTTCAAGTCGTTAAGGCCTTTTTAGAGAGTCATCCCGAGTTTGAGCAGGTAAGACTAGAACATGAATGTAAGGATATCATGAAAGATGGCTGTATCCTCATTACACCTGAATTGTATGGAAGTGATGGATTCTTCATCAGTCAATTTCGTAAGATATCGGATTAGGAAGGAACTGACACATGGAAATTTCATTATTAACAGATGTTGGTCAGAAACGAACAAATAACCAAGACTATGTCAACCACTATGTCAATAGAGCTGGACGTACCATGATTATTTTAGCTGATGGGATGGGAGGTCATCGCGCAGGGAATATCGCTAGTGAAATGGCGGTAACAGACCTAGGTATAGCTTGGGTTGACACCCAAATCGATACAGTCAATGAAGTGCGTGAATGGTTCGCCCATTACCTAGAAATTGAAAATCAAAAGATTCACCAGCTTGGTCAGGATGAAGCTTACAGAGGCATGGGAACTACTTTGGAAGTCCTTGCTATTATTGATAATCAGGCTATCTATGCTCATATTGGTGATTCGCGTATCGGCTTGATTCGTGGAGAAGAATACCATCAGTTGACGAGCGACCATTCTTTGGTCAATGAATTGCTCAAGGCTGGTCAATTGACACCAGAAGAGGCAGAAGCTCATCCGCAAAAAAATATTATCACCCAGTCTATCGGGCAAAAAGATGAAATTCAGCCTGATTTTGGGACAGTTATCCTTGAGTCAGGTGACTATCTCTTGCTCAATAGTGACGGCTTGACCAACATGATTTCAGGCAGTGAGATTCGTGATATTGTAACCAGTGATATTCCTTTAGCAGATAAAACGGAGACACTTGTTCGTTTTGCTAACAATGCAGGAGGTTTAGACAACATTACGGTTGCCCTTGTTTCTATGAACGAGGAGGATGCAGAATGATCCAAATCGGCAAGATTTTTGCCGGACGCTATCGGATTGTCAAACAGATTGGTCGAGGAGGTATGGCGGATGTCTACCTAGCCAAAGACTTAATCTTAGATGGGGAAGAAGTGGCAGTGAAGGTTCTGAGGACCAACTACCAGACAGACCCGATAGCTGTGGCTCGTTTTCAGCGTGAAGCGAGAGCTATGGCAGATTTAGACCATCCTCATATCGTTCGGATAACAGATATTGGCGAGGAAGACGGTCAACAGTACCTAGCTATGGAGTATGTGGCTGGACTTGACCTCAAACGCTATATCAAGGAACACTATCCTCTTTCTAATGAAGAAGCTGTCCGTATCATGGGACAAATCCTCTTAGCCATGCGTTTGGCCCATACTCGAGGAATTGTTCACAGAGACTTGAAACCTCAAAATATCCTCTTGACACCAGATGGGACTGTCAAGGTTACAGACTTTGGGATTGCAGTAGCCTTTGCTGAGACGAGTCTGACTCAGACTAACTCGATGCTGGGTTCAGTTCATTACTTGTCACCAGAGCAGGCGCGTGGTTCGAAGGCGACTGTACAAAGTGATATCTATGCCATGGGGATTATTTTCTATGAGATGCTGACAGGTCATATTCCTTACGATGGAGATAGTGCGGTGACCATCGCCCTCCAGCATTTCCAAAAGCCCCTGCCGTCCGTTATTGCTGAGAATCCATCTGTGCCCCAGGCTTTGGAGAATGTTGTTATCAAGGCAACTGCTAAGAAATTGACAGATCGCTATAAATCAGTTGCTGAAATGTATGTGGATTTGTCTAGTAGTTTGTCTTATAATCGTCGTAATGAACCAAAGCTGGTCTTTGACGATGCGACTAAGGCAGATACCAAGACTCTACCAAAAGTATCCCAGAGCACCTTGACTTCGATTCCTAAGGTTCAAGCGCAGACAGAACACAAACCAATCAAAAAACCAAGCCATGCTGTGACAGAGGAAACTTACCAACCACAAGTATCGAAAAAACGTAGATTTAAGATGCGTTACCTGATTTTTTTGGCCAGCATTGTATTGGTGGCAGCTTCTCTTATTTGGATACTATCCAGAACTCCTGCAACTATTGCCATTCCAGATGTGGCAGGTCAGACAGTTGCGGAGGCCAAGGAAACACTCAAGAAAGCCAATTTTGAGATTGGCGAGGAGAAGTCAGAGGCTAGTGAAAAGGTGGAAGAGGGGCGGATTATCCGTACAGATCCTGGTGCTGGAACTGGTCGAAAAGAAGGGACGAAAATCAATTTGGTTGTCTCATCAGGCAAACAATCCTTCCAAATTAGTAATTATGTCGGTCGGAAATCCTCTGATGTTATAGCGGAATTAAAAGAGAAAAAAGTTCCAGATAATTTGATTAAAATTGAGGAAGAAGAGTCCAAGGAGAGTGAGGCTGGAACGGTCATGAAGCAAAGTCTACCAGAAGGTACGACCTATGACTTGAGCAAGGCCTCAACGATTACCTTAACCGTTGCTAAGAAAGTAACCAGCGTTGCTATGCCAAGTTATATAGGATCTAGTCTTGAATTTACTAAAAATAATCTCGTTCAAATTGTCGGTATTAAAGAAGCCAATATTGAAGTTGTAGAAGTGTCGACAGCTCCTGATGGAACTGCTGAGGGGACTGTTGTAGAGCAAAGTCCAAAAGCAGGCGAAAAGGTTGATTTGACTAAGACGCGTGTCAAGATTTCAATTTACAAACCAAAAACACCGCCGTCAACGTCATCATCAGCACCAGCCCAACGTGGAAACCAAGGTTCTACTACGACACCAAGTCAGGGGAACCAACAAGGAAATCAACGAGGGAATGTACCTGCTACTACTCAATCAAGTAGTGAAGGGAACCACGAAAATTCTCGTGATTAAACGAATCTTTGTCATGATTTCGTGGCAAAGATTTTTTTTGACTCCAGATTTGTGATAGAATAGAGGGAGTTGATAAAAGGAGGCAAGCATGGAAGAATCAAGAGAATTAAATGCCGTCATCGATGTGATTATGTTAGCTGGAACCATTCTCCTCAAAAGTGGATCAGAGATTCATCGTGTAGAAGATACCATGATTCGGATTGCGCATTCGCAGGGGATTGTGGATTGTAATGTCCTTGCCATGCCTGCCGCTATCTTTTTCTCTATTGAAAATACCAATATTTCGCGCATGAAGCGTGTGACCTCCTCTTCTTATAACATTGAAAAAGTCTGCGATGTGAACCAGATTTCTCGTCAACTGGTGGGGGCGGATTGATTTAGAAACAGCCTTCAAGCAATTGACGGCCTTGCAAGCCCAACCCCTTCCTTATACTAAGTTGCAGGTAACTCTGGCTGCGACCTTAAGTGCTCCTTTCTTTTCGATTATGTTTAGTGGAAATATCTACGACGCACTTGGGGCAGGAGTGGCTACCTTATTTGGTTTTGCCTTTTCCCTCTATGTGGAGAAGTTTATCCGAATTCCCTTTGTGACAGCCTTTGCTGGAGCCTTTGTATTTGGGATGATTGCCCAGTTTTGGGCTCGATACACAGGTTTTCCTTCAACGGCAGATTTGATTATAGCTGGTGCGGTCATGCCTTTTGTACCAGGTATTGCCTTGACCAATGCGGTCCGTGATATTATGACTAACCACATAAACTCTGGTATGAGCAAGATGTTTGAATCCCTGCTCATTACCCTTGCTTTAGGGGCAGGAACCTCTGTCGCCTTGGTATTGATGAACTAATATGACACTAACAACCTTTTTATTACAAGCAGTAGCAAGTCTTCTTGCTATTATCACTTTTTTAATCGTACTCAATGTGCAACGCTCTATGCTCTTACCTGGAGGGATTTTGGGCATGGCTGTCTGGCTAATCTATCTTTTGCTCAAAGAACCGACCAATGTTATTGTGGCTACCTTTATTGCAGCCATTATCGGTTCTTGTGTCAGCCAGATTTTAAGTATTCTTTATAAGACTCCTGCCGTGGTCTTTATCTTGGCCATCTTGGCACCACTGGTTCCGGGTTATCTCTCCTATCGGACAACTGCCTTTTTTGTGACAGGGGAATATAATAAAGCGCTGGCAAGTGCGACCTTGGTTGTCATGCTGGCTCTGGTCATTTCCATTGGAATGGCTAGCGGAACAGTGATTCTCAGACTGTATCATTATATAAAAACACATTGAGCATTGGGGAATTTACAGAAATAAAAGAATTTTCTGAAAAATGAGATAAATATAGTGACAAGGCTTTCTATCTATGCTATTCTCTATATAGAAAGGAGGAAAAATCATGAAAAAATCACTATTTTCCTTATCGTCTGTAAGTCTACTGACTTTGTTGTTTATCCCAGTCATGGTTTCTAGTTCGGGCTCAGAGTTTCAAAGTGGATGGCAAGAGCATCAGTTGATTGCCGAAAAGGTTAGTAAAACACTTGACAAGACATTTGATAAGGATATCAGAGAAATTCCGACCAGTCAGTTTTATCAAGAATTTGTAGATGAGATGGGAAGGACTTACTCAGGAGATTTGATCCTCCAGGAGCTGATAACTGAGAATGGGGCTTATAAAGCTACTTATGTTGGTGAACTCTATAGCAACTAATTATTCTTTGAAATTATGACCAATAAGAGGCTTGATTTGGTGAATCAAGTCTTTTTTCTCTCTTTTACTACCATTTGTGATAAAATAGTACTGAACGATTTTTTACATGAATGATAAAACAGAGGTAAATATGACAATCGGTATTGATAAGATTGGTTTTGCGACCAGTCAATATGTCTTGAAGTTACAAGACTTAGCAGAAGCGAGGGGAATTGACCCTGAAAAATTAAGCAAAGGACTCTTACTCCAGGAATTGAGTATTGCGCCCTTGACTGAGGATATCGTGACCTTGGCGGCCAGTGCTAGTGACTCTATTTTAACTGAGCAAGAAAGAGCAGAAATTGATATGGTCATCGTGGCTACTGAGTCAGGAATTGATCAGAGTAAGGCTGCTGCCGTCTTTGTGCATGGTTTACTGGGCATCCAGCCCTTTGCTCGTAGTTTCGAGATTAAAGAAGCCTGCTATGGAGCGACAGCTGCCCTTCATTATGCCAAATTGCATGTGGAAAATTCTCCAGAGTCCAAGGTCTTGGTCATTGCCAGTGATATTGCCAAATACGGTATTGAAACTCCAGGAGAACCAACTCAGGGTGCTGGAAGTGTGGCTATGTTAATTACACAAAATCCACGCATTATGGCCTTTAATAATGACAATGTAGCTCAAACCCGTGACATCATGGATTTTTGGCGTCCAAATTACTCGACAACTCCTTATGTAAATGGTGTCTATTCTACCCAACAATATTTGGATAGTTTGAAAACGACTTGGCTGGAATATCAAAAACGCTACCAGCTTACTTTGGATGATTTTGCGGCGGTTTGCTTCCACTTGCCTTATCCTAAATTAGCGCTAAAAGGCTTGAAAAAAATCATGGATAAGAGCCTGTCTCAAGAGAAAAAAGACCTCTTGCAAAAGCATTTTGATCAGTCTATTCTCTACAGTCAAAAGGTGGGGAATATCTATACAGGTTCTCTCTTCCTTGGGCTTCTATCTCTCTTGGAAAATACAGATAGCTTGAAGGCTGGGGATAAAATTGCCCTTTATAGTTACGGAAGTGGGGCCGTAGCTGAGTTCTTTAGTGGTGAATTGGTTGAAGGATACGAAGCTTATCTGGATAAAGACCGCTTGAACAAGCTCAACCAACGAACTGCTCTATCCGTTGCAGACTATGAAAAAGTCTTCTTTGAGGAAGTAGAGTTAGATGAAACAAATTCTACCCAGTTTGCTGGCTATGAAAATCAAGATTTTGCCTTGGTTGAAATTGTTGACCACCAACGCCGTTATAGCAAGGTTGAAAAATAATGAAGATAAGTTGGAATGGATTTTCTAAAAAATCATACCAAGAGCGCCTCGAGCTGTTAAAAGCTCAGGCGCTCCTTAGTCCTGAGAGACAAGAGAGTTTGGAGCAGGATGAACAGCTGAGTGTGAATGTTGCAGACCAGCTGAGTGAGAATGTAGTGGGAACTTTTTCTCTGCCTTATTCACTGGTCCCAGAGGTTCTCGTTAACGGTCAGGAATACACAGTTCCCTATGTGACAGAAGAACCGTCCGTGGTTGCTGCGGCCAGCTATGCCAGCAAAATCATCAAGCGAGCAGGCGGTTTTACTGCTCAAGTCCATGAGCGCCAGATGATTGGGCAGGTAGCTCTTTATCAAGTTGCTAATCCTGAACAAGCGCAAGAGAAAATTGTCAGCAAGAAAGCCGAACTTTTGGAACTTGCCAATCAAGCTTATCCTTCCATCGTTAAACGCGGGGGCGGGGCGCGTGATTTGCATGTCGAGCAGATCAAAGGTGAAACGGACTTTCTCGTCGTTTATCTTCATGTCGATACCCAGGAAGCCATGGGTGCCAATATGCTCAACACCATGCTGGAAGCCTTGAAACCAGTCTTAGAAGAACTCAGCCAGGGACAGAGTCTTATGGGAATTCTGTCTAATTACGCGACCGATTCTCTGGTGACTGCAAACTGCCGCATCGCCTTTCGCTACATGAGCCGCCAAAAGGATCAAGGACGAGAAATTGCGGAGAAAATGGCTTTAGCTAGCCAATTTGCGCAAGCTGATCCGTATCGAGCAGCTACTCATAATAAAGGGATATTTAACGGTGTTGATGCCATTTTGATTGCCACTGGTAATGACTGGCGTGCCATTGAGGCGGGAGCTCATGCTTTTGCCAGTCGAGATGGCAGTTATCAAGGTCTTAGTCAATGGACGCTGGACCTTGAAAGAGAAGAATTGGTCGGTGAGATGACACTACCTATGCCTGTAGCGACTAAGGGGG
>NZ_KQ970288.1:143987-149820 GCF_001579035.1 Streptococcus mitis | reverse complement strand
TGGCCCTCAGTCATGAGCTACTGGGAAATCCTTCTGCCAAAGAATTAGCCCAGATTATCGTGTCTATCGGGCTTGCCCAAAACTTTGCGGCCCTGAAAGCTTTGGTCAGCACAGGAATCCAGCAAGGCCACATGAAATTGCAGGCCAAATCCTTGGCACTCCTCGCAGGTGCTAGTGAATCCGAGGTAGCTCCTCTAGTCGAGCGTCTCATCGCAGATAAAACCTTTAACCTAGAGACAGCCCAGCGCTATCTCGAAAATTTAAGATTATAAAAAAACTCAGACGAATCGGTCTGAGTTTTCTTGTACTTATACTCAATGAAAATCAAAGAGCAAACTAGGAAGCTAGCCGCAGGTTGCTTAAAACACCGTTTTGAGGTTGCAGATAAGACTGACGAAGTCAGTTACCTATACCTACGGTAAGGCGACGCTGACGTGGTTTGAAGAGATTTTCGAAGAGTATTAAATACTTTTTCCTGGTAATAATGTAACCGGTAAGAAATAGCCAGTTGTAGCGACTTCCTTACCTTCGATCTTCTGCAAGAGGAGGTCAACAGTAAGGCAGGCAATTTCTTCCAGAGGTTGCTTGATAGTAGACAGTTGAGGATAGTAATTCTCGATAAAGTAGGTACCATCATAGCCGATGACCTTGAGCTCTTCTGGGACAGAAATGCCTAACTCTTGAGCGATTTTAATGACCAGAATAGCTGTTAAGTCATCTGAAGTAAAGATGGCATCTGGTTTTTGACGGGTCAAGATATTCTTGATTTCCATTTCTTTTCTGACAGGAGAAAAGTCACTGGAAACATTGATAATAGGAGCTTTGGGGACTACAGATGCAAAACCAGCGTGGCGTAGTCCAGTTGGCGAGTTAGAATTGTCATTCCCTGTAATCATGATGATAGACTGGGCGCCTGTCTTAACCAAGGTCTGGGCGGCCAGGACCCCACCAGCATAGTTGTCAGAGGAGACGACAGGAATATCTGGAGACAGATTTCGGTCAAAGGAAATAATCGGTGCCGTTACACGATTGTAGTCTTGAATTCCTAAGTTGTGACTACCTGAAATGATGCCGTCTACCTGATTAGCTTCCAACATTTCGATGTATTCGCGTTCCTTCTCAGAATCGTGTTCGCTGTTGCAAATGATGGTCTTGTAACCATTTTTGAAGAGTTGGTGTTCCAGCTTATCAATTAATTCTGCATAGAAAACATTGGAAATATTGGGGAAAATCAAGCCGATTAACTTAGCCGATTTTCCTTGCAAACTGCGAGCTAGGTTGTTGGGTTTATAGCCCAATTCTCGCATGGCTTCATTAACCTTTTGAATGGTTTTTTCAGAGAGATAACCTTTTGTTGATAACACGAGAAACGGTAGTAGGGCTGACGCCTGCAAGTTTGGCGACATCAGTTAGTTTTGCGACCATAATCTAATTCATAGTATCTTCCAGTTGGGTTTCCAGATTTAATCAGGATCCCATTTTGGTCCTCATGTGGGAAGACACGACCAGAAAATACTTTTTCTCCTTTATTGATGAAAATTTCAAAGACAGAGTTATCGATGAAGATTGTAGCAGTCGTAGCCTGATTATCGATAGGGCAAGAGCGAGTTGTTCCAAATTCTTGGGCATACTGCTCACCAGCCTGGCTACGATCCACTGTCACTTGATCATTTACAAGGTCAAAGTTGATGGAAAGTCCCTTACCTTCTTGATCAGCTAGTAAGACAATCTCGCTCTGGCTATTAGCTTCCAAGCTGAGTTCAAGTTCGTAAGTGTTCTTAGTTTGGGCACGATTTGAGAAGGCTTCTTCAGAAGCACGAAGGTCCTTGATAGCTGCGACTGGGTATTGGTAGAGTTTGCCGTCTTTGATAGTGAGTTCCTTGACCAAAGAGAAGGTTCCTTGGTGGTCAAAACGGTCAGATGGGTAAGAAACATCTGGTAATCCAAGCCAGCTAACTGCTAGAGCGCGTCCGTCAGGAGCGTTGAAGGCTTGAGTTGCATAGGCTTCAAAACCATAGTCCATGTTTTGAAGTTGAGACACATCTACCATTTTGGCACTTTCAGGATCAAAGGAAGCCCCAATCTTATACATATTTGGATAGATATTATCGTAGTCTAGAACTTTCTTATCCAATCCTTGTGGGCAGTAGAGAAGGACAGGTTGCTCCCCGACAAAGACCAGATTTGGACATTCCATCATGTAGGCAGTACGGTCGTTAGCAAAGTCAAGATCGCCAACGGCTTGCCAGTTTGTGTAGTCATTGTCTACAGCCTTATAGAGACGGACGAAGCCTTTTTTCTCCAAGTCCTGTCCACCGACGATAGCATAGTATTGACCTTTAAAGTTAAAAATTTGTGGGTCACGGAAGTGGTCAGTTGAGTCAGCAGGCTGGTCAATCAAGATCTTGTCAATCTTTGTAATCTTGCCATATTTATCCATCAAAGCCCCAATTTGGTAAGGGTGACGGATCCAGTTTTCATCGCGAACATTTCCTGTATAAAATAGGAACAAGTTATCGCCAAACTGCATAGCAGAACCAGAGTAGGCACCGTGGCTATCTAATGGAGTATCAGGCAAAACTTTGACTCCAGTTTCTCTAAAGTGAACCAAATCATCACTTTCAAGCTGAACCCAAGATTTTAAACCGTGGGCTGCACCAAAAGGAAAATTCTGGTAAAAGAGGATCCACTTGCCATCAAAGTAAGAAAAGCCATTTGGGTCGTTGAGAAGTCCTGTTTTTGGCTCAACATGGTAATGAGTATGCCATGGGGATTGTGCCATATTTTCCTTTATATGTTGAATTTCTTCTTGCGTCCAATCTTCATAGGGTCTATAACGACGCTCAGTTGTCCATTCCATTTAATTTATTCCTCCAAAAATCTTATCACTTTTAATAGTAATCGTTTTCGAGCAAAAATGCAAGCTTTTTATGTTAAAAAAGAGAAAAAACTGTCAAACGTTTATCATAAAATAAAAGCAGGAAATCAATCATCTATCTACAGAAAATTGAAAGAAAGTGAAACAAAATTCTTTTAAACTCAGATTTTAAACTATTTTTTTCAAGAATACTTTCATAAAACTCTCACAATCTATCAAAGTAAAAGACCTTACTCTAAGAAACAAAGATTTTTTCTGCAAAACGCTTGACATATTTCTAAAACATGATAAAATAATAGTCGTAAGGGCGGATAAAATCGCTTTCAAACAAGAACAAAATTTTATATAAGGAGATTTTTGCAAATGAACAATCAGGAAATTGCAAAAAAAGTCATCGATGCCTTGGGCGGACGTGAAAATGTCAACAGTGTTGCCCACTGTGCGACTCGTCTTCGTGTCATGGTCAAAGATGAAGGAAAAATCAATAAAGAAGTGATTGAGAACTTGGAAAAAGTTCAAGGTGCTTTCTTTAACTCAGGTCAATACCAAATCATCTTTGGTACAGGTACAGTTAACAAAATGTACGATGAAGTTGTTGCACTTGGTTTGCCAACATCATCTAAAGATGACATGAAAGCAGAAGCTGCTAAACAAGGGAACTGGTTCCAACGTGCTATCCGTACTTTCGGTGACGTTTTCGTTCCAATCATCCCAGTTATCGTAGCAACGGGTCTCTTCATGGGTGTGCGTGGTCTCTTGACTGCTCTTGGAATGACACTTCCAGCTGACGTGACAACTTACACTCAAATCTTGACAGATACAGCCTTCATCATCTTGCCAGGTTTGGTTGTGTGGTCAACCTTCCGTGTATTCGGTGGAAATCCAGCCGTTGGTATCGTTCTTGGTATGATGCTTGTTTCTGGCTCACTTCCAAACGCTTGGGCGGTCGCTTCAGGTGGTGAAGTAACAGCTATGAACTTCTTTGGATTCATCCCTGTTGTTGGTTTGCAAGGTTCCGTTCTTCCAGCCTTCATCATCGGGGTTGTCGGAGCTAAATTTGAAAAAGCTGTCCGCAAGGTTGTTCCAGATGTGATTGACCTCTTGGTAACACCATTCGTGACACTTTTGGTTATGTCTATCCTTGGACTCTTTGTCATCGGACCAGTCTTCCACGTTGTTGAAAACTACATCCTTATCGCTACAAAAGCGATCCTTAACATGCCATTTGGTCTTGGTGGTTTCTTGATTGGTGGGGTTCACCAATTGATCGTCGTGTCAGGTGTGCACCACATCTTCAACTTGCTTGAAGTTCAATTGCTTGCTGCTGACCATGCTAACCCATTCAATGCTATCATCACTGCGGCTATGACAGCTCAAGGTGCTGCGACTGTTGCGGTTGGTGTTAAAACTAAAAATCCAAAACTAAAAACACTAGCTTTCCCAGCTGCTCTTTCTGCCTTCCTAGGTATTACAGAGCCTGCTATCTTCGGGGTGAACTTGCGCTTCCGTAAACCATTCTTCCTTTCATTGATTGCTGGTGCAATCGGTGGTGGATTGGCTTCAATCCTTGGACTTGCTGGTACTGGTAATGGTATCACCATCATCCCTGGTACAATGCTTTACATCGGTAACGGACAACTTGCTCAATACCTTCTTATGGTAGCTGTATCATTTGCCCTTGGTTTTGCCCTTACTTACATGTTTGGTTACGAGGATGAAGTAGAGGTTGCTGAAGGAACTACAACAGAACGCTTCGTTGAAGAAGCAGTTACTGGAAATGTTGTTACTCTTCAAACTGAAACACTTATTACTCCTATCGTTGGTGATGTTGTCGCTCTTGCTGATGTCAATGACCCAGTCTTCTCAAGTGGAGCTATGGGACAAGGTATCGCTGTGAAACCTAGCCAAGGTGTGGTCTATGCACCAGCTGATGCTGAAGTTTCAATCGCATTTCCAACAGGACACGCTTTTGGTTTGAAAACAGCCGATGGTGCTGAAGTCTTGATTCACGTTGGTATCGACACTGTAACAATGAACGGTGACGGTTTTGAAGCAAAAGTTGCTCAAGGTGACAAGGTGAAAGCTGGCGATGTTCTTGGAACATTTGATTCAAATAAAATCGCTGCAGCTGGACTTGATGATACAACAATGGTTATCGTTACAAATACAGCTGACTACGCTTCAGTAGCTCCAGTCGCAACAGGTTCAGTTGCGAAGGGTGATGCTGTGATCGAAGTGAAAATCTAATCAATCCTCTCAAAATGAAAACGAACAAATGATATGTTTGTTCGTTTTTATTAGATAGTAAGATTTACAGAGGAAAATCTAAAAAATAGAGACATTTAGACTTTCGAAGTATGCTATAATAAAGAAAATAAAAACAAGAGGTTTATCATGACAAAATTATATGGAAGCTTGGAAGCGGGCGGTACAAAGTTTGTCTGTGCTGTCGGTGATGAAAACTTTAACGTTGTAGAAAAAACACAATTTCCAACAACAACTCCAATCGAAACAATCGATAAAACCATCGAGTTCTTCTCAAAATTCGATAACCTTGCTGGTCTTGCAGTTGGTTCATTTGGTCCAATTGATATTGATAAAAACTCAAAAACTTATGGCTTTATCACGACGACTCCAAAACCAAACTGGGCAAATGTGGACTTGCTTGGTGCCCTTCGTCGCGCCCTCAACGTGCCAATGTACTTCACTACAGACGTAAACAGCTCTGCTTATGGTGAAGTGGTTGCCCGTAATAATGCTGGTGGCCGTATCGAAAACTTGGTTTACTACACAATCGGTACAGGTATCGGTGCAGGTGTCATCCAACGTGGCGAGTTTATCGGTGGTGTGGGTCACCCTGAGATGGGTCATTATTATGTTGCTAGACACCCAATGGATATTGAAAAAGAGTTTAAGGGTGTTTGTCCTTTCCATAAGGGATGTTTGGAAGGCTAT
>NZ_KQ970288.1:137220-143543 GCF_001579035.1 Streptococcus mitis | reverse complement strand
TCATGGCTCAACAACACATGCTGGACCGTGTCCGTGAGAAATTTACATCTCTGCTCAATGGTTACCTACCAGTGCCAGATGTGCGTGACTATATCGTGACTCCAGCAGTCGCAGGAAATGGTTCTGCCACACTTGGGAACTTTGTCCTTGCAAAAGAAGTTTCAAAATAAAGCACAAAATCCGCTTGGGAAACCAAACGGATTTTTTACGTGTCAAAGCATTTGCCAGAAAAAGTCAATAATATAGGTCAGACCGTAGGTATAAACCACGAGAGTAAAGGGCTTTGTCAGAATGATGATGGTCATATAGCGCTTGAAGCTCATCTTGGTCAGGGCGGCCAGCATACAGAGAAAGTCAGCTGGACTAATGGGCCAAATCATCATAAAGATAAAGAAACGGTCAAAACGATTGCCCTTATCCAACCAGCCGATATACTTGTCATAGGTGCGCTTGCTGACGACAGACTGGACAAAGGCAGCCCCATAGAGACGCACCAGATAAAAGATAATGGCACAGCCAATCACAATCCCGATATAGTTGTAGATAGTCCCGATGATGTGGCCGTAGATAAAGACACCAGCCACCGAGGTCAAGGCCCCAGGAATGATAGGGACGACAGTCTGTAAAATCTGTAAAAAGATAAAGAGAGGTGGTCCCCAGATACCTGCCTGCTGGATAAAGGCAGAGAGGGTTTCCTTAGACTGTAAAATCCCAGCCTGATAAGCCCAAATACAGAAAATCAAACTCCCAACCCCACCGACAATCGATGAGATGTTGATAACTTGCTGCAGAAGGGGAGAAACAGCTTTCATTTGTTTATCCTGTGACATGTAAACTCCTCATAGATAGTATAACTCTACTATACCATATTTTGGAGGAGAAAGGGGGAAGTGAGTCTTTTTGCTATGGGAAGAGTGATGGAATTTGAGGCTAAACATGCTATAATAGACCTAGTATAAAATTTGGAAATTTCAGGATATGAATAGTTCAAATGAAACGTAAGGAAGGTTTGCGATGGCAAAGAGAAAAGATTTTTCTGAATTAACAAGAGTACAAATCCCAGCAGCTCTGCATTTGATGCGTATGGGCTATACCTATCTTCCTCGCAATGGGAAGGAAATTGCAGAAAGAGATCCAGATACCAATATTCTTGTATCTGTTTTTAAGGAGCAATTTTTAACATTTAATAACTATTTAACAGATGAAGATTTTGAGAGAGAATTGACCAATATCAAGCTGGAACTGGATCAAAATGATTTAGGGCGCTCTTTCTTTAAAAGGATACAGGGACAAGAAGGTGCTGTTTATATCGATTGGGAAAATCCTGAAGCCAATACCTTCCATCTGGCGCTTGAAGTCACTTGTCAAAATGGACAAGATGAATTTCGTCCGGATATAGTTGTGTTTATCAATGGACTTCCTCTTTCTTATATCGAAGTTAAACAACCCAATGCTATCCGTGATGGAAAGACAGGAATTCAGTCTGAACAGGACAGGACTAGATACCGTTTTGAAAATCGTAAGTTCCGTCGTTTTAACAATATTACCCAGTTGATCGCTCTATCTGACAATTTGCCTTATATCAGTGGCCAAGGTCAACAAAAACAGGGTTCTTACTATGGTTCAAATGCCTATTCAAAAACCAAGTTTAATGCTTTCAAGGAAGAAAGAGAAGTCGATTTTCTGCATTCAATTGTACCTTTAAGAGAGGAACAAATTTATTTCGTACTTGAGGATGTGAAGCGTTTTGCTCTCAAATCTCAACCAGAATTTACAACGAACTTACAGCCTGACACTCCTTGCAATACTTTCCTATCTTCTTTGTATCAAAAAGAACGCCTGCTTTTCATGCTTCGTTTTGGGCTGGTCTATGTAGAGGAAGAAAGCAAGGAAGGGCAGATACAATTGCAGAAGCATGTCATGCGTTATCCGCAATACTTTGCGACAAGAGCTATCGAAGAAACCATCGCAAAAGGTGTCAAAAAAGGTGTTATCTGGCATACACAGGGCTCAGGTAAGACTGCCCTGGCTTTCTTCAATATCCGCTATCTGACCAATTATTTTTCAAAACAGGGAATTGTCCCTCAGTTTTACTTTGTCGTTGATCGCTTGGATTTGGCAGACCAAGCCTTTAAGGAATTTACCAAAAGAGGTCTAAAAGTTAAGCGCATCAACAATTCTCGAGAACTCAATCAAAAATAAGATGGTTATGATGTCGCCGTTGTCAATATCCAGAAGTTCAAAGATGATTCAGACCTGACCGACCGCTCTGGCTATGATCTCAATCGTCAGAATATCTACTTTATCGATGAAGCCCACCGCTCTTATAACGAACGAGGTTCCTATCTGCCAAATCTATACCAAGCAGATACCAATGCAATCAAGATTGCTCTGACAGGAACTCCTTTAATTACTTACAAGAAAGATGGCAAGACAAAGGAGAGTCATGCGACTACACGTGATATTTTTGGGGACTATATCCATAAATACTACTACAACCAGTCTATAGATGATGGTTTTACCTTGCGTCTCATGCGAGAGGATATCGAGACGTCCTATAAAGATAATCTCAGAGCAATCAATGAAGAAATCCAACGTGGGGATTTATCCAAAGAAGATATCTTTGCTCATCCGCACTATGTGGAACCTATGCTTGATTTTATTCTGGAGGACTTTAATCGTGCGTGTGATCTGGTTTTTGATGACCAGACCATTGGTGGTATGATTGTCTGTGATTCGTCCAAGCAGGCGCGTGAGCTTGAAAAGCAGTTAGAAGAACGACGAAAGGCTGGAACAACCAACTTGACCTCTGCTCTCATCCTCCATGATGAGGGAGACAAGGAAGAGAAAAAGGAAAAGGTGGATGCCTATAAGGAAGGTAAGATTGACCTCATTATCGTCTATTCGATGCTCTTGACAGGTTTTGATGCGCCTCGCCTCAAGCGTCTCTATCTAGGACGCAAGATTAAGGCACATAACCTTCTCCAGACTTTGACTCGTGTGAATCGTCCTTACAAGGACTATCTCTTTGGCTATGTAGTTGATTTTGCGGATATTTCTAAGGAGTTTGACAAGACTAATCGTGCATATCTGGAAGAACTCAATCAAGAGTATGATACAACCCTGACTGGGGAAAATGGAGAGGATGTGTTTGGATCGCTCTTTGTGCCCGCGGAGGAAATTTCTCAGGAACTAAGCAAGACAGAGCGCATCCTCATGGACTATCCAACCTCTAATCTAGAGTTCTTTTCTCAATCAATTGATGATATCAAGGATAGAAAGCAACTAAATGAACTACGAAAAGCCTTAGAATCGGTTAAGCAGTACTATAATATCGCCCGCTTACTTGATTATGACCATTTGCTCGAACAGATTGATATTACTCAGATTGCAACTCTGCTTAATGTGATTTCAAGACGCTTGCTGACCTTGTCCCTAATAGATAAGCCAGATGATTTTTCTAGTCGCACCCTTTTAAATCTTGCCATGTCTGAGACCAGTTTTAGTTTTGTCAAGATTGCGGAGGAAGAACTTCGTCTAGCAGCCAATGACCTAGAAGATTTGAAGCGTCGAGTTGCTGGAGGCATCATAAAACAGCGTGATGAGAAAGATCCTGAGTGGGTTTCTCTTTACGAAGAATTCCAACGCATCATGAAAAAACATCTGATTCATGGGCAAGAAGGATATACTATGGAAAACATCAAAGAAATTCAAAAAGAGTACGAAGAGCTCTTTAAGTCAGTGGAAGATTATCATACTCATATGAGACGTTTGACGATGAATTTTGACGGAGATGAAATGGCAGCACGTTCCTACAAACACATAACCAACTCGACTATGGTCAGTGATTTTCCTGCTATTTACCATGTTATCAAGGGTTCTAAAGTCAGACTAGACCGTAAAATCGGTCAAAATCAAGGAGTACTAGATAACGAGGACTTTCTCAAGAAAATGATTCGAGAAGAAGCTCGGATTGAAATGAAAACCAACCAATCTGCAAGTAGTTTGACAAGACAGGATTTTAATTATATCGTCGAGTCGTTATTTGAAGGATACGAAGAGGAATACCAACACTAATGAATGAAACATACAAAGTCCAAGTCCAAGACTTGGTAGATGATTTGAAAGCGGTCTTTACCCATGCTGGACTAGGAGGAGAAGTGGGTGAGTACAAACTCCTCACCCAGTCCTTCCTCTACAAGTTTTTAAATGATAAGTTTTTATATCAAGCCAAGGTGCTGGATGAATCCAACACTTATGAAAACTTGTTAGCAATGAGTGAAGATGACTATGACTGGCTCTTGGAGGATATCGGTACAAGTACGGCTTGGCTCAAACCAGAGCAGTTAATCGAAACCCTTCACCGTCAGCAAAATGAAGCGACTTTCTACGAGAGTTTTGAAAATACTCTTAATCAGATAGCTATTGATAATAACGATATTTTCTCTGTGCATACAGACGGCGACACAGCTATTCGTCTATTTGATGAGCGTCTGATTACCGACACAATACCAGATAGCAGTAAGCGTAACGAAGTGGCAAAAGCCATCATCAATCTCCTTGCACGCGTCAAGTTTGATGAGACCATTTTTTCACAAGGCTTCGACTTTTTCTCTACTCTCTTTGAGTACATGATCAAGGACTACAACAAAGACGGTGGTGGCAAGTATGCCGAGTACTACACGCCTCACTCAGTTGCTAAGATTATTGCTGAGATTCTGGTGGGAAATGACCAGCCATCAAACGTGCGGATTTATGACCCGTCTGCTGGTTCTGGAACCTTGCTGATGAACCTGGCTAGTCGTATCGGTGTGGATAAGACCACTGTTTACAGTCAGGATATTTCGCAAAAGTCATCCAATCTCCTTCGTCTCAACCTCATCTTGAACGGATTGCAACATTCTATACATAATATCGTACAGGGAAATACCATTATCGCTAATCGCCATCCTGAGAAGATGGACTATATCGTGTCGAACCCTCCTTTCAAGCTGGACTTTTCAGAGTGGCGTGACCGAGTGGAAAGTTTGCCAGAAGCTAGTGAGCGTTTCTCTGCAGGTGTGCCAAAGGTTCCAGCTAAGTCTAAGGATAAGATGGCTATCTATGAGCTCTTTGTCCAGCATATCATCTATTCCCTGAAACCAGATGGCCAAGCAGCCGTAGTCCTACCGACAGGCTTTATCACGGCCCAGTCAGGGATTGATAAGGCTATCCGTCAACACTTGGTGGACAATCAAATGCTGGCAGGTGTCGTTTCCATGCCGTCCAATATCTTTGCGACGACAGGTACTAACGTCTCCATCCTCTTTATCGATAAGAAAAACAAGGGCGATGTCGTCCTCATCGATGCCTCAAACCTAGGAACCAAGGTCAAGGAAGGCAAGAATCAAAAGACTGTACTGTCTCCTGAGGAAGAGCAGAAGATCGTCGAGACCTTTATCAAGAAAGAAGCCGTCGAGGACTTTTCTGTCACCATCTCCTATGAGGACATCAAGGAGAAAAACTACTCTCTTAGCGCAGGACAATACTTTGACATCAAGATTGACTATGTAGATATTACAGCAGAAGAGTTTGAAGCCAAGATGACCGCCTTTCAAAATAAATTATCAGACCTCTTCCAGCAATCGCATGCCTTGGAGCAGGAGATTGAAGGGCAGATGAAGAGGTTGAAGTATGAGTGAGTGGAAAGCATTAAGTAGTATCACTTCTAAAATTGGAAGTGGTTCAACTCCGAGAGGCGGGAATTCTGTCTATTCTGATAGTGGAATATCTTTTATCAGGAGTCAAAATGTTTTGGATATGGATTTTTCTACAGAAAATTTGGCTTTCATAAATGATAATCAAGCTGAAAAGTTAAATAATGTAATTGTAGAAAAGAATGATATATTATTAAATATTACTGGTGACTCTATTGCAAGATGTACAGTTGTTCCAGAAGAAATATTACCAGCTAGAGTAAACCAACATGTTTCTATAATTCGATGTAAGAATACAGAGGAATCTAAGTATGTCATGTATTATCTTCAATACATGAAAAAGTACTTGTTACAGATATCTAAAGTTGGTGGAACTAGAAACGCTTTGACCAAAGAAGCAATAGGAAAATTACCGATAAAAATATCTGATGATTGTAATAAAATTTCAAAAATATTAGATAATATTGACCAAAAAATCCAAATCAACAACCAAATCAACCAAGAGTTGGAAGCCATGGCTAAGACCCTCTACGACTATTGGTTTGTGCAGTTTGATTTCCCAGACCAGAATGGAAAACCCTACAAATCATCAGGCGGAAAGATGGTCTATCACCCAGAACTCAAACG
>NZ_KQ970288.1:135555-137200 GCF_001579035.1 Streptococcus mitis | reverse complement strand
TCTGGTGGGACCCCAAAATCTACAAATGTTTCATACTATTCAAATGGTGAAATACCATGGATAAATAGTGGAGAGTTAGAGCAAACTGTTATTACAAGTACTTCTAATTTTATTACAGAAGAAGGGTTAAATAATTCTAGTGCGAAGTTATTCCCTAGTGGGACAATTCTAGTTGCTATGTATGGAGCAACGGCAGGAAAAGTTAGCTTCTTAACTTTTGAAGCATCAACAAACCAGGCAATATGTGCGATTATGTTAACAGATATTAGGATGCGTTATTATCTCAAAAATGTAATTGAGGACTTGTATCAGTATCTTGTTAAGTTGAGTACAGGTTCTGCAAGAGATAATCTCTCACAGGATATGATTAAAAATATAAAAGTAGTTATCCCTTCAAATGATATTTTAGATAGATTTTATGATTTTTCTAATAATATCATTAAAGAAATAACTAAAAAACAACAAGAAAATGAACAACTCACCCAACTTCGCGATTGGCTCTTGCCAATGATGATGAATGGACAGGTGAAGGTGGAGTAAGGATTGTGAATTCTATAAAAGGCATGTAACCTATACATAGTATAAATTAAAAGGAGTAATCAGATGGAAGATAATGTAATTAAAGAAGAGATTTTAAATATTTTAAATGAAGACGAATGGCAAATGAAGCTTAAGGAATTGATGAATGTCTCTAGTGAATCGGAAATAGAGATAGAGGTAAAATCTATTACACAGGCTGACAGCAATGATTTTATTTTAGTTAAACTTCTTGTAAATGGCCAGGGGAGTTTATTTGCTTTTGACTTAAATTATAACCAAAGTAATAATATTGTTGAAGTTATAGCAACAGAAGATATAACAGAAACTGAGATCCGCAACAATAAAACTAGTTTCGATATTTCTTACTGGTCATACAATATAACATATAGCCAATTATCAAATATGTATGAAAAAAAGATAATAAAAGTTCCTGATATGCAAAGGGGATTCGTTTGGAGTAAGCTCCAAGCTTCTCGCCTTATTGAGTCAATTCTTATGGGACTTCCTCTCCCAAGTATTTTTTTAGTTCAGATTGAAGAAGATGGTAGAAAAAAATACTTAGTAATCGATGGGTTGCAGCGTATTACTGCAATTAATTCTTTTATTAAAAACAGGCGTTTACCTAACTCTAAATTAAAGAATAGTGCAGGTTTTGCATTGAGTGGTGTAAATAAGAAATTTGATGGAAAAACTTTCGATGAATTAGATTCTGAAGGTTTAGCAGATAATTTAGAGCTAAATACGATTAACGTTATAGAATTTAAACAGTCAAGCCCTTATACTGAGTCGGCAATTTATCAAGTTTTTGAAAGGCTTAATAGTGGTGGGACTTCTCTAACTAGTCAACAAATTCGAAACTCTATTTATTATGGTTATTTTAATAAAAAATTAAATGAGTTTTCAGAAAAATATATCTCTCAATATTTTTCACAAAGTGCAAATCTTAATCTTATTAATTCTGAACTTGTTCTGAGGACAATATCTATCTTTGACTTAATAAGAAATGATGGTGGGATTAATTCGTTTTCTACTGTGGGAAGCATAGTTTATAAAAATTTGCTAAATGATACTGCTGAGAAATATCACATAGAATTTAAAAAAAGTG
>NZ_KQ970288.1:127598-135434 GCF_001579035.1 Streptococcus mitis | reverse complement strand
ATGATACTGCTGAGAAATATCACATAGAATTTAAAAAAAGTGAAAGAAAAGAAGATTTGAGGCAGTATGAGGAAAAAATAGATAACTTATTTAATGATTTACTAATTTCCTTGAATCATGCGAAACAAATATTAGAGGATGATGCTTTTAAAAGATATATTGTAAAAACAGATACTTTTACGACTAGAATTTCTCCGATCCTGTTTGAAACAATAATTGTTACACTAATGCTAAAAGACTACAGTGAAGAAGAACTCCACTGTAAAAAGGAGGGAATTAGAGCGAAATATAAGGAACTCTTCATTAATAAATCAGAGAGTCAAAACAGTGATTTTGAATCATTTTTTACACAAGGAACTGGTAAACGAGATAATATTAGTAATCGAATAAACACTATGCATAAGGTATTCTTTAATGATTAATAAATACAGAAACGATCTTAAAAATTTGAAAAAATTACTTGATAGTATAGTAACCCTGATTCCAGGTGATGATCCTGATGATGATTCTTATGTTCTATCATTAAATAATTTATTAATAAAAATATATTCTTCGTTTGAACAATATAATAAGACATTACTTAGAGAACTAAAACAAGAAATTGAAAATAATCATAGATTTTTACCAATTAGTAAAGTACATAAAGAAATAAATGAGAGATTTGTGGCTCCTACAAAAAGTGACATTTTAATTGAAAAGTTTACTTTACTTAAAGATGATTATTTTTTTGAAGAATATAAAAATCTAATAGATTCAGTTGTTAATGAGAGAAATAGATATGCTCATCAAGGTGAACATGGTTTATCAATGGAAACTCTTTAGGGGGCTTAGTTGGAATTCAGTATACAGTGAGGAGAATGTATGATGTTTATATCGTTTGGAGAAATGTTGATAAATCAACAATAGATAATTTAATAGAGAAAGAAAAGACTTTTTTAAATAAGGCTACAAATTTAAAAAATATTCTTAATAAACAATCGAAGAGTTGTGCAGTAGTTTCTTCCTCTGCCATAAGGATATTTGATGAATTTTTAGCTGTAAGAAGCGATTTTTTGTACCTTGTTAGATGTATTTGAATCTAATAATTGTTATAGCATAAAAAAAACTAGTATTGAAGGTTTGGATGTAGATATAACTAAATATAGTGCAAGTGATTATAACGGGATATTCAGCAGTTACTATTCTAACATTATGAAAAATTATCTTGGTATGGAAACACTTTCTAAGAATATTTCTGTAGAAATTATGGTAGAAATACTAGATTTTTATGTGAATTCGTTGTTTGAATTTTAATTAATACTAGACTTATTAAGTCTTTAAGATAATCAAACTTTTTACTCATAAAATTTTATTTTATCGTTTTTAATTAGCCTCTTTTAGAAAACGTTGAATAATTCCTGCAATCTCAATATTTCTAGGAACTTGTATGCTTTAAAGATGTATAGCCACTGACAGATATCGTCAGGAAGACTTCCCAGCCAAATCAACTTTTGGCTGGTTTTTGTTTTTGATTCATGCTATAATTAAATTACCTATTAGGTAATTTAATTTGAACAGAAAGGGACTTATGAAGCTTATCTATACAAACAAAACTGTTGAAAAACAGTGCACAGAGCTGAGGAGAGCGAAAAAGGATTTTTCGGATAAGATTGCTGTAAAGTTGCATCAGTTGATCAACTTTTTGGAAGCGGCGGATTCTTTGGCTAGTGTGACTGCTTTTCCTAAATATCACTTTCACCAACTCAAGGGAAAGAGACAAGGTCAGTTTGCTTTGGATATAGATGGTCGAAGGAGTTCCTATCGGTTGATTGTAGAATTTCGTGAGGAGGATTTAGAAAAGGTGTTTCCAAGTCCTGTTGAAATCGAAATCCTAAAAATAGAGGAGGTCAGCAATCACTATGAGTAATAAAATTGTTGAATACAAAGACCTGATTGCTTTTCATCCAGGTCAGTATGTTGAAGAGTTGATTGAAGATTATAACGTAACGCAGAAGGAATTTGCGGAGCGTTTGGGAGTTTCAGCAAAGACTGTCAGCAAGCTTGTCAATGCTGAGGAGCCCATTAGTAAAGAAACAGCTCATAAGCTTTCCAAGCTAAGCGGAGTTTCCATGCAAACTTGGCTCAATCTTCAGAATGCTTACGATGTAAAAGTTGCAGAGATTGTAGAACAAAGAGAGCTAGAAGAAGGTAGCGAGAAAGAAATCTGTGAGCTGATTGATTTCAAGTATTTTAAGGAAGAAGGCTACGTTCCAGACAAACGCTATAGTTTGAAGGAAAAGATTGTCGAGCTTCGTAAGATTCTTGGTGTGGCAAGTTTAGAAAACCTTACATCTTTTAACCATCTAGTCAGCTATCGAAATACGCGTGAGTTTACGACTAAAAGTATAGTCAACTCCAATATCATGCTGGAGTTGGCATCTAAAAAAGCACGTGATACAACAACTATCAAGCTTAATCGCAAAAAGTTAGAGAAAAGCTTGCCTGCCTTGAGAAAGTTGACGAGACAAGATCCAGAAGTTTTTCCTCAACGCTTATATGATATCTTGCTAGACTGTGGTATTGTCCTAGTCGGTCTACCTGCCTTACCAAATGCTAATCTGAATGGAGCGACTAAAAAATTCAGTAATGGCAGTGCCTTGCTTTTACTCACGGATAGAAACAAAGCATCCGATATTTTCTGGTTCTCACTTTTTCATGAGATTGGGCATATTCTGGAAAATGATTTTTCATCTGATGAAGGAAACAGTGAGTCCTATCTTCGTTCTGAGGAAGAGGCAGACCAGTTTGCAAAAGATTTCTTGATTAGACCGGAAGACTATCAAGATTTTGTTGAAAAAGGAAATTTTGATAAGTCGGATATTCTAGATTTTGCAGAGGAAATCGATATTCATCCGAGCGTCGTTTTAGGCAGATTACAAAATGAGGGTATTCTCGGTTTTGACCGTTTCCGAGAACTAAAAGAAAATTATTACTTTGTTTCTTGAATCTATCGAAAGTTGTAGAAGATGAAAAAAGTTTCATACGGTTAGTAATTATTATTTCTTTTTTCGCTCATAATTCGCTCATTTTTTCAAAAAATACATAGACTTAATAGAAAGAGGGTTAAGTGATGAAGAATAGTGCTATCGGGAGTAACTGGAAGGATGTCCGCTCCGAACTCTTTACCAAGGAGGAAATTTTTGAAAGTGATATGCGAGTGGCTATCATGAGCGAGTTAATCGAAGCTAGGCATGAACAAGGAATCAGTCAGAAAAAGCTAGAAGAACTTAGTGGAGTAAGCCAGCCTGTCATAGCTAGGATGGAAACAGGCAAGACTAGCCCCCAGTTGGATACGGTATTGAAAGTTTTAGCCAGTTTAGGAAAGACACTAGCAGTCGTCCCCCTCGAACAGGAAAAGAGCTGATTAAACTGAGTTATAGTCTTTTCTAATAACAAGCCATAGTCACTTATAAGAATTACTAATAAGGCGTTTGAAGAGCATAACTGAAATAGAGCTATAAAACAAGCTACACAAAGGATTTGAGGCATTTGTCTCAAGTCTTTTTCTTTTGTCTAAAACGGAGATATAGTTTCAAACTATATCAAATCCTAATTTTTTACAATTATACAGACGATTTCTTTTCTGTTAAGATAGTTTCAACAAGAAATTTTGGAGGACACATCATGTCAACTACAATCATCGGTTTCCCTCGTTTGGGCGAATTCCGCGAATTAAAATTTACAACTGAAAAATACTTTAGAAAAGAAATCTCAGAAGAAGAACTCTTGGTAGCCGCAAAAGACTTGCGTGCTAAACACTGGAACATTGTCAAAGAAAAAGGCATCACTGAAATCCCATCAAATGATTTTTCTCACTATGACAACTTCCTAGATGCGGCCTTCCTTTTCAACGTGGTACCTGCTTCAGTTCAAAACTTGGACTTGTCTGACCTTGAGCGCTACTTCGCTTTGGGGCGTGGTTACCAAGGAGAAAAAGGGGATGTTCGCGCCCTTCCGATGAAGAAATGGTTTAACACTAACTACCACTACATCGTTCCTAAATTTGAAAAAGACACTCAAGTAAAATTGGCTGGTCACAAAATCTTCGATGAGTTCCAAGAAGCAAAAGAACTTGGTCTCAATACTCGCCCAGTTCTTGTAGGTCCATTCACTTTCCTTCAATTGTCAGACTTTGAAGAAGGCGTGAAAGCAGAAGACTTCGTAGATAGCTTAGTGGCTGCTTATCAAGAAGTTTTTGCTAAATTGGCTGAACTTGGTGCAACTCGCATCCAATTGGATGAAGCGGCTCTTGTGAAAGATTTGACTGCCGAAGAAAAAGCTCTCTTCTTGAACCTCTACAACAAACTTTTGGCTGACAAAAAAGGTCTTGAAGTCTTGCTTCAAACTTACTTCGGTGATGTTCGTGACGTCTACGCTGACCTTGTGAAATTGCCAGTTGACGCTATCGGTCTTGACTTCGTTGAAGGTAAGAAAACTCTTGAATTGGTTAAAGGTGGTTTCCCAGCTGACAAGACTCTTTATGCAGGTATTGTCAATGGTAAAAACATCTGGCGCAACAACTACGAAAAGAGCTTGGCTGTTCTTGAACAAATCCCAGCTGAAAACATTGTCTTGACAAGCTCATGCTCACTTCTTCATGTGCCATTTACAACAGCTAATGAAGAATTTGAACCAGCTATCTTGAACCACTTTGCCTTTGCAGTTGAAAAATTGGATGAGATTCGTGATTTGGATGCTATCCGCAACGGTCAAAGTGAAGCAGCTCTTGCAGCCAACAAAGAACTCTTTGCAACTGAACGTGTTGGTGTTAATGCTGAACTTCGTGCGCGTATCGCTGGATTGACGGACGCAGACTACACTCGTTTGCCAGCCTTTGCAGAACGTGAAGCTATCCAAGAAGAAGCTTTCAAACTTCCAGCTCTTCCAACAACAACGATTGGTTCATTCCCTCAAACAAAAGAAGTTCGTGCTAAACGTTTGGCTTACCGTAAAGGTGAATTATCTCAAGAAGAGTACGACGCTTTCCTTGCTGAAACGATCGACGAATGGATCAAATGGCAAGAAGATATCGACTTTGATGTCCTTGTTCACGGTGAATTTGAGCGTAATGACATGGTTGAGTACTTCGGTCAAAACTTGTCAGGATACCTCTTCTCTAAAAATGGTTGGGTACAATCATACGGTATGCGTGGGGTGAAACCACCAATCATCTGGGGTGATGTCACTCGTCTTAACCCTATCACTGTTAAATGGTCTAGCTATGCACAAAGCCGTACAAACAAACCTGTTAAAGGTATGTTGACTGGACCTGTTACCATCCTCAACTGGTCATTCCCACGTGAAGACATCTCTATCAAGGATTCTACTCTTCAAATTGCCCTTGCGATCAAGGATGAAGTGCTTGACCTTGAAGCTGCTGGTGTGAAAATCATCCAAATCGATGAGGCTGCTCTTCGTGAGAAATTGCCACTCCGTCGTAGCGACTGGTACGAAGACTACCTTGACTGGGCTATTCCTGCCTTCCGCTTGGTACACTCAACAGTAGCGCCAGATACTCAAATCCACACTCACATGTGTTACTCAGAATTTACAGATATCATCCCAGCTATCGACAACATGGATGCAGATGTTATTTCCTTTGAAGCTAGCCGTTCAAACCTTGAAATCTTGGACGAACTCAAAGCGAAAAACTTCCAAACAGAAGTAGGACCTGGGGTTTACGATATCCACTCACCTCGTGTGCCAAATGAAGGCGAAATCGACCACACAATCGAAGCTATCCTTGCTAAAGTGCCAAGCAAGAAAGTTTGGATCAACCCTGACTGTGGTTTGAAAACACGTGGTATTCCAGAAACAAAAGAAAGCTTGATCCGCCTTGTTGAAGCAGCTAAAGCTGCGCGTGAGAAATTGTAAGATTAGATTTCTCTCCATACAATGGTTGTTCAAAAAGAAATCAACTAGAAAAGGTTATTACATATGTCACGCCAAACACCGTCACTCTCATTTGAAGTGTTCCCTCCCAACCCAGCCGTGGGTAATGATAACATTATTTCTGCTCTTCAAGATATGCAGGAGTTGGCCCCTCACTTTATCAGTGTAACTGCCAGCAATAATAAATTTAATATCAAGGAAACGACGGTCCGTTTGGCTGATTTTATCCAAAATGACTTGGCGATTCCGACTATTGCCCACTTGCCAGCTATCTATTTGACTAAGGACAAGGTTGCTGAAACTATTGCTGACTTGGACAAGGTTGGAGTGCAGAAAATCTTGGCTCTTCGTGGGGATATTATTCCAGATGTGGAACCACAAAAGGATTTCCGCTACGCAACTGACTTGATTGAGTTCATCAAGGAGCAAGCTCCTCACTTTGATATTGTTGGTGCTTGTTATCCGGAAGGACACCCAGATTCACCAAATCAGATTTCAGATATTCAAAATCTTAAGAAGAAAGTAGATGCAGGTTGTTCGAGCCTCGTAACTCAGCTTTTCTTTGACAATGAGCGCTTCTATGATTTCCAAGATAAGTGCATCTTGGCTGGGATTGATGTACCCATTCATGCAGGGATTATGCCAATTCTGAATCGAAATCAGGCTCTCCGCCTCTTGAAGACTTGTGAGAATATCCATCTTCCACGAAAATTTAAAGCCATCTTAGACAAGTATGAGCATGACCCTGAGTCGCTCAGAGCAGCAGGACTTGCCTATGCAGTGGACCAAATCGTGGACTTGGTAACTCAGGATGTTGCAGGTGTGCATCTCTACACCATGAACAATGCTGAAACAGCAAAATACATCCACCAAGCAACCCATGCCTTGTTTAATCATCAGTCTCTAGGATAATAAAAAGCAAACCATTCTTCTCAAGTGAGGGGAATGGTTCCTTTTTAATGGTAAAGACCGCACTTTTTAAGAAAAATATGATAAAATAGACTCTGTACGTACTTGATACAAAGATGAGGGTATTTAGGTTGTAGAAGTTTGTTTAAAGTTGATTATTTTTTAAACAAAATCTGATAATGTGTGTCTCAAAAAACACGAACGGAGTGAGTATTTAAAAGATATTTCACGCTATCGTGGTATCCTAGAGAATAACTCTGTTATTTTCTAGGACGGAATTTTTTAGAGTAAAATAGTTCGGGGAACTATTTTAGCCTGAGCATAGAAATGAAAAGGCGAAGTAATTAAAAATTACCGTTGAAATTCCATTGGATTTCTAAAATTATCCACTGGATAATTTTACCTCCCGTCCGCACTATTTCAGGGAAATATCAAAAAGATACTTAATTGAATTTTGGCCTCATTTCTTAGGAAAAAAGATAAGCTTCCTAGCACTCATCGAGTGCGGCGTTACCTTCCTATTTTTCTACAGAAATGTTCGGCAAGCCGAACCGTCTAAAATATCTTGAGCAATTGAACACGGGCTAAATCCCTAGTGAAAAAGATAGATTTCCTGGTGCGCATCGCACACTGCGTCAATCTCCTATTTTCATACGGGATTCTTCACGCCCTTAGTATCTTGTATAACTGAACTCGCCTACAACTCTGTGGAAAAAGATAAATCTCCCTAGGAGCGGTCGCTCCGTCGTTAGATTTCCTATTTTCCTTTGAGTTGCTTAACGGCTTAGTATCTTGATCTTTGTAGGCAAGGCGTATAATTTCATCAATCCAAAGGGGATTAAAATGACAAAACAAGTGTTTCAAACGACTTTTGCGGGTCGTGAGTTAATTGTAGAGACTGGTCAGGTTGCTAAGCAGGCAAATGGCTCTGTTGTCGTGCGTTACGGTGAGTCAACTGTCTTGACTGCGGCCGTGATGTCTAAGAAGATGGCAACT
>NZ_KQ970288.1:125179-127464 GCF_001579035.1 Streptococcus mitis | reverse complement strand
AAGTTTCCTGGTGGCTTTATGAAACGTGAAGGACGTCCTTCAACAGATGCGACCTTGACAGCGCGTTTGATTGACCGTCCAATCCGTCCTATGTTTGCGGAAGGTTTCCGTAATGAAGTCCAAGTTATCAACACAGTGCTTTCTTATGATGAAAATGCCTCTGCACCAATGGCTGCTATGTTTGGTTCATCCTTGGCACTTTCCATTTCAGATATTCCATTTGACGGACCAGTCGCTGGGGTACAGGTGGGCTATGTGGATGGTCAAATCATCATCAACCCTACGCAAGAACAAGCAGAGCAATCTCTCCTTGAATTGACAGTAGCTGGTACCAAACACGCCATCAATATGGTAGAATCTGGTGCCAAAGAATTGTCAGAAGAAATCATGTTGGAAGCTCTCCTTAAAGGGCACGAAGCAGTCAAAGAATTGATTGCCTTCCAAGAAGAAATCGTTGCTGCTGTCGGTAAGGAAAAAGCAGAAGTAGAATTGCTTCATGTAGATGCTGAATTGCAAACTGAAATCATCGCAGCCTACAACAGCGACCTTCAAAAAGCGGTTCAAGTAGAAGAAAAATTGGCTCGTGAAGCTGCAACTCAAGCAGTGAAAGACCAAGTGACTGCTGTTTACGAAGAGAAATATGCGGACCACGAAGAATTTGACCGGATCATGCGTGATGTGGCTGAAATCTTGGAACAAATGGAGCACGCTGAAGTGCGTCGTTTGATCACAGAAGACAAGGTGCGTCCTGATGGTCGTAAGGTCGATGAAATCCGTCCTTTGGATGCGGTTGTTGACTTCCTTCCTCGTGTGCACGGTTCAGGTCTCTTTACTCGTGGGCAAACTCAGGCTCTTTCAGTCTTGACCTTGGCTCCGATGGGTGAAACTCAAATCATTGATGGTTTGGATCCAGAGTATAAGAAACGCTTTATGCACCACTATAACTTCCCACAATACTCTGTAGGTGAAACTGGACGCTACGGTGCACCTGGTCGTCGTGAAATCGGTCACGGTGCTCTTGGTGAGCGTGCTCTTGCTCAAGTCTTGCCAAGTTTGGAAGAATTCCCATATGCTATCCGTTTGGTAGCAGAAGTCTTGGAATCAAACGGTTCTTCTTCTCAAGCCTCTATCTGTGCGGGAACGCTTGCCCTTATGGCTGGCGGTGTGCCAATCAAGGCGCCAGTAGCAGGGATTGCCATGGGTCTCATCTCAGATGGAAACAACTATACAGTCTTGACAGATATCCAAGGTTTGGAAGACCACTTTGGAGATATGGACTTTAAGGTTGCAGGTACTCGTGACGGGATTACAGCCCTTCAAATGGATATCAAGATTCAAGGGATTACTGCAGAAATCTTGACTGAGGCTCTTGCCCAAGCCAAGAAAGCGCGTTTTGAAATCCTTGATGTGATTGAAGCAACCATTCCAGAAGTTCGTACAGAATTGGCTCCAACTGCTCCGAAAATTGATACCATTAAGATTGATGTGGACAAGATTAAGATTGTCATCGGTAAGGGTGGAGAAACCATCGACAAGATTATCGCCGAAACAGGCGTTAAGATTGATATCGATGAAGAAGGACATGTATCTATCTACTCTAGCGATCAAGATGCTATTAACCGTGCTAAAGAAATTATTGCTGGTTTGGTCCGTGAAGCCAAAGTGGATGAAGTTTACCGTGCTAAAGTCGTTCGTATCGAGAAATTTGGTGCCTTTGTTAACCTCTTTGACAAGACAGATGCTCTTGTTCATATTTCGGAGATGGCTTGGACGCGTACCAATAATGTCGAAGACTTGGTAGCAATCGGGGATGAAGTTGATGTTAAGGTTATCAAGGTTGATGAAAAAGGACGTGTGGATGCTTCTATGAAAGCCCTTCTTCCTCGTCCTCCAAAACCTGAACGTGATGAAAAAGGTGAAAAATCAGAGCGTCCTCACCGCCCACGTCATCACAAGGACCACAAACCTAAGAAAGAATTTACAGAAACACCGAAAGATTCAGAATAAGAAAAGGAGAAATGTATGGGATGGTGGCGCGAAACCATTGATATCGTAAAAGAAAATGATCCAGCGGCCCGCACCACTTTGGAGGTTTTGCTGACTTATCCAGGTGTCAAGGCCTTGGCGGCCCACCGTCTCTCGCATTTTCTCTGGAAGCATGGCTTTAAACTCTTGGCGCGTATGCACAGCCAGTTTTGGCGCTTTTGGACTCAAATTGAGATTCATCCAGGTGCTCAAATCGACTCTGGAGTCTTTATTGACCACGGTTCTGGCTTGGTGATTGG
>NZ_KQ970288.1:120697-125115 GCF_001579035.1 Streptococcus mitis | reverse complement strand
GAGAGACGGCTATCGTTGAGACGGGAGTTCTCCTCTATCATGGGGTGACTCTTGGGGGAACAGGGAAAGACTGTGGCAAACGCCATCCAACCGTTCGTCAGGGTGCCCTTATATCAGCGCATGCCCAAGTTATTGGTCCTGTAGAAATTGGTGCAAATGCCAAGGTCGGTGCTGCAGCAGTTGTCGTAGCAGATGTACCTAGTGATGTGACGGTTGTCGGTATTCCGGCCAAGATTGTCCGTGTACATGGTAAAAAGGATGAGCCGGTCATTCACGAAGTCGAAGAAAAACGAGAGTACTACGTCAATAAACTCGAGCAGGCTAAAGAAGCCAGTCACAGATCGTCTGGGTTGTAGAGGATACCTATATGATTCAAGCAAGAAATAAGTTAAGCCAAGAGGAGCTATCTGAGGCGAAAAAACTAATTAACTGTTGCCAAAACTATGACGGTACCTATCGTGATCCCTATCTCTCTAACATGCTTAATTTTGACCCAAACATGCCCGCCTTTTTCCTTTATTATGAAAAAGGCGAACTTGTTGGTTTATTAACTGTCTATGCAGATGACCAAGATGTAGAAGTGACGATACTGGTTCATCCAGATCATCGCCGTCAGGGAATTGCGCGTGCTTTGTTTACGAGTTTTGAGAGAGAAACAGCTTCTTTTCCTATTCGTTCAGTGACTTTTCAGACAGAATGTATTTTTCTAGAACGTCATCCTGATTTTGTCAGCAACTGGGGATTGGTCGAGGATGAAGAGACAGAAACCTGGTTAGGTAAGGATAGAAGACCATATCCGTTAGCAAAACTTTCTAATCTTGAAGTTTTGTTAGCAGATAGTTCGTATCAGGATCAAATTAGTCAGTTAAAATTTCAGGCATTTTCAGAGGAACATGAGTCTAGAGAGATTGTGGATAGATATGTCGCTGAAGCTCTGAAGGATCCAGAAAGTCGCCTGTATATTTTATTAAAAAACGATCAGGTCATTGGAACTTGCACGGTAGATTTATCGACTAATACGAATTACTTCTACGGTTTAGCAATATCTGAACCTGAACGTGGGAAAGGCTATGGAAGCTACTTAGCAAAATTCCTCGTCAACCAACTGATTGAGCAAAATGACAAGGAATTTCAGATTGCAGTAGAGGACAGCAACGTAGGTGCCAAGCGCTTGTATGAAAAAATTGGCTTTGTCAAACAGACTCAGGTGGTTTATCTGAATGAGAAAGGAGCAAGGGATTCCGAAGTGTAGAGACATTCGGACTGAAATTCAATTGAACTTTTAGTGATGAAACTAACTGTTCTTGGATTTCAGCTTTCCTGATTATGATTTATGATTAAAATCTATGACACTATGTCTCGTGATTTGCGAGAATTTGTCCCGATTGAGGACGGCAAGGTAAAGATGTATGTTTGTGGGCCAACCGTGTACAACTATATCCACGTTGGGAATGCCCGTTCAACGGTGGCTTTTGATACCATTCGTCGCTATTTTGAGTATCGTGGTTATGAGGTTGCCTATATTTCCAATTTTACAGATGTGGATGATAAGATTATCAATCGCGCCAAGGAAGAAGGTATCACGCCTCAGGAGGTTGCGGACAAGTACATCGCTGCCTTTCGTGAGGATGTGACGGCCTTGGGCGTCAAACCTGCGACTCGCCATCCGCGTGTGGTGGAGTTTATGGCTGACATTATCCGCTTTGTGGAAGACTTGATTGAAAAAGGTTTTGCCTATGAGAGCCAAGGGGATGTTTACTTCCGTGTGGAAAAATCCCACAACTATGCTAAATTAGCAAATAAAACCTTGGAAGATTTGGAGCTAGGTGCTTCAGGTCGTACCGATGAAGAAACGGCACGTAAGGAAAATCCTGTAGATTTTGCCCTCTGGAAAGCTGCCAAGCCAGACGAGATTTCTTGGGATAGTCCTTGGGGACCTGGTCGTCCGGGCTGGCATATTGAGTGTTCGGTCATGTCAACAGAGATTTTGGGCGATACCATTGATATCCACGGTGGCGGAGCCGACCTAGAGTTTCCACATCACACCAATGAAATTGCCCAGTCAGAAGCAAAAACAGGCAAGATTTTTGCCAACTACTGGATGCACAATGGTTTTGTTAATATCGACAATGTCAAGATGTCCAAGTCTTTGGGGAACTTTATCACCGTGCACGATGCCCTTAAAACTCTTGATGGGCAAGTGCTTCGTTTCTTCTTTGCGACTCAACATTATCGCAAGCCTATCAACTTTACGGAAAAGGCAGTGCGTGATGCAGAGACTAATCTCAAGTATTTAAAGAACACTTACGAGCAACCATTTACAGGAAATGTGGACGCTCAAGAATTACAAGCATTTAAAGATAAGTTTGTAGTAGCAATGGATGAGGATTTTAATACAGCTAATGGAATTACTGTCGTCTTTGAAATGGCCAAATGGATCAATTCTGGCAACTATGATGCAAGTGTTAAGCAAGCTCTTGCGGATATGTTAGAAGTCTTTGGAATTGTCTTTGTTGAGGAAGTTTTGGATGCAGAGATTGAAGACTTGATTCAAAAACGCCAAGAAGCGCGTGCCAATCGAGACTTTGAGACAGCAGACCAAATCCGAGACCAACTGGCTGCTCAAGGCATTAAGCTCCTTGACACCAAGGATGGAGTGAGGTGGACACGTGATTGATGTCAATCTCATTAACGGGATTGCGTTAGCTTTTGAGGGAGATGCGGTTTATTCCATGTATATTCGTCGTCACCTCATCCTCAAAGGCATGACCAAACCCAATAAACTCCATCAAGAAGCGACCAAGTATGTGTCGGCCAAAGCTCAGGCCAGCCTGATTTCTCTTATGTTGGAGGAACAAGTCCTAACGGAAAAAGAAGAAGAAATCTACAAACGTGGTCGCAATACCAACAGCCACACTAAGGCTAAAAATGCTGATGTGGTGACTTACCGTATGTCCACAGGTTTTGAAGCCGTGATGGGCTATCTCCATATGACTGAAAATCTGGAACGTCTTGAGAGCTTGATTTCTTGGTGCATCCAAAAAGTGGAGGACTAGGATATGATGGCAAAAGAACTACAAGACTGGTTTCCTGAGGCTCAGATTTCAGACCAGCCAGTAGAGAAAGAGGGTTATCTCACGCTCCCTTTAGCTTCTCAGCAGTGGATTTTGCTGGAGAAATCTGGTCTCAGTGAGCGTGAAAAGCAGTTGGTTGCCCTCTTGACCCAGCAGGAGCAGGCTCGTTCGCTCAATCCTTGGTATTCCTATCTGATTGAGGGCAAGGGGCAGGCACCGCAATCTTTTAAAAAAATTCAGTTAGTTTATTGTCATCTTTCCTATTTTCAGCAGGAAAATCTATCCTCTTGGCTAGATATGATGCGGACTCTTTTTCCCAACTGTCAGACGGTGCTTCAGGTCGGAGCTCAGGATTATGTTTTCGTGCTTCAACAAGACAAATACACCTCTGTACGAGCTATTTTAAGTGATACGATTGAAGCGGTTGAGTATGACTTTGGACTGCGTCTCTCTATCATGTTGGGTCAGGTTTGGTCTCAGACGGGGCATCAAGCCCTATCAGACTTGATTAAAGCGGAGCGGGATTTATTTAAGACTTGGTGGCGTCAGGGTCATCAAGGTGTTCATACTTTTTCTCAGCTCTATCTTTGGAGTATGGGAGAAAGACTCGTGGACTTGAGAGTAATCAAGGAATGTCTACACCAGATGATTTTGGATCAAGATCAGATTCAGGAAATCATCCTCTCTCTTTGGGAAAATAGTGCTATTCTCACTAAAACAGCCCAGAAACTCTATCTGCACCGCAATTCTCTCCAATACAAGATTGATAAATGGGAAGAATTGACAGGGCTTCAGTTGAAGGAATTGACTGACCTTACCTTGTGTTATCAGTTGATTTTACCAGATATAATCTAAAGTTTTGTGCAAGTTGCACAGAACTTTTTTGTTTTTTGGTCACCTTGCCATAGAAATGTAAAGCGTTTTCATTTATAATAAAACTATCAAAAGACAAAAGGAGTTCACCTCATGGTAGAATTAAATCTTAAAAATATTTACAAAAAATATCCAAACAGCGAACACTATTCAGTTGAAGATTTCAACTTGAACATCAAAGATAAAGAATTTATCGTTTTCGTAGGTCCTTCAGGATGTGGTAAATCAACTACACTCCGTATGATTGCTGGTCTTGAAGACATCACAGAAGGAACTGCATCTATCGATGGCGTGGTTGTCAACGACGTAGCTCCAAAAGACCGCGACATCGCTATGGTATTCCAAAACTACGCTCTTTACCCACACATGACTGTTTATGACAACATGGCTTTCGGTTTGAAATTGCGTAAATACAGCAAAGAAGACATCGACAAACGTGTGCAAGAAGCAGCTGAAATTCTTGGATTGAAA
>NZ_KQ970288.1:115085-120677 GCF_001579035.1 Streptococcus mitis | reverse complement strand
GCCATGGGGCGTGCTATCGTCCGTGATGCAAAAGTATTCTTGATGGACGAACCTTTGTCAAACTTGGATGCCAAACTTCGTGTATCAATGCGTGCTGAAATTGCGAAAATCCACCGTCGTATCGGAGCTACAACTATCTACGTAACTCACGACCAAACAGAAGCGATGACACTTGCAGACCGTATCGTTATCATGTCAGCAACTAAGAACCCTGCTGGCACAGGTACTATCGGACGTGTAGAACAAATCGGTACTCCTCAAGAAGTTTACAAAAACCCAGTTAATAAATTCGTAGCAGGATTCATCGGAAGCCCAGCAATGAACTTCATCAATGTGAAATTAGTTGGTAGCGAAATTATTTCTGATGGTTTCCGTTTGAAAGTTCCAGAAGGTGCATTGAAAGTTCTTCGTGAAAAAGGCTATGAAGGTAAAGAATTGATTTTCGGTATCCGTCCAGAAGACGTGAATGCAGAACCTGCTTTCCTTGAAACATTCCCAGACTGTGTTGTAAAAGCGACTATCTCTGTATCAGAACTGCTTGGTTCAGAATCTCACCTTTACTGCCAAGTTGGTAAAGACGAGTTTGTTGCCAAAGTTGATGCTCGTGACTACTTGCAGACAGGTGCAACAGTTGAACTTGGATTTGACTTGAACAAAGCACACTTCTTTGATGTAGAAACTGAAAAAACAGTCTACTAAGATAAATGAAACTCAAAACACTGCTAGAGAAATCTGGCAGTGTTTTTTGAGATTGCGTAGAAAAACTCTCCAATTTAACTGGAGAGTTGCAGTTTATTCTGCAGCTTGTTGCCAACGTTTGGCTAGCATATGAGACAGGCTAGAAATGGCTAGGTTAAAGCTGAAGTAGATGAGGGCAATCAGGATATAAAGACTGAAGACCTGCTCTGGTTCGAAATAACGGCCCATGAGAATTTGGCTGGCTCCAAAGAGTTCTTGTAGGGCGATAACAGAGTAGAGGAGGCTGGTATCCTTAATCACGGTTACAAACTGAGAAATGATGGCTGGCAGCATTTTACGAATAGCTTGTGGGAGAATGATGTGGTAGAGGATTTGTGCAGAAGTAAATCCTTGTGACATTCCTGCTTCGTACTGCCCCTTATCCACAGCATTGAGACCGCCTCGGATAATCTCAGCTAGAGCTGCTGAGGTAAAGAGAGTGAAGGCTGTAATACCTGCTGGAGTGGATTTCATCTTGAAAACTAAAAAGATAGTAAAGATCCAGAGAAGGTTGGGAACGTTGCGCACAAACTCGATATAAATGCTGGAGATAATGCGTAAGACAGGATTTTTCCCATTTCTCATGACGGCTAGCACCGTTCCGATAAGTGTAGAGAGGACGATGGCAATTAGAGAAATATAGAGGGTCAAGCCAAATCCTTTAAAGATAAAGACTAGGTTATCTGGGGTCAAAACTTCTAAAATGGATTCCATAGTAACCTCCTAAAGCGAATAGGCTTTTTTGTTGGCTTGCTCCATCTTGCGACCAAACTGGGCAACAGGGAAGCATAGAGAAAAGTAGAGAAGGGCAGCACCTAGAAAGGCTGGGATATAGTTTCCGTTAAGAGCCGACCAAGACTTGGTCACAAACATCAAGTCCACTCCAGAGATGATAGCGACTGTCGAGGTGTTCTTGATGAGGTTAACGATTTGGTTAGTCAAAGGTGGGAGAATGATACGGAAAGCCTGAGGCAAGATAATCAAACGCATAGCACTGATATAGGTAAAACCTTGCGACAAGGCGGCCTCCATCTGACCGCTAGGAATAGACTGAATACCTGAGCGGATCACCTCAGCAATATAGGCACCGTGATAGAGCCCTACGCAGAGAACAGCTGTCCAATAAATCGGAATCATAATGATATGGTCACTGATAAGAGGTAGGCCATAAAAAACGATAACAAACTGCACCAAGAGGGGAGTATTTTGGTAAAATTCGACAAAGATGCGAGCTAAAATTCTCAATATTGGACGCTTGCTGGTTGACATGGCTCCAAAGAAGATGCCCAAAACCATGGCTAGGATAAAAGATCCGATAGCTAGTGCAAGAGTGAAGAGGAAACCATTGAAAAATTGTCCAAAATCCTGAAAATAGGCTGTCCAAGATGATAAATCTGTCATAGGGTGTCCTCCTTAATCTGCGGTATGGCTAGATGGTTTGAGCTTGTAACGGTCATAAAGTTTCTGCAAACTACCATCCTTGCTCCATTTGGTAACCAAGTTATCGAGATAGTCGTTAAGCTCTGTATTTGATTTCTTGGTAACAATACCGTAGTCTGATGGCTTGAAACTATCATCTAGTAGTACTGTGCGTTTGCTGATGTAGCCAGATAGAATAGAGCGGTCAACGGAAAAGGCATCAATACGGTGAGCATGAAGGGAAGTAATCAATTCTGGATAAGAACCAAGTTCGACGAATTTAAACTTCAGACCTTTCTTTTTACCCAGTTCAGTAATCAGGCGTTGGGTGATAGAACCTTGGGCGACTCCGATGGTTTTACCGTTTAGGTCCTCAATCTTTTTGATTTTGGCAGATTTATTGACCAAAAATCCAGAAGCATCTGTGTAGTAAGGGCTGGTAAAGTTGTAGAGTTTTTTGCGTTCGTCTGTGATGGTAAAGGTTGCGATATCCATATCGACCTGTTCATTGTCTAGGAGCGGTCCACGGGTTTGTGCGGTAACCGGCACATAGCGAACCTTGACCTTGAGCTCATCAGCTACCATTTTGGCCAAGTCCGTTTCGATACCAGAATAGGTCCCTGTCTTGGGATCCTTGTAACCGAAATTGGGAACGTCTTGTTTGACACCGACAACCAGCTCGCCTCTTTTTTGAATATCTGCGACGCTGGTATCAGCCTGAACTGGTTTTGTAGCAGCAAGGCCGAAAAGGCTAATCAGTAATGCTGATAAAAAGAATTTCTTTTTCATAGGTGCCTCCTTATTTGACTTTGTCACTTTCGTGGTTGATGATTTTGCTGAGGAATTGTTGAGCACGAGGTTCGCTTGGATTGTCGAAAAAGTCATCGACATCGGTCGTATCTACCAAAACTTCTCCGTCAGCCATAAAGATGATGCGGTCAGCAACTTCACGGGCGAAGCCCATTTCATGGGTAACGACAATCATATTCATACCATCGTGGGCCAATTTTTGCATAACAGCCAGAACGTCTCCGATGGTTTCAGGGTCAAGAGCAGATGTTGGCTCATCAAAGAGGAGGAGTTCAGGATGCATGGCGAGTCCACGTGCGATGGCAATCCGTTGTTTTTGTCCACCAGATAGCATGGCTGGATAAGAATCTTTTTTGTCCCACATATTAACAAATTCCAGATATTTTTGAGCTGTTTTTTCAGCTTCTTTTTTATCAATTCCTAGAACTTTTATGGGTGCGAGTGTTACGTTTTCTAACACTGTTTTGTGAGGGTAGAGGTTAAAATGCTGGAAAACCATGCCGACTTCCTTACGTAGAGGTACCAAATCTTTCTGGTTGGCACCAGCAACTTGGTGACCATTGACTAGAAGGCTTCCTTTGTCAACAGCCTCCAAACCATTGATGGTGCGGATAAGAGTGGATTTCCCAGAACCAGATGGTCCGAGTAGGACAACGACTTGTCCTTTTTCAAAACGGAGATTGATGTCGCGGAGTGCGTGGTAGTCTCCGTAATATTTTTCGACGTGTTCAAATTCTACTAAAGCCATAAGGAATCTCCTTTGTGTTAGATTTTATAACACGATTCTACACCAAAAGAATAGCCTTGTCAAATCATATCTGAAAAAATTCACTAAAATTTTATAAAAAAGCAATCTGTATAGAGAAAACGACTAAATCATGTTATAATGAAGCAATAGAATTCTTAGAAAGAGTGGATGTCTTTTTGATAACACCTACTTATGAATGGCAGTTTGCCCCGCAGGTAGAAGATGCGGATTTTACAAAGATAGCCAAGAAGGCTGGACTGGGTCCTGAGGTGGCTCGGCTATTATTTGAAAGAGGGATTCAGGACCAAGAAAGTCTGAAGAAGTTTTTAGAACCTTCCTTGGAGGACTTGCACGACCCTTATCTGCTCCATGATATGGACAAGGCAGTGGAACGGATTCGTCAGGCCATTGAAGAAGGGGAAAATATCCTCGTTTACGGTGATTATGATGCGGATGGTATGACTTCGGCTTCTATTGTTAAGGAAAGTTTGGAACAGCTTGGTGCTGAGTGCCGGGTTTATCTGCCCAATCGTTTTACCGACGGTTATGGACCTAATGCCAGTGTTTACAAATATTTTATCGAGCAAGAAGGAATTTCCTTGATTGTGACGGTGGATAATGGGGTTGCGGGTCACGAGGCTATTGAATTGGCCCAGTCTATGGGAGTAGATGTCATTGTGACTGACCACCATTCTATGCCTGAAACCCTGCCTGATGCCTATGCTATTGTCCATCCTGAACATCCGGATGCGAACTATCCTTTCAAATATTTGGCTGGTTGTGGAGTTGCTTTCAAGCTGGCTTGTGCCCTTTTAGAAGAAGTACAAGTGGAATTGCTTGATTTGGTTGCTATCGGAACTATTGCAGATATGGTGAGTTTGACGGATGAAAATCGCATTTTGGTGCAATATGGTCTGGAAATGTTGGGACATACTCAACGAATTGGTCTGCAAGAAATGCTGGACATGGCTGGGATTGTCGCCAACGAAGTAACAGAAGAAACGGTTGGTTTCCAGATTGCCCCTCGTTTAAATGCCTTGGGCCGTTTGGATGATCCCAATCCTGCCATTGATTTGCTGACTGGCTTTGATGATGAGGAAGCGCATGAGATTGCCCTTATGATTCACCAGAAAAATGAAGAGCGTAAGGAAATCGTCCAGTCTATCTATGAAGAAGCTAAGACCATGGTGGACCCTGAGAAGAAGGTCCAAGTCTTGGCTAAGGAAGGCTGGAATCCTGGAGTTCTAGGAATCGTGGCTGGTCGTTTGTTGGAAGAACTAGGGCAGACAGTCATCGTTCTTAATATAGAAGACGGTCGTGCCAAGGGTAGTGCTCGTAGTGTGGAAGCGGTCGATATTTTTGAAGCCCTAGATCCCCATCGCGACCTCTTTATCGCCTTTGGTGGCCATGCTGGTGCAGCAGGAATGACGCTGGAAGTGGAGAAACTCTCAGATTTATCTCAGGTCTTGGAAGACTATGTCCGTGAAAAAGGCGCAGATGCTGCTGGCAAGAACAAGTTAAATTTAGATGAAGAACTGGATTTGGAGACTTTGAGTCTTGAAATGGTCAAAAGTTTTGAACGTTTGGCACCTTTTGGCATGGACAATCAGAAACCTGTCTTTTATATCAAGGATTTTCAGGTCGAAAGTGCCCGTACCATGGGGGCAGGCAATGCCCATCTCAAACTGAAAATTTCCAAAGGTGAGGCGAGTTTTGAAGTGGTGGCCTTTGGCCAAGGCAGATGGGTGACAGAGTTTTCTCAAATCAAGAAGCTAGAGCTGGCAGTCAAATTGTCTGTCAACCAATGGAATGGCCAAACTGCCCTCCAGTTGATGATGGTGGATGCGCGTGTGGAGGGTGTTCAACTTTTTAACATC
>NZ_KQ970288.1:110198-114847 GCF_001579035.1 Streptococcus mitis | reverse complement strand
AAGGGGTTCCAGTCTTGGATTTTGCTGGGGAACTGCCCAATCTAGTAAATAGTGATGCTGTGGTTGTAAAAACCATTCCTGAGGATATTACTCAGCTGAAGACCATTTTTCAGGAGCAGAATTTTTCTACTGTTTATTTCAAAAATGATATTGACAAGGCCTACTATCTGACAGGCTATGGGACTAGAGAGCAGTTTGCCAAATTGTACAAGACCATCTACAAGTTCCCAGAGTTTGATATTCGCTACAAACTGAAGGATTTGGCTGCTTATCTCAATATCCAACAAATCTTGCTGGTCAAAATGATTCAAGTATTTGAAGAGCTAGGCTTTGTGATGATTAAAGATGGGGGTCATGACAGTCAATAAAGAGGCGCCAAAGCGGGAGATCGGAGAAAGTCAGATTTACCAAAATCTAAAACAAACCGTCAAAGACCAAGAAATAATGGCGCTGGGTACCGTGCAAGAAATTTATGACTTTTTAATGGAAAAAGAATAGCAGATAGGAAAGAGTTGGGAAACCAGCTCTTTTTTGAAAACAAATCTTCATTTTGAAAATCATCAAAAAAATGGTATAATGGTAGGAAAAGATTCGGCTAAAAGTAATAGTGCTTTTAGAATAAGAGGGCAAGCAACCCTATAATCAAGATAAACTAAGCTTTCGGAGGAAAAATGAGTAATATCAGTTTAACAACACTTGGTGGTGTACGTGAAAACGGGAAAAATATGTATATCGCTGAAATCGATGGTTCTATTTTCGTTTTGGACGCAGGTCTAAAATACCCTGAAAATGAACAACTAGGGGTGGATGTCGTTATTCCAAATATGGACTACCTTTTTGAAAATAGTGACCGTATCGCAGGGGTCTTCTTGACCCACGGGCATGCGGATGCCATTGGTGCTCTGCCTTATCTCTTGGCTGAAGCCAAGGTACCTGTATTTGGATCTGAGCTGACCATTGAGTTGGCCAAACTCTTTGTCAAAGGAAATGACACGGTTAAGAAATTCAATGATTTCCATGTCATTGATGAAGATACGGAGATTGATTTCGGAGGGACTGTAGTGTCCTTCTTCCGTACGACCCACTCTATCCCAGAAAGTTTGGGTGTGGTCTTGAAGACAGCTGAAGGTAGTATCGTTTATACAGGCGACTTCAAATTTGACCAGACAGCTAGTGAATCCTATGCGACAGACTTCGCTCGTTTGGCAGAAATCGGTCGTGATGGAGTTCTGGCTCTCCTTAGCGATTCAGCCAATGCAGATAGCAATATCCAAGTGGCTAGCGAAAGTGAAGTTGGGGACGAGATCACTCAAACCATTTCGGACTGGGATGGTCGTATCATCGTTGCGGCTGTAGCCAGCAACCTCTCTCGTATCCAGCAGGTGTTTGACGCTGCGGATGCAACAGGTCGTCGTGTGGTTTTGACAGGATTCGATATTGAAAATATCGTCCGTACTGCTATTCGCCTTAAGAAATTATCTCTAGCTAACGAGAGTCTTTTGATTAAGCCAAAAGATATGTCTCGTTTTGAAGACCATGAGTTGATTATCCTTGAGACAGGCCGTATGGGTGAGCCTATCAACGGTCTTCGCAAGATGTCGATTGGTCGCCATCGTTATGTGGAAATCAAGGACGGTGATCTGGTCTATATCGTAACGACTCCATCTATCGCCAAAGAAGCGGTCATGGCGCGTGTGGAAAACATGATTTACCAAGCTGGCGGTGTTGTCAAACTGATCACTCAAAGCTTGCGTGTGTCAGGACATGGGAATGCGCGTGACTTGCAGTTGATGATTAATCTCTTGCAACCTAAGTATCTCTTCCCAATTCAAGGGGAATACCGTGAGTTGGATGCTCACGCTAAGGCTGCTATGGCCGTCGGGATGCTGCCAGAACGCATTTTCATCCCTAAAAAGGGAACCAGCATGGCTTATGAGAATGGGGACTTTGTCCCAGCTGGCGCAGTTTCAGCAGGCGATGTCTTGATTGATGGGAATGCCATTGGTGATGTTGGAAATGTGGTTCTTCGTGACCGTAAGGTCTTGTCAGAGGATGGTATTTTTATCGTAGCAATTACCGTTAACCGTCGTGAGAAGAAAATTGTAGCCAAGGCTCGTGTTCACACGCGTGGATTTGTTTATCTCAAGAAGAGTCGCGATATTCTCCGTGAAAGTTCAGAATTGATTAACCAAACGGTGGAAGAGTATCTTCAAGGAGATGACTTTGACTGGGCAGATCTCAAAGGGAAGGTTCGTGATAATCTTACCAAGTATCTCTTTGACCAAACCAAACGTCGTCCAGCTATTTTACCAGTAGTCATGGAAGCAAAATAATCGTTGAAATAAACAGAGAGAAAGTCGAGTTTCGGCTTTTTCTTATAGAAAAATAGAGGAAAAATTATGGCAGTAATGAAAATCGAGTATTACTCACAAGTTTTGGATATGGAGTGGGGAGTGAATGTCCTCTACCCTGATGCCAATCGAGTGGAAGAGCCAGATTGTAAAGATATCCCTGTCTTGTACCTCTTGCACGGGATGTCTGGCAATCATAATGGTTGGCTCAAGCGGACCAATGTAGAACGCTTGCTTCGGGGGACTAATCTCATCGTCGTCATGCCCAATACCAGCAATGGTTGGTACACTGATACTCAATATGGTTTTGACTATTACACAGCTTTAGCAGAGGAATTACCACAGGTTTTAAAACGCTTCTTCCCTAACATGACTAGCAAGCGTGAAAAGACCTTTATCGCTGGTCTTTCTATGGGAGGCTATGGCTGCTTCAAACTGGCTCTTGCTACAAATCGTTTCTCACGTGCAGCTAGCTTTTCAGGTGCCCTTAGTTTTCAAGATTTTTCTCCTGAAAGCCAAAATTTGGGAACACCAGCTTATTGGAGAGGTGTGTTTGGGGAGATTAAAGATTGGACAGCTAGCCCCTATTCTCTTGAAAGTCTGGCTAAAAAATCGGATAAAAAGACCAAGCTCTGGGCTTGGTGTGGCGAGCAGGATTTCTTGTATGAAGCCAATAATCTCGCAGTGAAAAATCTCAAAAAATTAGGTTTTGATGTGACCTATAGCCATAGCGCTGGAACTCACGAGTGGTATTACTGGGAAAAACAATTGGAACGGTTCTTAGCAACCCTACCAATTGATTTCGAATTAGAAGAGAGATTGACTTAGTTTGAATTTCAGCATAGGGGAAGTAGAACTAAAATAAAATATGTTTTCACTAGACTTTTCAAACGAAAGTAGTAGAATAGTAATAAGATACTGGAGGAAAGAGAGTAGGAAATGTACCGTTATCAAATTGGCATTCCCGCATTAGAATATGATCAGTTTGTCAAAGACCATGAATTAGCCAATGTATTACAAAGTAGTGCTTGGGAGGAAGTTAAGTCTGACTGGGAACATGAGAAGTTTGGTGTTTACAGGGAAGAAAGATTACTGGCGACAGCTAGTATTTTGATTAGAACTCTTCCGCTAGGCTATAAAATGTTTTACATCCCAAGAGGACCCGTATTGGATTATGGGGATACGGAACTCTTGAGTTTTGTCATTCAGTCCATTAAGTCTTATGCTCGCAGTAAGAGAGCTATTTTTGTGACTTTTGACCCAAGTATTTGCCTGTCTCAAAGTTTAATTAATCAGGAAAAAACAGAATTTCCTGAAAATCTGGCTATTATTGATAGTTTGCAACAAATGGGAGTAAGGTGGTCGGGAAAAACAGAGGAAATGGGAGACACCATTCAACCTCGTATTCAGGCGAAAATATACAAGGAAAATTTTGAAGAAGATAAACTTTCCAAGTCAACAAAACAGGCTATTCGAACAGCACGGAATAAGGGGGTAGAGATTCAATTTGGTGGAACTGAATTATTGGAGTCTTTTTCCTTTTTGATGAAAAAAACTGAGAAGCGAAAAGAGATTCGTTTGAGGAATGAAACCTATTATAAAAAGTTGTTAGATAATTTTAAGGACAAGGCCTATATCACCTTGGCCACCTTGGATATCTCTAAACGTTCGCAAGAATTAGACGAACAGTTGGCGAAAAACAGAGCCTTGGAAGAGACCTTTACTGAGTCGACTCGAACTTCAAAAGTAGAAGCGCAGAAGAAGGAAAAAGAACGTTTGTTAGAGGAATTGACTTTCCTGCAGGAATATATGGATGCAGGTCAATCAAGAGTTCCCTTAGCGGCTACCTTGACTTTAGAATTCGGACAAACTTCTGTCAATCTATACGCAGGAATGGATGAAGATTTTAGACGTTATAAAGCTCCTATTTTGACTTGGTATGAGACAGCTCGATATTCCTTTGAACGTGGCATTTTATGGCAAAATTTAGGAGGCGTCGAGAATGCTTTAGATGGTGGACTCTATCGTTTTAAAGCTAATTTTAATCCAACGATTGAAGAATACTTGGGTGAATTTACAATACCCACTCATCCTCTCTATCCTCTGTTAAGATTTGCTCTTGATTTCCGTAAAACATTAAGAAAAAACATAGAAAGTAAGTATATGGCACTAACTACACTCACGAAAGAAGAGTTTCAGGCTTATTCTGATCAGGTTTCTTCTCGTTCCTTTATGCAATCGGTTCAGATGGGGGACTTGTTAGAAAAGAGAGGGGCTCGAATTGTTTATCTTGCTTTG
>NZ_KQ970288.1:108521-110144 GCF_001579035.1 Streptococcus mitis | reverse complement strand
CTCGAATTGTTTATCTTGCTTTGAAACAAGAAGGAGAGATTCAAGTTGCAGCTCTGGTTTATAGTTTGCCCATGCTGGGTGGCCTGCATATGGAGCTCAATTCGGGGCCGATTTATACCCAACAAGATGCCCTCCCAGTTTTTTATGCAGGGTTAAAAGAATATGCCAAGCAAAATGGTGTATTAGAGTTGCTTGTAAAACCTTATGAAACTTATCAAACTTTTGATAGCCAAGGTAATCCAATAGATACTGATAAAAAAAGTATTATTCAAGATTTGACTGATTTAGGTTATCAATTTGATGGATTGACAAAGGGTTATACAAGTGGAGAACCAGATTGGTTATACTATAAAGATTTGACTGAATTAACTGAAAAGAATTTACTTAAAAGTTTTAGTAAAAAAGGGAAACCCTTGGTGAAAAAGGCTGAAACCTTTGGCATTCGGTTGAAAAAGTTAAAACGTGAAGAACTATCGATTTTTAAGAATATCACAAAAGAAACCTCTGAACGTAGAGAATATAGTGATAAAAGTTTAGAATATTATGAGCATTTTTATGATGTTTTTGGAGAACAAGCGGAGTTTCTCATAGCAAGCTTAAATTTTTCGGACTATATGAGCAAATTGCAAGGTGAGCAAAGTAAACTAGAAGAAATCTTGGACAAGTTGCGACTTGATTTGAGTAAAAATCCTCATTCTGAGAAAAAACAAAATCAACTGAGAGAATATTCTAGTCAATTTGACACGTTTGAAGTTCGAAAAGCAGAAGCACGAGACTTGATTGAAAAATATGGGGAAGAAGATATTGTTTTAGCCGGGAGTTTATTTGTTTATATGCCTCAGGAAACGACATACCTCTTTAGTGGTTCCTACACTGAATTTAATAAGTTCTATGCCCCTGCACTGCTTCAAAAATATATTATGTTGGAAAGCATAAAACGTGGAATACCTAAATACAACTTCCTAGGGATTCAAGGGATTTTTGATGGTAGTGATGGTGTTTTGCGTTTTAAACAGAATTTTAATGGCTATATTGTACGCAAAGCAGGTACTTTCCGTTATCATCCATCGCCTTTAAAATACAAAGCTATCCAGTTACTCAAAAAAATAGTAGGACGTTAATACTCTTCGAAAATCTCTTCAAACCACGTCAGCTCTATCTGCAACCTCAAAACAGTGTTTTGAGCAGTCTGCGTCTAGCTTCCTAGTTTGGCTCTTTGATTTTCATTGAGTATAAGATGAAAAAGTCAGTATTTAGCTTTCTTTCAGCTTCTTTTAGTAAAATAATTTTTATTTGCTAGAAAGGTGGAGAGAAATGCGCTGGCTTTTTCGTTTGATAGGAGCTTTCTTTTCTTTTATTTGGCGTTTGTTTTGGCGCCTGGTTTGGATAGTTGTACTCTTATGTGCTCTTGCTTTTGGATTTCTCTGGTATCTGAACGGGGATTTCCAAGGAGCGCTGAAGCAAGTAGAGCGGTCAGTAAAAATTGGTCAACAAAGTATCGACCAATGGGAAAAAACAGGGCAACTGCCTAAGTTAAGCCAGACAGATAGCCACCAGCATTCTGAAGGAAGGTGGCCACAGGCCTCTGCTCGTATTTACCTAGATCCCCAGATGGATTCACGC
>NZ_KQ970288.1:101765-108501 GCF_001579035.1 Streptococcus mitis | reverse complement strand
GGAATCAAACTGGTGCTTTTAACTTTGAACTCGTGACTGAGTCTAGTAAGGCGGATATCTTGGCTACTGAGATGAATGACGGAGGCACTCCTGTGGCAGGAGAGGCAGAAAGTCAGACCAACCTCTTAACAGGGCAATTCTTGTCTGTCACGGTACGGTTGAATCACTATTATCTGTCCAATCCTAACTATGGCTATTCCTATGAGCGCCTTGTCCATACTGCAGAACATGAGTTGGGGCATGCGATTGGCTTGGACCATACAGATGAGAAGTCTGTCATGCAACCTGCGGGTTCCTTTTATGGTATCCAGGAAGAGGATGTCGCAAACCTCCGAAAAATATATGAGACTAGTGAGTAGGGAACAATCTTTCCCTACTTTTTTGCTATAATGGAATTATGAATAACTTGATTAAATCAAAACTAGAGCTCTTGCCGACCAGCCCTGGTTGTTACATTCACAAGGATAAAAACGGCACCATTATCTATGTAGGAAAGGCTAAAAATCTGCGTAACCGCGTGCGGTCCTATTTCCGTGGAAGTCATGATACCAAAACAGAGGCTCTGGTGTCTGAGATTGTGGATTTTGAATTTATTGTTACGGAGTCCAATATTGAGGCACTTCTCCTAGAAATCAATCTAATTAAGGAAAATAAGCCTAAATACAATATTATGCTCAAGGACGATAAGTCCTATCCCTTCATCAAAATCACCAATGAACGCTATCCTCGTTTGATTATTACCCGACAGGTCAAGAAGGACGGAGGTCTCTATTTTGGACCTTATCCAGATGTGGGGGCAGCCAATGAAATCAAGCGACTGCTGGATCGGATTTTCCCTTTTCGCAAGTGTACCAATCCACCTTCTAAGGTCTGTTTTTACTACCATATCGGCCAATGTATGGCTCACACCATCTGTAAGAAGGATGAGGCCTATTTCAAGTCCATGGCCCAGGAGGTCTCTGATTTTCTGAAAGGGCAAGACGACAAAATCATTGATGATCTTAAGGGAAAAATGGCAGCTGCAGCCCAGACTATGGAATTTGAACGCGCGGTGGAATACCGTGACCTGATTCAGGCCATTGGAACGCTTCGAACCAAGCAACGGGTCATGGCTAAGGATCTCCAAAATCGCGATGTCTTTGGCTACTATGTGGACAAGGGCTGGATGTGTGTTCAGGTTTTCTTTGTCCGTCAGGGAAAACTCATTGAGCGGGATGTCAATCTCTTTCCCTACTACAATGATCCGGATGAGGACTTTTTGACCTATGTGGGACAATTTTATCAAGAAAAATCTCATCTGGTTCCCAATGAGGTACTGATTCCGCAGGATATCGATGAAGAAGCCGTTAAGGCTTTGGTGGATACCAAGATTCTCAAGCCCCAGCGTGGAGAGAAAAAGCAGCTGGTCAATCTAGCCATAAAAAATGCCCGAGTCAGCCTAGAGCAGAAATTTAACCTGCTAGAGAAATCTGTCGAGAAGACCCAAGGGGCTATTGAAAATCTAGGACGCTTGCTCCAAATTCCGACTCCAGTTCGCATCGAGTCCTTCGATAACTCCAATATCATGGGAACCAGTCCTGTTTCAGCCATGGTGGTCTTTGTCAACGGCAAACCAAGTAAGAAGGATTATCGTAAGTATAAAATCAAGACTGTCGTTGGGCCAGACGACTATGCCAGTATGAGAGAAGTCATTCGTAGGCGCTATGGTCGAGTACAGCGTGACGGTTTGACTCCTCCAGATTTGATTGTCATTGATGGAGGACAAGGTCAAGTCAATATCGCCAAGCAAGTCATCCAAGAGGAGCTGGGCTTGGATATCCCCATTGCAGGTCTGCAAAAGAATGACAAGCACCAAACCCATGAATTGCTCTTTGGAGATCCGCTTGAGGTGGTAGAGTTATCTCGCAATTCTCAGGAATTTTTCCTCCTCCAACGTATTCAAGATGAGGTACACCGCTTTGCTATCACTTTCCACCGCCAACTGCGCTCTAAAAATTCCTTTTCATCTCAATTGGATGGGATTGAAGGTCTGGGACCTAAACGCAAGCAGAATCTCATGAAGCATTTCAAGTCTCTGATCAAAATCAAGGAAGCAAGTGTGGATGAGATTGTCGAAGTCGGTGTGCCGAGACTTGTCGCAGAAGCTGTGCAGAGGAAGTTGAACTCGCAGGAAACAGAAACCTTGCCTCAAGTGGCAGAAGAAAGAGTAGAATACCAAACGGAAGGAAACCACAATGAACCATAAAATCGCAATTTTATCAGATATTCATGGCAATGCAACTGCACTAGAAGCAGTGATTGCAGATGCTAAAAATCAAGGAGTCAGTGAATACTGGCTTCTGGGAGATACTTTTCTTCCTGGTCCAGGCGCAAATGACTTAGTCGCCCTGCTAAAGGACCTTCCTATCACAGCCAGTGTTCGAGGCAATTGGGATGATTGTGTCCTGGAGGTCTTGGATGGGCAATACGGTTTAGAAAATCCGCAAGAAATCCAGCTTATGCGAATGACTCAGTTTTTGATGGAGCGAATGGATCCTGCAACGATTGTCTGGCTACGAAGCTTGCCTTTGCTGGAAAAGAAAGAAATTGACGGACTGCGCTTTTCTATCTCTCATAATTTACCTGACAAAAACTATGGTGGGGACCTACTGGTTGGAAATGATACAGATAAATTTGACCAACTGCTAGATGCGGAAACCGACGTGGCAGTCTATGGTCATGTTCACAAGCAGTTGCTTCGTTATGGCAGTCAAGGGCAACAAATCATCAATCCAGGTTCGATTGGCATGCCCTATTTTAACTGGGAGGCGTTAAAAAATCACCGTGCCCAGTATGCCGTGATAGAGGTTGAAGATGGGGAATTGGTAAATATCCTATTTCGTAAAGTCGCTTATGACTATGAATCGGAGTTAGAATTGGCCAAGTCCAAGGGACTTCCCTTTATCGAAATGTATGAAGAGCTACGAAGAGAAGATAACTATCAGGGACACAATCTGGAATTATTAGCCAGCTTAATAGAAAAGCATGGGTATGTAGAGGATGTGAAGGATTATTTTGATTTTTTGTAAAAGTTTCCTAAAATAACTAATGCAAACTAAAAACGATTGGGCCAGCCAATCGTTTTTATATATCTTATTGTAACTGAGATGTATCTGGAAGATAAGAACCACCTAGGTAGGTATTGCTGAGTTTTTCAAGGGTTCCGTCTTGGTAGAGTTCTTTGAGTGCTTTATCAAATTGCTCTTTAAACTCTTTCTGGTCGCTTGAGAAAACGATATAGTTGCTGGGGCTATCGGCAGAAGGCAAGTCAACCACAGAAAGGTCTAAGCCACGGTCCTTGATAATCTTTTGAACGGATACCTTGTCAAAAACGAGGAAATCAAATTCGCCGTTAGAGAGGTCTAGGATTCGTTTACCAATATCTTCGCCAGAAAAATCGATAGTAGCAGGATTGTCAGTGTGTTTCTGATTCCAGTTATTGATGAATTGAGCGTTTGAAGTTCCGGTATCCTCTTGCGTTGTTTTACCAGCAATTTGGTCAAGTGAAGTCAAAGGATTTTTCTTGTTGCTGACGAGGACGAGGGGATTGTTTGAAATTGGAAGTGAGTAGAGGTATTTTTCAGCACGCTCTTTTGTGTAACTCAAGTTATTGGCTGCAGCCTGATAGTGACCAGAATCAAGTCCTGGGAAGATACTTTCCCAAGCAGTTCTTTGGAATTGAATCTCGTAGCCGCTGAGTTTTTCATCCACTGCCTTTAGGACTTCAATATCGAAGCCTGTCAGATTGCCCTTGTCTTCGTAGTCAAATGGTGGCACATCGCCAGCTGTAGCAACGACGATTGTCTTTTGAGAGTTGGTTGCTTTGGGTGTAGCTTGATTCCCACAGGCAACCAAAAATGGTAGGATAGCTAGTAATAGGCTAAATTTTTTCATAATGTCTCCATTCAAATGTAAAGTACTTGCTAGTTTATCAGAAACTTTCTTGATGAACCAATATATATTTTTTATGGCTGTAATAAAAAATCTTAATCATGAAAAATCCCTGCAAGCTCTTTCAAATTATGGTAGAATGGAAGCAGTAGAATTAGAAAAGGAAATCAATTATGAAATTTCTTGAATTAAATAAAAAACGTCATGCGACTAAGCATTTCACTGATAAGCCAGTTGATCCAAAAGATGTGCGTACGGCTATCGAAATTGCAACCTTGGCACCAAGTGCCCACAACAGCCAGCCTTGGAAATTTGTAGTGGTGCGTGAGAAAAATGCAGAACTAGCAAAATTGGCTTATGGTTCCAACTTTGAGCAGGTATCATCAGCACCTGTAACCATTGCCTTATTTACAGATACAGATCTGGCCAAACGCGCTCGTAAGATTGCCCGTGTCGGTGGTGCAAATAATTTCTCAGAAGAACAACTTCAATACTTCATGAAGAATTTGCCTGCCGAGTTTGCGCGTTACAATGAACAACAAGTCAGCGACTACCTAGCCCTCAATGCAGGTTTGGTTGCTATGAACTTGGTTCTGGCTCTTACAGATCAGGGAATCGGATCAAATTTGATCCTTGGATTTGACAAATCAAAAGTCAATGATGTTTTGGAAATTGAAGACCGTTTCCGCCCAGAACTCTTGATCACAGTGGGTTATACGGACGAAAAATTGGAACCAAGCTACCGCTTGCCAGTAGATGAAATCATCGAGAAAAGATAGAAGGAAGAAAAAAATGACAGCAATTGATTTTACAGCAGAAGTAGAAAAACGCAAAGAAGACCTCTTGGCTGACTTGTTTAGCCTTTTGGAAATCAACTCAGAACGTGATGATAGCAAGGTTGATGCTGAACATCCATTTGGACCTGGTCCAGTAAAAGCCTTGGAGAAATTCCTTGAAATCGCAGACCGCGATGGCTACCCAACTAAAAATGTTGACAACTACGCAGGACATTTTGAGTTTGGTGAAGGAGAAGAAGTTCTCGGCATCTTTGCTCATATGGACGTGGTTCCAGCTGGTAGCGGTTGGGACACAGACCCTTACACACCAACTATCAAAGACGGTCGCCTTTATGCGCGTGGAGCTTCTGATGATAAGGGACCTACAACAGCTTGTTACTATGGCTTGAAAATTATCAAAGAATTGGGCCTTCCAACTTCTAAGAAAGTTCGCTTTATTGTCGGAACTGATGAAGAATCAGGCTGGGCAGACATGGACTACTACTTCGAGCACGTAGGTCTTGCCAAACCAGACTTCGGTTTCTCTCCAGACGCTGAATTCCCTATCATCAATGGTGAAAAAGGAAATATTACTGAATACCTCCACTTTGCAGGAGAAAACAATGGAGCCGCTCGTCTTCACAGCTTTACAGGTGGTTTGCGTGAAAATATGGTACCTGAATCAGCAACAGCAGTCGTTTCAGGTGATTTGGCTGACTTGCAAGCTAAACTAGATGCCTTTGTTGCAGAACACAAACTTAGAGGAGAACTCCAAGAAGAAAACGGTCAATACAAGGTGACGATCATTGGTAAATCAGCACATGGTGCTATGCCTGCTTCAGGTGTCAATGGCGCGACTTACCTAGCTCTCTTCCTTAGCCAGTTTGACTTTGCTGAACCAGCTAAAGATTACCTTGACATCGCTGGTAAGATTCTCTTGAACGACCATGAGGGTGAAAATCTCAAGATTGCCCATGTGGATGAAAAGATGGGTGCCCTTTCTATGAATGCTGGTGTCTTCCGATTTGACGAAACAAGCGCTGATAATACCATTGCCCTTAACATCCGCTATCCAAAAGGAACAAGTCCAGAACAAATCAAGTCAATCCTTGAAAACTTGCCAGTTGCTTCTGTTAGCCTTTCTGAACACGGTCATACTCCTCACTATGTGCCAATGGAAGATCCACTTGTGCAAACCTTGTTGAATGTTTATGAAAAACAAACTGGTCTTAAAGGTCACGAGCAAGTCATCGGTGGTGGAACCTTTGGTCGCTTGCTCGAACGCGGAGTTGCCTACGGTGCTATGTTCCCAGACTCGATTGATACCATGCACCAAGCCAACGAATTTATCGCCTTGGATGATCTTTTCCGAGCAGCAGCAATCTATGCCGAAGCTATTTACGAATTGATCAAATAAAACGATAGAAGTCTGAGATTGTATGCTTAGACTTCTTTTTGGAGGGAAAGTAGATGTCTCAAATTGAAAGAATCAAGCAGGCTATCATGGCGGATCCGCAGAATGCTACCTATACAAAGCGTGGCATCGAGCCTCTCTTTGCAGCGCCAAAGACTGCTCGCATCAATATCATCGGTCAAGCGCCTGGTCTTAAAACCCAAGAAGCAGGACTTTACTGGAAGGATAAGAGTGGTGACCGCTTGCGGGACTGGCTAGGTGTGGATGAGGACACCTTTTACAATTCAGGTTATTTTGCTGTTTTACCTATGGATTTCTACTTTCCAGGGCATGGTAAGTCAGGTGACCTGCCACCTCGAGCAGGTTTTGCTGAAAAATGGCATCCGCAACTCTTGCAAGAATTACCAGATATTCAATTGACCCTCTTGATTGGCCAATATGCCCAAGCCTACTATTTACATGAGAAAATCAGTGGCAAGGTAACAGAACGGGTAAAACATTACCAGAACTACTTGCCAACCTATTTTCCACTAGTTCACCCCTCACCGCGAAATCAAATCTGGATGGCCAAAAATCCTTGGTTTGAGTCAGAAGTGGTGCCAGAGTTGAAAAAAAG
>NZ_KQ970288.1:99184-101470 GCF_001579035.1 Streptococcus mitis | reverse complement strand
GGATAGAACTGACGAAGTCAGCTCAAAACACTGTTTTGAGGTTGTGGATAGAACTGACGAAGTCAGTAATCATACCTACGGTAAGGCGACGCTGACGTGGTTTGAAGAGATTTTCGAAGAGTATTAGGAGAAAAAGAATGAAAGAAATAGCCTTTGACGCATTTTACCAGCTTTACCAAAACGACCAACTTTCTCTAGTAGACGTGAGAGAAGTGGATGAGTTTGAAGCTCTTCATTTAGAAGGTGCTCAGAATCTTCCTCTGAGTCAACTGGCTGATACTTATGATCAATTGGACAAGGACCAGTTACATTATGTCATTTGCAAATCTGGAATGAGATCGGCGCGTGCTTGCCAATTCTTATCAGAACAAGGTTATGAGGTTATCAATGTACAAGGTGGCATGTTAGCCTTTGAAGAACTGTAAACATTAGAATTTTCTCCTGCTTGGTGTGGACTGGGTAGGGGATTTTATTGTTAGACAATTCTCATTTTTAAGAATCTTGAAAACATTCAATATTTACTTCGTGATACTTTTTTCATACTCCTATTCATGATATACTAGGTCAGTTATTTTATAAATATGAAGGAGATTTTCATGGCTAAAAAAGGTGCCTTAACAGGTTTACTCCTGTTTGGAATATTTTTTGGTGCGGGGAACTTGATTTTTCCGCCTTCTCTAGGTGCTCTATCTGGAGAACATTTTCTTCCTGCCATCGCAGGTTTTGTCTTTTCAGGCGTCGGTATCGCCGTCTTGACCCTGATTATTGGAACGCTAAATCCTAAAGGATATATCTACGAGATTTCAACAAAGATAGCGCCTTGGTTTGCGACTCTTTACCTCTCAATTCTTTACTTGTCAATCGGTCCATTCTTTGCTATCCCACGTACAGCTACAACAGCTTACGAAGTAGGGATTAGCCCTCTTTTGTCGGATGCAAATAAAGGTCTTGGTTTGATTGTCTTTACAGTTCTGTATTTTGCAGCAGCCTATTTGATTTCGCTTAATCCATCAAAAATCTTGGACCGTATCGGCCGTATTTTAACACCAGTCTTTGCAATCTTGATTGTCATCTTGGTTGTTCTAGGAGCTTTCAAATACGGTGGAACAAGTCCTCAAGCTGCTTCAGCTGCTTATCAAGCTTCTGCCTTTGGGACAGGTTTCCTAGAAGGTTATAATACCTTGGATGCCCTTGCCTCAGTTGCCTTCAGTGTAATCGCAGTTCAAACCTTGAAACAACTTGGTTTTTCAAGTAAGAAAGAATACATTTCAACTATTTGGGTTGTTGGTATCGTTGTTGCCCTTGCCTTCAGCGCCCTTTACATCGGGTTAGGTTTCCTTGGAAATCATTTCCCAGTACCAGCTGAAGCGATGAAGGGTGGAACACCAGGTGTCTACATCTTGTCACAAGCTACTCAAGAAATCTTTGGTTCAACAGCTCAACTCTTCCTTGCAGCTATGGTTACTGTAACCTGCTTCACAACAACAGTTGGTTTGATTGTGTCAACAGCTGAGTTCTTTAATGAACGCTTCCCACAAATCAGCTATAAGGTTTATGCGACCGCCTTTACCTTGATTGGATTTGCCATTGCTAATTTGGGTCTTGATGCGATTATCAAGTACTCAATTCCAGTACTGGTTATCTTGTACCCAATCACGATTGCCATCGTTATGATTGTCATTGTCAACAAATTTGTAGCTCTTTCAAAACCAGGTATGCAGTTGACAATTGCTGTGGTTACAGCTATTGCCATTGCAAGCGTATTAGGAAGCTCGTTTAAGGTTGAGTTTCTTGCGAATCTTGTCAACGCTCTTCCTTTTGCCAAGGCATCACTCCCATGGTTAGTACCAGCCGTTGTCGGAATCTTGCTCTCATTGGTTCTACCAAACAAGCAAGAAAGCGATGTTTTTGAAATGGAATAATCATTAAAATCACTTTTGTAGCCAAGTCTACAGGAGTGATTTTCTTTTTTTATCCGATGATAAATGTGTTATAATAGGTAGCAAAAGAGGTGAAGAAATGAATCAAACAGTAGAATATATCAAAGAACTGACAGCCATTGCGTCGCCAACGGGCTTCACTCGAGAGATTTCGGACTATTTAGTCAAGACTCTAGAAGGTTTTGGTTACCAGCCGGTTCGTACAGCCAAGGGCGGTGTCAATGTGACCATCAAAGGTCAAAGTGATGAAGAGCATCGCTATGTGACTGCCCATGTAGATACGCTGGGTGCTATTGTCCGTGCTATCAAACCAGACGGCCGTCTCAAACTGGATCGTATCGGTGGC
>NZ_KQ970288.1:97447-98968 GCF_001579035.1 Streptococcus mitis | reverse complement strand
TGAAGGTGAAAACTGTACCGTTCATGTGGCTAGCACAGGTCAAAAAGTATCAGGAACCATCCTCATCCACCAAACTTCTTGCCATGTCTATAAGGATGCAGGAACTGCAGAACGCACGCAGGATAATATGGAAGTTCGTTTGGACGCCAAAGTAACCAGTGAAAAAGAAACTCGTGCTCTTGGTATTGAGGTCGGTGATTTTATCAGCTTTGATCCACGAACCGTCGTGACAGAGACAGGTTTTATCAAGTCTCGTCATTTGGACGATAAGGTCAGTGCAGCGATTTTGCTTAATCTCCTTCGTATTTATAAGGAAGCGAAGATTGAATTGTCTGTAACAACCCATTTTGCTTTTTCAGTTTTTGAAGAAGTGGGACACGGTGCTAATTCTAACATTCCTGATCAGGTAGTAGAATATCTGGCTGTGGATATGGGAGCTATGGGAGATGACCAGCAAACAGATGAGTACACAGTGTCTATTTGTGTCAAGGATGCCTCAGGGCCTTATCACTATGACTTCCGTCAACACTTGGTTGCCTTGGCGAAAGAGCAAGATATTCCATTTAAGTTGGATATCTATCCATTTTATGGTTCGGACGCTTCAGCGGCCATGTCTGCAGGGGCAGAAGTCAAACACGCCCTTCTCGGTGCTGGTATCGAGTCTAGTCATTCTTATGAGCGTACTCATATTGACTCGGTGGTTGCGACGGAGCGTATGGTTGATGCCTATCTAAGAAGTGAGTTAGTGGAGTGAAGGTGCGATAAAGTATAATGTATGAAATACTGAAACAATTAGCAACGCCTGCTATAATAACAGGGCTGATTTCGAGTTTGTATGCTTATTTCCAAAAGAAAAAAGAAGAATATCGTAAGTATGTGTATAAAAACAAACAAGAAAACTTTAAAGAACTAGTTGTTTATGCCGATGAACTGGTAGATAAAGGAATTACTAATCCAGATTTAGAAAAACTACTTTTTAAAATTTCTCAAAAAATTAACCCGTATGGACGAAAAATAAAAACTTTTGGTAAATATCAGTGGATAGAAGATGATGGATATGTATGGTATCAAATAGAAATGATAGAGAAAAAACTTGCTTTTCAAATACTTCAAATAAAAGATTTAAAAGAACTAGCTCATCGGATACAAATTTCTAAACGATTACTAGATATAAAAGTAGAACAAAATATTTCGCTTATAAATTCAGCTAAAATATGGTTTTATTTATCTCAGTATGCGATGTTATTACTTCAGCTATTTTTCATGTACTCTGGATATAATTGTTTTATCGAACAACCCACTGAACTCTCTTCGTCTTTGGCTTTTTGCTTGATTTTTGTAATGATTTTAATTTTTTTACTCCCAGAATTGAGTGTTAATGAAAGCGATGCTAGAAACTCTGAAATAGGCATTACAGTGCTCTCTTTCTTTATTGCCGCAGTTGATGCTGGGGTAGCGTATTATTTATTTAATAATCCTTTTATTGCTTTCCTTGGTGGAATGTTTTCACTACTTCTAATT
>NZ_KQ970288.1:92789-97260 GCF_001579035.1 Streptococcus mitis | reverse complement strand
TTAAAAGCCATCATTTTCGGGGAAAGTGAAATTGGTAAAGTATCTACAATTTATATCGAAGAATATAGGAAGCTACAGGGACCTGAGTTAAGTAAGAGACGCTTTATAAATAATTTTAAAGTTATTCCATTTTTTAATAAGATTAAGAATTTATTTCACAAAGATAAGAGGGGGGATGATGACCAACAAACACTGACTCTTTGACTTTGAATATCTCCTTATCGACTTTGAAATAGTTGATATCCAAGGAGTAAATCAAGGAGGGATTGACAGTGAGTGGTTTAATCACTATATATTTGAGAATACAAACATCGCTATCTCAAGCTGTCAAATTCAAGATTGAAGATATTAGAATTAAAAGGAGAGACTCATGTGCCTTATTTGTCAGAGAATTGAGTTCATTAAAGTTGGGAAAAATCCCTACTTTGTCAAAGAGTTGGAAACAGGCTATCTTGTGATTGGAGACCACCAGTATTTTGAAGGCTATAGTCTTTTTCTAGCCAAGGAGCATGTCAGCGAATTGCACCATTTGAAAAAGGAAACAAGACTCCGTTTTCTCGAAGAAATGAGTTTAGTCCAAGAGGCAGTTGCCAAGGCATTTGCTGCTGAGAAAATGAATATCGAACTGCTAGGAAATGGCGATGCCCATCTTCATTGGCATCTGTTTCCACGACGGACAGGTGATATGAATGGCCACGGTCTTAAAGGTCGTGGGCCAGTTTGGTGGGTTCCCTTTGAAGAAATGACAGCAGAAACTTGCCAAGTAAAACCGGAAGAGATTAAAAGATTAGTCGAATGTTTATCGTCAGAAGTAGATAAACTATTAGAAATAAAGGAGTAGAAATGAAAAAAAGATACCTTGTCTTGACAGCTTTGCTAGCCTTGAGTCTAGCAGCTTGTTCACAAGAAAAAGTAAAAAATGAAGATGGAGAAACTAAGACAGAACAGACAGGCAAAGCTGATGGGACAGTCGGCAGTAAGTCTCAAGGAACTGCCCAGAAGAAAGCAGAAGTGGTTAATAAAGGAGACTACTACAGCATCCAAGGAAAATACGATGAAATCATCGTAGCAAATAAACACTACCCATTGTCAAAAGACTACAATCCAGGGGAAAATCCAACAGCCAAGGCAGAGTTGGTCAAACTCATCAAAGCGATGCAAGAGGCAGGTTTCCCAATTAGTGATCATTATAGTGGTTTTAGAAGTTATGAAACTCAGACCAAGCTCTACCAAGATTATGTTAATCAAGATGGGAAAGTAGCAGCTGACCGTTACTCTGCCCGTCCTGGCTATAGCGAACACCAAACTGGCTTGGCCTTTGATGTTATTGGGACTGATGGTGATTTAGTAACAGAAGAAAAAGCAGCCCAATGGCTCTTGGATCATGCTGCTGATTATGGCTTTGTTGTCCGTTATCTCAAAGGTAAGGAAAAGGAAACAGGCTATATGGCTGAGGAATGGCACTTGCGTTATGTCGGAAAAGAAGCAAAAGAAATTGCTGAGAGTGGTCTCAGTTTGGAAGAATACTATGGCTTTGAAGGCGGAGATTATGTCGATTAAAAATAAACTTTTCTCTTGCAATTCCAGATAAATAGTGTATAATAGATGGGTATGTGAAAAGCATACTTGTGGGAGGTAAAAATCTTTAATTACCGCCAAAACCACAAAGGAGGATTTAAAAATGGCTAAAAAAGTCGAAAAACTTGTAAAATTGCAAATCCCTGCTGGTAAAGCTACACCAGCTCCACCGGTTGGACCTGCTCTTGGTCAAGCTGGTATCAACATCATGGGATTCACAAAAGAGTTCAACGCTCGTACAGCTGACCAAGCTGGTATGATCATTCCAGTTGTTATCTCAGTTTACGAAGATAAATCATTTACTTTCATCACTAAAACACCACCAGCTGCTGTTCTTTTGAAAAAAGCTGCAGGTGTTGAAAAAGGATCAGGTACACCTAACAAAACTAAAGTTGCTACAGTTACTCGTGCGCAAGTACAAGAAATTGCAGAAACTAAGATGCCAGATTTGAACGCAGCAAACGTAGAGTCTGCAATGCGTATGATCGAAGGTACTGCTCGTTCTATGGGATTCACTGTTGTTGACTAATCAATAACACAGTAGAAAATCTCACAGCAGTCTATTAGTTGCTTTTCATACTAGGCAAGTGACTGATGCTTGTACTTGGGTACAGCAAGGGAACTTAACGACGTAGGAAAAGAATCTAATAGACTGATAACCCGCAAGACTTCATCATTTCGAGGAGTGACGTGGGAGATGAAAATCGATTGAACCACTTACAAGGAGAATAGAAAATGGCTAAAAAAAGCAAACAACTTCGTGCTGCTCTTGAGAAAATCGACAGCACAAAAGCATACAGCGTAGAAGAAGCTGTAGCACTTGCAAAAGAAACTAACTTTGCAAAATTTGATGCAACTGTAGAAGTTGCTTACAACTTGAACATCGACGTTAAAAAAGCTGACCAACAAATCCGTGGAGCAATGGTATTGCCAAACGGTACTGGTAAAACTTCACGCGTTCTTGTTTTCGCACGTGGTGCAAAAGCTGAAGAAGCAAAAGCTGCTGGTGCAGACTTTGTTGGTGAAGATGACCTTGTTGCTAAAATCAACGATGGTTGGTTGGACTTCGACGTAGTTATCGCTACACCTGATATGATGGCTCTTGTTGGACGTCTTGGACGTGTCCTTGGACCACGTAACTTGATGCCAAACCCTAAAACTGGTACTGTGACAATGGATGTTGCTAAAGCAGTTGAAGAGTCTAAAGGTGGTAAAATCACTTACCGTGCTGACCGTGCAGGTAACGTTCAAGCAATCATCGGTAAAGTATCATTTGAAGCTGAAAAATTGGTTGAAAACTTCAAAGCTTTCAACGAAACAATCCAAAAAGCAAAACCAGCTACAGCTAAAGGAACTTACGTAACAAACTTGACTATCACAACTACTCAAGGTGTTGGTATCAAAGTTGACGTAAACTCACTTTAATCAGTAGTTTATACAGAGAAAACGAGTACGAAAGTGCTCGTTTTTGTATGTAAGCTATAGTCTCGATAAAATGGTCATCTTATTTGGCTTATAGGGTGACTAGCAAATGAAATACGAATTATTTTCGTGCCCAAGCAACCCAATGAAACCAATACTTTAGGGATAGTGCTAAAATAAAAATCGCCACCATGAAGTCCCATGAAATAAGGATTTTTTGGTGTCGATTTTGTTTATTTTGTAATTTTACGGCTAAAAAATAGTGGAAATTCCTGTATAATATAGTTGTTTTAAAAAAATATTCAAGGAGGGATTTCCACATGAACATTGTAACACAAACGAGCCTTTTTAGTGAAGAAGAAATTTAGGAGAATTAGAAAAATTAGCACAAATAATATCAGTATTACCAGCAGAAAAGTTATTAAAAAAATTAGATGAAGAGCGAGCAAATGGTAGAAATGATTATCCGGTTGTATGTATGTGGCGATTATTTCTTGCGAAATTTATTTTTCAACATCCAACGATTGAAAGTTTATTACGCGAATGTCGTAGAAATAGTCAATTAAGACAATTATGTGGACTTCGATCTCACTATATTTCTATGAATCATACCAATAATTATGTTTGTATAGTGCCAAGTTCTGCTGCAATGTCTCGTTTTATAAAAAAATTAAAGGAACATCAAGAAGACTTGACAGAGATGATGCTGATTTTGGAAAAGAAGTAGCCGTTGACGGGAAAATTATTCAAAGTTACGCCAATAAAGTATCGACTAAAGAACCAGATGGCAGAAGAGAAACGCAGGCTGATACGACCGCAAAAAATTATTATTCAAATAACGGAACTAAAATTACGAAGTATTATTTTGGTTTTTGAGTTCATTTATTAGCAGATGTAAATTATGAACTACTGATAGCTTTTAAAGTGACTCCAACAGGTAAAGGAGAACGTGAAGTTGCTGAAGAAATTCTTACAGAATCAGAAATCCTATTAAAGAATACAAGGGCAGTGATGGCAGATAAAGGGTATGATAGTGTTAATTTTAGAAAATTCATCGAAGAACAAGGAATAATCGCGGTTATCCCTCCAAGACATATGTGGAAAGATGAAGAAAGCCGTCAATATAAAGACTCAGCACTCTATTATAATCAAGATGAAGAAGTATTTTATCGAACAGAAGATTTTCAATTAATACCATTAGTGTACAAAGGGACAGATTCATTGCGTTACGAATTTCATCCAAAATATAATGATAACCGCATTTTTAGAGTAGATAGTTCAGAAGATATTCGAATCTTCCCAAAAGTATCCCAATAATCACATAAATTTGAGAGACTTTACAATAAGAGAAGTGCCATTGAAAGAATCAATGGTTGCTTAGATAGAGACTTTATGTTTGAAAATCATACGATAAGAGGATTAGAAAAAGTAACTTTATATGTCACAATGGCTTGTTTATGTACATTAGGAT
>NZ_KQ970288.1:90820-92676 GCF_001579035.1 Streptococcus mitis | reverse complement strand
TTTTTTAGGAACTGAGGCTGTCATTGAATTATTACACCTTAAAATGAAAAGGAAATTTACTTTATGAGATATTTTTTTGGTTTCTGAAACAGATTTTTATTTTCAAAATGCATGATATCGCTATTTTTGCCCCCAAAAAAGGGGCACAGCGTAAATGATTCACTTGACTTGACAATTCACGAGAAAAAGATGATAATCTAATGGAAGATATTTTAGACAAATTTTATGTAGAGGTTGAGGTGGAAGTTTTGAACAATGATAACATAGGAGAATTTTGTGGGAGCGTTTTGCTTTCAGAGGATTGTTGGGATAAGGATAAACTGATAAAAGATCTTAGAGATGAGTGGAGTATTGAAATCTCAAATGAAGATTTAACAGATGAAGCTGACGATGTAATCTTTACAGATATCAATGGATATCGTGTGGTTATCAGTAAATTCCCTGATCCCGTACCAAACGAAGAGGCGGAAATCAATGCTTCCAATAATTATATGTGGAGAGAAGCGGTAGAGGTTACTAAAAGCCATAAGGCACATATTGTCGTTGCTGTTTTAGGTGATGGAGAAGATATAAAAGAAAGAGGACTGATTTATACTGAGATTATGGCAGCTTGCAGCATGCAGGAAAATGCCATAGGCGTATTTACAAGCGGAGTGGTCTTTGAACCAAATTCTTACATTGACTGCGCTCAAATGATTAAAGAACAGGAATTACCTATTTTTAACTGGATATGGTTCGGTCTTTATCAAACTGACAAGGGAATATCCGTATACACTTATGGAATGTACGTGTTTGGAAAGTATGAACTTGAGATAATAGATGCAGATGAAAATCCGGGGGATCTAATAAAATTTATATCTTCAATCGTATCGTACATACTCCTTGAGGATGTAGATTTGCAGGATGGTGAGACCCTAGGTTTTTCAGAAAAAGACAAGTATAAAATTACATTAAGCAAAGGTGTTGCTCTTCCGGATCAAGACACATTGAAAATTGCTTATTAAGTGGAAACAAAGAAATCTTGGTGCAGTATAAAAGGCTGGGGCAACCTAGTCTTTTTTGTTGGAAAGAATGTTATGTTAGAAAATGCGATATAAAAAGTAAGAAAGCTCTTGACATTTATGTCAGTTATTTTTACAATACAGCTATCATAGAGAATAAGAGAAAAAGAATTACGACGTTCTTTAGCAGTGTTTCCAATAGGAACAGTTATGAAGTTGACTGATTTAACGGCAAGACAAATTAGCTACTATGAAGAACAACGTTTAATTACACCGGAACGTTCAGACACTAATCGCAGAATGTATTCCTTAAATGACGTAGATCGTTTGTTAGAGATTAAAGATTACTTGTCAGATGGATTAACGATTGTTGCGATTCAAAAAGTTTATTCGAATGAAAAGAAAAATCCGTTAGAAAAACCAACATCAAATGATGCTTTAACGGATGAAGATGTTCGACGAATTTTATATAACGAAATTATGCATATTGGAAGATTATCTGGACAAGAGAAATTACTATAGGGGTGGAGAAAAATGATGAAAAAGAGATTTGAAAATATTATTTTAGTATCAATGATTTGTATGAGTATTTTACCAACAAATGTATATGCAAAGGATAATAGAGAGATAGAAAAAGAGTTTACTATTGATGTTACAAATGATAAAAATACCACAGTTCAAACGAGCCTACTAAAAAAGCCATCAATTTGATGACTTTTTCAGTAGGCTCATATGTCACAATGGCTTATTTATGTACATTAGGATTTGCTTACTCAAAAGTACAAAAACAAGAAACAGAGCATTTGAACAGTTGGGTTGCTAAATAGTTGTCCCATTTTTAAAAAAATGACGAAA
>NZ_KQ970288.1:89230-90800 GCF_001579035.1 Streptococcus mitis | reverse complement strand
CTTAAAAATGAAAATAAAATCTGTTTTTCTGAAACTGGTTTTGGTTTTTAGAAATTATTCCCAAGTTTCTGGAATAGATTTTTATTTACAAAAGTAACGAAACTGCTATTTTTGGTCAAAAAAAAGGTCACAGCGTAAATGATTCAAATATTGTTTTCTCTTTCTTCTTTACTAGAAAATATGGTATAATAGAGAGTAAAAACTTTGAAAGAAAGAAAAAGATGAATTTAAAAGATTACATTGCAACAATTGAAAATTATCCAAAGGAAGGGATTACCTTCCGTGATATTAGTCCTTTGATGGCTGATGGAAATGCTTATAGCTATGCTGTTCGTGAAATCGTTCAGTATGCTACTGACAAGAAAATTGACATGGTTGTAGGGCCTGAGGCTCGTGGATTTATCGTGGGCTGTCCAGTTGCCTTTGAGTTGGGAATTGGTTTTGCGCCTGTTCGTAAGCCAGGTAAATTGCCACGCGAAGTCATTTCTGCTGACTATGAAAAAGAGTACGGTGTTGATACCTTGACTATGCATGCGGATGCCATCAAGCCAGGTCAACGTGTTCTTATCGTGGATGACCTCTTGGCAACAGGTGGAACTGTTAAGGCAACCATCGAGATGATTGAAAAACTTGGTGGTGTTGTAGCAGGTTGTGCCTTCCTTGTTGAATTGGATGAATTGAACGGCCGTGAAAAAATCGGTGACTACGATTACAAGGTTCTTATGCATTATTAATCAAAAACAGTCCCTAGGGCTGTTTTCTCTACATTAGGATATAAAAATAGACTATAGCTAGTTAGAGAAAAAGTATAATTGAAAACTATATCTTCTTGCAGTATAATAAAAGGACTAGGTGTTTGAGATTTGGCTTCAAACATATGCAATGATTCCTGAAAGAGTACAGTTAGGAGAGGGTTATGCCGATTCGAATTGATAAAAAATTACCAGCTGTTGAGATTTTGCGGACAGAGAATATCTTTGTCATGGATGATCAACGTGCTGCCCACCAAGATATTCGCCCTTTGAAGATTTTAATTTTAAATCTCATGCCACAGAAAATGGTCACAGAAACCCAGTTGTTGCGCCATTTGGCTAATACACCCCTGCAACTGGATATTGATTTTCTCTATATGGAAAGTCATCGATCTAAAACAACTCGTTCAGAGCACATGGAGACCTTTTATAAAACCTTTCCTGAAGTCAAGGATGAGTATTTTGATGGGATGATTATCACGGGTGCTCCAGTTGAGCATTTACCATTTGAGGAAGTGGATTATTGGGAAGAATTTAGCCAGGTGCTTGAGTGGTCCAAGACCCATGTCTATTCGACCCTTCATATCTGTTGGGGTGCTCAGGCTGGGCTTTATCTGCGCTATGGAGTGGAAAAATACCAGATGAACAGTAAGTTATCGGGTATCTACCCTCAGGACACCTTAAAGGAAGGTCATCTTCTTTTTAGAGGCTTTGACGATAGCTACGTAGCTCCTCATTCTCGGCATACGGAGATTTCTAAGGAAGAGATTCTGAATAAGACCAATCTCGAGATTTTATCAGAGGGACCTCAGGTTGGG
>NZ_KQ970288.1:84028-89046 GCF_001579035.1 Streptococcus mitis | reverse complement strand
GGGGTTTTCGATTTTGGCTAGTCGTGATTTACGAGAAATTTATAGTTTTGGGCATTTGGAATATGATCGTGATACCTTGGCAAAAGAGTTATTTTAGGGATCGTGACGCAGGTTTGGATCCTCATATTCCAGAAAATTACTTTAAGGATGATGATGTCAACCAGACACCTTGTCTTTGTTGGTCTTCATCAGCAGCCCTCTTTTTCAGTAACTGGGTGAATTATGCAGTCTATCAGGAGACCCCTTTTGACTGGAGAAAAATAGAAGATGATGCATCTGCATTTGGGTATTTATAAGAGGAATTATGACATATTTAGACGCTTTTAAATCAGGGAACTTGGTTTTACCGAGTGCCCTGCTCTTGCATTTTAAGGAACTCTTTCCTTCTAGCGACGATTTTCTGGTCTGGCAATTTTTCTATTTGCAAAATACGACAGGTTTGGAAGAAATGTCGCCAAGCCAGATTGCTGAAAGGATTGGCAAGGAAATTTCAGATGTCAACCAGTCCATTTCTAATCTTACGGAGAGGGGACTTCTCCAGTATCGAACGATTGAATTGAATGGTGAAATCGAATTGCTTTTTGATGCTAGTTTGGCTTTGGAACGTTTGGATGATTTGCTTGGAGTCGCTCATTCGAGTTCAGACCAGTTGACACCTCAAAATCAGCTCAAGGATTTGGTGGAAACCTTCCAGCAGGAATTGGGACGCTTGTTGACACCTTTTGAGATTGAGGATCTGACCAAGACACTAAAGGAAGATGGAACCAGTGCTGACTTGATTAAGGAAGCTCTTCGTGAAGCTGTTTTGAATGGAAAAGCAAACTGGAAGTACATTCAGGCGATTTTGAGAAACTGGCGCCATGAAGGTATCAAAAGTGTGGCTCAAATCGAGGCTAAGCGGGCAGAAAGAGAAGCAAGCAATCCTCAGTTGACACAGGTATCTGCAGATTTCAGAAATGCTATGGATCTCTGGAAGGATTAATCCATGCAAGCAGGCTTGAAATCCGAGTAAGATTTGCAAGCTGTGTTTAATTGTGATAAAATAAATAGAAAATAAATTGAAAAAAGAGGTATGTGAAATGTCACGTAAACCATTTATCGCTGGTAACTGGAAAATGAACAAAAATCCAGAAGAAGCTAAAGCATTTGTTGAAGCAGTTGCATCAAAACTTCCTTCATCAGATCTTGTTGAAGCAGGTATCGCTGCTCCAGCTCTTGATTTGACAACTGTTCTTGCTGCTGCAAAAGGTTCAAACCTTAAAGTTGCTGCTCAAAACTGCTACTTTGAAAATGCAGGTGCTTTCACTGGTGAAACTAGCCCACAAGTTTTGAAAGAAATCGGTACTGACTACGTTGTTATCGGTCACTCAGAACGCCGTGACTACTTCCATGAAACTGACGAAGATATCAACAAAAAAGCAAAAGCAATCTTTGCAAACGGTATGCTTCCAATTATCTGTTGTGGTGAGTCACTTGAAACTTACGAAGCTGGTAAAGCTGCTGAATTTGTAGGTGCTCAAGTATCTGCTGCATTGGCTGGATTGACTGCTGAACAAGTTGCTGCTTCAGTTATCGCTTACGAGCCAATCTGGGCTATCGGTACTGGTAAATCAGCTTCACAAGACGACGCACAAAAAATGTGTAAAGTTGTTCGTGACGTTGTAGCTGCTGACTTTGGTCAAGAAGTTGCAGACAAAGTTCGTGTTCAATACGGTGGTTCTGTTAAACCTGAGAACGTTGCTTCATACATGGCTTGTCCAGACGTTGACGGTGCCCTTGTAGGTGGTGCGTCACTTGAAGCTGAAAGCTTCTTGGCTTTGCTTGACTTTGTAAAATAATCAGTAAGTAGCAAAAGCTAGGTGGAACAGCATTCAGATGTCTGTTCCATTTTTTATAGGAGAGGAAAGATTGAAAACAAAAATTGGAAAAATTGGATTAGCCAGTATCTGTTTACTAGGCTTGGCAACGAGCCATGTCGCTGCAAATGAAACTGAAGTTTCAAAAACTTCGCAGGATACAACGACAGTTTCAAGTAGTTCAGAGCAAAATCAGTCTTCTAATAAAACTCAAACGAGCACAGGTGTAAAGACCAATGTTGCTGCCCACTGGGATGGGGATTATTATGTAAAGGCTGATGGATCTAAAGCTCAAAGTGAATGGATTTTTGACAACTACTATAAGGCTTGGTTTTATCTCAAATCAGACGGTCGTTATGCTCAAAATGAGTGGCGGGGCAGCTATTACCTAAAATCAGGTGGCTACATGGCTCAAAATGAATGGCTTTATGATAATAATTACAAGAGTTGGTTTTATCTCAAGTCAGATGGGGCTTATGCTCATCAAGAATGGCAATTGATTGGAAATAAGTGGTATTACTTCAAGAAGTGGGGTTACATGGCTAAAAGCCAATGGCAAGGAAGTTATTTCTTGAATGGTCAAGGAGCTATGATGCAAAATGAATGGCTTTATGATCCGGCTTATTCTGCTTATTTTTATCTAAAATCCGATGGAACTTATGCCAACCAAGAGTGGCAAAAAGTGGGCGGCAAATGGTACTATTTCAAGAAGTGGGGCTATATGGCTCGGAATGAGTGGCAAGGCAACTACTATTTGACTGGAAGTGGTGCCATGGCGACTGATGAAGTGGTTATGGATGGTGCTCGCTATATCTTTGCGGCTTCTGGTGAGCTCAAAGAAAAGAAAGATTTGAATGTCGGCTGGGTTCACAGAGATGGTAAACGCTATTTCTTTAATAATAGAGAAGAACAAGTGGGAACCGAACATGCTAAGAAAGTCATTGATATTAGTGAGCACAATGGTCGTATCAATGATTGGAAAAAGGTTATTGATGAAAATGAAGTAGATGGTGTCATTGTTCGTCTAGGTTATAGCGGTAAAGAAGACAAGGAACTGGCGCATAACATTAAGGAGTTAAACCGTCTGGGAATTCCTTATGGCGTCTATCTCTATACTTATGCTGAAAATGAGACCGATGCTGAGAATGACGCTGAACAGACCATTGAACTTCTGAAGAAATACAATATGAACTTGTCTTATCCTATCTACTATGATGTTGAGAACTGGGAGTATGTGAATAAAAGTAAGCGTGCTCCGAGTGATACAGGTACTTGGGTTAAGATTATTAACAAGTACATGGAGACGATGAAGCAGGCGGGTTATCAAAATGTGTATGTCTATAGCTATCGTAGTTTATTACAGACGCGTTTAAAACACCCAGATATTTTAAAACATGTAAACTGGGTAGCGGCCTATACCAATGCTTTAGAATGGGAAAACCCTCATTATTCAGGAGAAAAAGGTTGGCAATATACCTCTTCTGAATACATGAAAGGAATCCAAGGGCGTGTGGATGTCAGCGTTTGGTATTAAGCTCTGATTAGAAAGAGGGATGTGATAGTAGCACCCTCTTTTTCTTTGTTTTATGGTAGTTCATCATCTAGTAAATTCAAGATCTTGCTCAGAAATGAATCTTATACTCAATGAAAATCAAAGAGCAAACTAGGAAACTAGCCGCAGGCTGCTCAAAACACTGTTTTGAGGTTGTAGATAAGACTGATGAAGTCAGTAACCATATATACGGCAAGGCGACGTTGACGTGGTTTGAAGAGATTTTCGAAGAGTATTATATAGTAGATTGAATATAGACCAGGACATTGCGGTTGCTAAAACATTTTTAGAAATTCATTTGTCTTTCCTAATCGACTTGGTTCCATCTTATTTCAATCTATTACATTATATAATAGTTGTAATTATAACAGAAATGCAGTATAATATTTAATTGGAAGATTCAAGTGAATAGTCTTTTTTTGAAACCAAAATTGAATACCCAGCATGCATATATATATATATGCTTTTGGTGATTTTCTTGGGGCTGATATGATGTATTAAAGAAGGTCTATTCTAAAAATTGAGATACAATTTGAAACTTGAAGGAGAATTTAAATCAATGAAAACAAATAAGTCAATGAGTCGTGTTGAACGCATGCACCGTGAGAAGGTTACACGCTATTCAATTCGTAAATATAGCTTTGGTGCAGCTAGTGTAGCAGTAGCGGCTCTTTTCATGTTTTTGGGCAATGGTGCTGTATCAGCTGATATGACTGCTGTTCAACCGCAAGGCAAGCCAGAGCTTAAAACTAAACAAAATGATGAAAATACTGGCTCAGGTAAGGTTCAGGGGAATACTACAAAACAAGTAGGCAATACAGTTGTAGCGGAAACTATTGCTAAACCAGAAGAACCAGTAACTCCAGCTTTAGACAAAACGAAACTTGAAAAATATATCAAAGAGATTGAAGCGAAACTGGATAAAGGTGCATACGCCAATAAAACAGAAAAGAGTGTTGCTCTATTAAAAGCGGAGTTAGCTGCAGCTAAAGAAGTGTTACAAAATGCTACAACTCAAGCTGAACTGACAAAGGCTTACAGCAAACTTGTAACTGTAGCTAACACCAAATTAGTAACAAAACCTACAGAGAAAAAAGTAACACCAGAAGTAGACACAACGAACGGTCAACCAACAGTAGGTAAAAAGGCAGGAAATACAGAACCAAAAGCCGGAACAAATTCAATCGAAAATACCGGTTCTCACGACCCACGTAATGGAAAAGCAATAGCCAATAATCCACTGCGTACAGGAGAACAACCAGCAATTGAGGATGATTCATATAATTCATTTGTATTTTCGGGAAATGATCAAGATTTCAAAAACCATTCTGAGCTTAAGTGGATAAGCAAAGAGGGAGATGGAACATTTTTAGATAGATATGGAAATGAGAAACCAGCTAATAGAAATAATGAATCCTTAACATATGGTGAAGATAGCCATGGGAAGTACATAGAATGGAAATCAACTCAACCTAGAGGTGGTGGCTTCAGACTTACGATAGATAAAGAGCTAGGCGAAGAATATACCATAGGTGTAAAGTTTGCTTTTGACAAAACTACTGGGAACTGGAGAAAGATAGTAGATTATAAGAACTCAAAAGATGATACTG
>NZ_KQ970288.1:82712-83471 GCF_001579035.1 Streptococcus mitis | reverse complement strand
AATAGGGGCAACTTACAATTTTACAATGATATAAGCTCTCCACTTGGTACAAATCCAGTTCCTGATAATACAGTCGTTGACTTTATTATAGTAAAATCTAGGACAGAATTTGCTGTTTACCTTGTCAAAGATGGAGAAGTTACTAAAGAAATGTCTTTAACCGACGCTGGAACTCTCGATAACGCAAAACCTTATACAGAAAATGGTAAGACTATATTTGGTTTTTTCTTTGATGATAACGCCACTGATGATGAGGCTACACCCGGTGGTAGGGTGTATAGAATGTCTATATATGACAAGGCTATTGACCCGACTAAGGTCGTAGAAAAATTGAATAAAACTCTCGATGACAGTAAGTATGAACCAGAACTAAAAAATCCCTTACCAGATGTAAAAAAAGGAAGTACGCCAAATGCAGAGGATTTTATAAAGAATACACCGACATCAAACGATCCAAACAAATTACCAGCAAATACTAGGATTACATGGGGAGAGGCACCTGATACAAGTTCAGAAGGTTTAAAACCAGCAGTAATCTTAGTAACATACCCTGATGGCTCATCTGATCGAGTAGGGGTTAAAGTGAAGGTGGTAGCTACAGAGAAACCAGACGCGCCAACAGTAGCAGCGGACGAAGCGACAGCAACAGTAACTGTAACGCCAACAGGAGATGTCGATAAAGTCAAAGTAACGTACACACCAACAGGTGGAACAACTGAGAAAACCATCGAAATCGTAAAAGAAGGTGGAGTATGGAAA
>NZ_KQ970288.1:80310-82487 GCF_001579035.1 Streptococcus mitis | reverse complement strand
GTAGTAACACCAAATCCAGACACAGCGACAGTAACTGTAACGCCAACAGGAGATGTCGATAAAGTCAAAGTAACGTACACACCAACAGGTGGAACAACTGAGAAAACTATCGAAATCGTAAAAGAAGCTGGAGGATGGAAAGAGAAATCAGCCACACCAACTTCAGGAGTAAGCGTTAATCCAACAACAGGAGTGATCACATTAGATCACACAGTAGCTGAAGACGGAACAGCAGTCAAAGCAGTCGCAACGAAAGGCAACAGTGACGCAAGTAACGAAGGAACAGACACTGATCCAGTGAAACAAGCGATACCAGCAGCGCCAACAGTAGATGTCAATAAAGGTAAATTAGAATCAGCAATTCATCGATTAGATGATTTCATCAATCATCAATCAGATAAATTGGATGAGAATAGTGCTAAGAAAGCAAAAGCGTTATTAGAAGAAGGTAAGAAAGTATTTGCTGATTCAAAAGCAAGCCAAGATGAAGTGGATACAATGGTGAAACGTATCGAAGATTTCATCTCGGAAGTTTCTCCGACAAGCAATCAGGCAAATCCAGCAAATAATCAAGCTACTCAAACAAGTACTGTGACTCGAGCTACTGTTGATGCGGTATCAAACCAAGCAACCACAAATGCACGCCAATTGGCTAAAGAGTTGCCAAATACAGGTACAGCTGATTCTACTGTAGCTATGGTAGCAGCAGCCACAAGTGCCTTACTTGGTCTTGGTCTTGCAGGCCGTCGTCGTAAAGAAGACGAAGAAGCTTAGTTAGGAACTTGTTCGACTAGCATCAAATAATGAGTTTGATTGTCAAGGACTAGACAAGCACTTCTCATAAAAAATCTCCTAGTAGTCATTTCTGCTAGGAGATTTTTGCGTACGATAGGGATATCGTACAGCTGATACTAAAATATATAGTAGATTGAAGCTGAAATAGTACACTCTAGTTTCTAAAACATTGCTAGAAGTTAGGTTAAATTTCCCGATCGATTTGTACATTTTTTATTTCATTTCACTATAATCTAAATTTGACAAGCCAAGCCGAATCGTAATCACCAAGCCTTTGCTATACTGGATAAAAATAGTTATCAGAGGGGAGGACCATGGAAGAAAGATTGAAAATCATTCAAGAAGAGAGTGCTACAATTGATAGTCTCATCAATGAACTTGCCCTTCTGGACAACTCAGCCTTTTTGAGGAAGAGGCTCCACCTGAGGAAGATGGAGATGTTCCCAGTTGAAACAGAAGAGATTATCTATAGATGTCAGAAAGCTAACAGGCTATCGTAAACAAAGAGAGTTCAGAGGATTATTTGGCATAGTTTGAGATTATCCACTAAAATGGTCGATCGTAAAAAGTTACAGAGCTTGGAACTTTTTCAATAGACCTTGTTATTGGGGGCTTATTAAGAATTCTTAAATTATCAGTCTATTGCAACTTTTCTCATGTGAGTCATTTGGCTTGCTATTGGTTTTCCTTAGTAGTATACTAAGGTAGTAATCATTAAGAAGTGGTTACATAAAAATAATGAATGAGGTAAAATAAAATGGTAGAATTGAAAAAAGAAGCAGCAAAAGATGTCGCAACATTAACAAAAGCAGCGCCAGTAGCATTGGCAAAAACAAAGGAAGTCTTGAATCAAGCTGTTGCTGATTTGTACGTAGCCCACGTTGCTTTGCACCAAGTACACTGGTATATGCGTGGACGCGGTTTTATGGTATGGCATCCAAAAATGGATGAGTACATGGATGCTCTTGATGGTCATTTAGATGAAATCAGCGAACGATTGATTACACTCGGTGGAAGCCCATTCTCTACATTGACAGAATTCCTTCAAAACAGTGAAATCGAAGAAGAAGCTGGTGAATACCGTAATGTTGAAGAAAGCTTGGAACGTGTTCTAGATATTTATCGCTACCTCATCACTCTTTTCCAAAAAGCGTTGGATGTGACTGACGAAGAAGGCGATGATGTTACAAACGATATTTTTGTTGGTGCTAAGGCTGAACTTGAGAAAACAGTTTGGATGCTTGCCGCAGAACTTGGACAAGCACCTGGTTTGTAAGAAACAAGGCAACATAGATAAATCTGTAGGAAATTTCTTACAGATTTTTTCTATTTTGTAAGCTATTCCAAACCAGTCTTTTTTTGAGTTTTTTGTATAGAATAGT
>NZ_KQ970288.1:73287-79843 GCF_001579035.1 Streptococcus mitis | reverse complement strand
AGTAAAAAGGATGGAAGCATGACTAAAGAAAATCGTAGCTAGTTTCGGGCCCAGGATGAAGAGGGTGTGATTGGGAAAGACAATCGTCTGCCTTGGCATTTGCCAGCAGAACTGCAACACTTCAAAGAAACAACCCTGAATCATGCTATCTTGATGGGGCGGGTAACCTTTGATGGAATGGGGCGTCGCCTGCTTCCACAACGGGAAACCCTGATTTTGACGCGTAATCCGGAAGAAAAGATAGATGGTGCGGCTACTTTTCAGGATGTCCAGTCTGTCTTGGACTGGTATCAGTGTCAAGACAAGAATCTCTATATTATCGGTGGAAAGCAAATTTTTCAGGCTTTTGAACCCTACCTTGATGAAGTGATTGTGACTCAAATTCATGCTCGGGTGGAGGGAGATACCTATTTCCCTGAAGAGTTTGACTTATCTCTTTTTGAGACAGTTTCAAGCAAATCCTATACCAAAGATGAGAAAAATCCTTATGATTTTACCATCCAATACCGTAAGAGAAAGGAAGTCTAATGGAACGGAGTTTATTTGGTTTATTCACGGCTTTTCTGTGTTTCATCTGCCTTTTGGCAGGAACACAGGCTTTTCGTAAAAAACGTTACGGGCTTTCTATCCTCCTTTGGTTAAATGCCTTTACCAATCTGGTCAATAGTGTCCATGCTTTTTACATGACCTTATTTTAGATAGAATGACAGTATAGAATAGAACGGAAGGAAATCATGCCTACAACTAGGAATAATGATATGATGGTTTATTGCTCATTTTGTGGCAAAAGCCAAGAAGAAGTACAAAAAATAATCGCTGGGAACAACGCCTTTATCTGTAATGAATGCGTGGAGTTAGCTCAGGAAATCATTCGAGAAGAATTGGTTGAGGAAGTCTTGGCAGACTTGTCTGAGGTGCCAAAACCAATTGAACTCCTCCATATCTTGAACCACTATGTTATTGGTCAAGATCGTGCCAAGCGTGCCTTGGCAGTGGCGGTTTATAACCACTACAAACGCATCAATTTCCACGATACGCGTGAGGAGTCAGAAGATGTGGATCTGCAGAAATCAAACATTTTGATGATTGGTCCAACTGGTTCAGGGAAAACTTTCCTTGCTCAAACCTTGGCTAAAAGCTTGAATGTACCTTTTGCGATTGCGGATGCGACAGCTCTGACGGAGGCTGGTTATGTGGGTGAGGACGTGGAAAATATCCTCCTCAAACTCTTGCAAGCTGCTGACTTTAACATCGAACGTGCAGAGCGTGGCATTATCTACGTAGATGAAATTGACAAGATTGCCAATAAGGCTATCGAACGGAAGACAGGGGCGCGTGGTCTTCGCTCCATCATCGAGGAAACCATGCTGGACGTTATGTTTGAAGTACCGAGTCAGGAAAATGTGAAATTGGTCCGCATCACTAAAGAAGCTGTCGATGGAACGGATAAACCAATCCTAGAAACAGCCTAGAGGTGACTATGGAACTGAATACACACAATGCTGAAATCTTGCTCAGTGCGGCTAACAAGTCCCACTATCCGCAGGATGAACTGCCAGAGATTGCCCTAGCAGGGCGTTCAAATGTTGGCAAGTCTAGTTTTATCAACACCATGCTGAACCGTAAGAATCTGGCTCGTACGTCAGGGAAACCTGGGAAAACCCAGCTTCTCAACTTCTTTAACATTGACGACAAGATGCGCTTTGTGGATGTGCCTGGTTATGGCTATGCCCGTGTTTCCAAAAAGGAACGTGAAAAGTGGGGGCGCATGATTGAAGAGTATCTAACGACTCGGGAAAATCTCCGTGCGGTAGTCAGTTTAGTTGACCTTCGTCATGACCCGTCAGCAGATGATGTGCAGATGTACGAATTTCTCAAGTATTACGAGATTCCGGTTATCATCGTTGCGACCAAGGCGGACAAGATTCCTCGTGGTAAATGGAACAAGCACGAATCAGCAATAAAAAAGAAATTAAACTTTGACCCAAGTGACGACTTTATTCTCTTTTCATCTGTCAGCAAGGCAGGGATGGATGAGGCTTGGGATGCAATCTTAGAAAAATTGTGAGGAAAAGAAAATGGCAAAAACAATTCATACAGACAAAGCTCCAAAGGCTATCGGACCCTATGTTCAAGGAAAAATCGTTGGCAACCTTTTGTTTGCTAGTGGTCAAGTTCCTCTCTCTCCTGAAACTGGAGAAATCGTTGGAGAAACGATTCAAGAACAGACAGAACAAGTCTTGAAAAACATCGGTGCTATTTTGGCAGAAGCAGGAACTGACTTTGACCATGTTGTCAAAACAACTTGCTTTTTGAGCGATATGAACGACTTTGTTCCTTTTAACGAGGTTTACCAAACGGCCTTTAAAGAGGAATTTCCAGCTCGTTCAGCAGTAGAGGTAGCTCGTCTTCCTCGTGATGTAAAAGTCGAAATCGAAGTTATCGCAGAGATTGGATAAGCTAGTTGAAGTTTGGTTCTGCCAAACTTCTTTTGATATAAGGAGAAAAAGATGACAAAGAAACAACTTCACTTGGTGATTGTGACAGGAATGAGTGGTGCAGGGAAAACAGTTGCCATTCAGTCCTTCGAAGATTTGGGTTATTTTACTATTGATAATATGCCACCAGCTCTCTTGCCTAAGTTTTTGCAGTTGGTGGAAACAAAGGAAGACGACCATAAGTTGGCCTTGGTAGTAGATATGCGTAGCCGTTCTTTCTTTTCAGAGATTCAAGCTGTTTTGGATGAGCTGGAAAATAAGGAAGAACTGGACTTTAAAATTCTCTTTTTGGATGCAGCAGATAAGGAATTGGTCGCGCGTTACAAGGAAACCAGACGGAGTCACCCATTAGCTGCAGATGGTCGGATTTTGGATGGAATCAAGCTAGAACGTGAGCTCTTGGCGCCTTTGAAAAATATGAGCCAAAATGTGGTGGATACGACTGAACTTACTCCTCGTGAGCTGCGTAAAACTCTTGCAGAGCAGTTTTCAGATCAAGAACAAGCCCAGTCTTTCCGTATCGAAGTCATGTCTTTTGGCTTTAAATATGGAATTCCGATTGATGCGGACCTAGTCTTTGATGTGCGCTTTTTGCCAAATCCCTACTATCTACCAGAACTGCGTAATCAAACAGGTGTGGATGAACCAGTGTATCATTATGTCATGAACCATCCTGAGTCAGAAGACTTCTATCAACATTTGTTGGCCTTGATTGAGCCGATTTTACCAAGTTACCAAAAGGAAGGTAAGTCCGTTTTGACCATTGCCATGGGTTGTACAGGTGGACAACACCGTAGTGTGGCCTTTGCTAAACGCTTGGCGCAGGACTTATCCAAGAATTGGCCTGTTAATGAAGGGCATCGCGACAAAGACCGAAGAAAGGAAACGGTAAACCGTTCATGAGAAAACCAAAGATAACGGTGATTGGTGGAGGGACTGGGATTCCTGTCATTCTTAAAAGTCTGCGGGAAAAAGATGTGGAAATCGCTGCTATCGTAACGGTGGCGGATGATGGTGGTTCATCAGGTGAACTCCGAAAAAATATGCAACAATTGACACCGCCAGGTGATCTTCGTAATGTCCTTGTGGCCATGTCGGATATGCCAAAATTTTATGAAAAGGTCTTTCAATACCGCTTTTCTGAGGATGCTGGAGCCTTTGCTGGACATCCGCTGGGCAATCTCATTATCGCTGGCCTGTCAGAAATGCAGGGTTCGACCTATAATGCCATGCAGTTACTGAGCAAATTTTTCCACACAACTGGGAAGATTTATCCTTCCAGTGACCATCCCTTGACCCTGCATGCAGTCTTTCAGGATGGGACAGAAGTGGCTGGAGAGAGCCATATTGCAGACCATCCAGGCATGATTGACCATGTCTATGTGACCAATACCCTCAACGATGATACGCCTCTGGCTAGCCGTCGAGTGGTGCAGACCATTCTTGAAAGTGACATGATTGTCCTTGGACCTGGTTCCCTCTTTACCTCGATTTTGCCCAATATCGTGATTAAGGAAATTGGGCAGGCGCTTTTGGAAACCAAGGCAGAAATCGCCTATGTCTGCAATATCATGACCCAACGTGGGGAGACAGAACACTTTACAGATAGCGACCACGTGGAAGTCTTGCATCGTCACCTTGGCCGACCTTTTATCGACACTGTCTTGGTGAATATTGAAAAAGTACCTCAGGAATACATGAATTCCAACCGTTTTGATGAATACTTGGTGCAAGTGGAACATGATTTTGCTGGTCTTTGTAAGCAAGTTCCGCGCGTGATTTCATCCAACTTCCTTCGTCTGGAAAATGGAGGTGCCTTCCACGATGGGGATTTGATTGTGGACGAATTGATGCGCATCATACAGGTGAGAAAATGAGTTTCACAGTAGCAGTAAAAGAAGAAATCTTAGGTCAGCACCATCTGAGCCGGCATGAACTGTCTGCCATTATCAAGATGTCTGGCAGCATCGGTCTCTCGACTTCGGGCTTGACCTTGTCCGTCGTGACAGAAAATGCCAAGCTGGCTCGTCACCTCTATGAGTCCTTTCTCCATTTCTATGAAATTAAATCAGAAATCCGACACCACCAAAGAAGTAATCTTCGTAAGAATCGGGTCTATACCGTTTTTACAGATGAAAAGGTGCAGGATTTATTGAGTGATTTGCACTTGGCAGACTCTTTCTTTGGCTTGGAAACAGGTATTGACGAGGAGATTTTATCGGACGAGGAAGCAGGTCGTGCCTATCTCTGTGGTGCTTTCTTGGCAAATGGCAGCATTCGTGACCCTGAGTCAGGTAAGTACCAGTTGGAAATCAGTTCTGTTTATCTGGACCACGCGCAAGGGCTTGCCTCCCTTCTCCAGCAGTTTTTACTGGATGCCAAGGTTCTTGAGCGCAAGAAGGGAGCTGTGACCTACCTCCAGCGAGCCGAAGATATTATGGACTTCTTGATAGTAATCGGAGCCATGCAGGCGCGTGATGATTTTGAGCGGGTTAAGATTTTACGAGAAACCCGTAATGACCTCAATAGAGCCAATAATGCCGAGACAGCTAATATCGCTCGGACTGTTTCTGCCAGCATGAAGACTATCAATAATATCAGTAAAATCAAAGATATCATGGGATTAGAGAATTTACCAGTGGATTTGCAGGAAGTAGCGCAACTGCGGATTCAGCACCCAGACTACTCTATCCAGCAGTTAGCAGATAGCCTCAGCACCCCTCTGACCAAAAGTGGCGTCAACCACAGACTCAGAAAGATAAACAAATTAGCCGAAGAGCTATAAAACCACGAATCCTATGTGACTCGTGGTTCTTTTTTATAAACTAGTAGAGTGTTTTGGTTGTACTTTTTGCTCAGGGTCGATATAGTTGATAGCATTATTGACAGCAGTTGGAGCTTCTCCGAGTCCTGTCGCAATCAGATCAATTTTTCCGTCATAGTAGCAGCAGTCACCGATCGCATAGATACCTGCTTGGCTGGATTCCTGTTTGCTGTTGACGATAATCTTGTGTCGGTTGAGTTCCAAACCCCATTTTTTAAGGTTGCCGACAGAAGATTTGAAACCATAGTTGACAAAGAGGTGGTCTAGGTCAATCGTTTCGGTTTCATCAGATTTAACTTTTGTGATTTCAAGTTTATCGAGCGTTTTTCCATCTCCAAGGAGTTGGCTAGGGACGAATGGTGTCTTGATGGTTACAGATGATTCTTGCAAGGCTTGAACACTGTGCTCCAAGGCACGGAAATTATCTCTGCGGTGAACAAGGGTAGTTGGTGCAATTTTTTCAAAAGCCAAAGCCCAATCAACAGCCGAGTCTCCTCCGCCAAGAATCGTCACTTTCTTACCAGCATATTGCTGGATGTTGGAAACGTGGTAGTGGATATTTTCATAGCCCTCAACCCCTTCAAGTTCCAGCGGACGTGGTTTGAAGGCACCGCCACCCATAGCGATGATAACTGTTTTAGTCAGGTGACTTCCTTTAGAAGTGGTAATGGCAAATCCTTCTTCTTGTTTTTCAATTTCAAGAACCGTTTCATTGAGATGGATAGGGGTATCAAAGCCGTTTAGTTGTTCAATCAAGCGATTAGTCAATTCTTCTCCAGTCAGATTTGGGAAACCTGGGACGTCTAGGATTTCCTTTTCAGGATAGAGAATAGCAGGTTGTCCACCTAGTTGGGGGAGAGAGTCGATGATTTGGACCTTGGCTTGGCGTAGGTGGGCATAAAAGGCTGCAAAAAGCCCGACAGGACCACCACCTACAATGGTAATATCATAGAGTTGAGACATGGTTTCTCCTTTGTTTTTTCTAGTCAGTTTATTGTATCATATTTTTGCTCAATGTAAAATGGACTAGGATAGGGAAAAAAATGCCAGAAAATGGTATAATAGGACGAAAGTGTTTTGATAGGGAGGATATCAGGGATGAATTTTCAACAATTATCCAATCTGCAATATTGGACCAGTTTGTTTGCAAGTCCATGGACGATAGCTATCAATCTGATTGATATTTTGATTGTTGCTTATATTTTATATCATTCTACAAAAGCTATTGCAGGAA
>NZ_KQ970288.1:68024-73217 GCF_001579035.1 Streptococcus mitis | reverse complement strand
CAAAAGCTATTGCAGGAACCAAGATTATGATTTTGGTACGTGGAGTTTTGGTGTTTATTTTAGCTCAAATCCTTGCAAATATGATTGGCTTGACTACGATTTCTTGGTTAATCAATCAAATTATTACTTATGGGGTTATTGCGGCGGTTGTTATCTTCTCTCCAGAGATTCGGACTGGTTTGGAACGTTTGGGAAGAGCGACAGATTTCTTTTCCAATGCCCCTATTAGTGCTGAGGAACAGATGATTCGTGCCTTTGTTAAGTCTGTTGAATACATGAGTCCTCGTAAAATCGGGGCCTTGGTTGCTATTCAGCGTGTACGTACCTTGCAGGAGTATATTTCGACAGGAATTCCTTTGGATGCCAAAATTTCAGCAGAACTCCTTATCAATATCTTTATTCCCAACACTCCCCTACACGATGGTGCGGTGATTATCAGAGAAGAACGTATCGCTGTGACGTCTGCCTATCTGCCCTTGACAGAAAGTACAGGAATTTCCAAGGAATTTGGAACCAGACACCGGGCGGCTATCGGTTTATCAGAAGTCTCAGATGCCTTGACTTTTGTCGTATCAGAGGAAACGGGAGGAATTTCGATAACCTATAATGGAAGCTTTAAGCACAACCTAACACTTGATGAATTTGAAACAGAATTACGTGAAATCTTACTTCCAAAAGAGGAAGCAGGTCTTAGTTTTAAAGAGCGATTGCTAGGAGGATGGAAACATGAGAAAAAATAGTTTATACATCATATCCTCACTCTTTTTTGCTTGTGTCTTATTTGTCTATGCTACGGCGACGAATTTTCAAAACAGTACCAGTGCTAGGCAGGTAAAAACGGAAACCTATACGAATACAGTAACAAATGTCCCTATTGACATACGCTATAATAGTGATGAGTATTTTATTAGCGGTTTTGCTTCAGAAGTATCAGTGGTCTTGACTGGTGCAAATCGCCTATCGCTAGCTAGTGAAATGCAAGAAAGCACACGTAAATTCAAGGTTACTGCTGACCTAACAGATGCCAGTGTTGGAACGATTGAAGTTCCTTTGAGCATTGAAGATTTACCCAATGGGCTGACCGCTGTGGCGACTCCGCAAAAAATTACAGTCAAGATTGGTAAGAAGGCTCAGAAGAATAAGGTAAAGGTTGTACCAGAGATTGACCCTAGTCAAATTGATAGTCGGGTACAGATTGAAAATGTCACGCTGTCAGATGAAGAAGTGTCGATTACGAGTGACCAAGAGACATTGGATAGAATTGATAAGATTATCGCTGTCTTGCCAACTAGCGAACGCATAACAGGTAATTACAGTGGTTCAGTACCTTTGCAGGCAATCGACCGCAATGGTGTTGTCTTACCGGCAGTTATCACTCCCTTTGATACAATAATGAAGGTGACTACAAAACCAGTAGCACCAAGTTCAAGCACATCAAATTCAAGTACAAGCAGTTCATCGGAGACATCTTCGTCAACGAAAGCAACTAGTTCAAAAACGAATTAAAAATAGAAAAAGGATTTTATAAAAATGGGTAAATATTTTGGGACTGATGGAGTCCGTGGAGAAGCTAATGTAGAACTTACTCCGGAATTAGCCTTTAAACTAGGACGTTTTGGAGGCTATGTTCTCAGTCAACATGAAACGGAAGCACCGAAAGTCTTTGTAGGACGTGACACACGTATTTCAGGGGAAATGCTGGAATCTGCCTTGGTAGCTGGTCTTCTTTCAGTTGGTATTCACGTATACAAACTAGGCGTTTTGGCAACACCAGCAGTAGCTTACTTGGTTAAAACTGAAGGAGCAAGCGCAGGTGTCATGATTTCTGCTAGCCACAACCCAGCCCTTGATAATGGGATTAAGTTCTTTGGTGGTGATGGCTTCAAACTAGATGATGAAAAAGAAGCAGAAATTGAAGCCTTGCTAGATGCTGCGGCAGATACTCTTCCTCGTCCAAGTGCAGAAGGCTTGGGAACCTTGGTAGATTATCCAGAAGGCTTGCGTAAGTATGAAGGATACCTTGTTTCAACTGGAACTCCTCTTGAAGGAATGAAGATTGCCTTGGATACAGCCAATGGTGCAGCGTCTACAAGTGCCCGTCAAATCTTTGCAGACCTTGGTGCCCAATTAACTGTTATCGGGGAAACACCAGACGGTCTTAACATCAACCTTAATGTTGGTTCTACACACCCAGAAGCCCTTCAAGAAGTGGTCAAAGAAAGCGGCTCAGCTATCGGTTTGGCCTTTGACGGAGATAGTGACCGTTTGATTGCTGTCGATGAGAATGGCGACATCGTCGATGGTGATAAGATTATGTACATTATCGGGAAATACCTTTCTGAAAAAGGACAATTGGCCCAAAATACAATTGTGACAACTGTGATGTCCAACCTTGGTTTCCACAAGGCCTTGGACCGTGAAGGCATTAACAAGGCAGTCACTGCAGTTGGCGACCGCTACGTTGTTGAAGAAATGAGAAAATCAGGCTACAACCTCGGTGGTGAACAGTCTGGTCACGTCATCTTGATGGACTACAATACAACAGGTGATGGCCAATTATCTGCTGTTCAATTGACCAAAATCATGAAGGAAACTGGTAAGAGCTTGTCAGAGTTGGCAGCAGAAGTAACCATCTATCCACAAAAATTAGTCAATATCCGAGTGGAAAATGCCATGAAGGAAAAGGCTATGGAAGTGCCAGCTATCAAGGCTATCATCGAGAAGATGGAAGAAGAAATGGCAGGGAATGGCCGTATCCTAGTACGCCCAAGTGGAACAGAGCCCCTTTTACGTGTCATGGCAGAAGCGCCTACAACAGAAGAAGTAGACTACTATGTTGATACCATCGCAGACGTAGTTCGAGCTGAAATCGGGATTGACTAAATCCGAGAAAACTAGATGAAAATAAAAAATTATGGTACAATAGCTTATAATATTGTAGCCAAGGGAGAAAGACATGAATCTTAAACGTGAACAAGAATTTGTTAGTCAGTATCATTTTGATGCGCGTAATTTTGAATGGGAAAATGAAAATGGAGCTCCTGAAACCAAGGTGGATGTGAACTTCCAATTGCTCCAACATGATCAAGAAAATCAAGTGACTTCCTTGATTGTCATCTTGACATTTATGATTGTATTTGATAAGTTTGTCATCAGTGGAACCATTTCACAGGTAAATCATATCGATGGCCGTATTGTCAATGAACCAAGTGAATTGAGCCAAGAAGAAGTGGAAACTTTGGCTCGTCCATGTTTGAACATGCTCAACCGTTTGACTTACGAAGTAACTGAAATTGCATTAGACTTACCAGGAATCAATTTGGAGTTCTAATATGAAACTAGCTGTTATCACAGATTCTTCTGCCTATCTCAGTGCAGAGACCTTGCAAAGAGAAGATTTATTTGTCTTGGATATTCCTGTCAATATTGATGGTGAGGAGTATGTCGAAGGCATCAATCTGTCTGCTGAGGAATTTTACCAAAAAATGGCTCAGGCTTCTGAATTGCCTAAGACCAGTCAGCCAAGTATTGCCAAATTAGATGAAATCTTAACTTCGCTCAAAGAACAAGGTTATACCCATGCCTTGGGACTTTTCCTATCTTCTGGAATTTCAGGTTTTTACCAAAATATCCAGTATATGATAGATGACTATGAGGGCTTAACCATTGCTTTTCCAGACACTTTGATTACAAGTGCTCCTCTGGGTATCATGGTTGAAAGTGTCTTTAATTGGCGTGACCAGGGCGATGATTTTGTCAGCATTCAGGATAAGCTAGCCATTCAAATCAGCCGTACGTCAGCCTTTATCATGGTAGATGATTTGGACCATTTGGTGAAAGGTGGGCGCCTTTCAAATGGGGCTGCCATTTTGGGCAATCTGCTAAGCATTAAGCCAATCCTTTATTTCAACGACCAAGGTGTGATTGAAGTTTACGAAAAAGTTCGTACGGAAAAGAAAGCAACCAAGCGCTTGATTGAGATTATCAAAGAAACAACGGCTTCAGGCCAATATCGGGTCATTGTCATTCACGGGAATGCTCCTGAAAAGGCTGAAGAATTGCGTCACCACTTGCTTGAATCTGGAGTGGGTACGGATATTTCACTTGCTACATTTGGTAGTGTCATTGGAACTCACCTAGGAGCAGGAAGTATTGCTCTGGGGTATATTCCAGTGATTTAGTTGGCGCTTCTAGGCTAGTTAAGATGCCTTGTATCTTAGAAATTGAACACGGACTACCTGCCTCTTGAAAAAAGATGCCTGTCTTGCCTTTCGTGGAAAGTCAGTGCCATTCCCTATTTTTCATAGGCAGCTAACGTCCTTTGTATCTTAGACAGGAGTAGAGATGAGTATTCGAGTAATTATTGCTGGTTTTAAGGGAAAGATGGGACAAGCTGCTTGTCAGATGGTCTTGGCTGATCCAGACTTAGACTTGGTAGCAGTTTTGGATCCTTTTGAGTCTGAGTCAGAATGGCAGGGTATTCCTGTTTTCAAGGATAAGGCTGATTTAGCAGGCTTTGAAGCGGATGTCTGGGTAGATTTTACTACTCCAGCTGTTGCCTATGAAAATACACGCTTTGCTCTTGAAAATGGCTTTGCTCCAGTAGTTGGAACAACAGGTTTCACAAGTGAAGAAATTGCAGAGCTAAAAGCATTTTCTCGTGCCCAAGACTTGGGTGGCTTGATTGCCCCTAACTTTGCCTTGGGTGCTGTCTTACTCATGCAATTTGCGACGCAGGCTGCCAAATATTTCCCAAATGTGGAGATTATTGAGCTCCATCATGACAAGAAAAAGGATGCACCGAGTGGAACAGCTATTAAAACGGCTGAGTTAATGGCAGAAGTTCGAGAGTCTACCCAGCAAGGTGCGCCTGATGAAGAAGAATTGATTGCAGGTGCCCGTGGTGCTGACTTTGATGGCATGCGGATTCACTCAGTTCGTTTACCAGGCTTGGTAGCACATCAGGAAGTCATCTTTGGCAATCAGGGAGAAGGATTGACTCTCCGTCATGACTCCTATGATCGCAGCTCCTTCATGACAGGGGTAAATTTGGGAATTAAAGAAGTTGTCAAGCGTCATGAGCTTGTCTATGGATTAGAACACTTATTATGAGATTAACGCAAATGCCTTCTGAATTTCAGAAGGCTTTACCAGTATTAGAAAAAATTAAAGAAGCAGGATTTGAGGCCTATT
>NZ_KQ970288.1:65878-67885 GCF_001579035.1 Streptococcus mitis | reverse complement strand
GGGGCTCTGTTCGAGATGCCCTCCTCAATCGTCCTATCCATGATGTGGATATTGCGACCTCTTCTTATCCAGAGGAGACCAAGCAGATTTTTCCGCGAACAGCCGATATCGGAATCGAGCATGGAACCGTCTTGGTCTTAGATGGGGATGAGGAGTATGAGGTAACTACTTTTCGGACAGAGGATGTTTATGTGGACTATCGTAGGCCCAGTGCGGTTTCCTTTGTGCGTTCGCTAGAGGAAGACCTCAAACGCCGTGATTTTACAGTCAATGCCTTTGCTTTGGATGAGACAGGAGAAATCATTGACTTGTTTCATGGTTTAGAAGATTTGGAAAAGCAAGTCTTACGAGCAGTTGGAGTGGCTAGTGAGCGTTTCAACGAAGATGCTTTGCGGATTATGCGTGGTTTTCGTTTTCAGGCTAGCCTCGGCTTTGAGCTTGAGTCAGAAACATTTAAAGCTATGAAGACTTTGACGCCCCTTTTGGAGAAAATTTCTGTGGAGCGTACCTTCGTTGAGTTTGATAAACTCTTGCTGGCTCCATTTTGGAGAAGGGGCTTGGCTTCCATGATTGAGAGTCAAGCTTATGACTATCTCCCTGATATGGCAGCTAGCAAGGACAAGCTTAATAGACTGTTTGATTTGGAGAGTGATTTCACCTTTAAATCTTCAGAGCAAGCCTGGGCAGCTCTTTTGTGGACTTTGGAGATTGAAAATGCGCAGCCATTTTTGAAAGCTTGGAAAACCTCACGCCAGTTTGCCAAGCAAGTTCAGGATTTGCTGACTATTTTGGCTCTGCGTGAAAAGGGAGAATTGAGCAAGCGCGATTGTTACCGCTTTGACTTGGATTTACTTTTACAGGCTGAAAATCTTCGTCAGGCTCAGGGAAAACCAGTCAACCCACAAGTCATCACAGAAACCTACCAGAGCTTGACCATTCATGACAAGAAAGAAATTCAGATTAATGGTGGTATTTTGATCAAGGAATATGGCTATCATCCGGGACCAGACTTGGGAGAGATTTTAACAGAGATTGAGTATGCCATTGTCGACGGAGAATTGGAAAATGACCGTCAAGCCATCCATGCTTATCTGAGGGAGAAAAAATGAGTGATTTTATCGTTGAAAAACTAAGTAAATCCGTCGGTGATAAGACCGTTTTTAAGGATATTTCCTTTATCATCCATGACTTGGATAGAATTGGTTTAATCGGTGTCAATGGGACTGGTAAGACCACCCTTTTAGATGTTCTTTCTGGTGTTTCTGGTTTTGATGGGGATGTCAGTCCCTTTTCAGCGAAGAACGATTACCAGATTGGTTACTTGACCCAAGATCCTGATTTTGATGATAGCAAGACGGTCTTGGATACGGTTCTATCCAGCGACCTCAAGGAAATCCAACTCATTCGTGAGTATGAACTCCTTATGCTCAACTATAGTGAGGACAAGCAGGCTCGTTTAGAACGGGTCATGGCAGAGATGGATTCTCTCCAAGCTTGGGAAATCGAGAGTCAGGTAAAGACTGTCCTTAGCAAGCTGGGTATTCAGGACTTATCTACTCCAGTTGGAGAATTGTCAGGTGGTCTGAGAAGACGAGTTCAGTTGGCGCAAGTTTTACTTGGCAACCACGATCTCTTGCTTTTGGATGAACCAACCAACCATCTGGACATTGCGACCATCGAGTGGCTGACCCTCTTTTTGAAAAATTCTAAGAAGACAGTTCTCTTTATCACTCACGATCGTTATTTCTTAGACGCTTTGTCAACACGGATTTTCGAGTTGGATCGCGCAGGATTGACCGAGTATCAAGGGAATTATCAGGACTATGTTCGCCTTAAGGCGGAACAGGATGAGCACGATGCAGCTCTACTTCATAAAAAAGAACAACTTTATAAGCAAGAATTGGCCTGGATGCGCAGACAACCGCAGGCACGTGCGACCAAGCAACAGGCTCGTATCAATCGTTTCCACGACTTAAAGAAAGAAGTTTCAGGTGGCATTGCTGAGAC
>NZ_KQ970288.1:60125-65832 GCF_001579035.1 Streptococcus mitis | reverse complement strand
AAGATTTTAATCTCTTGGTGCAGGCCAAAGACCGTATTGGAATTGTTGGGGACAACGGTGTGGGGAAATCAACCCTGCTCAATCTGATTGCAGGAAGTCTTGAGCCGACAGCAGGTCAAGTTGTGATTGGGGAAACTGTTCGCATTGCCTATTTCTCTCAGCAAATTGAGGGTTTGGATGAAAGTAAGCGAGTGATCAATTACTTGCAGGAAGTGGCAGAAGAGGTCAAGACCAGTGGGGGTTCTACGACTTCGATTGCAGAGTTGCTGGAGCAGTTCCTTTTCCCACGTTCGACGCATGGAACCTTGATTGAGAAATTGTCTGGGGGAGAGAAAAAACGTCTTTATCTCCTCAAACTGCTCTTGGAAAAACCAAATGTTCTTCTTTTAGACGAGCCAACCAATGATTTGGACATTGCAACCTTGACAGTCTTGGAGAATTTCTTGCAGGGCTTTGCTGGGCCTGTTTTGACGGTTAGCCATGACCGCTATTTCTTGGATAAGGTAGCGACCAAGATTCTTGCTTTTGAGAATGGCAAGATTCGTCCTTTCTTTGGTCATTACACCGACTATCTTGATGAAAAAGCCTTTGAAACAGAGATGGCCAATCAAGTTCAAAAGGCTGAAAAGGAGAAAGTAGTCAAGATCCGTGAAGATAAGAAACGCATGACCTACCAAGAAAAGCAGGAGTGGGCAAGTATTGAAGGCGATATTGAAGCCTTGGAAAACCGCATCGCTGCTATTGAAGAGGAAATGCAGGCCAACGGCTCTGACTTTGGTAAGCTGGCTACTCTCCAAAAAGAACTGGATGAGAAAAACGAAGCACTCCTTGAAAAATACGAACGTTATGAGTATTTAAGTGAATTTGACAGCTAGAGGAATAGAAAAATCCCGTCTCATGGACAGGATTTCTCTATTCTTTTTTGGTTTCTTGATGAAAGATATTTTGCCAAGTCTCATGGCGACGCCAGATACTGGTATGGACGATACCATCTAACTCATAGCAGATGAGTTTGGTCTTTTGACTGATGGAAGTGATTTGGATGTCCTTGATAGCAGAATTCAAGTCTTTTTCGGCTTTATAGGCCTCTTTATCCATCTGATTTCCGTCTTGACGAATATAGACAAAATCGTCAGCCAAGAGCTCTTCCAGTTGATTTCCTTGGTCGATCAATTGTTCGCGCATGAGCAATTTTTTATAGACATTGTCTAAAACTTCATCCTCAGGGATAGGTGCTGGCTCGATATGGACATCGGTATCAAAGACGCCAAAACGTTCCTCCAGCATAGACTCGACTTGATCCGCGATTTCATGACTCTCAAAAACAGACAAGTCAGGATTCATTTCTAGCGTAATATCAAGGTAAATGTTGCTACCGTAGGTACGACCTCTTTGAGATTTAACCTTACTGATTTTAGGAATTTCCATAATGGCCTTTTGGTATTCCTCAAGCAGACGATCGTCAAAACCATCTGAGAGACTAAAGGAAGACTCGATAAAGATATCATAGGCAGTCTTCAAGATAAAGAAAGTGATGATAATGGCAACCAGTTTATCCACAATGGGATAATTGAAACTGCTGGCTAGGATGGCAATGGTAGTACCAAGTGAGGTGACAGCATCAGAAAGATTGTCCTTGGCGGCAGCCTTTAGTGCCTTGGAATTGGATTTCTTACTGAGGCGAGTATTGTAGAGATAGACCACAAACATAATCGCTGCAGAAATGATTCCCAGAGTTGCACCAAGAGGATCAATGACCGTTTCTTCACGACTGAGAATCTTCTGAATGGTATCCCTTAGAACATCAAAGCCAACATAGAACATGATAATAGAAGTGACCAAGCTAGCCAAATCTTCAATCTTCCAGTGACCAAAACGGTGGTCACGGTCTGCAGGCTGGCGCGCCATCCGAATCCCAATCAAGAGGGCAACATTTCCAATGATGTCTGAGATGTTGTTAAAACCATCGGCCACCAAACTGGATGAATGAAGAAGATGACCAGTTGCTAATTTGGCTGCAGACAAGATTAAATAGGTTGAAATGCTGATAATGGCCCCACGCTCAGCTAACTTGAGATTTGAAATAGATTGCTTCATTCAACTTCCTTTCTAGCCACATAACATTCTACCATTATACTGGTTTTCAAGGGAAAATTCAAATAGGATGGATAAAATTAAGAAAATACAAAGCAGAAAATGCTTTTTTTTTTAGGAAACGTGATAAAATTGAAAGGCAATATTTATTCGAAAGAGAGCTTGTAATGATAAATAAAAATATGGTCAGTAGGCTACTTAGTTTAAGTTTTTTATTTTTGCCATTTTTATTTTTTTATCTCTATATATTATTTAGAGGTTTTGAATATCCTGTTGTAGATGATATCATGGTAAATCAAACTATATTATCTGGGGAAAACATGTTATTACCCTACATAGGAATTTTATTATCTTCAGGTTTGGTTTCGATTCAAAAATTAGTTACCAACTGGAATATTTATTTTATTTTTTTAGTTAGTATTTACTGTATTAGTTTTGGTGTCTATGCAAACTTTTTTTGTAAGAAAAAACTGTATCTTTTGATTTCAATAGTGTTTATAGCTCAATTGATACTTATTAAATATTTTTCTTTTTCCGTTATTGCATATTTGTCAGCTACAGCGGCTACTTTTTTACTATTTGATAAAAGATACATTTCAGGACTATCACTATTATTCATTGGTTTATCAATTAGACCTCAGATTATATCTAGCTTTATTTTACTGTTATTCCCTTTCCTGCTCTTTGAGTGGATATTTTCTAAAAAAAGAAAAGAAATTGTTTTATTATTTAGCGTCATTTTACTGATTTTTGCTTCCAATAAACTATATACACTAGGGAAAGCTGATGTACAGGAGTATTTGACATGGAATGCCCTAAGTACGAATTTGAGAGATTATCCTGCTATTGATTATCAAAGACATGCGAATGAATTCGAAACTTTGGGGGTAAGTGAGAATGATCTGAATGTCTCCACCTACTGGTTATTTGCTGAAAAAAAAGCCTTAAGCAATACTCTTTTAACAAACATTCAATCTGTTCGATCCCTTTCAGAAAAATACTCGTTTAATCTGCCTCAGATGATATCAGATTTTTTTAAGAATAGTATTCTGACAACCTTCTTTTTAATGCTGATTAGTTGGTTTTTGATTTTTAAGCCCAAGAAGCTATACGGGTGGTTTGTACCTATTTTCCCTTTACTTTTAATTGGAGCTCTTTTTGTTAGACAGAGGGTAGTAGAGCGAGTATATATCCCTATAATAGTATGTTTCTTATTAGTATTTATTTACTATGCTCGATCATTTTATGAAAAAAGAAGTTTATTTGATAATAGGAAGGTGTTTCTTAGCATACAAATAATGGGAATACTAGGAGGAGCAGTATGGATAAATAAGCTTGGACAAGAACTGTATTGGTTTCCCTATATTCAATCGTCAGTAGTATCAGAGTACCAGTCTCTTATACAAAGGAATTCGGATAAACTTATTGTTTTCGGTGGATATGGCACTTTGGTTTCTTCACAGCCTACATTGTCAACTTTTAAATTAAGACCCAATCAGTTAGTGACAAATACGACAACATTAGGAAATTGGCAGACTTTTTCTCCTCATTATTATCAACAAATGAAGAGATACGGAGTTGAGGAACCTGATAATCTGTTGACTTCTGCAATCAACAATCAGAATATCCTCTTCTTTTGGTCCACTTCCTCTGGGAATATGGATAGTGTTAAAAAAATCATGAAAGAACATTATCAGAAGGATGTTTACTTTGAGGAAGTTGAATCTGTCACTTCAGATATGAGTGTTTATCGATTAAAATTAGGAACAGGAGGATAGTATGAAGAAGCGAATTAGTTACATAGATATGTCTAAAGGTTTAGCGATTATATTAGTTATCATTGGACATAGTAGCTTCGTTCCAAATAATGCTAAGTTGCTTCTCTATGCATTTCACATACCGTTGTTCTTTTTCTTATCTGGTTTTACTTTGAATGTTAGAAAATACGAAACCTTCTCAGGCTATTGTTTAAATAAGGTAAAGAGTTTAGTCCTTCCTTTTTTCTTGCTAAATAGTTTTGTTTTTCTGTTTCAACTTTTTGTCATGTATCCTGATCAAGTTTTGAGTTTTAATATTCTTCATTTTATAAAACAATTACTGCTTTCAGATCGGTTGCATATTTATTTTCAATTGTGGTTTTTGAATGTTTTGTTTTTGGCTCATGTTTTCAGCTACTTTATTTTAAAGAAAAGATGGAATTTGGGACAGTGGGTGATAATAATCCTATCTCTCTTGGTTTCAGTTTATCTGGGACAAAAGGTATATGAGAGAGAGTACTATTTAATTTGGAATATTGATTTAGTTCCTGTCGCTATGATTTTTATCTTGCTGGGAGTATGGACTAAGAATAATTTACATCAATTAGAAAAGTATTTTTCAATTTACTTTTTACCGATAGGACTTATTCTTACCAATTATAGTAGTAAACTAAACTATCGAGTGAGTGGCTATCAAATTGTTGATTTGTATTATCAGCAAATTGGAAATCATTTCTTATTTTACTTGGCAGCTATTTCAGGAATTTGGAGTGTTCTTATATTTTTTAAAACACTTCCAGAGAGTTCCATTATGAAATCAATCGGACAAAAAACATTGATTTATTATGGAGTGCATTCGCCGATAGTTTTGGTATTGGTAGAAAAATTAGTCAAAGAGTTGTCTGCTAAATATACTGGAATTTTTGTCAATCAATATATAACGACAGTTTTTGTAGCCATATTGACAATTTTGGGCTGTGAATTGATAGTCAGGATGTTTAGAGGAACTAACTTTCCTTTTGGGATAAAAAGAGTAGGAGAATAGCATGAGCAGGAAAAATCCAATTTTATATATTGTTGTTCCATGTTATAACGAAGAGCAAGTCCTACCACATACTAATCCAATGTTCGTTGAAAAAATTGAACAATTAGTGAAGAAAGAAGTAATCCATCCTCTTAGTAAAATCATGTATGTAAATGATGGTAGTAAGGATCGGACTTGGGAACTAATAGAAAGTTATGCTAATTCCATTCCTTCTGTAGTTGGTGTGTCGCAAAGTCGTAATAGGGGGCATCAGAGTAGCGTTCTTGCAGGGATGTATGAAGCTATTCAGTTTGCTGATATAGTCATTACCATTGATGCCGATGGACAAGATGATATTAACTGCATGGACAATATGGTTTCGGAGTATAAAAGTGGTTCGGAAATTGTCTATGGTGTACGGGATAATCGTGACACGGACTCTGCATTTAAACGAATTACAGCTGAAGGTTTCTATAAGGTACTACGCTTATTTGGAGCAGAAGTTGTTTTTAATCATGCCGATTATCGCTTGGTTTCTAAAAGATTCTTGAAGGAATTAGAAAAATTCACTGAAGTGAATCTATTTCTTCGTGGTTTAATGCCTTTAGTTGGTTTTAAATATTCTTACGTTTCATATAAGCGCCATGAACGAATTGCTGGTGAGAGCCACTATCCACTATCTAAAATGCTTGGTTTGGCTATGGATGGTATTACCAGTTTATCAATCAAACCGATTCGCTTGATTACAAGTTTTGGGGTCTTGACATCACTCTTTAGTTTTCTGTTGATTACTTGGGTTTTATGGAGTAAGGTTGCTGGTACGGTTGTGGCA
>NZ_KQ970288.1:56299-59798 GCF_001579035.1 Streptococcus mitis | reverse complement strand
TTGGTGAGTATATTGGAAAGATTTACCTAGAAACGAAACGTCGTCCTAGATATATTATCAGTGAACGTACTTTTGATAAGGATAGAATTTTATAGAATCTTTACTCTTTGAAAACTTTTCAAAATTTGGTATAATAGTACTACTCAAGGGAGTAGCTGGCAGAAACCTGTGATAGTGTCGTCATTCCGAATTTTATACTGAAAAGTATGCTTTCCGGCACTATCTTAAACAGCGAGACTTGTTATGATTAACAGGTCTCTTTTTGTTTGTCGTGAAAAGATGCGATGAGGGAAAAGAGAGTCTGTTTTGCACACAATGTCAAGGAGGAGACACATGTCAAAAGAACAAAAACGCCAAGCGTTTTACACTCAGAGTCCTGAAGAGGTCTTGCAGGCTGTGGATGCGACCGAGCAAGGTTTGTCATCAAGTGAGGCGGAAAAGCGCCTTGCCGAATTTGGCCACAATGAACTCGAAGAAGGCGAGAAACGATCAATCCTGGTCAAGTTTATCGAGCAGTTTAAGGATTTGATGATTATCATCCTAGTTGCAGCGGCTATCTTGTCAGTCGTGACTTCTGGTGGGGAAGATATTGCAGATGCTATTATCATCCTAGCCGTGGTTATTATTAACGCTGCCTTTGGTGTTTACCAAGAAGGAAAAGCAGAAGAAGCCATCGAAGCTCTCAAATCTATGTCCAGTCCAGCTGCACGTGTCCTTCGTGATGGCCACATGGCAGAGATTGACTCTAAAGAATTGGTACCAGGAGATATCGTTGCCCTTGAAGCTGGTGATGTTGTACCAGCGGATCTTCATTTATTAGAAGCCAATTCTCTTAAAATCGAAGAAGCTGCTTTGACAGGCGAGTCTGTACCAGTTGAAAAAGACTTGACAGTTGAGCTTGCTGCAGATGCAGGTATTGGTGACCGTGTCAATATGGCCTTCCAAAACTCAAATGTGACCTATGGTCGTGGTCTTGGTGTTGTTGTCAATACAGGTATGTACACGGAAGTTGGTCACATCGCTGGTATGCTCCAAGATGCGGATGAGACAGATACACCACTTAAACAAAACTTGAACAACCTTTCTAAGGTCTTGACCTATGCTATCTTGGTCATTGCCCTTGTTACTTTTGTAGTGGGTGTCTTCATTCAAGGGAAAAATCCACTTGGTGAGTTGTTGACTTCTGTTGCCCTTGCTGTTGCAGCCATTCCAGAAGGACTTCCTGCTATCGTTACCATCGTTCTTTCTCTTGGTACTCAAGTTTTGGCCAAACGAAACTCTATCGTTCGTAAGTTACCAGCAGTTGAAACTCTTGGTTCAACAGAAATCATCGCTTCTGATAAGACTGGTACGCTGACTATGAACAAGATGACCGTCGAAAAAGTCTTCTACGATGCAGTCCTACATGACTCAGCTGATGACATTGAACTGGGTCTTGAAATGCCGCTTCTTCGTTCAGTTGTCTTGGCAAATGATACGAAAATTGATGTGGAAGGCAACCTGATTGGTGACCCAACCGAAACAGCCTTCATCCAATATGCCTTGGACAAGGGCTACGATGTTAAAGGATTTTTAGAGAAATATCCTCGTGTAGCTGAATTGCCATTTGATTCTGAACGTAAGCTCATGTCAACGGTTCACCCATTGCCAGATGGTCGTTTCCTTGTAGCAGTCAAGGGTGCGCCAGACCAACTTTTGAAACGTTGTGTTCTTCGTGACAAAGCTGGGGATATTGCTCCGATTGATGAGAAGGTTACAAATCTCATTCACACAAACAATTCTGAAATGGCTCATCAAGCCTTGCGTGTCTTAGCAGGTGCCTATAAGATTATTGATAGCATTCCAGAAAATCTCACTTCTGAAGAGCTTGAAAATGATTTAATCTTTACTGGTTTGATTGGGATGATTGACCCTGAACGTCCTGAAGCCGCTGAGGCTGTTCGTGTGGCTAAGGAAGCGGGAATCCGTCCAATTATGATTACAGGTGACCACCAAGACACAGCAGAAGCTATTGCCAAACGTTTGGGAATCATTGATGCCAACGATACAGAAGGCCACGTTTTAACTGGTACTGAACTCAATGAACTGTCAGATGAAGATTTTGAAAAAGTAGTTGGTCAATACTCTGTTTATGCCCGTGTGTCTCCAGAACACAAGGTTCGTATCGTCAAGGCTTGGCAAAAACAAGGTAAAGTCGTTGCCATGACAGGTGACGGTGTCAATGATGCGCCAGCTCTGAAAACAGCAGACATCGGTATCGGTATGGGAATCACTGGTACAGAGGTTTCTAAGGGGGCTTCTGACATGATCCTTGCAGATGATAACTTTGCGACTATTATCGTTGCAGTTGAAGAAGGACGTAAGGTCTTCTCAAACATTCAAAAGACTATTCAGTACCTACTTTCTGCCAATACTGCTGAAGTATTAACCATCTTCCTATCAACCCTCTTTGGTTGGGATGTCTTGCAGCCAGTTCATCTTTTGTGGATCAACTTGGTAACGGATACCTTCCCAGCAATTGCACTAGGTGTTGAACCTGCTGAGCCAGGCGTCATGAACCATAAACCACGTGGACGCAAAGCAAGCTTCTTCTCAGGTGGTGTTTTGAGTTCCATCATCTATCAAGGTGTACTCCAAGCAGCTATTGTTATGAGTGTTTATGGCCTTGCGATTGTTTACCCAGTACATGTGGGTGACAATCATGCCATTCATGCGGATGCTCTTACTATGGCCTTTGCAACCCTTGGTTTGATTCAGCTCTTCCATGCTTATAATGTCAAATCTGTCTACCAATCCATCTTGACAGTTGGCCCATTCAAGTCTAAGACCTTCAACTGGTCCATCTTGGTATCCTTCATTCTTCTCATGGCAACAATTGTCGTAGAACCGCTTGAAGGAATCTTCCACGTAACCAAACTAGACTTGTCACAATGGGGAATCGTTATGGGCGGAAGCTTCTCAATGATTATTATCGTCGAAATTGTTAAGTTTGTTCAACGTAAACTCGGTTTTGACAAGAATGCGATTTAAGGGAGGTTTCGGATGTCAGCATATCAATTATAGTAAATTGAAATAAGATATGAACAAATCAATTAGGAAAGTCAAATTAATTTCTAGAAATATTTTAGCAGTCGTGTCGTACTGTTCTATCTTCAATCTACTATACTTCATAAGGGATACAAAATGAGTATGGGTAAAAGTGGGAAAATACAGTGCATAAGTTAAATGCATATTATGTGTAGAAAAGATGTTGTATTCACAAAGAAAATACAAAGAAAACTTATTTAACAAGAGATTGTATAGTCATAGAAACCCAACGAGATGAAACAATTTGGCAACAAAATTATCAGAGTAATTAAATTAGAAAAAATAGCACAATCATATATATTGTTTTTTTACAAGAATAGTGTAAAATAGAAGGTGTGCTATGTTTTTAAAACAAGTGTGGTACCCAAAATTAAAAATCATATCCTTTCCTTAAATTCCTAAAATATTTAAG
>NZ_KQ970288.1:54972-56242 GCF_001579035.1 Streptococcus mitis | reverse complement strand
GTATTTTTTAGTACCTTTAAAATAAAAATAAAAGAGAGGCGATTCAATGAGAAAGTCATATCGTGAAGTGAACGGAGAAAAGGTATTCCGTTATTCTATTCGTAAGTACCATTTTGGTGCAGCAAGTGTTGCCGTTGCAGCATTAATGTTTTTTGCTAATGGTGCGGTTAAGGCAGATACTTTACCAGTATCATCTGCTACGGCTAATACTGAAAATGTAACTGAAGGTGTATTGACTGGCTTGAAAGATAATATTGAACTAAAAGCAGCTATTGAACCAAAAGCTGACACTGAAGGTTTATCGACTGGCTTGAAAGATAATATTGAACCAAAAGCTGTGACTGAAGGTTTATCGACTGGCTTGAAAGATAATATTGAACCAAAAGCTGTGACTGAAGGTGTATCGACTGGTTTGAAAGATAATATTGAACCAAAAGCTGCGACAGAAGGTGTATTGACTGGTTTGAAAGATAATGTAGAATCAAAAGTACAAATGACTGGATTACAAGAAAAAGTGAGTGCGTTACAATCAGAAGTGAATCGTATTCGTGCAAATGAAAAACATAAATTACAAATTGAACAAGCTGAAAAATTAATTGAGGATGCAAAAGACTTACAAGCTTTAAAAACAGCTACTCAAAAAGAAGTAGACGCAAAAGTTAAAGAAATTAAATCACTAACTTTTATCTTAAAATCAATGAAAGCGGAAGAAACTGTAAAACCAAAGAAAAACAGTGATAGCCGTAATGATAAAAAGATGCAAGAAGGAACTGGTTTCAGAATAGGCGAAGGAACGACTGAATCAACACCTTCAATACCTCAACCAGAAGGTAACGTGATTGCTCGTGGTGAAGACGGTGTGCCTTGGGAATTATATGGAAACGGGTATCTATTGTTTAAGCCAGAAGTTGGTAAGGATACGTTGACGAATAATTCTGGTGAATCTACTTGGAAAGATAATTATGGTGAACAAATTAAGCATGTTGGTTTTGCGGATAAGGTTTATGCGCCTGAAAATAGTAGGTATATATTTTCTAAATATTCTTATACTAGTAATAAAATAGATAGAAAATTCAACCCGTTAACTTTTGATACTATGCATTTTGACACAAGTAAAGTAGCAAATATGGGTGCTATGTTCTATGGTATGTCTAACATAACTAACTTAGATGTGACGCATTTTGACACAAGTAAGGTAACGAATATGAGTTATATGTTCCATGGTATGTCTAACTTAACTAACTTAGATGTGACGCATTTTGACACAAGT
>NZ_KQ970288.1:53404-54580 GCF_001579035.1 Streptococcus mitis | reverse complement strand
AAAGTAACGAATATGGCAAGAATGTTCAATGGTATGTCTAACTTAACTAACTTAGATGTGACGCATTTTGACACAAGAAATGTAACGAATATGGGTTCTATGTTCAGAGGTACGACTAACTTAACTAACTTAGATGTGACGCATTTTGACACAAGTAAAGTAACCAATATGGATTCTATGTTCGGTGGTACAGGCAAACTTAAAGAACTTAAACTCGGAGATAAATTTAAAGCTGATGGGATTAGAACGATACCGACAACTCACTCCTACGGCAACCAATATACCGATAAATGGCACAAGGTTGAGGCTAAAGAACACACGTATACGGTTTCAGATTGGGCGGATGCATACGCTGGTGACTCAACTGCAACTGCTGGAACGTGGGTACGTGAAGTATCAAATGCAACTTTGACATTCCAAGGTGAGAACTTTACTCCAGTTAAGGTGGCTCCAAGTGATACCGTATTACCAACATTATCAAGACCGAGTCAACCAAAACAAAATCATAAATTCCTAGGGTGGTCAAAAGACGGAACAAACCTATTGACGCGCGATGCTGTTAAACAAGGTGAAACGATTACTTTACAACCATTATGGCAACCAGTGAATAATACTACGACAAGAACTGAAGGAATACCTATAGCGACAATGTATCGTGCTGATGAGACAATTCCTTTTGAGTCTAGACAAGAAGTGGCTGGTCAAAAAGGTGAGAAAACTATCACAACTACTTATACTGTAGCTTCGTATACAGGTGAATTAACAGATCCTGTTGAGTCTGAAAGAGTTACAACTGAAATGCAACCAAAAGTGATTAAAGTAGGCAATAAGAAAGTTACCACAGAACCTATTCTAGTAACTAATAAATATGTTGGTAATGAAGAAAAAGAACGCGGTTATAGCAATCTGATAACTCAAGGTCAAGATGGTTTACGTACAATAACTACAACATACACTGTTAATGAGACGACTGGAAATCTTTCAGATCCGAGTACTTCAGAAACATCTACACCAATGACTCAGAATGTCTATGAAGTTGGTACAAAACCAAAAGTGTTTTACGGCAAAGAAGGTAATAAAGTAGTTAAAACTACAACTACTTACGTAGTTGATCCGACTAATGGAAATGTAACTGAAGCTTCAGCAAAAGAAACTATTTCTGAAGATGGTGCTAAA
>NZ_KQ970288.1:49734-52334 GCF_001579035.1 Streptococcus mitis | reverse complement strand
TGTTAGTGAAGCTGAAACTACTAAAGAAACTATCTCTGAAGACGGAGCTAAAGACAAAGTAGTTACTGAAGATATTGAACCAAAAGTTGTTTATGAAAAAGATGATTCAAGAGAAAAAGATTCAGAAAATATCACTACTCCTGGTCAAAAAGGTAGCAAGGTTACAACAACAACATATACTGTAAATGAAAATACAGGAGCAGTAGAAGAACATGTTGGTGAACCTGTTATTACTCCAGCGACTAGCACTGTTGTTAAAGTAGCTGCAAAAGATAAAGTTACTTATAAAAAACAAGGTGATAACGTAGTTAAAACGACTACAGTTTATACTGTAAATCCTGAGAATGGTAACATCACTGAAGTTTCTACCGATGAAGTTACACAACCTAATGGTGCAAAAGACAACGCAGTTACACCAGCAGCAAAAACAAAAGTAGCAAACCCTGAGAAATTATCTGACGCTGAGAAGAAAGCAATCGAAGACAAAGTTAAAGCAGCAAATCCAGGTGCTGAAGTTGTAGTAGATGACAAAGGAAAAGCAGCAGTAGTTAAAGACGGTAATGTATCAGTTATCCCATCAACAGATTTAGTTAAAGTCCAAGACGATGCTAAGAAAGATAATGGTGGAAATGATGCAAACACACCAGCAGCTAAGACTGTAGTAGCAGATAAAGAAAGCTTAACTCCAGAAGAGAAAGCTGCTGTTAAGAAAGCTGTTGAAGCAGTCAACTCAGGTTCAACTGTAGTGGTAGACGACAAAGGAAACGCAACAGTAACGAAAGCTGACGGAACAGTTCTTAACATCCCATCAACAGACTTAGTAATCCCTGCTACCAATCTTGCTGACGAAGCAACAAATGCTAAAGTGAAAACACCAGTTACTCGTACATTAGTTGGAGATAAAGAAAACTTAACAAAAGACGCAAAAGAAGCTGTTAAGAAAGCAATTGAAGCAGTCAACCCAGGAGCAACTGTAGTGGTGGATAACCAAGGAAACGCAACAGTAACAATGCCAGACGGTTCTACAGCAACAATTTCTAAAGAACAACTAGTGAAAGATAAAGAAGCTGTGTCTAAATCTAAACATGGTGGAGATAATCTTGATATCGACTTGAGTAAAGTAGAGGTAACAAATCTTGCGGATATTACTCCAGAAGAAAAAGCGAAATTCCAATTCAAAGTTCTAGGTACTATCACAAACGTTCCAGAATTCGATTTAGATGCTTACATTAAATCAACAGATAAAGATGGAAACACAGTTTACACATCTAAAGATTCTAAGATGACGATTACAATCGACAAAGATGGTAATATGAAAGTTACTAAAGATGGTAAGACTGATTTAGCGGTTAACATTGATAAAGCCGGAAATGTAACAATCGTTACAAAAGAAGGTCAAGTATTAGCAATTCCAAGAGATGATGCGTTCAAACAATATGTACCATACAATGCTGGAGCTAATAACACTGACGCAAAAGTGAATAAAGCTAAGTTAGAAGGTGCTATCTATCAATTGGATGAATTGATTATCAAAGAATCAGCTAAGCTTGATGCAGAAACTGCAAAAGAAGCGAATGACTTATTAGCAGACGCTAAGAAAGTATTTGCTAATGCAGACGCAAGTCAAGTAGAAGTGGATGCAATGGTGAAACGTTTAGAAGAATTCAAGTTAAACCAAGCTTTAGTAGCAACTGATGATCAAGCAGCTAACAATGCAACAAATGCATCAAACGGAGAAACTTTAGAAGATGCAGCAGATGCTAAATTAGCAGCGAACGTTTCAAAACGAAACAGTCAAAAAGAACTTCCAAACACAGGTACATCAATATCTGGAACAGTTCTTCTAGCAATTGCAACTCTATTATCAGGAGTAGGCTTATTTGCAACAAAGAAAAAGAAGATGAATAATCAATAGACAAGAGATTATGGAAGCAAGAAGAGAGTTTGACATTTTCAAAATGAAAACTATATTCTCAGATTGTTACAACACCTTGTCGAAAAACAGCTCTCCGCATCACGTGGAGAGCTGTTTTTCAATATACTTGGTTATTGGACGCTTACGTTTCATCGTATTGTTTGTGTATGTTGAAAATATTCTTAAGTTAAGTCAAAATAGTTGAATGGTATGCAAGTTATTTCAAAATGTTATACCGACCGTATGGCAGGATGAAGCTAGTAATCAAGGAGCCTTTACAGGACTAAATAGACCAACAGCAGGTGCACGTTTCCAACAAAACTTGCCAAAAGGAGAACAACCTTTTCAGCTTTATTCACTGGGAACACCAAATGGTGTGAAGGTCACTATCTTATTGGAAGAATTACTAGAAGCTGGTTTTGAGCAAGCGGCTTATGACTTGTATAAGATTGCTATCATGGATGGGGATCAATTCGGTTCAGACTTCGTAAAGCTCAATCCAAATTCCAAGATTCCAGCCTTGTTGGACCAGTCAGGGACTGAAAATGTAAGAGTCTTTGAGTCTGCTCATATTCTTCTTTACCTTGCTGAGAAATTTGGAACCTTTTTACCAAGTAATCCTGTGGAAAAGGTAGAAGTTTTGAATTGGCTATTCTGGCAAGCAGGTGCAGCACCTTTTCTAGGT
>NZ_KQ970288.1:48205-49394 GCF_001579035.1 Streptococcus mitis | reverse complement strand
GATTTGGACATTTCTTCAATTATGCTCCTGAAAAATTGGAATATCCTATTAACCGTTTTACGATGGAAGTGAAACGCCAGTTGGATTTATTGGATAAGGAATTGGCTCAGAAACCTTATATTGCAGGCAATGACTATACGATTGCAGATATTGCTATCTGGTCTTGGTATGGACAGTTAGTTCAAGGAAAACTTTATCAAGGTTCTGCAAAATTCTTGGATGCCTCAAGTTACCAGAATTTAGTAAACTGGGCAGAAAAAATTGCCAATCGTCCAGCTGTTAAGCGTGGGATGGAAGTAACTTATAAAAAAATTAAATAGAAAAAAAGTCATCTTCGGATGGCTTTTTGCTACAGTTGAGGGAAAGGGCTTGCAGTTATCGGCTTTTGTGCTATAATTGCTATAATATAGTAAAAAACAAGAGGAGTGTGAGGAAGTGGAAAAGAAAATTGTGAAGGATATTTTGTTTTTATCTCAGGTATCTCAGCCGGCAAGTCAGGATGATCTGTATCTTGCCAGAGATTTGCAGGATACACTCTTAGCAAATCGTGAGACCTGTGTCGGTCTGGCTGCCAATATGATTGGGGTGCAGAAGCGCGTGATTATTTTTAATCTTGGCTTGGTTCCCGTGGTCATGTTTAACCCAGTGCTCCTGTCCTCTGAAGGAGCTTATGAGACAGAAGAAGGCTGTTTGTCCTTGACAGGTGTGAGACCTACTAAGCGTTATGAAACCATAAGGGTTGCCTATCGTGACAGCAAGTGGCAGGAACAGACCATTACCTTGACAGGCTTCCCAGCTCAGATTTGCCAGCATGAACTGGATCACTTGGAAGGACGAATCATTTAGGAGGAAAGCAAATGAAACGGATAGTCTTTGAACTTATTTTTATCGCAACGACCTGGTATATCTTTTTACCGCCCCTTAACCTGACCAGCTGGGAATTTCTCTTTTTCCTCTGTGGGCATTTGCTGGTTGTCGCAGTCTTATTTGGCTTTGGAAAGGGAATCAATCTGGTCAAAACGGTTCATGTGCGCCACGGCAAGGCAGAAGCTGCCTTAAATTTTGAGGGTTTCAAAATCAATCGGTTGGGGAAAATTCTTTTAGCCTCTATTGGAGGAATTCTTCTCTTGGCTGGTTTAGTTTCCTTGGTGACTTCTAGTATTTTTCAAGCTAAAAATTATGCCAATGT
>NZ_KQ970288.1:46973-48185 GCF_001579035.1 Streptococcus mitis | reverse complement strand
TTACGGTGACGGAAAAAGACTTTACTGAATTTCCTAAGACTGACACCAGAAAGGTTCCTATTTTAGATAGAAGTACTGCTGAAAAAATTGGTGACCGCTACTTGGGTTCCCTAACGGATAAGGTGTCGCAATACGTAGCGGCAGATACCTATACTCAATTGACAATTGATGGGAAGCCTTATCGGGTTACACCCTTAGAATACGCAGACCCTATCAAGTGGTTTAATAATCAGGCCAAGGGAATCGGCGAATATATTAAGGTGGATATGGTAACCGGGAATGCAGACTTGGTAGACTTGAAGACACCAATCAAATATTCAGACTCGGAGTATTTTAACCGTGATGTCAAGCGTCACCTGCGCTTGAAGTACCCAACTAAAATCTTCAAGACTCCATCTTTTGAGGTGGACGATGAGGGCAATCCTTTCTATGTAGCAACGGTTTACCAAAAGCAATTTGGGCTTGCGGTTCCTCGTCCTGTTTCAGTCATTATCTTGGATGCTACAAATGGAGAAACCAAAGAATACAGCTTGGCAGATGTTCCAGAGTGGGTGGACAGGGTTTATCCAGCTGAGGAAACCATTGAGCAAATCAACTACAACGGCAAGTACAAGGATGGTTTCTGGAATGCCATGATTTCCAAGAAAAACGTGACCCAAACTACCAAGGGATATAATTATTTGTCTATCGGTAATGACATCTACCTCTACACAGGTGTGACATCGGCCAATGCGGATGAAAGTAATCTTGGTTTCATTCTTGAAAATATGCGAACAGGGGAAATCACTAAGTATAGCTTGGCTTCTGCGACCGAAGAATCAGCCCGTGAATCAGCCGAAGGTGCTGTTCAGGAGAAATCCTACAAGGCAACCTTCCCAATCCTCATCAACCTCAATGACAAGCCTCTGTATATCATGGGCTTGAAGGACAATGCGGGCTTGGTCAAAGAGTACGCTTTGGTAGACGCAGTCGAGTACCAAAATGTTATCGTAGCTACGACAGTGGAAGAGCTACTCAGCAAGTACGCCAATAAAAACGACCTTGAAATTGATAATGAAACAACAGAAAGCATCAAGGGTGTGGTAGCAGACCTCAAATCAGCTGTTATCAAGGGCGACACCGTCTACTTCTTTAAAGTTGATGGTAAGATATATAAGGTCAAGGCCTCAGTATCAGATGACCTTCCTTACCTTGAAAATGGTAAAACCTTCG
>NZ_KQ970288.1:39635-46953 GCF_001579035.1 Streptococcus mitis | reverse complement strand
AAGACTAATGGAGGACAAACAAATGCGGTTTTATTTGATGGTTGCTTCAATGCTACTTGGATTGCTCGCTTTGAAGATAGGTTTTTCTCAGTTCAAGGAGAAAAAAGATAAATTCTTATCTATCTTAACAAGTTTAGCTGGCCTAGCCCTTGTTCTCGTAGCTGTCTGGTTAGGATGGCCAAAATAAATAGAGAAGCCTCGGTCAAACCGAGGTTTTTCATACTCTTCGAAAATCTCTTCAAACCACGTCAGCTTCACCTTGCCGTACTCAAGTACAGCCTGCGGCTAGCTTCCTAGTTTGCTCTTTGATTTTCATTGAGTATCAGATGAATTTCTTGGTTGTGGCTAAAAAATATGCTACACTATCAATATGAAAATTTTAATCCCAACAGCAAAAGAAATGAACACAGACTTGCCGAGTATCGAGGCAACTCCTTTAAAACCAGAAAGTCAGGCCGTGTTGGATGCCTTGGCCCTCTATTCTGCTAGTCAATTGGAGAGTTTTTATAAGGTATCAGCTGAGAAGGCGGCGGAAGAATTTCAAAATATCCAAGCTTTGAAAAGGCAAACTGCTCAACACTACCCAGCTCTGAAACTTTTTGATGGGCTCATGTACCGTCACATCAAGCGAGACAAACTGACCGAGGCAGAACAAGCCTATCTTGAAAATCATGTCTTCATTACCTCGGCTTTGTACGGTGTCGTTCCAGCCTTGTCACCCATGGCCCCTCACCGTTTGGATTTTTTGATGAAGTTAAAAGTCGCTAGTAAGACTTTAAAGAGCCATTGGAAGGCGGCCTATGATGAAGCTGTGAAGCAGGAAGAAGTGATTTTCTCTCTCTTGTCATCCGAGTTTGAGACTGTATTTTCTAAAGAAATTAGAGAAAAAATGGTGACCTTCAAATTCATGGAGGATAGAGGTGGTCAGCTGAAGATTCATTCAACTATTTCCAAGAAAGCGCGTGGTGCCTTCCTGACAGCCCTGATAGAAAATCAAGTACAAACGGTGGAGGAAGCTCGTCGCTTAAGCTTTGCAGGATTTAACTACCGAGAAGATTTGTCACAGCCACAGGAATTGGTTTTTGTAAAGGAAGTATGAAAAGATCTTTTGTATTTGACAATATGTATCATCAGCTATTTTAGTTTATAAATGAAAAAAGCGAACAAGCTAGTCTTCTGAGTGTCAGAAAAGTAGTCTTGTTCGCTTTTGTTATGTTAGTTACTAGATCGCATTAACCAAGTCTTGAGCTTGTTTTTCAAGTGAATTTAGGACTGTTTCTTCTAGAACCAATTTTCCGTCTGCCCAGGCAGAGTCATTGACACGTGCAGCAGTGAAATCACCAACGACTTGTGTACGGATAAATGGCAAGAGGTCTTTGTAGATAGCGAAGAGTTGATCGTGACCTGCATTGGCTACAGATGATACGGTGACAAACTTGTCTTGAAGGGCAGAAGCGCCACGTGTATCAGACAAGTCAAGGGCACGAGATAGCCAATCAAGCAAGTTCTTCACTGTTCCAGGGATAGAGAAGTTGTAGACTGGCGAGAAGATCCAGATGGCATCCGCAGCGAGAACCGCTTCACGAGCAGCCGCTACAGCTGGATGAGTTGGAACTTCCAAATCTTGGCTGAAGAGAGGAAGAGCTGAATAATCAAGGTAGCTAACTTCCGCTTTACCAGCAAGTGCTTTCTCAGCTTCGAGCGCCATTTGGTGGTTGAAAGAACCTTGGCGTAGTGATCCGACGATAAATAATACTTTTTTAGACATGATGTGTCTCCTTTTTCTTAAATTTCCGAGAATTCTCTCGTTGTTATAAAATATATTACAACAAAACAAAATGACTTGCAAGAAATTTGCTCAGAGTTTATTTGAAAATTGTAAAATTTCAGAAACTCTAATCACTTGCGACTGGAATGCATTTGATTTTCGAAGAGTATTCTAACATTCTCTTGTAATATGATGACATAAGTGCTAAAATAAACAAGAAAACTCGCAATGGAAACCGCATAACAGCTATTTTCCGGTATCATTTCATAAATCATTAAAGGAACAATAATGGCATTGAAGAATGCTTCTAAAAAGGGGTGGAGATCATGTAAGGCAAAGATTAACAAGTGACGGACAAAAGAAATAATAATACACTTGTTAAGGAGAAAAGATGTTAATAAGAAATTATCGGAAAAATATTGGCCTGATGGCTGGAGTTGAGTTTTTTGCATTTTTAGGGATTACCAGTTTTTGGATTCTCTTTCTCAGTCAAAACGGCATGTCTCTTTGGCAGATTGGACTTCTGGAGAGTATTTTTCATACGACCAGTCTTCTCTGTGAAATTCCATCTGGTGTGTTAGCTGACCGCTATTCCTATAAGACCAACCTTTATTTAAGTCGAATAGCAGGGATTCTGTCTTCTATTCTTATGTTGGCTGGGCAGGGAAATTTTTGGATTTATGCACTAGCAATGGCTGTGAGTGCCTTGTCTTATAATTTTGATTCAGGAACAAGCGCAGCAATGGTCTATGACTCGGCTGTAGAGGCTGGACTAAAGGAGCGTTATCTATCCATTTCAAGTTTCCTATCAGGAGTGTCAGAAGGAACCCAGTCTTTGGGGACAGTGCTAGCAGGATTTTTTGTTCATGGTCAATTGCACCTGACCTACTATATCATGATTGCCACTTCTATCATAGTTCTTTTCCTGATTTGGATGCTGAAAGAGCCCAGTGTCAAAGTAGAAAAAGCTGATAGTGTGACCATGAAACAGATTATTTGGACTGTTAAGGATGAGTTGAAGCGAAATCCCATGCTGTTCAACTGGATGATTTTGTCTCAGATTGTCGGAGTACTCATGTGCATGTTTTATTTTTACTATCAAAATCAGTTACCAGATTTAAGTAGTTGGCAAATTTCAGCAGTTATGCTACTTGGTAGTCTCTTGAATATCGTCGCAGTCTATCTAGCGAGTAAGATTGGAAAGAAATATGCTGCCTTGAAGCTTTTCCCTGTCCTTGTCCTGCTGACTGGAGCTACCTACCTGCTGTCCTACTTTGGAACACCTCTAATCTATATTTTGATTTATTTGATGAGTAATGCTCTATATGCTCTTTTTCAGCCGATTTTTGATAACGATTTGCAAGAGCGCCTTCCAAGTGAAGTAAGGGCAACCATGCTGAGTGTCTATTCTATGATGTTTAGCCTAAGTATGATTGTCTTCTTTCCACTGACAGGCTGGTTGATTGACAATTTAGGCTTTGTAGTAGCATTTCTTTATCTAGGCTTCTTTTTAGTCATGATTAGCCTTCTACTGCCTGTATTTTTAGGAAAAATGGCTAAAAGAATGGATGATAAAGTGATTCCATAGATCAAAAAAAATTACGAAAACTTGAGTGTCAAGCTCAGGTTTTTTAATAGGTTGATTTTGGAGCTGTCTTTACTTTTCTTGCTCGGTTTTAACTAAGAAAAATCGGTTTGCTTTGAAGGGAGAAATAGAATTGGTTTCTTATACTCAATGAAAATCAAAGAGCAAACTAGGAAGCTAGCCGCAGACAGTACTTGGGTACGGCAAGGCGAAGCTGACGTGGTTTGAATTTGATTTTCGAAGAGTATTCTTGCATTCACTTGTAATAAAGCCTAATAGATGGTAAAATAGACGAGTGAAAAAAAGACAAAACAAAGCAAAAAATAATCTACTGTGGCAGTATGGTCTAGGGATGACGATTTTGCTTGTGGTTATCAGTGCTTCCTTTCTGTATCTAGTGTTTCTGAGTATGAAACCTTATCAAACAGCTAAAAGTGAAGGAGAAAAATTAGCTCAGCAGTATGCAGGATTAGAGCAGGCTGATCAGGTTGACTTATACAATGGCTTAGAATCTTATTATAGCGTTCTTGGTCGTAATAAAAAACAAGAAGCACTTGCTGTCCTGATTGGAAAAGATGACCATAAGATTTACGTTTATCAGCTAAATCAAGGTATTTCACAAGAAAAAGCAGAAGCGGTTTCTAAGGAAAAAGGAGCTGGTGAGATTGACAAGATTACCTTTGGCCGTTATAAAGACAAGCCAATCTGGGAAGTCAAGTCAGGCTCTGATTTTTATCTAGTAGATTTTGAAACAGGAGCATTGGTCAATAAGGAGGGCCTATGAAACTATCCAACCGTGTTTTAGAAATGGAAGAAAGTGTCACTCTAGCTAGTGATGCGAGAGCAAAAAAATTAAAAGCTCAAGGTAAGGATGTTCTTTTCTTGACCTTGGGACAACCAGATTTTCACACTCCTGAAAATATTCAAGATGCAGCTGTTGCAGCTATTCGAGAGGGACAGGCTTCCTTCTATACAGTAGCTTCAGGTCTACCAGAATTAAAAGCTGCAGTGAATACCTACTTCGAGCGCTACTATGGCTATTCTGTCGCAAGTAATGAGGTTACCTTTGCCACAGGCGCCAAGTTTTCCCTCTATACTTTCTTTATGGCTGTAATCAATCCTTTAGATGAGGTTATTATTCCAACTCCATACTGGGTTAGTTATGGAGATCAGGTCAAGATGGCAGAAGGGCTTCCAGTCTTTGTTCCTGCTAAGGAAGACAACCACTTTAAGGTAACTGTAGAGCAGTTAGAAGCAGTTCGCACTGATAAGACCAAGGTTTTGGTTCTCAATTCACCATCTAATCCGACTGGTATGATCTATACTCGTGAAGAATTACTAGCTATCGGAAATTGGGCTGTTGAACATGACATTCTCATCCTAGCAGATGATATTTATGGTCGTTTGGTCTATAACGGGAATGAGTTCGTACCAATCTCTAGTCTATCAGAAGCCATTCGCAAGCAAACCATTGTCATTAACGGTGTATCAAAAGCTTATGCAATGACGGGTTGGCGGGTAGGTTATGCAGTGGGTGATCCAGAAATCATTGCTGCTATGAGCAAATTGACAGGTCAAACAACTTCTAACCTAACTGCTGTTTCACAATATGCAACCATCGAAGCCCTAACTGGACCGCAAGATTCTGTGGAAGTTATGCGTCAAGCATTTGAAGAACGTCTCAATACCATCTATCCACTCTTGTGTGAAGTCTCTGGTTTTGAAGTTGTCAAACCACAAGGAGCTTTCTATCTCTTTCCAAATGTCAAAAAAGCTATGGAGATGAAAGGTTATAGCGATGTAACAGCATTTACAACGGCTATTCTTGAAGAAGTTGGTCTGGCCTTGATTACAGGAGCAGGATTCGGAGCGCCAGAAAATGTCCGCCTCAGCTATGCGACAGACCTAGACACGCTTAAAGAAGCAGTTAAACGCTTGAAAGCATTTATGGGTAGTGAGAATGATTGATCATTTCGGAATTCAAGTTAGTAATTTAGAAACTAGTAAAGTTTTTTATCAGAAAACTTTGGCTCCATTGGGATATAAAATAGCATTTGATATTCCTCAGGCAGTCAGTTTTGCGGAGCCTCGAACTGCTCCAGCTGGTGATTTTTGGCTGAGTCAAGGAAAGTCTGATCCGACTCACTTTGCTTTTAATGCGGAGACGAGGGAGCAGGTAAATGCTTTTTATGAAGCTGGTCTTTTAGCTGGTGGTCAAGATAACGGTCGTCCAGGTATTCGACCTCAATATCATCAGCCTTATTACGCTGCTTTTATAATTGATCCAGATGGGAACAATATAGAAGTGGTTTGCCGTAAAGAATAAAAAAGAAAAGGAAAAATAATGACAAAACGTGTAACGATTATTGATGTAAAAGACTATGTTGGTCAAGAAGTGACGATTGGCGCTTGGGTTGCCAACAAATCAGGAAAAGGGAAAATCGCTTTCTTGCAATTGCGTGATGGAACAGCCTTCTTCCAAGGTGTGGCCTTTAAACCAAACTTTGTAGAAAAATTTGGTGAAGAAGTGGGACTTGAGAAGTTTGATGTTATCAAACGCTTGAGCCAAGAAACTTCTGTTTATGTGACAGGTATTGTCAAAGAAGACGAACGTTCTAAGTTTGGCTATGAGTTGGATATTACAGACATCGAAGTGATCGGTGAATCTCAAGACTACCCAATCACACCAAAAGAACATGGAACGGACTTCTTGATGGACAACCGTCACTTGTGGCTACGCTCTCGTAAGCAAGTGGCTGTGATGCAAATCCGTAACGCGATTATCTATGCTACTTATGAGTTTTTTGACAAGAACGGCTTCATGAAGTTTGATAGCCCAATTCTTTCAGGAAATGCAGCTGAAGATTCAACAGAACTCTTTGAAACGGACTACTTCGGAACGCCAGCTTACTTGAGCCAATCAGGTCAGCTTTACCTAGAAGCGGGTGCGATGGCTCTTGGTCGTGTCTTTGACTTTGGTCCAGTTTTCCGTGCTGAAAAATCAAAAACACGCCGTCACTTGACTGAGTTCTGGATGATGGACGCAGAGTACTCCTACTTGACACACGATGAGTCACTTGACTTGCAAGAAGCTTATGTGAAAGCTCTTCTTCAAGGTGTTCTTGACCGTGCGCCTCAAGCCTTAGAAACCTTGGAACGTGATACAGAACTCTTGAAACGCTACATTTCAGAGCCATTCAAACGTATCACTTACGATCAAGCCATTGACCTCTTGCAAGAGCATGAGAATGATGAAGACGCTGACTACGAACATCTTGAGCATGGTGATGACTTTGGTTCACCACACGAAACTTGGATCTCAAACCATTTTGGTGTGCCAACATTTGTCATGAACTACCCAGCAGCCATCAAGGCCTTCTACATGAAACCAGTTCCTGGAAATCCAGAGCGCGTGCTTTGTGCAGACTTGCTTGCTCCAGAAGGCTATGGAGAAATCATCGGTGGATCTATGCGTGAGGAAGACTACGATGCCCTCGTGGCTAAGATGGATGAACTTGGTATGGATCGTACAGAGTACGAATTCTACCTTGACCTTCGTAAATACGGTACAGTTCCACACGGTGGATTTGGTATCGGTATCGAACGTATGGTAACCTTCGCGGCAGGAACAAAACACATCCGTGAAGCCATTCCATTCCCACGTATGTTGCACCGTATTAAACCGTAAGAACAGGAAAACGCCCATGTGGCGTTTTTTTCATAGAAATTTCTGGAAGCGAAAGGAAATATTATCAGGTATAGTGGATTGAAATAAGACAAAAGCGGGTTTTTGCCCAGCCTTTAGTGCTCTTAGAGTTCGAGTCATAGCTAATCTTCTGAAGGTTTTAACAAATAAGAAGAAAATTTTAGATTTTTAGTTACGTCATAATGTTTGATTTGTAGATAAAAAAAGAGTATAATGAATTAAGCCCATTTAAAATATGCTACGATATTTTTAGGGGGGG
>NZ_KQ970288.1:34473-39544 GCF_001579035.1 Streptococcus mitis | reverse complement strand
TTTTATTTGCCTTCTCAAAACATATTAACAGATAATCATTACAAAAGGAGTGTAGCAATGTTTAAGAATAAAGGCGTACATGCTCGTTCACAAGTGGAAAAATTTACACGTTATAGCATTCGTAAGGTTAGTTTTGGGGTAGCTAGTGTAGCTGTAGCTACAGGATTGTTTTTCTTAGGTGGGGGCAGCGTTCAAGCTAATTCTCCAGTAGTTCCAGCTAGACCAGAAGTAGGTGCTGAAGGAGGAGTACAGGGAGAGAGTGAATCGCTCTCACTTTCAAAAGTGAATGACAATACACTAGCTAGTGAAAGTTCGACAGACTCAGAAATGGAACCGGCGGTATCAGTTCCAGAGGTGCCAGCAACTGTGGAACCACAACCAGAAACAGCAATTGAAGCGTCAGAAGTTACAAAGGTTGATACAAGCAAATTGGGAGTTGCTATTGCTCGTATGCAATCAGCTCTTGAAAAAGCAGGCGTATCTGAAAAGACTGCCGCAACTATCGAAAATGCTAAGGAAGCACTAGCTAAGGCTCAAACCTTCCTATCAAATGAAAAAGCAACACAAGAAGAAGTAGATAAAGCTACGCGAGAATTAAAAAACAAAGCTTTCGTTATTGAAAGTATGCCAAAAGCAGAAAAGAAGGAAGCAAACAATAATCAAGACTCGCGTAATGGACAAGTGATTCCTGGTAATGGGGAAAGTGGGTTTAGAGCGGATAAGTTTATAGTAGATAAAAGTAACAATCCTAAATTACCAGACACAACTCCAACAGGAACTGATAAGTTTACATTTGTAGCTTTATCAGAAAGTGATCCCGCAAGAAATTCTGGAGCTATTGCAAGAGGAGGTGGTAGTGCAGGAGATATTATTGTAAAAGGAACTGGAGAAGCCCCTACGGATTTAGAAATTGAGATGTACTCTTCTCAAAGGAGTGGAGTGAAGGAAAATCCAGTAGCAATGCATACAGAAGGAGGAAAGGCAGTAACATCTCCAGGAAGAATGGATTATCCTTTATCACCAGAAAACGTGAAAAAACTTTCAGAAGAAGCTCCTTTATGGGTAGGAAAATTAAAACCAGATGGGAATACCATTTCAACCAATCCAGCTACGGTATTCGGAAGTTCTGGAGCTTACGAATTTTTAGCTACAGAAATATATAAACTTGGATATGAGCAAGGTGTAGATAGAGTTTATATTCCAAATGTATCTTCAAGATTCAATGTTTCTGAACGTGCAAAAACAGTAGGATGGAAAATAAAATCAATAACGCCATTTAACTTACCACCAGGGTTAATTTATGATAAAAATTCTGATTCTGTTCAAGGTAGAGTCGTTGCGAATGTTCAAAATGGTGTATATGACATGAAATTTACTGTGGAAGCTGAAAATGAAAACACTCACCAAGTTGTTAAAATGGATTTTCAAAATTTAAGAGCTGGTTGGATAGGATGGCAAGATACAAAACCACCGAAAATTGAAGTTTCGAATGATGCTTATACAGCAGAAGTTGGAAAAAATGTTAATATTGACTTAAAATATAGTGATGATGCAGGATCTAATTTTTCAGGAGATAGAAGGAAAATTAATTATAAACTAGCAGATGGAAGAATTGTAGAAATTGGAAATCAAACGTTCAAGCAAGCTGTATCAGGTTTAGCTGGATACACAACAACAAAGGCACAAGGAATTGCCGACACTTCAATTCCAGGAGTAACTTATGATTTATCGAAAGATGCTACTCCTGTTGAGAATGAAACAAATGGTGAAAGTAAAATCTATGGTAAAGGAAAGTTGTCTGGTGTACCGACAAAAGCTGGGATATATACAGTTGGCGTATATGCAAAGGATTATAATAATAAATCAAATAGAGATTCGGCATGGATACATTCAGGTCATGAAGTTCAAAAATATTTAACAGTTGTTGTTAAACCAACAATAACCGTGAAAAATGTCCACGCATATGCAACTAATATTCCAGTAACTATTTCAGATGGAGCTTCAACAGCAGAAGTAACTTTACCGAATGGGACAGTAACAAAATTAGAAGCTAAAAATGGTAAATGGGTAGTAGCAGAAGGGACTACAAATACAAAAGCTGTAGTAGGTCAAGAACTTGGGACAGTAGGTGGAGAAATTAATATTCCGGTATCACAAGAAGATACTAAAGATGCCGCAACAGATAACATTAAAACAAAAGCAACAACCGAGAATGTTAAAGCTACATTATTAAGGAATAAAATAGAATTACAGGATGCTCAAGGAGGCAAACATACTGCAACGCTTAGTGAGAAAACAGGACATTGGGAGTTAGAAGATACATACAAAGAAGTTAAAACTCCAACAGCTGATGGTGGATATCAACTTACAAAACGTCAAGTTTATACAGAAGTTCAAACTGATGGTTCTGTAAATTATTATATTTACTCTTATACAAGAACTTTTAATGCCCAAGATGAAGTTGTTAGCGTTGATAGCGTAACAAGAGATAAAACGGTTCTTCCTAGATTAAATACTTCGACACCAGAGGGAGAAAACACAGTTGAAGGTGGAACTACAGTAGTAGAATATGACGCTGTTAAGAAAGAGTGGAAGTCATCTGATGGCTCTAATGTAACGGCAACAAAAGAGGGTGACTTCTGGAAAGTTGAAACAACATCAGGATTTACGGGATTAGTTAAAGGAAGTAAAGCTGAAGCAGAAGATAAAGCGTCTATATTAAATGATGCTCCAGTTGTTACTTCAACTTCTTATACAACTGTAAAAGGTGCAACAGTAGATTTAGTAAAACAAAAATCAGCTACAGTAACGATTACAGATAGTGAAGATGATACGACAACTGATCCAACGAAGAAAGAAACAACAGTTACAAAAGTAACATTAACAGCTCCTTCAGGAGAAGTAACAGAATATACTAGTTTTGCAGATGCAGCAGCTGTGAAATTAACAGAAACAGGAGATTACACTGTTAAAGTAGATGTAAAAGATAGCAATGGAAATAAAGTTACTGCAACAAATGATACTGAAACCGGTACAAATGCTGGAGAGAATACTGCTGTAGCTTCAACGACATATAAAATTACAGTTAAAGATCAAGTAACTAATAAGTTATATACAGTAGAAGATGACACTTTAACAAGTGATCAATTAAAAGAGAAAGTAAATCCTACAGCTGTAGATGGATTTACTTCAACTACAAATGATATTACTAATATTCCTGCAACTTCAGGTAAAGCAGGTCAAACATTACCAACTCTTGCAACAGTAACTTATACAAAAGGGACAGAAACAATTTCAGTAGAAACAACAGTAGATGTTGTAGTTTTACCAAAAGTAACTCCTACAGGAGTGACAGTTCTTAAAGATAGCACTGGATTAGAAGAAGTTGTTAAAGCTAAAGCGATGGAAGCAGCAAATGCAGTTCCAACTGATAAATTACCAGATGGTGTAACAGTATCTGTAAAAGAAGTTAAACAAGGAACAGTTCCTGCAACTTCTACAACTGGAGTGCAAACTCCTGCAACGGTTCGTTGTTGAGTATAAAGATGCTAATGATAATGTTGTTGAAACGAGAGAAGTTGATGTACCAGTAACAGTAGTAAGCTCAACACCAAGTAAGGTTGTAGTGTTCGAAGGGGAAAAACCAACAGCTGATCAAGCGAAAGAAGCCGTAACGCCAGGTACTGGAGGTACAGTAGGAACACCAGCAGAAACTGATTTACCAGAAACAGCAGGTAAAGCTGGGGAAACAGATATTAAAGTAGACGTGCCGGTAACTTATGATAATGGTAAGATAACAGAAACAGTAAGTGTTCCAGTAACAGTATTACCAAAACCAGAAGCTGAAGAAATTCTAGTTGCTAAAAACAGTGACAAGGAAAAAGCTAAAGAAAAAGTATTAGCTAAAGCTAAAAAAGCAATTGAAGATGGTACATTTAAAGGTAAATTACCTCAAGGTGCAACAGTTGCTATTGATGAAACAGCTACAGTAACAGTTCCAGACTTGACGGATGATACAGAAGTTGATGTAACAGTTAAATACACTGTAGATGGTCAAGAAAAAACGACAACGGTTAAAGTTCCTGTAACAGTAGTTGAAGGTGTTCCTCAAATTGTTCCAGTGGATGAAAACAATAAACAACCAAATCCAGAAAACAGCATTGATAAAACAGAATACCCAGAAGGTTCAACATTTGAATATGATCCAAATACTCCAGTGAATACTGCAACATCTGGTGATTACACTGTCAATGTCATTGTAAAAGATAAAGAGGGGAATCCTATTGCAGAAGTACCTGCAACTGTACGTGTTGTAGAAAGCTATCCACAATTTGTGCCAGTAGACAAGGATAAAAAACAACCAGCTGTTGAAGGAAGTATTGATCCTAAAGCCTTCCCTAAAGATACAGAGTTTACTTACGAAACTCCTGTAGACACAACAACCCCAGGCGAAAAAGATGTGGTAGTTGTAGCGAAGATTGGCGATGAAGTTATTGCAAAAGTCCCAGCAAAAGTGATGGTCGTTGAACCTAAGACACAATACGTAGTAGCAGATCCAAGTAAGCCGCAACCAGATGCTTCTAAGAGTATTGATCCAGAACAATACCCAGATGGAATAACATTTGAGTACAAGACACCAGTAGACACAACAACGCCGGGCGAAAAAGATGTAGTCGTTGTTGCTAAAGACGGGGATGATACACTTGTTGAAGTTCCAGCTAAGGTTAAAGTAGTGGAAGGAAAAGAACAAGTGGTATCTAAAGGTGTAGTGCCAAATCCTAAGAAAAATATCAATCCATCTGATTATCCAGAAGGTGTGGTATTTGAATATAAAGATAATCCAGACACAAGTACAACTGGAGATAAAAAAGTTATTGTTGTTGTTAAGCGAGGGGATAAAGTCTTGGTGGAAGTACCAGCAATTGTTACAGTTGTTGAACAAAATCTAACACCGTCACCATTAACTCCAAACGTTAAAATAGTGACTCGTTTTATTGATGAAAATGGTAAAGATATTTCAACATCAGAGGAAGGTGTTAAAAAACCTAAAGTTGTTGAAGGATATGAGTTT
>NZ_KQ970288.1:31141-34289 GCF_001579035.1 Streptococcus mitis | reverse complement strand
GCAATAAAGTTCATCATTATAAGAGAGTGGTGACACCGCAACATTTTGATACAGAAGTTCCTGAAACTCCGTCTCAGCACTCCCAATCAGCTCAACCAAGCACTCCAAGCCAACCTGCTGTTCCAACACCTAAATATGTTGATGGTCAAAAAGAATTGCCTAACACAGGTACAGAAGCTAACGCTAGCCTCGCAGCGCTTGGACTTCTTGGAGTCCTAGGTGGATTTGGACTTCTTGCTCGCAAGAAAAAAGAAAACTAAAAACTCATAGGTTTTGAGAAGATGATTCGTCATCTTCTTTTTTTATTTAGGTGTTTTTACTTGCGTAAAAAAATGTTTTCTAGTATAATAGTTTATTGTGAGCGAACCTCACTTACCCCTTGCAAAGTCTTGGGGTCATTAGACCAAAAGGAGGAACATATCAATGGCTAAATACGAAATTCTTTATATCATTCGTCCAAACATTGAAGAAGAAGCTAAAAACGCTTTGGTAGCACGTTTTGACTCTATTTTGACTGACAACGGTGCAACTGTTGTTGAATCAAAAACTTGGGAAAAACGTCGTCTTGCATACGAAATCCAAGATTTCCGTGAAGGACTTTACCACATCGTTAACGTTGAAGCAAATGACGATGCAGCTCTTAAAGAGTTTGACCGTCTTTCAAAAATCAACGCTGACATTCTTCGTCACATGATCGTCAAAATTGACGCGTAAGAAGGTAAACTATGATTAACAATGTTGTACTTGTAGGGCGCATGACACGTGACGCTGAGTTGCGTTATACCCCATCAAATGTAGCAGTTGCGACTTTTACTCTTGCAGTAAACCGTACATTTAAGAGTCAAAATGGCGAACGTGAGGCTGATTTTATCAATGTCGTTATGTGGCGCCAACAGGCTGAGAACCTTGCTAATTGGGCTAAAAAAGGCTCACTTATCGGGGTGACAGGCCGTATCCAGACTCGTAGTTACGATAACCAGCAAGGACAACGTGTCTACGTGACAGAGGTCGTGGCTGAGAATTTCCAAATGTTGGAAAGCCGTAGTGTGCGTGAAGGTCATACAGGTGGAGCTTACTCTGCCCCAACTGCAAACTATTCAGCACCTACAAATTCAGTACCAGACTTTTCACGTGATGAAAATCCATTTGGAGCAACAAATCCATTGGATATTTCAGATGATGATTTACCATTCTAATGGACAACTAAAATTATAAAGGAGAAAAAACATGGCTCAACAACGTCGTGGCGGATTCAAACGCCGTAAAAAAGTTGATTACATCGCAGCAAACAAAATTGAATATGTTGATTACAAAGATACTGAGCTTCTTAGCCGTTTCGTTTCAGAACGTGGGAAAATCCTTCCTCGTCGTGTAACAGGAACTTCAGCTAAAAACCAACGTAAAGTAACAACAGCTATCAAACGCGCTCGCGTAATGGCTTTGATGCCTTTCGTAAACGAAGATTAAAGAAAAGACCCGGTTGGGTCTTTTTTTCACGAGCCTTGAAATGAGAGAGCGAGTTGGGGTCCAGTGGACCTCTTTTTTAGACCCGTTTGGGTCTTTTTTCAAGAGATAGTTTTTTTCTGACCTTGGCGTGCTATAATGGTAATAGAAAGAGTAAAGGTGGGTAAGTCAAAGATGAATTGTACGATTAGAAATATGATTAAGTCTGATATTGAATCCTTATCTCATGGATTTATGAATCAAGGTTGGCCTGGTAGAGAGGAAATTTTGGCTAGATATTTTCTGGAACAGGAAAGTGGGGAGAGAGAAGTTTTAGTTGCAGAGATTGATGGTGCTGTAGCGGGCTACATTACCATTTTGCCCTCTGCTAAACATGGTCCTTTTGCAGAAGTCTATCCAGAATTATCAGATTTTAATGTGTTTGAGCCTTTTCGAAATCAAGGGATTGGGAATCAACTGCTAGAAGAAGCAGAAAAACGAGTCAAGTTTGTTTCGAGTAAGGTCACTCTTGGTGTAGGTTTGCACTTAGGCTATGGCCCTGCCCAGAGATTGTATATCAGACGGAGCTACATTCCAGATGGGACAGGTGTCTGGTATAGAAATAAACCGCTAGAAATGGGTGCAAGTTGTCAAAACGATGATGATTTAGTTTTATACTTATCCAAGGATTTACAATAAAACTGGAAATTTTTTGAAAATAGGGGATTTAGCTACTTTATGGTATAATGGAAAGAGTTAGATTGAAAGAGGTAGTGAGATGGATGCCAAATTAAGATACAAGGCAAAGAAGATCAAGATTGTCTTTTTTGATATTGATGATACATTGCGAAATTCAAAGACAGGTTTTATTCCAGCTTCAATCCCAACTGTTTTTAAGCAATTACGTGAGAAAGGAATTTTGACAGGTATTGCTTCTGGACGAGGGATTTTTGGTGTCGTTCCAGAAATTCGTGAACTCAAGCCTGACTTTTTTGTGACCTTAAATGGGGCCTACATCGAAGATAAAAAAGGTCAGGTCATTTATCAACATCAGATTGAGAAGTCAGATGTTGAGGAGTATATTTTTTGGGCTAAGCAAGAGGGAATTGAGTATGGCTTGGTTGGGAGTCATGATGCCAAGTTGTCGACTCGCACCGATATGATTAGTGAGGCTATCAATCCAATTTATCCCGACTTAGATGTAGATCCAGATTTCCATGAAAAAGAAGATATCTATCAGATGTGGACTTTTGAAGATAAGGGAGATGACTTACGCTTGCCTGACAGTCTCTCAGACAAACTTCGCATGGTTCGTTGGCATGAGCATTCGTCTGATATTGTGCCGATTTCAGGCTCCAAAGCGACGGGTGTGGAAAAGGTTGTGGAACACCTTGGTTTGAAACCAGACAACGTCATGGTTTTTGGAGATGGCCTCAACGACTTGGAACTCTTTGATTATGCTGGAATTAGCGTTGCAATGGGAATTTCTCATGAAAATATCAAAGAAAAAGCAGATTATATTACAAAAACATTAGAAGAAGATGGCATTTTTGATGCCTTAGAAGGATTTGGTATGGTAGAAAAAGAATTGCATTTCCCACAAGTAGACATTGAAACAGTAGAAGGTCCTCTTGCGACCATTAAGACCAATCACGGAGACTTGCGTATTAAGCTCTTCCCTGAACATGCTCCTAAAACAGTGGCT
>NZ_KQ970288.1:24827-31121 GCF_001579035.1 Streptococcus mitis | reverse complement strand
CCGTATTATCAAGGACTTTATGATTCAAGGTGGAGATCCAACTGGAACTGGTATGGGTGGCGAGTCAATCTACGGCGAATCATTTGAGGATGAATTCTCAGAAGAACTTTACAATATCCGTGGTGCTCTTTCCATGGCAAATGCTGGTCCAAATACCAATGGTAGTCAGTTCTTTATCGTACAAAATCAACACTTGCCTTATTCTAAGAAAGAAATTGCTCGTGGTGGTTGGCCAGAACCGATTGCAGAAATCTATGCTAACCAAGGTGGAACACCTCACCTAGACCGCCGTCACACGGTTTTTGGACAGTTAGCTGATGAAGCTTCTTACGTTGTCTTGGATGCCATTGCTGCTGTTGAGACGGGGGCGATGGACAAGCCAGTTGAAGATGTTGTGATTGAAACAATTGAAATCGAGGACTAAGATGAAAATCGGTGATAAGCTAAAGGGTCGTATTACAGGGATTCAGCCCTACGGTGCCTTTGTTGAGCTAGAGACGGGTGATACGGGGCTGATTCACATTTCAGAGATTCGAACAGGCTTTATTGAAAATATTCATGAAGCCTTGAAAGTCGATGAAGAGGTTCAGATTCAGGTAGTAGATTTAGATGAATTTACAGGGAAAGCCAGTCTTTCTATCCGCACTTTGGAGGAAGAAAAGCACCAGTTTCCGAGACGGAGACGCTTTTCAAGCGACCGTTTTAACTACGGCTTTGCGCCTCTTAAACGAATGATGCCAATTTGGACTAGAGAAGCCTTGCACTATTTAAAAAAGAAGAAGTAGTTTAGAATTTTATATTTTTTGTAATGTTAATATAAATCTGCTATAATAGAACCATGGAAGAAGAACAATTATTAAAATCAGGGGAGCGAATTAACCAGCTCTTCTCAACAGATATCAAAATTATTCAAAATAGAGAGGTTTTTAGCTATTCGGTGGATAGTGTTCTCTTGTCACGTTTTCCACGTTTTCCTAAAAAGGGCTTGATTGTGGATTTCTGCGCTGGGAATGGAGCAGTGGGGCTATTTGCTAGCACTCGTACTCAAGCACAGATTTTGGCTGTTGAGATTCAGGAGCGTTTGGCGGATATGGCTGAACGCTCTGTCCGTTTGAATGGTTTGGAAGAGCAGATGGAGGTCATCTGTGATGATTTGAAAAATATGCCTGCTTACATCCAGGGAAGTAAGGTGGATATGATTTTGTGTAATCCGCCCTATTTCAAGGTGGATCCTCATTCAAACCTGAACGAGAGTGAACATTATCTCTTGGCGCGCCATGAAATCACGACCAATTTGCAGGAAATCTGTCGTAGTGCCCAGAGTATTCTCAAGTCTAATGGACGGTTGGCTATGGTTCATCGTCCTGACCGACTCTTGGACATTCTGGATATGTTGCAACGGCATAATCTAGCCCCTAAGCGCCTGCAATTTGTCTATCCCAAAAAGGAAAAGGAAGCCAATATGCTTTTGATTGAGGCCATCAAGGATGGCTCGACAAGTGGCTTTAAGGTTTTGCCGCCTCTCATTGTCCACAATGATGATGGTTCTTATACGCCCGAACTCGAAGAGATTTATTATGGATCATAAGGCTTATATGTATGTGCTTGAGTGCCGTGATGGTTCCTACTATACGGGTTATACGACTGATGTGAGAAAACGCCTTGCTGTCCACAATAGTGGGAAGGGAGCCAAATATACACGAGCACGCTTGCCAGTCAAACTTATCTATGCTCAAGGTTTTGCCAGTAAGGAAGAAGCCATGTCAGCTGAAGCCCTTCTCAAGCGTAAGAAGAGGCCACAGAAGGAAAGATTTTTATCTGAAAATCAAGATAGAAATTTACTCATACTCAATGAAAATTAAAGAGCAAACTAGGAAGCTAGCCGTAGGTTGCTCAAAGCACTGCTTTGAGGTTGTAGATAAGACTGACGAAGTCAGCTCAAAACACTGTTTTGAGGTTGTGGATAGAACTGACGAAGTCAGTACCCATACCTACGGCAAGGCGAAGCTGACGTGGTTTGAAGAGATTTTCGAAGAGTATCAGTTATTTTGAAGAGTAGCGGGGAGTCCTTTGACTCCTCTTACTTTTGTCAAAAAGCGAAAAAAATGCTACAATAAAGAGAATAAACAAAATGAGGTATTATCATGTCTAAGATTCTAGTATTTGGTCACCAAAATCCAGACTCAGATGCCATCGGGTCATCTGTAGCCTTTGCCTACCTTGCAAAAGAAGCTTACGGTTTGGATACGGAAGCTGTTGCCCTTGGAACTCCAAATGAAGAAACAGCCTTTGTCTTGAACTATTTTGGTGTGGAAGCACCGCGCGTTATCACTTCTGCTAAAGCAGAAGGAGCAGAGCAAGTTATCCTGACTGACCACAATGAATTCCAACAATCTGTATCAGATATCGCTGAAGTAGAAGTTTATGGTGTTGTAGACCACCACCGTGTGGCTAACTTTGAAACTGCAAGCCCACTTTACATGCGTTTGGAGCCAGTTGGTTCAGCGTCTTCAATCGTTTACCGTATGTTCAAAGAACATGGTGTAGCTGTGCCTAAAGAGATTGCTGGTTTGATGCTTTCAGGTTTGATTTCAGATACTCTTCTTTTGAAATCACCAACAACACACCCAACAGATAAGGTTATTGCTCCTGAATTGGCTGAATTAGCTGGTGTAAACTTAGAAGAGTATGGTTTGGCTATGTTGAAAGCTGGTACAAACTTGGCTAGCAAATCTGCTGACGAATTGATTGACATCGATGCTAAAACTTTTGAATTGAACGGAAATAATGTCCGTGTTGCCCAAGTGAACACAGTTGACATCGCTGAAGTCTTGGAACGTCAAGCAGAAATTGAAGCTGCAATGCAAGCTGCTAACGAAGCAAACGGCTACTCTGACTTTGTCTTGATGATTACAGATATCGTTAACTCAAACTCAGAAATCTTGGCTCTTGGTGCCAATATGGGCAAGGTCGAAGCGGCTTTCAACTTCAAACTTGAAAACAATCATGCCTTCCTTGCTGGTGCCGTTTCACGTAAGAAACAAGTGGTACCTCAATTGACTGAAAGCTTTAATGCTTAAGATTTTGGGTGTCAGTTCAAAATCGGAAAGGCTAGTTTGCCTTATATCGAAAGGAGTTTCGGCTCCTTTTTTTCTAGGAGTGAAGCATGTTAGAAAATGGCGATTTGATTTTTGTGAGAGATGAGTCAGATATGGGACAGGCTATCCAGACTTCCACAGGCAGCTATAACCATGTTGCCATTTATTTGGATGGGATGATTTATCATGCTAGTGGGAAATTTGGTGTGGTCTGTCAAGAATCAGCAGATTTCTTTGAGTCCAATCACTTGTACGACCTCTATGTCTACCCAGAAATGGATATTCAGTCGGTGAAGGAAAGAGCTTGCAAACATCTTGGAGATCCCTACAATGCTTCTTTCTATCCAGATGGCGCTGGTTTTTACTGTTCCCAGTATATAGCAGAAATCCTACCGATTTTTGAAACTATTCCCATGAAATTTGGAGATGGGGAGCAGGAGATTAGTGATTTTTGGAAGGAGTATTATAGAGAACTAGGTCTGCCTGTTCCTCTGAACCAAGCTGGGACCAATCCCAGTCAATTGGCAGCATCGCCTCTGTTAGAATGTAAAGAAAGGAATCTTCATGATTCAGATTTTTAATCCATCTCGTTTGACGAGACAGCCATTTTTTGGAGAATTGATCCGCTATCTGGACCAGCATGAGGATGTGATTTTTAAGGGAAATCAAGGCTCAATTTCCAGATGTAGCAGTTGACAAACTCATGGAAGAGTATATAAAGGCAGGCTTGATTCTACGTAAAAATAAGCGTTATTACCTCAATTTTCCTATGCTTGAATCACTCGATAGTCTCGATCTGGACCAAGAGATTTTTGTCAGCGAAGATAGCCCGGTCTATCAAGCCTTGTTGGAGCAGTGTTTTGAGACGGAATTATGCAATCAAACCAATGCAGCTATTTTAGTTGAAAAGACGGACTTTGCGCGGAATAAAATGACCCTTTCCAATTATTTCTACAAGGTCAAACATCAGTATCCTTTGACAGAAAAACAGCAGGAACTTTATGACATTTTGGGAGATGTTAATCCTGAGTATGCTCTCAAATACATGACGACTTTTTTGTTGAAATTTCTCAAAAAAGACCAGCTTATGCAGAAACGCCGTGACATCTTTGTGGACAGTTTAGTTGTCCTAGGTTATATTGTTCAAAATGAAGATGGAAAGTATGAGTTGGCTGTCGATTTTGATAAGGAAAGATTAACTTTCTATTTAGTGTGATTTCTTGTTTCTGAGCACATTGTTTGACTTTATCTACCGATAAGTTTATACTAATGTAACCGATGACATCCATCGGAATAAATGAAGGAGGATTGGCTATGTCATTGGAAAATGCAGTAGATCAAGCAAAAGGTGCTGTCAAAGAAGGTTTTGGTAAAGTTACTGGAGACAGCAAGACAGAACTTGAAGGAGCTGTTGAAAAAACAGTTGCTAAGGCAAAAGACGTTGTAGAAGACGCTAAAGGTGCTGTAGAAGGTGCCGTTGAAGGTTTGAAAAACGCTTTTAAATAAAGATAGAAAAAATCAAGGGTTTCATTTCCCTTGATTTTTTACTATCTTATAAATAATTTTCTGCTACGGCGGCATCTCCTGGATAGGCTTCTTTCTTGCCCTGGACGATTTGGTAGCAATCAGCTCCCTTACCTGCAATAATGACAGCATCGAGTTCTTGTTTAGTGATAGCCATAGCTGCCCTGATGGCTTCTTGGCGATCCGCAATTTTTTCAACAGGATGATTGATGTAGCTACTAATTTCATCCGCAATCGCCATTGGGTCTTCGTAGTTGGGGTCATCAGCAGTCAGAAAGATTTGAATCTCAGGATGTTGATTGAGGAGAAGGCCAAAGTCTTTGCGACGACTTTCTCCCTTATTTCCTGTCGAACCCAGAACCAGAGCAATTTTTCCAGTTTGATGAGTTTCAACCACATTGATGAGTTTTTTCAGACTATCCCCATTGTGGGCGTAATCGATGAAGACCTTGGCTCCATTTTTCTGAGTGAGGACTTCCATACGACCAGGAACGCGGGTTGCAGCGATGCCTTTTTTGATGTCCTCAAGACTAGCTCCGAGACGGAGACAGGCAAGTCCAGCAGCAACGGCATTTTCTTGGTTGAAGTGACCAATCAGTTGGATATCATAGTCTCCAGCGAGTTTACCCGTAGCTGAACAGCTAAAGGCTTTGGAATTCTCGATTTGGTTGTCTGACTTACTACCATAGAAATCATGGTCTTGATCTGCCACCTGTTCTTTCAAGACTGAGAAGTGGTCCATGTCGCTGTTAATGATGACTGCTCGGCTATTTTCCATCAAGAGACGTTTGTGGTAGAAGTAGTCTTCAAAGCTAGGGTGTTCAATCGGGCCGATATGGTCTGGGCTGATATTGAGGAAAACTCCCACATCAAAGGTTAGACCATAGACACGTTTGACCAGATAGGCTTGACTGGAGACTTCCATGATGAGGTGGGTACGGTCATTTTGCACAGCTTGATGCATCATATCAAAGAGGTCAATACTCTCAGGAGTTGTCAATGCAGACTTAAAGAAAGTCTTGCCATCTAAAGTTGTGTTCATGGTCGACAACATTGCAGGTCGATGCCCTTGAGATAAGATGTTATAGGCGAAATAGGCTGCTGTTGTCTTACCCTTAGTACCAGTAAAGGCAAGGAGTTTGAGTTTTTTCTGTGGATTGCCATAAAACTCCATGGCAATCAAACTCATTGCTTTCTTGATATCGCTGACGATAATGGCAGGAATACCAACCTCATAGTCTTCTTCAGCCACATACCAATCGAGTCCTTGAGAGATTGCTGAAAGAAGAAATTCCTTCTTAAAGGCAGCACCTTTAACGAAAAAGAGGCTCTTTTCTTTGGCCTTGCGACTGTCATAGCAGATGGTGTCAAATACGACATGGCTGTAGTTGTAGTGATAATGTCCTTGGTCGATAATCTCACGGAAGAGACCATCTTTCTTTAAAATATCTAATACAGTTTCAATCTTTATCATACTTTCTATTGTAAACCGAAAGTCGTAAATTTACAAGTGACAGGGAAAAGTTTATAATGGAAGATAAGGAGTTTTTCCTAGTTATCAAAATTGAATGAGGAATCTATGTCGCACGAAAACAATCACCAGCAGGCCCAGATGTTACGGGGGACTGCTTGGTTAACGGCTAGTAACTTTATCAGTCGCCTGCTTGGGGCC
>NZ_KQ970288.1:23397-24807 GCF_001579035.1 Streptococcus mitis | reverse complement strand
CATCTGGATGGGGTCTTATGCGGCTACGGCCAATGGACTCTTTACCATGGGTTATAATATCTATGCCTGGTTCTTGCTGGTTTCAACAGCAGGGATTCCAGTTGCGGTGGCCAAGCAAGTTGCCAAGTATAATACCATGCGAGAAGAAGAGCATAGCTTTGCCCTGATTCGGAGCTTTTTAGGATTTATGACAGGACTAGGCCTCGTTTTTGCCCTAATCTTGTATGTCTTTGCTCCTTGGCTAGCAGACTTGTCTGGCGTGGGCAAAGACTTGATACCAATCATGCAAAGCTTGGCTTGGGGAGTCTTGATTTTCCCATCTATGAGTGTTATCCGAGGATTTTTCCAAGGGATGAATAACCTCAAACCTTATGCCATGAGCCAAATCGCTGAGCAGGTTATTCGTGTTATCTGGATGCTCTTAGCTACCTTTATTATTATGAAGCTCGGTTCAGGAGACTACCTAGCAGCGGTTACCCAATCAACCTTTGCGGCCTTTGTCGGCATGGTAGCCAGTTTTGCAGTCTTGATTTATTTCCTTGCCAAAGAAGGATTACTCAAAAGAGTCCTTGAAACAGGAGATAAGATTAACAGCAAGCGTCTTTTGGTCGATACCATTAAGGAAGCCATTCCTTTTATCCTGACAGGCTCTGCCATCCAGCTCTTCCAGATTTTGGACCAGCTGACCTTTATCAATAGTATGAGCTGGTTTACCAACTACAGCAATGAGGACTTGGTTGTCATGTTTTCTTATTTCTCAGCCAATCCTAATAAAATCACGATGATTTTGATTTCTGTTGGGGTTTCGATTGGGAGTGTCGGTTTGCCACTTTTGACGGAAAACTATGTCAAGGGGGACTTGAAGGCAGCTTCTCGTCTCGTTCAGGACAGCATTACCATGCTTTTCTTATTCCTGCTACCAGCAACGGTTGGAGTGGTTATGGTAGGAGAACCTCTTTATACGGTCTTCTATGGTAAGCCAGATAGTTTGGCCATGGGCTTGTTTGTCTTTGCAGTTTTGCAGTCTATTATTTTAGGCTTGTACATGGTCTTGTCTCCAATGCTTCAGGCCATGTTCCGCAATCGCAAGGCTGTTCTCTATTTTATCTATGGTTCTATTGCCAAGCTGGTCTTACAACTACCAACCATTGCTCTCTTTCACAGTTACGGGCCTTTGATTTCCACAACCATCGGTCTCATTATTCCTAATATTTTGATGTATCGGGATATTTGTAAGGTAACGGGTGTCAAGCGCAAGGTGATTGTGAAGCGAACCATTTTAATCAGTTTGCTGACCCTAGTCATGTTTCTGTTAATAGGAACCATCCAGTGGCTGTTAGGATTTTTCTTCCAACCAAGTGGACGTTTGTGGAGCTTCTTTTATGTAGCTCTTGTCGGTGCCATGGGGGT
>NZ_KQ970288.1:22359-23268 GCF_001579035.1 Streptococcus mitis | reverse complement strand
TTATCTTTTGAAAGTAGAAGATGAGGTCTTTTTCGATTTTTTTTGGAAAAAATCATTGACTAAACAAACTAAACGTTGTATAATAAAACAAATATTTAAATCAGGAGGTTCTGGAAATGAAAAAGTCTAAGAGCAAATATCTAACCTTGGCAGGTCTTGTCCTGGGTACAGGAATTTTATTGAGCGCCTGTGGAAATTCTAGCACAGGATCAAAAACCTATAACTATGTTTATTCAAGTGATCCATCTAGTTTGAACTATCTAGCAGAAAACCGTGCAACAACCAATGATATTGTGACCAATCTGGTAGATGGTCTCATGGAAAATGACCAATACGGGAACTATGTGCCATCCTTGGCAGAGGATTGGAGTGTTTCTAAGGACGGTTTGACCTATACCTACAAACTTCGTAAGGATGCCAAGTGGTTTACTTCTGAGGGAGAAGAATATGCACCTGTAACTGCCCAAGATTTTGTGACAGGTTTGAAATATGCGGCTGATAAAAAATCAGAAGCCTTGTATCTAGTGCAGGACTCTGTTGCAGGCTTGGATGACTATATTAACGGGAAAACAAGCGACTTTTCAACTGTCGGAGTCAAGGCTCTTGATGACCAAACCGTTCAATACACCTTGGCTCGACCAGAACCTTACTGGAACTCAAAAACGACATCAACCATTCTTTTCCCAGTCAATGCGGATTTCCTAAAATCAAAAGGGGATGATTTTGGGAAGGTAGACCCTGCTAATATTTTGTACAGTGGACCTTTCTTGATGAAAGCTTTTGTTTCAAAATCTGTCATCGAATTTAAGAAAAATCCTAACTACTGGGATGCTAAAAATGTCTTTGTAGATGATGTGAAATTGGCCTATTATGATGGTAGTGACCAAGATGCTCTTGTTCGTAACTTTG
>NZ_KQ970288.1:18830-22339 GCF_001579035.1 Streptococcus mitis | reverse complement strand
GGGGCTTACAGTTATGCTCGTCTCTATCCAAACAGTTCAAGTTTTGAAGGGATTAAAGAAAAATACAAAGATGATATCATCTACAGTATGCAGGATGCTACGTCTTATTACTGGAATTTTAACCTAGATAGACAAGCTTATAAATTTACTTCTAAGACGACCGACATTGAAAAGAAATCAACTCAGGAAGCAGTTCTTAATAAAAACTTCCGTCAAGCCATTAACTTTGCTTATGATCGTACCTCCTATGGGGCTCAGACTCAGGGAGAAGACGGAGCGACTAAGATTTTGCGTAACTTGGTTGTTCCTCCAACCTTTGTAAGTATCAAAGGAAAAGATTTTGGTGAAGTAGTAGCCTCTAAGATGGTCAATTATGGTAAGGAATGGCAAGGCATCAACTTTGCGGATGGTCAAGACCCTTACTACAATCCTGAGAAAGCCAAGGCTAAATTTGCTGAGGCCAAGAAAGAGCTAGAAGCCAAGGGAGTAACCTTCCCTATTCATTTGGACACGATAGTTGACCAAGCTTCTAAGAAGGGGATTCAAGAAGTAAGCTCTATGAAGCAATCTATTGAAGCAGCTTTAGGTACGGAGAACGTCGTTATCGATATCCAACAGTTATCAACAGAGGACCATGATAACTCAAGTTACCTTGCTCAGACTGCTGCTCAGAAAGACTACGACCTTTACAATGGTGGTTGGAGTGCGGACTATCTCGATCCATCTAGCTATCTTGATATCTTTAGCGTCAAGAATGGTGGGGTTCTACAAAATCTTGGACTAGAGCCTGGTGAAGACAATGACAAGGCTAAGGCAGTTGGACTTGACACTTATACTCAAATGTTGGAAGAGGCTAATAAGGAGCAAGACCCAGCCAAACGTTATGAAAAGTATGCTGATATTCAAGCATGGTTGATAGATAGTTCTTTAGCGATTCCAAATGTTTCATTAGGTGGAACACCTGGATTGAGAAAACTCGTTCCTTTCTCAGCACCTTATTCATTGGCTGGTAATAAAGGGGTTGAATCCTATAAATACCTCAAAGTACAAGATAAGATTGTCACAACAGACGAATATGCAAAAGCCAGAGAAAAATGGTTTAAAGAAAAAGAAGAATCTAATAAAAAAGCCCAAGAAGAATTGGCAAAACATGTCAAATAAGGATTTTTCAAGAAAAACGATGGTTTCGAAGGAAGCTGTCGTTTTTTAATAGAATGATAGTAAATTTGGAAGAAAAATCTCACATTTTTTTCTTTGTTTCTTGAGTTTATGTTATAATGAATATAACATAAATGTGAGACGCTATTTTCGAAAATCTACCCAATGTTGATTGAAGTATGCATATGCTAGGGTAATGTTATAGGAGGGATGCCGTCTACTGAAAAAGTAAGATAAAACGCAACAAATGATAAGTTCTTCTTTTATGTGAAGAGTCCTTATCTGCCTATTTACTAATCGTTATGGAGGTAACATCATGGGCGCTATTATGGAGTTTGCAACAGAAAAACAGATTGCATCATTTCTTTCAACTTGTCGCATTGAAGGGCAAAAGAATTTTCTGATGGCTTTCAAGAAAAAGACATGGTTCAAATCCTTTATTGATTTTTTCATTATAGGTGGTTCCTACTATGTTCAGTCGAGTGTGAAGCCTAAGATTCTGGCATTCACGCCTAAGGGAATCTACTTGATGGACATCAGTGATGTAACTGAAAATCGTTCTAATCAAGTCGTAGAGATGCTTTGGAATCAAGTTCAAGATTTTACTTATAAGACAGTTTTGAATACAGTTAGGTTGAACTGGCACTATCAAAATGAAAACTACATTTTTTCCGTGGATGTCGGTCAGATTAGTCAGCATGTGGGCCAATATCAATTTAACAAAGAGCATTATGACTATTTAGCCCAACAGGATTTCTTTCAGTCTAAGTAAGCCCTAGCAATCATCGTCACAAAAGAATCTGGAAAGTTTTCTGGATTCTTTTTAGTTTTACTAGCTAAGTCTATAGTTTGAAACTATAACTAGCTCTTGAAAAGAAGAAAATGAGTTGATGAAAATAAGTGGTACAATAGTTACTATAGATTTGGAGGTATTGTATGAGCAAGGAATTACACATTAACACAATTTTGGCCCAGGCGGGTATCAAATCAGATGAAGCGACAGGTGCATTGGTGACACCGCTTCATTTTTCAACGACTTATCAGCATCCAGAGTTTGGTCAGTCAACTGGCTTTGACTATACGCGTACTAAAAACCCAACTCGTAGTAAGGCTGAGGAAGTCTTGGCAGCTATTGAATCAGCAGACTATGCTCTAGCGACTAGCTCAGGGATGTCAGCAATTGTATTGGCCTTTAGCGTCTTTCCAGTAGGTAGTAAGGTTTTAGCAGTGCGTGACCTTTATGGTGGTTCTTTCCGCTGGTTCAATCAAGTGGAGCAGGAAGGCCGTTTCCATTTTACTTATGCCAATACAGAAGAAGAGTTGATTGCTGAGTTAGAAAAGGACGTGGATGTTCTCTATATCGAAACGCCAACCAATCCCTTGATGTTGGAATTTGATATCGAAAAACTAGCCAAATTGGCTCATGCTAAGGGTGCCAAAGTGGTGGTGGACAATACCTTCTACAGCCCAATTTACCAACGTCCGATTGAAGATGGGGCAGATATCGTTCTTCATTCAGCGACTAAGTATCTAGCAGGGCACAATGATGTCTTGGCTGGAGTGGTTGTGACCAATAGTTTAGAACTATACGAGAAACTCTTTTACAATCTCAATACGACAGGAGCAGTCTTGTCTCCATTTGACAGTTATCAATTGATTCGTGGTCTCAAGACCTTGTCTCTTCGTATGGAGCGCTCAACAGCTAACGCCAAAGAAGTGGTTGCCTTTTTGAAGGATTCTCCAGCAGTTAAGGAAGTTCTCTACACTGGTCGAGGGGGGAGTGATTTCCTTTTAAACGTTAAGCGGAGTGAAACACGTATTCCTCATGTTTTGTAACAGTCTCAAGGTCTTCTCTTTGACGGAAAGTTTAGGTGGGGTAGAAAGTCTCATTACTTATCCAACGACGCAAACTCACGCTGATATTCCAGCAGAAGTACGCCATTCTTATGGTTTGACAGATGATCTCTTGCGCTTGTCAATTGGGATTGAGGATGCTAGAGATTTGATTGCAGATTTGCGCCAAGCCTTGGAAGGATAAGATAAAGATGGGAAAATATGATTTTACAAGCCTGCCCAACCGTTTAGGGCACCATACCTATAAATGGAAAGAAACAGAAACGGATAGTGAAGTCCTACCAGCTTGGATAGCGGATATGGACTTTGTGGTCTTGCCTGAAATCCGCCAAGCCGTGCAAACTTATGCGGATCAACTGGTTTATGGCTATACCTATGCCAGTGAAGAGTTAATTAAGGAAGTTCAAAAGTGGGAGGCTACACAACACGGTTACCACTTTGACAAAGAAGCTCTTGTCTTTATCGAGGGTGTGGTACCAGCCATCTCAACAGCTATT
>NZ_KQ970288.1:11715-18720 GCF_001579035.1 Streptococcus mitis | reverse complement strand
TCCCCCTTTGCACGCAGTGTCAAGTTGAACAACCGTAGATTGATTACCAATTCTTTGGTGGAAAAGGATGGTCTGTTTGAGATTGACTTTGATCAACTTGAAAAGGATTTGGTGAAAGAGGAGGTCAAACTCTATATCCTCTGCAACCCTCACAATCCTGGTGGACGTGTTTGGGAAAAGGAAGTGTTAGAGAAGATTGGCCAACTCTGCCAAAAACACGGTGTTTTGTTGGTTTCGGATGAGATTCACCAAGATTTGGCCCTCTTTGGTCACAAACATCATTCCTTCAATACTGTCAACCCTGACTTTAAAGAATTTGCTATCGTCTTGAGCAGTGCTACTAAAACCTTTAATATTGCTGGGACAAAAAATTCATATGCAGTCATTGAAAATCCTAAGTTGCGAGTGGCTTTCCAGAAACGTCAATTGATCAATAATCAGCATGAAATTTCAGGCTTGGGCTATTTGGCGACAGAAGCTGCTTATCGCTATGGGAAGGATTGGTTAGAGGAACTCAAGCAAGTCTTTGAAGACCACATCAATTATGTGGTGGATTTATTTGGAAAAGAGACTAAAATCAAGGTCATGAAACCGCAAGGAACCTACTTGATTTGGCTCGATTTTTCAGCCTATGACCTGACTGATGAAAGATTGCAAGAGCTGTTGAGAAATGAAGCCAAGGTTATCCTCAACCCTGGTTCGGATTATGGAGAGGAAGGAAGTCTCCATGCCCGCCTCAATGTAGCCATGCCCAAATCTCTGTTGCAAGAAGTCTGTCAGCGGATTGTGACGACTTTTGCTAAACTGGAAGTTCTATAATGAAGTTAGCCACCCAGTCCTCCTAAAAATTAGATGGTTCAACTAGCTTATAGCTAGTCCTCGATTTCATTTGATAAGAGGTTTGGAGCTGTTAGGCTGGAAAGCCAAGGCTAAGACTAGCCTTGGTTTAGCTGACAAAACAGCTTCAAGGGTTCCTATTGTCAAATGAAAGCTCTTCTAGGCATAAGAAAACACCTCTGTGTTATACTTGTTGTTCAACCACAAACACAAGAAAGGCACAGAGATGCAAGACAATTATACTACAAAAGCCAAACATTTGACAATCGATAGCCGTCGCTTAATCGAAAGATGGAAAAAAGAAGGAAAATCAAATAGAGAAATTGCTTCTCTACTTGGGAAAGCTCCTCAAACTATCCATACTGAAATCAAGCGTGAGACAGTCCGACAATGTCTTGGAAAAGGGCGCTTCAAAGAGGTTTATTCTGCCGACTATGCTCAACAGTCTTATGAAAGCAATCGCAAGCGCTCGGTCAAGAAATCAAGATTGAACAAGGAGCTGAAGGAAAAGATTCTCCACTATCATAACCAAAAGTTTTCTCCTGAAATGATGGTCAAGGCTAAGGGCGTTAACGTGGGAATTTCAATCATTTACTATTGGATTCATCATGGAAAATTAGGACTAACCAAACAGAACCTCCTGTATCCTAGAAAAGGAAAAACTACTAAGAAACAAGATAGCACCAACTTTAAACCTGCTGGTCAATCCATCGAACAGCGTCCTGAAGCTATCAATCTTCGCTTGGAGGCATTATGAGATTGATATGGTTCTGCTTACAAGAGCGAAAAACTACTGTTTGCTTGTCTTGACGGACCGAAAGAGTAGGCATCAGATTATCCGATTGATTCCAAATCAAGCGCTGAGGCGGTCAATCGGGCTCTAAAACTCATCTTAAAACAGCATCAAATTCGCTCCATCACGGCAGATAACGGAGCCGAATTCAACCGCTTGTCTGATGTATTTTCTGAGGAACATATCTATTATGCGCACCCCTATGTCTCTTGGGAAAGGGGAACTAATGAGAATCACAACAGGCTCATTCGTAGATGGTTATCTAAAGGAACTAAGAAAACGACTCCTAAAGAAGTCGCATTCATCGAAAATTGGATTAACAACTATCCTAAAAAATGCTTGAACTACAAGTCGCCTAGAGAAGACTTCTGGATGGCTAACTTGAACTCGAAATCGTTTACATGACTTTATCGACGGATTGGGCTATCTTTTGCTCAGGTCTTGTGTTATACTAGATAGGTTGCAAAGAAAACAGTACTTTTCTTTTGTGGAAAAGAAGCAACACGATTTTGTATCCAGTATATGAAAATACGTCATAAAAAGAAAAGTATACACTAAGCCCTATAGGGTGGCTTCGCACCACCTTTAGAAAGAAGAATAACGTGAAATTTAATGAATTAAACTTGTCTGCTGATTTGCTAGCAGAGATTGAAAAAGCTGGTTTTGTAGAAGCCAGTCCGATCCAAGAACAAACTATTCCTTTGGCTCTTGAAGGCAAGGACGTTATCGGTCAAGCTCAGACTGGTACAGGAAAAACTGCAGCCTTTGGCTTGCCTACCCTTGAAAAAATCCGTACAGAAGAAGCGACTATCCAAGCCTTGGTCATCGCTCCAACTCGTGAACTAGCTGTCCAAAGTCAAGAAGAACTCTTCCGCTTTGGTCGCAGTAAGGGTGTAAAAGTTCGCTCAGTATACGGCGGATCAAGCATTGAAAAACAAATTAAGGCTCTTAAATCTGGTGCCCATATCGTGGTGGGAACTCCAGGTCGCCTCTTGGACTTGATTAAACGCAAGGCCTTGAAATTACAAGATATTGAAACTCTTATCCTTGATGAAGCGGATGAAATGCTTAACATGGGCTTCCTTGAAGACATTGAAGCTATCATTTCCCGTGTCCCTGAAAGCCGTCAAACTTTGCTTTTCTCAGCAACTATGCCAGATGCCATCAAACGTATCGGTGTTCAGTTTATGAAAGAACCTGAGCATGTGAAGATTGCGGCTAAGGAATTGACCACAGAATTGGTTGACCAATACTATATTCGTGTTAAGGAACAAGAAAAATTTGATACCATGACTCGTCTTATGGATGTAGAACAGCCTGAGCTTGCTATCGTATTTGGTCGTACAAAGCGCCGTGTAGATGAATTGACTCGTGGTCTTAAAATCCGTGGCTTCCGTGCAGAAGGAATTCATGGAGACCTAGACCAAAACAAACGTCTTCGTGTCCTTCGTGACTTTAAAAACGGTAATCTTGATGTTTTGGTTGCGACAGACGTTGCAGCGCGTGGTTTGGATATTTCAGGTGTGACCCATGTCTACAACTACGATATTCCACAAGATCCTGAAAGTTATGTTCACCGTATCGGTCGTACAGGTCGTGCTGGTAAGTCAGGTCAGTCTATTACCTTCGTTTCACCTAATGAAATGGGTTACCTCCAAATCATTGAGAACTTGACCAAGAAACGTATGAAAGGTCTCAAACCTGCAAGTGCAGAAGAAGCCTTCCAAGCTAAAAAACAGGTAGCTCTCAAGAAAATCGAACGTGATTTTGCAGATGAGACAATCCGTGCCAACTTTGAGAAATTTGGTAAGGATGCTCGTAAGTTAGCTGCCGAATTTACTCCAGAAGAATTGGCAATGTATATCTTGAGTCTGACTGTTCAAGATCCAGATAGTCTTCCAGAAGTGGAGATTGCGCGTGAAAAACCACTGCCATTTAAACCATCAGGTAATGGCTTTGGTGGTAAAGCTAAGGGAGGTCGTCGTGGAGATGACCGTCGTGATAATCGCCGTGGAGACAACCGTCGTGGTGGTCGCCGTGATGATTTCAAAAAAGGAAGTCGTGGCAATGATCGTTTTGATAAAGACAGACGTTACCGTAATAAAGACAATAAAAAACCACGCAATACTTCAAGTGAAAAGCAAACAGGCTTTGTTATTCGTAACAAGGGAGATAAATAAGAAAAAGCGGTTCAAAATGAATCGCTTTTTTATATAAGGAGACCGAATGTGAAAAAAGATAAATAAAATTGTTGTATTATCTTCTTTATAATGTTATGATACACAAAAACAGGCAACTTGTCAATAGAAAAGGAGCAATTTAATTAAAAATATTCTGGTTTTTAAAAATTGCAAGTCAATAAGGAATTTTCAGATAATTATTGAAAAAGAGACGTTTTTATGTTATAATGATAGCGATTAAATTCGAGGTGAAAAATGGCACATTTATTAGAAAAAACAAGAAAAATTACATCAATTTTGAAGCGCTCAGAGGAGCAGTTGCAGGATGAGCTTCCTTACAACGCTATTACGCGTCAGTTAGCGGATATTATTCATTGCAATGCCTGCATTATCAATAGTAAGGGACGTCTGCTTGGCTATTTTATGCGTTATAAAACAAATACAGATCGCGTAGAGCAATTCTTCCAAACTAAGATATTCCCAGATGACTACGTTCAAGGGGCTAATATGATTTACGAAACAGAATCAAACTTGCCTGTTGAGCATGATATGAGTATTTTTCCTGTTGAGAGTAGAGATGATTTTCCAGATGGCTTGACGACTATTGCACCGATTCATGTATCGGGGATTCGCCTTGGTTCTTTGATTATTTGGCGCAATGATAAAAAATTCGAAGATGAAGATTTGATTTTGGTTGAGATTGCCAGTACCGTTGTTGGAATTCAGCTTCTTAACTTCCAGCGTGAAGAAGATGAGAAAAATATCCGTCGCCGTACTGCTGTCACCATGGCGGTTAATACCCTTTCTTACTCCGAACTCCGTGCTGTTTCAGCAATTTTAGGGGAATTAAATGGAAATGAAGGGCAGTTGACTGCGTCTGTGATTGCAGACCGTATCGGAATTACCCGCTCTGTGATTGTCAATGCCCTTCGTAAACTTGAGTCCGCTGGGATTATTGAAAGTCGCTCGCTTGGAATGAAGGGAACCTATCTTAAGGTCTTGATTTCAGATATTTTTGAAGAAGTGAAGAAAAGAGATTACTAATGACTAAGGCTTTGATTTCGATTGATTATACAGAAGATTTTGTTGCAGATAGTGGAAAATTGACAGCAGGCGCTCCAGCTCAGGCAATTTCAGAAGCTATTGGCAAGGTGACTCGATTAGCTTTTGAACGAGGGGATTACATCTTCTTTACTATCGATGCTCATGAAGAAAACGATTGTTTCCATCCAGAAAGCAAGCTGTTTCCTCCTCACAATTTGATTGGGACTAGTGGACGGAATTTATATGGAGATTTGGGGATCTTTTATCAAGAGCATGGTTCAGACAGTCGTGTCTTTTGGATGGATAAACGCCATTACTCAGCTTTTTCAGGGACTGACCTGGATATCCGTTTGAGAGAGCGTCGAATTTCTACCGTTATCTTAACAGGTGTCTTGACGGATATCTGTGTCCTACATACAGCTATCGATGCCTATAATCTAGGATATGACATCGAGATTGTTAAACCAGCTGTTGCTTCCATCTGGCCTGAAAATCACCAATTTGCCCTAGGTCATTTCAAAAATACACTTGGAGCTAAGTTAGTAGATGAAAATCTAAATGAAATTTTAGAGTAATTTGGTTGATGAAATGAAATTTTCCATGTTAAAAAGAAAGGCAAATTTAGAATAAGAGGAAATTATGAAAAGAAAAATTTATTATGGATTAAGTATCTTTTTTGGATTAGGAATTATAGGTAGTTTTTCTCAATTACAACTAGGTATGGAACAATTTGTACCAAACTTAGTAATGTCGCTTCTTTTGTCAGGGCTATTTTTATGGTTGGCTAAACGTGAAGAGAAACGCTCCATTTCTGGAAGAACTAATAAGCACAAAACTGAAACGAAATTTAAAAATACTGAATCACAGTCTAAAAATAATGAAACACAATCTAAAAAGGTAAATAAAAAATTAAATGTATATGAACCAACTCATATTATTTTAAAAAGAATTTTTGATATTAATAAAGATACAGGAGATATTCGATTAATGAATAAAGAAGTAATTAATATCAAAGAAATTACTTCTTATGAATTAGTTCAAAATGATAATGTTGTAAGTAAGGGAGGTTTAGGAGCTTCTGTTGCAGGAGGTTTACTTTTTGGTGGTATTGGTGCAATTGTCGGAAGTCAGGTCGGTGCGAAACACACTAGGCAAAAAATTAGTATTTTTAGAATCAAATTAATAACGACAGATTTTAACCGTCCAGTTTTATATGTTGACTTGCTACCATTAGGTAAAATGTATACTGATACAATTATGTATAAAACAACTCTAGAAAAAGCAGATAAAGTTCTTTCTGTTTTGTATAATCTATCTTCTGATATCAAGGTATAGGTAAGATTTTAAATTTTATAGAAAATTATTGAATTATTAGACATAAGTTATTTTTATGGTCTTAGATATTGGTGTAGTCAGACTGCAATCACATTCAAATCACATAAATGAAAAAATTTGAAAAAAGTGTTGACAAGCATCCCAAAAGTTGATATACTAGTAAAGTAATCGACGCGGGGATGGCGGAATTGGCAGACGCGCAGGACTAAGGATCCTGTGACCGCTTTAGGTCGTGAGGGTTCAAGTCCCTCTCTCCGCATAGGATAAGAGTTAGCTTAGGCTAGCTCTTTTGTTTTTATCAGGGTTATAATATCTATGGTGAGCGTCCTCGCTTTCAGATAAATAATATAGTTTGAAATTTCTCCTAATTTTCTCTACTTTTTCTACTTTTTCCGAATAAATAGATAGAACCATCGAATCTAGTAATCTTAGATTTAAAAATATGGTATAATAGAAGGAGGAAATGGATGACTTTAAGACATCCGGGCATCAGCCCGACCAACGATTTGGTTGCTAAGAAAATCTTTAGCAATCCAGAAATCACTTGTCAATTTATTCGCGATATGTTGGACTTGCCAGCAAAAAATGTGACCATTTTGGAGGGAAGCAACATTCACGTCTTGCCTTCCATGCCCTATTCGGCGCAAGATTTCTATACTAGTATAGATGTTTTAGCGGAGTTAGATAATGGAACTCAAGTTATTATCGAAATACAGGTACATCATCAGAATTTTTTCATCAATCGCCTGTGGGCTTACTTGTGCAGTCAGGTTAATCAAAACCTAGAAAAAATTCGCCAACGTGAAAGTGATACCC
>NZ_KQ970288.1:9837-11230 GCF_001579035.1 Streptococcus mitis | reverse complement strand
AAAATACAGAGAAACCAGCAAAGACGAGGTTCGCAAGCCGTGGTTGGAGTTTTTCGGGAATAAACCCTTTACCCAGCAACCCGAGCGAGCCATTAGCCAAGCAGATCAATTGCTAGACTACAAGAGCTGGTCCGAGGAGGACAGGAAAATGTTTAGTCAACTACGTATGCGAGAAGAACAAGCCTTGTTAGCACAGGACTATGCCTTGGAAACAGCTAGGGCAGAAGGTATTGAACAGGGACTGGAGCGTGGACTTGAACGTGGTCGTGAACAAGGACGAGAAGAAGGCATTGAAGAGGGATTAAAAGTAGGTTTAGTAAATCTAGTCCGTCAAGACCTTCTGACATCTGAGGTTGCAAGTGAACAATTAGGAATGACCGTCGCTGAGTTTGAGGCGTTGCTGAAAGACCATCATAAATAAGACCTAAAAAAATACAGAGAAACCAGCAAAGATAAGGTTTGTAAACCATGGTTGGAGTTTTTCGGCAACAAACCCTTTACCCAACAACCTGAGCGAGCCATTAGCCAGACAGACCAACTGCTGGACTACAAGAGCTGGTCCGAGGAGGACAGGAAAATGTTTAGTCAACTACGTATGCGCGAAGAACAAGCCTTGTTAGCACAGGACTATGCCTTGGAACAAGCTGAAGAAAAAGGGTTGGAGAGAGGTCGTGCAGAAGGACTTGAACGTGGACGAGCTGAAGGGATTGAACAAGGCATTGAACAAGGTTTAGAGCGTGGACTTGAACGTGGCCGTGCAGAGGGTATTGAAAAAGGGCGAGAAGAAGGATTAAAAGTAGGTTTAGTAAATCTAGTCCGTCAAGGTCTTCTACCATCTGAGGTTGCCAGCCAGCAGCTGGGTATGACTGTCTCTGAGTTTGAGGAGCTTTTGTAAGTTAGAGATTTCCTTTCAAAATCTTATCAGAATGGTAGGAAACTCGGATGAGGGAGATTCCAAGAAAGCTCTGACTGAACAGCCGACTGAACTTAAACCAGTCGACGATCTAAAAAGGTAAGCAGTGCCAGCTGAGGGAGCCAATCAAGGGCAGCTACCCATCCCAGAGTCTGTTCAAGAAACTCCTTGAGCAGAGGGAGAAAAAGAGCAAGACCAGCCGACTACTGCTGATAGGAAAGCAGCTAAATTGACCCAGGGGACCATGAAAGCTTTATTGAAAAATCTAACGCTAGACTCTATGAAGGCTCTCCATACTGAAGTGGAGGAAGCTCTTGCGAAGGCTAAGGCGGTCTTAGAGAATCCAAAAGTCAGCCAAGCACAGGTTGATGAGCAAGTCAAACTCATGGAAGGGATGACTTGTCGGATCAGGGAGAGTTTTGTTGCTTTTCGTTTTTTTTTGATGAAATAGAAGCCTAAAAGATGAGGCGGGGCAAGGAG
>NZ_KQ970288.1:6323-9817 GCF_001579035.1 Streptococcus mitis | reverse complement strand
GGGGGTATTTTTTTTTGGTACCCTCCAGAAAGGAAAAAACGAGAGGTAATTCAATCATGAAAAAATCATATCGTGATGATAATGGTGAAAAAATTTACCGTTATTCAATAAGAAAATATCATTTTGGGGCTGCTAGTGTTGCGGTGGCGGCTCTGATGTTCTTTGCGAATGGAGTAGCTGCTCAAGAAGCTCCTGCTGTATCTCCAGCAACAGCTAGCAATGTAGTTGCTGGACCTTCTGGAAATTCAGATGGGGATCCAGGAGACTCGGATGAGGGAGAGTCCAAGAAAAATCTGACTGACCAGCCTGAAGGTAAGCCTGCGGGTGAGCTAAAAGCGCAAGGTGCTAAAGCTGAGGAAGCAAATCAAGGGCAAGAACTAGACAAGTCTAAACCTGATCCAGTCGGTCAAGAAAGTCCTCAAGGAGGAGAAGTAAAAGAGCAAGAACAGCCGACTACCGCTGATAGGAAAGCAGCTGAATTGACCCAGGGGACCCTAAAAGCTTTGTTGGCAAAACTAACACCTAGTTCAATGCAAGAACTCCATGCTGAAGTGGAAGCGTGTCTAGCAGCAGCTAAGGCAGTTTTGGACGACCCAAATGCGACGCAAGAACAGGTTGATGAGCAAGTAAGACTGATGGAAGACCTAATCAGTCGTGTTAATAAGGTTTTAAGTGAGCGCTCGTCTAAGGTAAATATCACTCCGAAAGAAAAATTAGAAAAACTATCTCAGAGCTTGAATACATACTTCAAATTCGCTAGTGAAATTACAAGACCTGAAACGAAAGAATTGATAAAAGGAACAGAAGATATTATTCGTTCTGTAAATGAAGGATTACAACAACCAGACTTAACAGATGAAAAAATTCAGTCACTTATCAAACAAGGAAAACAAGCAGAAAGAAAATTAGCACTTGCTGTTACTCGTGAAAACTCTGGGAAACGAGATGTTATAAATGGAACTGTAATGGAGAGAGGTGCTGATTTTAGAGCTAATCCGACTGGTCTTGATACAAAAAGAGCATATATTGTACAAAATGGTGATGGTTCAGGCTTGCCTGCTGAGACGTATTTGTATGCGATGAGAAGAAGTACGATTGATAAATTGCCTACAAATGAACATCAAGTAACAGTGGAGGAGGGCTTAAAAGAAGCAAAGATAACAGTGAAAAAAGACCCTGGGAACGAGAACGGTTATATTTGGACTGTTACTTTTAATAATCATAATCAGAATCACCAAAATGCTTTGTATTGGTTTACTTTGCCTAAAGGGCATACGATGGGAGAAGTCCTTGGTGTTACAAGACAAAAGGCAGGCAGTAATTCACTTGGTGGGTTCAATTTAAATGCAGAATGGCGAAACAAAATAAAGAATCATTTAAATGCTACGGAAGCGGATTATGGAGATGCTAATAGTCATCATTTTACAGATGGATTTGATAGTGTGACAGACGTAACGGATAACAACTTTATTATCGGAACTCTCCAGAGGAACCAAGCTGGTCCCGAGGAAACTCAGGCTTCAACTTCCTATTATTATTTAGGCCCTACTTTCAACAAGTTTACTCGTCGACCTATTTGGGGTACAGAACCTTCTCGTGATGTGAGAGATAAAGCGAAAAGAAATTTAGCTGGATTAAAAGAAAATACTGACCAATTATATTATTTAAAATATGATGGAGCAGGGATTGTAACGATTGAGTATAAAACTACGACTGATAACAAATACGCCCCTCTTTATTATGGTGCAGGGATGAGATCGTATGAATATTCTTCAGGAAAACAATACTTCATGGTAAGAGGTTTGCAAGAAAAGCCGACCGGACCGACAGTTAACACTAATAATGAGGGAACAGTAACAGTAAATCCTTATTCTAATCCTGATTCTGATAAAAATAAAAATGTGGATAAGGTAGAACTTTCTTATACGAATGCTCAAGGGGAAAGAAAAACTGCAACCTTAACACGTAATCCTAAAAATGGAACTTGGACTAGTAGTGGGAATGGTGCGGATGGAATTCAAATCAATGGAGATTTATTCTCAGTAAAAGCAGGATATGCTAAACCTGGATCAGAAGTTAGCGCAATATCTTCCTTTGGGAATAGTGATTCTAGTGTAAGGAATAGTGTGACTGTGCCAACGGACACAAAACCTCCTGTAGTTAAAATCAGAACGGGACAAAATACTACAACACTTTCAGAAACTAGCCTGTCAGATGCTATCTATACAGTTACCCAAGGTCAACCATTTACTCCAAACCTAGAAGCATTTGACAATACTGGGAAAATTACTAAGTTTGAGCTTGAAGGAGACCTTCCAACAGGAGTTAGATTGTCAAGTAACGTATCATCTACAGCTAACTATACTGAAACTAATCCATATCGTCCTACATTTACAGGAAATGTTCATAATGATTTTGCTCCTGGAGTATACACAAGTAGTATTAAAGTAAGTGATGGTGTATCAGGAGATAAGACGTATTATTTCAAATACCGTGTTATTGCTCGTGATACAGAAGCGCCAACGATTAAACTTGTGGATAAAACGAAAAATAATGCTGAAACACCATTAACGGATAATGTTTCAAATGCACCAACTATTGATGTTTATCGCGGTGCAAATATTGAGTTACCTTTAAAATATTACGATAACGATAGAGCTGGTAAGGTAAACATACAGTATGTTTCTGGGCTTCCTAGTGGTGTTTCGTTCAATCAAAATGCTTCTGCAACCATTAAAGAATCAGGTAAAACTGAAAATGCTCAAGGAAGTTATACGGTTCGCGGTCGTGTTGACGCTAATGCTCCATTAGGTATTTCAACAGTTACATTAAAAGTATCTGATGCGGCAAACGGAAATGTAAATCAAGGAAATAATAAAGAAGTGAAATTCCGTGTTCGTGTGTTAGATCTTGACTTTGAACAAGGTATTTCTACGCAAACGGGTGCTTCAAAAGTTTCTAAGGAAGTAGAATTAAACCAACCTGTTGGGGATCCGAATAATTACTTAACGGTAAATGATGGGTCACAAAGAAATGATAACTTATTCCCAAGTGGTATGACATTCCGTTATATCAGAGGTACAGAGTATAAGACAAACTTAACGTATACAGATCCAGGTAAATATACTGTAACAGCAGCTGCGTTCTATCCAACAACATATGTACCAACAAATGGTGAATCAGTTACTGCAACAAATGCAACAGGAGATAATGTCAATGAAATCCGTGGTCGTGCTTATGTTGCTAGAGAGATTGAATTCCAAGTGAAACCAACAGCTCCAACTGTAACACCTAAAGAAAATGGGGATGTAGTAGTTGCACACACGAACCAAAGAAATGTAAAAACATTAAGTTTCACATATACAAATGGTAATGGTGCACAACAAACAGTTACTGCAACGAAAAATGGTAGTCGTTGGACATTAGATAATTCTTCAATAGATGGAGTAACGATTGATGAAAGTACAGGTACTGTAACAATTAAAGACCGTGCT
>NZ_KQ970288.1:0-6303 GCF_001579035.1 Streptococcus mitis | reverse complement strand
TGCCGAGGTAACTGCGAAAGTAGCTACATCAGATAGTGTTAATAGTAATAACACTACAGCAGCTGCAAAAGTAGGTGAGCGTATTGCTCCAACATTTGAATTCAATTCAAAATATACAGAAGTAGTGAATGGACAACGTGTAGTTTATGTTACACCAACAGAAAACTTATCAAATGGTTCTATTACATTAGGAACAGTAAAAGATAATTCTGGTAAGTTATTAGAAACAGTATTATTCCAAGGGAATGGTACATCTACAAACTTAGATTTTGGATTGAACTATAATGAAAAAACTAAAACTACTAATGGCGATTTTAATGCACCACACGATATTGTAATTACGGGGAAAGTTCCAAAAATTAATCCAAATACGAATAATATCTGGGGAAATAACGATTCATTAGTAACACGTTATGTTTCAGCGATGGATGCTGCGGAAAATCAATTAAAAGATACAACAAACCAAAATTCAAATCCATTACGTGTACAGTTTAAGATTCTGACACAAGCAGCTAAGTATGTTCCACATGTGACTTCACAAGCGGTTAATAAAGACATTACTGCAAATGGAGCAGTTTTAACAGCTGATGAATTTAATGCGATTAAACCTAATATTAGTTTTACAGCGACTAAAGGTGATGTAAAAGTAGCGTATAATACGCCAGATATGAACATTACCATGAATGAGAATGGTGCAGTAAAACGTAATTCGAATGGTACTTATTATGTTGGTGCAACAGTTACTTATCCTGATGGAACAAGTGAAGTAATTCAAATTCCAGTTGAAAAATCAGATAAAATTCCACCAACTGTAAAAATGAATGGTAAAGAGTTGACTGAAAATGCAGCAGACAATCATTTCATTATTTATAGAGGTGCTAACTTCAATCCAACATTTGAAGTGAATGATAATTCTGGAGTAACAACTTATCTAAAAGCAGAAGGTATTCCAAATGGTGTTTGGTTCAATAAACAAGGAAACGCTGATTCTCCTAAGACAGGCAACATGGCGAACAAGACACAGTATCAATTAACAACAAACAACACAGTTGATAGTACTGCACCTTTAGGAGACCGTGAAGCACGTGTTACTGTAAAAGACGCGCTAAATAACGAGAAAACTTATAAATTCAAATATACGATTGTAGACGTTGATGTTAAAGATAGTCCTAAGAATGTTCGATTAAACTCACAATTAGGAGATCCACATCATTTCTTGACAACTACAGCAGCCAACAGAGTTAATTCAGACGATAAGTATTTCCCAGACGGAATGCGATTCAAATGGATTAAGAATAATCAAGAAGTAGCACAGTCTACAACATTACCGACAGCGGGAAATATTACAGATTATAAAGTAGTTGCTGAGTTTGCAAATGGCGCAAGAAGCTATGAAAAAACTATTGATGGTAAGACTGTAACGATTTATACACCTGCTAAAGTTGAAAAACCAGTAACTCTGATTGTAACAGAAGATTCACCACCGACTGTTAAGATGACAAATCCATCGAATAATCAAATAACTGAATTATCAGGAGATGATTCAAACTCTCCAATTGTGACTATTTATAGAAATGGTCAATTAGATATTCCGTTAAGCTTCTATGATAATGAAGCAACAGGACGTGTAAATCTTCAATATGTAGAAGGATTGCCAAAAGGTGTAACATTTGGTGGAACGAATAATACAGTTTCGGTTACAGGTGCAGTGGCAAATGCCAATGGCACACATACAATTTCAGGACGTGTTGCAGCTGACGCGACATTAGGAATGTCTACAGTAACTATGAAAGTATCAGATGGTGCTAATGGTGTAGCTTCTGGAAACCAAGGAGAAGTGAAATTCCGTATCCGTGTATTAGATGTTGACTTTGAAGAAGCAAAATCACCAGAGCCAAATCAAAGTTCTATTACTGTAGAAACAAATGTAGGTGACAGCATTCTGGATCCAAACTACTACTTAACAGTAAATGATGGAACAAACCGTACAGATCAAGGTAATTTCCCTAATGGAATGACATTCCGTTATGTAAGTATTGATGGAAGAACAACAACTCGTACCCTTCAATATAATGCTCCAGGACAATATACTGTTAGAGCAAGAGCTTATTTCCCAGAGAACTATGCGGGAACAAAAGGAATCGGTGAAGTAGTTTCTGGACAAAGTGGAGATAATACAGAAATCAATGGACGTCGTTATATTGAAAAAACAATTGTCTTCAAAGTAAAACCAACAACTCCTGTAGTTGCACCGCAAGATAATGGGGATGTAACAATTACCCAACTGAATGAAACAAATGTAAATCGTCTAAAAGTAACATATACTACTCAGGGAGATAATCCACAAGAAGTAACGTATACAGCATCTAAAAATGGAGATACATGGTTATTTGGATCAAATGTTCCAATTACGATTGATAGCACTACAGGTACTGTAAAAATTAAAGACCGTTTAGTACAAGATGGTTCAACTGTAAAAGTGCAAGCAATTACTCGTGACCAAATTGGAAGTAACGAAGGTACAGGTGATGCTAAACCGGGTGACGCGATTTATCCAACGGTTGATTTCCAAAATACGGAAACAGATTCAGAAGGAAATCGCGTAGTCTATATCACACCGACAGAAACAACTGACTTACCAGTAGCAACGTTGAATGACAATTCAGGGAAATTAGTATCTGCTAATTTTGTTGGGTATGATGGTTCTGCAACTAATTTATCAAATGTAAGTCTTGATTTTAAAAATAAAGTTGTTAAAGATAGTGCAGAAACACAACACAATGCACCAATTACCTTAAATGTTACAGGTACATTACCAAAACAAAATCCAAATGGAAATCGTTTGTGGAATGATGGCGAGAAATTTGCGCATATTTATGCGAATGCAGAGGATGCTGCCGGAAATGTCTTACATGGTTCTCCAGGAACTAAAGAGAATAGTCCAAGTAGTAAAACTCGTGTAGTGCTTAGAGTTAAAACACAAGCAACGAAATATACACCGACTGTAACGACTCCACAAATTACTCGTGATATTAGACAGCCTAATTCGACATTAACTGATGGCGAATTTAATAGTATTAAAGACACGTTAACATTCAAAGCGGATAAAGGTGCAGTGAATATCCAGAAAGATACAGCGAACTTAACATTTACATCGAACAAAGAAGTAAATAAAAATGCTGATGGTTCGTTATATATCACAGCAACTGTGTCGTATCCAGATGGTTCTGCTGAGGAGATTCAAATTCCAGTAAATGCTCCGGCACAAAAAGAATTTTATACACCAACGGCAGTTGAGAAAACTGTAGAAAAAGATAGCGAACCAGAAGCTAGAGACAGTATATCAAACGCGTCAAACTTACCAACAAACACAAAGTTTGCATGGAAGACAGGGACTTTAGATACATCAACACCAGGAGTAAAACAAGCGACAGTAACGGTAACCTATTCAGATAAATCAAGTGAAGAAGTAACAGCTACGGTGAACGTTAGACCAACGCAACCAACGGTAACTTCAGCAAACGGAGATGTTACGATAACTCCTGTAGATGAACCGAATGTTACTAAATTAGTAGTAAGTTATACTCCAGCAGACAGTAATCAATTGGAAGATAATGGCACAGTGACGAAAACTCCTCAAACGGCTACAACGATTGAGGCTAATAAGGGTGCTGATAACCAATGGACAATTACAAGTGGTGGAAAAGATGGTATTAGTATTAGTATTGATGCAACTACTGGTGCAATTACCTTGAAAGACCAAGTTGTAAAAGACCAGACAAGTGTGACTGCTAAAGTTTCTGCTCAAAATATCGAAAGTATTGCAGGAACTGGAACGGCTACTGATGGTGACCAAACAAAACCAGTGATCGGAGCTTCTTCACAAATAGTAGAAGTTGGAAATACGCTTAATATTCCTCTTAACCTATCAGATGGAACAGGTGTAGGTATTGACGAAGGTAATATTAAAGTTACAAACTTACCAACAGGTCTAAGCTATAATACAACTACTAAATCAATTACGGGTACTTTGGGTACAGTTTCTAACAATACTGTTACAGTAGCTGTCTTAGACAAGAACGGTAATAAAGCAGACAAGACAATTACGATTACAGCTGTTAAACCAAAAGCAATTTACGCTATTAAAGATGCAACTATTGAAAATGTTGATAATGCAGCTAATTTTGTAGAAGTACCTGAAGGGGTTACTGCATCATGGAAAGACAATGACAAACCATCAACGGCAACAGTAGGAACTACGAATAAAATTGTGACGGTTAGTGCAAATGGTGCGAATACTGAAATAACGATTCCGGTAACGGTATATCCGAAAGTAACTTATCGTAAGGTAGGCGGCGAAGAAGTGAAGACCTACTACGAAATCGTTGGACAACCGTTGACGTCAAGATTAGTTTCAGGCGGTGGTAGTTTTAAGGATGTAACTCCAGACTACTATATAGAGTTTGAAGGAGGTACAAAGCCAAAAGGAACTCGTGTTGAATTTGAAGGTGGTGCACCTGCGGATACAAGTACAACAGCGGGTGTAACAACTAAAACAATTAAAGTAACATATCCGAATGTTGAAGAAAGTGTTACGAAAGAAATTACCTTCAAGACTTATGGTAATGAAGTGAAATACAAAGATGGAAAAGACTCTATCGAGACAACGGTTGGGACTACTGTTACTGCAAGAAACAGTGTCAAGTTAAGTAATCCAAATCTTCCAAATCCAAGCGAAACTTTTATTGGTTGGTGGAAAAACAATAAACCATACACCCCAGATAATAAAATTGGGGAACATACAGAAAATGTTAACGTTTGGTATGGCGGTACTGTGCGGAAGGATCGAGGAGATAATACAAATAACTACAGTGACCAAAACATTGGTGTGAATATAACCATCAAACCACAAGCACCGAGAATTGCTACGGATGCTTTCTATGGTAAAGGAGCTACTAGACCAGCGGTTACCGTTAGTAATATTCCGACCTCTAATCAGTTAGAGGAAAATGCTAGGGTAACGGTGGAATTGTACCAAGGCGGTAACAAAGTTGCTTCTAAAGAGTTAAGTCGCGATGAGGTAACTCAAGGAGCAGGTTCAGTTAATTTCGATACCACTAATTATACTTCTAATCTAGCTCTTGGAGAAAAAGTTCATGCGGTGGTTAAAGTTGCGGGTGGTAGCGGAAATACTGCATATGACTTATCATCTGCAAATAGTAATGATGTCCAAGTCACTCCTCAAAAACCAACTTTTGACGCAACTGCGGTTACTTCAACTAGTCGTACACTAAGTGGTACATTGGGTGGATTCGAAGCAACTAATAGAGTGGTAGAATTACATCTGAATGATGAAGCTAATACAGTATTGTCAAGTGCGCGTAATGAAGTAACTTTAACTGGAGATAAATGGACAGCTACGCTTCCTGACACTGTAAAACTTCGCCAATCAGTTGCTAAAAATGGAGAAACTGCCAAATCATCAGGTATTACAGTAGAGAATAAGGTTGCAGGTACGACAATCTCTACTACAAGTGATGCAAAAGAAGTCACAATGGGTGCTTACTCTGTATCACCGACCATTGCGGGTAGCAAACATATTGATATTACAGTGCCACATGATGCCAAACGAGTAGAATTACGCTTCCATAACAGTACGGAAACAGGAGATAAACCAAATAGTATCACTCTTGTACGTGGCGCAGATGGTACTTGGCACACAGATGCAACTCGTGCTGAAAATACTACTGTGACAGATGCAAATGGATATGTTGGAACAATTACTTCTACTCCAAGCACTACTAATCCAGCAGAAAATGTTATTACTATTCCTATAAATGAAGAAAGTAACGGTAAGAAACTTCACATTAGAGAAGAAGCTGCTAACGGGGATAATACAGCAACCTACGGCAAAGGACTAGGTTTGCGTGTAGAATACCAACCAGAAGCAAGACAAGATCCAACAGCAGCTGGAAACTGGAAAGTCGCTAATGTTACGAATACAGCGCCTGTTCTAGAACATAGAGGAACAGAAGGAACTACTGAAGCTAATCGAAAAGTCTACCCATCAAGAACAAGCATTACTAAAGAAATGTTAGCAGAGTTAGTAACAGTGACAGATCCAGAAGATGGTGCGACAGATGCGAATAATAAACCATACGGCTCATCAACAATAGAAATCGTATCTGGATTAACAGAAACACCAGGAAAAGCAACAGCTCCTGGCATTTACACAGTTACTCTAAAAGCTACTGATAGCCAAGGAAGAGAAAGTAATGAGTTGACTGTGTATGTTGAGGTGAG
>NZ_KQ970287.1:358994-361171 GCF_001579035.1 Streptococcus mitis | reverse complement strand
TATTTAAATCAAGAAATAGGTGAAAAAAATGACAAAAACACTTCCAAAAGACTTTATTTTCGGTGGCGCAACAGCTGCCTATCAAGCAGAAGGCGCTACACATACTGATGGAAAAGGACCAGTTGCTTGGGATAAATATCTTGAAGATAACTACTGGTACACTGCAGAACCAGCCAGTGACTTTTACAATCGATATCCAGTTGACCTAAAGCTAGCAGAAGAGTATGGTGTCAATGGCATTCGAATTTCTATTGCCTGGTCACGTATTTTCCCAACCGGTTACGGTCAAGTAAATCAGAAAGGTGTTGAGTTTTATCATAATTTATTTGCAGAGTGTCACAAACGTCATGTTGAGCCCTTTGTAACTCTTCATCACTTTGACACGCCAGAAGCTCTCCACTCAAATGGCGACTTCTTAAACCGTGAAAATATTGAACACTTTGTAGACTACGCTGCCTTCTGTTTTGAAGAATTCCCAGAAGTAAACTATTGGACAACCTTTAATGAAATTGGGCCAATCGGTGATGGTCAATACTTGGTTGGGAAATTCCCTCCAGGTATCCAGTACGACCTTGCCAAAGTCTTTCAATCACACCACAATATGATGGTGTCTCATGCACGCGCGGTAAAATTGTACAAAGATAAAGGCTATAAAGGTGAAATTGGTGTTGTTCACGCACTGCCAACCAAGTATCCACTTAATCCTGAAAATCCTGCAGATGTTATTGCGGCAGAGTTGGAGGACATTATCCATAATAAATTTATCTTGGATGCAACTTATCTGGGTCACTACTCTGAAAAGACCCTGGCAGGGGTAGAGGCTATCTTGGCTGCCAATGGTGGTAGCTTAGATCTTCGTGAAGAAGATTTCGAAGTATTAGAAGCTGCAAAAGACTTGAACGACTTCCTTGGAATCAATTACTATATGAGTGACTGGATGGAAGCCTTTGATGGCGAAACAGAAATTATCCATAATGGTAAGGGTGAGAAAGGAAGCTCTAAATACCAAATCAAAGGTGTTGGTCGTCGTGTAGCTCCTGATTATGTACCACGTACGGATTGGGATTGGATTATCTACCCTCAAGGTTTGTATGACCAAATCATGCGCGTGAAGAAAGATTATCCGAACTATAGGAAGATTTACATCACTGAAAATGGTCTTGGCTATAAAGACGAGTTCGTTGATAATACTGTTTACGATGATGGCCGTATTGATTATGTGAAACAACACTTGGAAGTCTTATCTGATGCTATTGCTGATGGTGCAAACGTCAAAGGTTACTTCATCTGGTCATTGATGGACGTCTTCTCATGGTCAAACGGTTATGAAAAACGCTACGGTCTCTTCTATGTAGACTTTGAAACGCAAGAACGTTATCCTAAGAAATCAGCTCACTGGTACAAGAAAGTAGCGGAAACTCAAGTGATTGACTAGTAGAATGAGTCATTAGATATAGAATTTTAGTGAGGCAAAAAGATGTTCAAAAATTTTATCCAATCTATTTATGAAAAAGTTTATATTATCAACTTTGAAAAATGCTCTCAAATACCGTGTTTGACAAATGAAGAATTGAAAAGTCTTGGAAAATGGTATGTCTCGACTGGTAAAGAATGGATTTGTCATTCAGATTATGAGCTGGAAGAATTTAAAAATATCTTTTTAAATTTTATCAATCATGAAGAACGAGATAATATCTCCTTTGATTCAGATTTTATGCCGTTTCAACAATCGTAACCAATTGCTCAAAAAAGTTAAATCTTATATCTAGTACTCTGCAAAACTCTTATCTAATCACGTTGCTTATACTCAATAAAAATCAAAGAGCAACTTTAAACTAGGAAGAGAGTCGCAGGTTTCTCAAAGCATAGCTTTGAGGTTGCAGATAAAGCAATTGGGCAAAAAGTCTTTAACGTAGAAAAACGCATAATATCAGGTGTTGAAAAACTTGATATTATGCGTTTTATTGTGGGAAGATTTACTTCTGAAATTGAGTTGTTACCCAGAATCTTTCAGTTTATTAAGGCTTGATGACTTTAGTAAGTTTAGATAGTTCAAAAAGGATTGAATCACTTAGTTTAGAATCTGAAACAATAGTATCAAGATTTGATATATTATAAAAAGTATAAAAATCAAACTTATTGAACTTACTATGATCTGCGAGTAAATATTTTTTATT
>NZ_KQ970287.1:356789-358649 GCF_001579035.1 Streptococcus mitis | reverse complement strand
CCGTTTTGAATACCATTACAGCTAACGAAAGCTTTAGAAAATTGGAGATTAGAGAGATTTTGTAGGGTCAATGTGCCAACAAAAGCACCTGTAATATCGCGATAATTTCCACCTATCAAAATCAAATCTGTTAATTTTCGTTCGCTTAAAATCAGAAAAACAGGCAGACTGTTGGTCACGACGCGGATATTGTCAATAGGCAATTCGCGCGCAAAAAATTCTAATGTTGTTCCTGGTCCAATGAAAATAGTTTCTCTTTCTTCTACTAGACTGCCTGCAAAACGGGCTATTTCTTGTTTTTCTGCCGTTTGGAGGGCTTGTTTTTCAATATTTGATCGCTCATTAGTCAAAAGGGAGTTGGTTCGAAGTTTTTCAGCTCCACCATGCACACGAATCAGCAAATCTTTATCAGCTAATTCCTGTAAATAGCGCCTTGCAGTCATATCTGAAACGGCTATTTCGTCCATAATCTGCTTAACAGTTATGGTTCCTTTACTATTTACTGTCTCTAAAATTTTGGCTAATTTTTCTTGTTTGAGCATATTATCACCTCGTTTCCTACTACTATCTTACCATAAACTAGCTCATCATTCAAATACAAAAACAACAAAATAAAACAAAAACAAAAATATCGAGGTTTATTTTCAAAACTTTCGATATTTTTATTAAGTTATTATTTTGTTGTTTCTAGTTTACTTTTTGATGGTTAAGAGTGGTAGAGTATTAGTCCAAACCGTAGTTGTAGTCATCATCTTGCATGGCTTCAACTTCACCAAGGAGGTAACCATTTCCGACTTGAGAGAAGAAGTCGTGGTTAGATGTCCCTGTTGAAATACCGTTCATAACGATTGGGTTGACATCATCTGCTGAATCTGGGAAGAGTGGATCTTGTCCCAGGTTCATGAGAGCCTTGTTAGCATTATAGCGAAGGAAAGTCTTGACTTCTTCCGTCCAACCAACACCGTCATAGAGGCTTTCTGTATAGCCTTCTTCATTTTCATAAAGAGTATAGAGCAGGTCGTACATCCATTCTTTGAGATTTTCTTGTTCTTCTTCAGGCAATTCATTGAAACCAAGTTGGAATTTGTAACCAATGTAGGTTCCGTGAACAGATTCATCACGAATAATCAATTTGATGATTTCCGCAACGTTGGCTAGCTTGTTGTTACCAAGATAGTAGAGGGGAGTAAAGAAACCTGAATAGAAGAGGAAGGTTTCAAGGAAGACACTGGCAACTTTCTTTTCAAGTGGGCTACCGTTTAGGTAGATTTCGTTGACAATCTCAGCCTTCTTTTGGAGGTAAGGGTTGGTATTGGTCCATTCGAAAATTTCTTCAATCTCAGCCTTGGTATTCAAGGTAGAAAAGATTGATGAATAAGATTTTGCGTGGACAGATTCCATAAATTGGATGTTATTGAAAACAGCTTCCTCATGTGGTGTACGGATGTCTGCGCGAAGGGCTTCAACCCCTGTTTCAGATTGCATGGTGTCCAGAAGGGTTAAACCACCAAAGACTTTTCCGACCAAGTCTTTCTCTTTGTTAGATAGCTTTCTCCAGTCATCCAAGTCGTTTGACAAGGGAATACGTGTATCGAGCCAGAATTGCTCTGTCAGTTTTTCCCAAGTTGATTTGTCGATGACATCTTCGATGGCATTCCAGTTAATGGCTTTGTAGTAAGTTTGTGACATATTTTCTTCTTTCGATCTTGTAAAAAATTATTTTCTTCTTTTTCCTGCTAAGTGTTTAGCGCCCTCTGAACTTCCGTGTCTCAGTCCATCAGAAGCTACTTTATCAACCTTCTTTTTCATGAAGGAATTTTCCTTTTTTAAAGATGAATTCTCTTTTTTTTAAAAAGGAAA
>NZ_KQ970287.1:354490-356379 GCF_001579035.1 Streptococcus mitis | reverse complement strand
CTTCTCCACCGTCATCTGTAAAGGTACGGACGTAGTAGATAGACTTGATTCCCTTGTTAAAGGCATAGTTACGAAGGATGGACAAGTCACGTGTCGTTTGTTTATTTTCCCTCTTCCATTCGTAAAGACCTTTTGGAATGTCACTACGCATAAAGAGAGTGAGTGAAAGTCCTTGGTCCACGTGCTCAGTCGCAGCAGCGTAAACATCAATCACCTTACGCATATCCATGTCGTAAGCAGAAGTGTAGTAAGGAATGGTTTCTGTTGACAAACCAGCAGCAGGATAGTAGATTTTACCGATTTTCTTCTCTTGGCGTTCTTCGATACGTTGCGTAATCGGGTGGATAGAAGCAGAAACGTCGTTGATATAGCTGATAGAACCATTTGGCGCTACAGCAAGGCGGTTTTGGTGGTAAAGACCATCTGCTTGAACCTTGTCGCGCAGTTCAGCCCAGTCAGTAGCACTTGGAATAAAGACATCTTTGAAGAGTTCTTTAACACGGTCTGATTTTGGAACAAAGTCGCCAGTCACATACTTGTCAAAGTAACTTCCCTTAGCATAGTCTGATTTTTCAAAGTTGTGGAAGGTGATACCACGTTCACGCGCGATATTGTTTGACTCAACCAAAGTCCAGTAGTTCATAAGCATGAAGTAGATGCTTGTAAATTCAACAGACTCAGGCGATCCATATTCAATCAATTGTTGGGCAAGGTAGCTATGAAGTCCCATAGCACCGAGACCAAAGGTGTGGGCTTGGCTATTTCCATGGTCAATCGTAGGTACAGCCACGATGTGTGAACTATCTGTAACGAAAGTTAAAGCACGAACCATAGCACGGATAGAACGACCAAAATCAGGTGAAGTCATCATGTTGACCACGTTGGTTGAACCAAGGTTACATGAAACATCCGTCCCCATTTGAAGGAATTCTTGAGCATCGTTGATCAAGCTTGGTTCTTGGACTTGAAGAATTTCAGAACACAAGTTACTCATGATAATCTTACCATCAACAGGATTTGCACGGTTAGCCGTATCAATGTTGACGACATAAGGATAGCCAGACTCTTGTTGCAATTTAGAGATTTCAGTTTCCAAATCACGCGCCTTGATTTTTGTCTTGCGGATATTTGGATTTGCGACTAATTCATCGTATTTTTCAGTAATGTCGATGTAGTTGAATGGCACACCGTATTCTTTTTCTACAGAGTAAGGGCTGAAGAGGTACATTTCTTCATTTTTACGAGCCAATTCGTAGAATTTATCTGGTACTACAACACCAAGTGATAGGGTTTTGACACGAACTTTTTCATCGGCATTTTCTTTCTTAGTTGAAAGGAAGGCGATGATATCTGGGTGAAAGACATTGAGGTAAACAACTCCAGCACCTTGACGTTGCCCCAATTGGTTGGAGTAAGAGAAGCTGTCTTCAAAAAGCTTCATAACTGGAACGACCCCAGAAGCTGCTCCTTCATACCCCTTGATAGGTGCACCAGCTTCACGAAGGTTGCTGAGAGTAATTCCCACACCACCACCAATACGTGAAAGTTGAAGGGCAGAGTTGATAGAACGTCCGATAGAGTTCATGTCATCCGTCACTTGGATTAAGAAACAAGATACCAACTCCCCACGACGAGCACGTCCAGCATTCAAGAAGGAAGGAGTAGCAGGTTGGTAGCGTTGGTGGATGATTTCATTGGCAATATCGATTGCAACAGCTTCATTCCCATCAGCGAAATAAAGGGCGTTAAAGAAGACACGGTCTTCCATACTTTCAAGATAATATTCACCGTCATTAGTCTTTAAGGCATATTGATTGTAAAATTTATAAGCAGCCATGAAAGACTTGAATTGGAAGTTTTGGTCTTTGATAAATTGTGACAATTCTTCC
>NZ_KQ970287.1:353554-354443 GCF_001579035.1 Streptococcus mitis | reverse complement strand
CTTCCATACTTTCAAGATAATATTCACCGTCATTAGTCTTTAAGGCATATTGATTGTAAAATTTATAAGCAGCCATGAAAGACTTGAATTGGAAGTTTTGGTCTTTGATAAATTGTGACAATTCTTCCAAGAACTCTGTACGGTATTTCTTGATAAAGGCTGTTTCGATGTAGTTGTGTTCAATGAGGTAGTTGATTTTATCAGTAATTGAATCAAAAACCATAGTGTTTGGAACGACATTTTCTTTAAAGAAGGCATCCAAGGCTTCCTTATCTTTATGAAGCATGATTTGTCCATTAACAGGACGGTTGATTTCGTTATTAAGACGGAAGTAAGTCACGTCTTCAAGATGTTTTAATCCCATAAAATTTCCCTTATCTAATTACAAAAGAAAGGCTTCTAAGTTAGGCCTAGAAGCAGTTTCTTCTGGATGATGTACTAAGATTATGCTAATTGTTTCAGTTTTCCTGGTTGGAAACCTGAAAAGACTTCAGTTGGTGTTTGAATAATAGGAGCTGCGCTAAAACCGAGTTCTTTGACTTGATCGATGTACTCAGGCTGCTCATCAAGATTGATTTCTTTATATTCAACGTTATTACTGTCCAAGAAACGTTTGGTCATTTTACATTGGACACAATTGTTTTTAGAATAAACGGTTACCATTGTGTAACTCCTCTTCAAAATTTAATACTATCTTAGTATATCAGAAAATAAAAATTTGTCAATGATTTAAACTAAATATAGTGGTCTGTTTTTCTAGTCAAGCTCACAAAACACAATATGTAGTGTTTGCTTTATAAAATAGCAATGATTATCCTATAAATCGTTTTTAAAGAAACTATATCCTGTGTTTTGTTATCTAGGACAGAAGATTTTCAGCAAGTTATCT
>NZ_KQ970287.1:349671-353124 GCF_001579035.1 Streptococcus mitis | reverse complement strand
TAAGGGTTATCACATATAACTCAAAAAAGAAAGAACAAAAGGAGAGTCAAACTATGGCTTCTAAAGATTTCCACGTAGTGGCAGAAACAGGTATTCACGCACGTCCAGCAACATTGTTGGTACAAACTGCTAGCAAATTTGCTTCAGATATCACTCTTGAGTACAAAGGTAAATCAGTTAACCTTAAATCAATTATGGGTGTTATGAGTCTTGGTGTTGGCCAAGGTGCTGACGTAACTATCTCAGCTGAAGGTGCAGATGCAGATGACGCTATCGCTGCAATCTCAGAAACAATGGAAAAAGAAGGATTGGCATAAGGGAAATGACAGAAATGCTTAAAGGAATCGCAGCATCTGACGGTGTTGCAGTTGCAAAAGCATATCTACTCGTTCAACCGGATTTGTCATTCGAGACTATTTCAGTCGAAGATACAAACGCAGAAGAGGCTCGTTTGGATGTTGCTCTTGAAGCTTCTCAAAACGAGCTTTCTCTTATCCGCGAGAAAGCTGTAGGTACGCTTGGTGAAGAAGCGGCTCAAGTTTTTGACGCTCATTTGATGGTTCTTTCTGACCCAGAATTGATTGGTCAGATTAAAGAAACAATCCGTGCTAAGAAAGTCAATGCAGAAGCAGGTCTTAAAGAAGTGACTGACATGTTCATCACTATCTTTGAAGGCATGGAAGACAACCCATACATGCAAGAACGTGCAGCGGATATCCGCGACGTGACAAAACGTGTATTGGCAAACCTTCTTGGTAAGAAATTGCCAAACCCAGCTTCTATCAACGAAGAAGTAATCGTGATTGCGCATGACTTGACACCATCTGATACAGCTCAATTGGACAAAAACTTTGTAAAAGCTTTTGTAACAAACATCGGTGGACGTACAAGCCACTCAGCTATCATGGCACGTACACTTGAAATTGCAGCTGTATTGGGAACAAATAACATCACTGAAGTAGTGAAAGACGGTGATATCCTTGCCGTTAACGGAATTACTGGTGAAGTCATTATCAACCCAACAGATGAACAAGCGGCAGAATTTAAAGCAGCTGGTGAAGCTTATGCTAAACAAAAAGCTGAATGGGCACTTTTGAAAGATGCTCAAACAGTGACTGCTGACGGTAAACACTTCGAGTTGGCCGCTAACATCGGTACTCCAAAAGACGTTGAAGGTGTTAACAACAACGGTGCTGAAGCTGTTGGACTTTACCGTACAGAGTTCTTGTATATGGATTCTCAAGATTTTCCAACTGAAGATGAGCAGTATGAAGCATACAAAGCTGTTCTTGAGGGAATGAATGGTAAACCAGTGGTTGTTCGTACAATGGATATCGGTGGAGATAAGGAACTTCCTTACTTCGATATGCCACATGAAATGAACCCATTCCTTGGATTCCGCGCCCTTCGTATCTCTATTTCTGAAACTGGAGATGCAATGTTCCGCACGCAAATCCGTGCTCTTCTTCGTGCATCTGTTCATGGTCAATTGCGTATCATGTTCCCAATGGTTGCCCTCTTGAAAGAATTCCGTGCAGCTAAAGCAGTCTTTGATGAAGAAAAAGCAAACCTTCTTGCTGAAGGAGTTGCAGTGGCGGATAACATCCAAGTTGGTATCATGATTGAAATCCCTGCAGCAGCGATGCTTGCAGACCAATTTGCTAAAGAAGTAGACTTCTTCTCAATTGGTACAAACGACTTGATTCAATATACAATGGCGGCAGACCGTATGAACGAGCAAGTTTCATACCTTTACCAACCATATAACCCATCAATCCTTCGCTTGATCAACAACGTTATCAAGGCAGCTCATGCTGAAGGTAAATGGGCTGGTATGTGTGGTGAGATGGCAGGTGACCAAACAGCTGTTCCACTTCTTGTCGGAATGGGCTTGGATGAATTCTCTATGTCAGCAACATCAGTCCTTCGTACACGTAGCTTGATGAAGAAATTGGATACTGCTAAGATGGAAGAGTACGCTAATCGTGCCCTTACAGAGTGTTCAACAATGGAAGAAGTTCTTGAACTTCAAAAAGAATACGTTAACTTCGATTAATGTCATTAACCTTGTAACCTAGTTGCAAGGTTTTTTGACGCATTTTAGAAAATATGGTTTTATAAAGTCCACTTTTCAATGAGTCAGAGGCATGATATAATAGGGTAAACAAATAGAATAAGAGAGAAATCATGTCTAAAGAAATTGATATTGAGTATTACCATCAGCTAGCCTTGCAAAAGCAGAAGGAGCATCGTAAAGTTTTAGCCAATCTAAAGAAAAAACCTCCTAAAAACCTAGACAAGATTGCCCAGCAGATTCACCAAGAAGTCTTTGCGGAGATTGATTGTACTGCCTGTGCTAACTGTTGTAAGACTTTGGGTCCTGACTTCAAAGAGGCAGACATCACCCGTATTGCAAAATATTTCAAAATGAAATTGCCGGCCTTTGAAGCTGAATTTCTGCAGGTGGATGAAGATGGAGACAAGGTTTTCAAATCCATGCCTTGCCCATTTTTAGGAGGAGATAACCTCTGTTCTATCTATGACGTTCGTCCAAAGGCCTGTCGTGAATTTCCCCATACCGACCGTAAAAAAATCCATCAAATCAACCATTTGACGATTAAGAATACCTTGACCTGCCCAGCAGCCTATCTCTTTGTTGAGAAATTAAAGGATAAGTTGTAGAAATTTGTAATTTTAAATTTTGAACAAAGATTACAAGATTAAAATACTCATAATAACTAGTAATATGAAGGGAGAACTCTGTGCCTAGACCCAAAACAAAAGAGGAACTAGTATTAGCCTCTAAGGAAAATTATGAAAAGCTTAACCTCTTCATCTCTCAATTAAGTGAAGATGAGCTACAGACTCCATTTGATTTTTCAAGAGACCCAAAGAAAAAAGAAGCTCACTGGAAAAGGGATAAAAATCTACGGGATGTCCTGATTCATCTTTATGAATGGCATCAGTTACTTTCGACTTGGGTATATTCTAATCAAGAAGGTCACGAAAAACCTTTTCTCCCTGAACCTTATAATTGGAAAACTTATGGGGAGATGAATGTCGCTTTTTGGAAAAAGCACTAGAAAACCTCCATAGAAGAAGCGACTAGACTCCTAGAACAATCACATAGAGATGTTTTAGAGTTGATAGAAGTTTTTAGCAATGACGAACTCTTTAGCAAAGGTGTCTATAAGTGGACCGGCGGGACAAGTCTAGGTTCTTACTTTGTCAGTAGCACCTCCAGTCACTATGATTGGGCTCTGAAAAAACTCAAAACTCATCGGAAGAATTGTAAGGTATAGATGGACTATTTGAAATGGCAAGAATGAGTTCTTTTAAACGTAAGATAAAAGCAAAGGGCCATCAAGTGATGTAGCCCTTTTGAGTTATACAAGCAAATTACCATGCAAAAGCTGTCGTTGGAGCATTTAGCGCTTCTAACCACTGTTTATT
>NZ_KQ970287.1:347740-349022 GCF_001579035.1 Streptococcus mitis | reverse complement strand
TGGGGGAGACTAGCAGATTTCGTTGCAAAGCCAATCGTTGCGATTTCGGGAGCAAGCTGATGACCTAAATCAGTTAGTTGCTCTATGTCGGCACCATTTTGAGCTGCATATCCTAGAACTTTATGAAGTAAAATAGTCCCTGCAAGCCCTCTTCCTCTAATTTGAAATCTATTGTGAGGTTCAATTGAAATATCGTCGTGTGCTAGACTATAGCCGACCTTAATCCCTTCTTTTCTAGCAGTATTAATGGCCCAGCTAAATTCTTTGATGTCTGCTTCGAAATTTTTTACAATGATGAAAACACCGTGACCATTGTTTAAAAAACGAATGGACTCTAAGATTTCAGTTCTTGTAGGAGGAGTAAATAATTGGCCATAGATAGCAGCGGTAAGCATTCCTTCTCCCACATATCCAATATGCGCAGGTTCGTGACCGGAACCTCCACCCGACAATATTGGAACCTGATGAGGATTGTGATTTTTTTGATAGACTAATGGTAAGGTAGGGTGTTTTTCAATTCAAGATGACTGCTGACAGTTGCCGAAATGTAACTTGAAATAATTTTCTGTTTATGATTTGAAATAAATGTCATTGTGGTCTCTTTCCAATAATTGTCATGATTAGAAAGTCTGGTTGTGGAACTGGACTTTTTTATTGACGTAAGACTTCACGATTTCTGCTAGAGCATGTGAATGGTAGTCTAACAAAAAACAAGTATAAGCAGATGAATCGCTATCAATCTGACCGTATTCTCTTAAAATCTTTGATACAAGCAAGCGACAGTAGTTTATAAAGTGGTCATAGAAGTTATTTTGCCCTTGAATATCAAAAAGTTGAATATAAAAGTCACGCTCTTGTTCGAAATAAAGAAATAATTCTTGTAATAGTTTTTGGCCTGAAATGAAGTCCAAGTTATTAGTGATATACTCGGTTAAGTCAGTTTCAAAAATCCAGTCGAGCAGTTCATATTTGTCAAGAAAGTGATTATAAAAGGTCTGTCTACGAATGCCAGCTGATTCCATGATATCTACAATAGAGATTTTGTCAAATTCTCTAGTAGCTAATAGGTCTCTAAATGCTTTGGCAATCCGTTTTTTTGTAATGAGTGATGATGCCATAGGAAACCTTTCTTTTACTTCCTTCATTTTACCAAAAAAATGTTTGAAACGGGTTTAAAAGGGGACAAATAATAGAATCTGTCCCTTATCAGCCAGCAATAAAAAATATATAATGAAAACGAAAACAAAGATACATGCCGAAAGGAGTTTCTCATGAAAAAAAT
>NZ_KQ970287.1:345046-347072 GCF_001579035.1 Streptococcus mitis | reverse complement strand
GATATAAAAAAAGAGAAAATGCAACCTTCCGCACAATTGGCCTCAGAATTGGTTGAAAAACTATCTGAAGGTTTCCAACTTAAAGCTGGTGAACGCTATGGCCTTCTCATCAATGGTTTAGGAAGCACTCCTCTTATGGAGCAATATGTATTTGCAAATGATGTGGCAAAATTACTCCATGAAAAAGATGTTGAGTTGGCATTTAAGAAAATTGGAAACTATATGACCTCAATTGATATGGCTGGCTTGTCATTAACATTGATTCGATTGGCAGATGATGAGTGGTTGGATGCTCTAAATGCACCTGTTACTACCCCAGCTTGGTAAAACTCAAGGAGGAAATGTCGCATGAATGCTGAACAAGCTCTTGAATGGATGAAGCTTTTTAATGAAAAGATTCAAGAACAGAAAGATTACCTTAGTGAGTTAGACACTCCTATAGGAGATGGAGACCACGGTGGAAATATGGCGCGTGGAATGGCTGCAGTTATGGAAAACTTAGAAGGAAAGCAATTTGAGACCAGCAGTGATGTGTTTAAACTTGTCTCAATGCAACTACTGAGTAAGGTAGGCGGTGCTTCTGGTCCCTTGTATGGCTCTGCTTTTATGGGCATGGCCAAGGCTGATTCAAATTCGAAAATAGAGGAAATCTTACAAAGCGGTTTGGATATGATTGTCAAACGTGGAAAAGCAGAAGTTGGAGAGAAGACAATGGTTGATGTTTGGACTCCTGTTATTGCTGCTTTGTCTGCTGGCCAATTGACTCAAGAGGTTATTGATCAGGTAGTGAATGCTACCAAAGATTTACTTGCAACTAAAGGAAGAGCATCTTATGTAGGAGAACGTTCTCTTGGACATATCGATCCTGGGTCTTTCTCATCTGGCTTACTCTTTACTGCTCTTTTAGAAACTGGGGTGGTTTAATGGGAAGTATTGGTCTTGTTATCGTTTCACATTCCCAAAACATTGCACAAGGTCTTGTTGAACTGATTAGTGAAGTAGCTAAAGATGTTCCAATTACTTATGTAGGAGGAACCGAAGATGGAGGAATTGGAACGAGTTTTGATCAAGTAGATAGGATTGTTTCCGAAAATCCAGCAGATACTTTATTAGCTTTTTTTGACCTAGGTTCTGCTAAAATGAACTTAGAAATGGTGGCTGATTTCAGTGATAAAAGTATCATGATCAATAGGGTTCCAATTGTAGAAGGTGCCTATACTGCAGGTGCTCTTCTTCAGGCTGGTGCAGAACTGTCAGTTATTCAAACACAGTTGTCGGAGCTTGAAATCAATAAATAAGGAATTTTACTATAACTCTTTTTATAGGTGGGCTATTGATTATCTCAACTATCAAAGTTTAATACTCAATGAAAATTAAAGAGCAAACTAGGAAGCTAGCCGCAGGCTGTACTTGAGTACGGCAAGGTGAAGCTGACGTGGTTTGAATTTGATTTTCGAAGAGTATAAGTAAATAATTTCAAAATCAGAAAAGGATTGCTTGAGCAGTTCCTTTTTGTTTAAAAGGAGTAGAATCATAGTGTTTCTAAATTGTTCATCATTCAAAACTGATTGTGATGGGACTATTCTAGCTTTAGAATTCTTCAAAAATTAACATTTAAGGCTATCAATGGCTTAGAATAGTGCGAAAATATTTAGTTTATAGGAATTCTAGATTTAGAATTACATTTATATTTATGAAGTTAGAGCATTCGATAGTTAGGATAGTTCTATTCTGAAAGTTTTGGGCTAACAATCTTCTAGAATAGTAGTTTGTTAATGAATTTTGTTGAAAGATTCCTTGTTTTATGGTAGTCTAAAGTAAAAGAAAGCCTTATCATTATATTTGTATCTTTAATCTGACTTGGTTTAGGTCTAGAAGAAGGAAATATCATGAAATGCTTATGACTTGTTTGAAAGAGAATGTAAACTAAAAATGGATTCCCTTTACATATTAGGAGTAGGTAGATGAGTAGTTTAGAGTCAATTCGTAAAGCGCATATCATCGTGTGGGGTGCCTATCTATTTTT
>NZ_KQ970287.1:340056-344144 GCF_001579035.1 Streptococcus mitis | reverse complement strand
AACTAAGTGATAGAGTCAGAGTGGTCTTTGCTCTTTTAGGAGTAAGTTCCATATTGGTTAGTATGTATCTTATACCTTTTATTAAAACTGAGAATAAATTTTGGGAAATACTTTTATTTATATTAGGTGTATTGCTAATTGGAATTGCGTTACTAAATCCCCCAAAAAATTAAATTTTAGAATAGTATTAGTGAGTAGGTAATCATTTCTTTATTGGATTTTTTAATGCTATTGATGAATGGGATAGAAAAGTAACAATAAATTAAGAACAGGATGATAGTATTATGATGGTTGTTTTAATTTCAGTGGTTGTGGCATTTCTGTATTATGTAATTACAGAGTATTTTCAGAATAGTTATATTGACTGTATACTATTTCTAACATTGCTGATTTCTCATTTGATATGGGATTACTATTTTTTGCCCATTGAAATCTTAGTGGCATTAAGTGGAGCAAATTTGCTATCAAGATTTTTCCAAAAAAAGAGAAGTCAATAGAGTTGTTAATGGATTATTAAGACGAAAGGTAAAATTGGGATATTTAAAATGAAACATTTTTTTGCTGGAATTGGTGAAATAAACTTTATAAATTATCTATTGTATATATGTGTAGGACTAGCCCCTCTTTTTCATATCTATGTAATAGGCTCTGAAATGAATTTTGTGAAAATAGTGTTATCTATTTTGGGAATTATATTTGTTTGTATTTTAACTATTGCTCGAATTTATAGAAGTATTTTTCTATAATTCACTAGAATAGTATGGGTTAGTTAATCAATTGGATCTATTATTTTTGTTATACTTTACCATTTTTAAGTTTTTACATTGAACAGCTGGCTGAAGTGACAGTTGTTTATCTTAGAAAGGAAAACCTCAAATTGTCCTACAAATTTCTATTCTTCGACCTTGACCACACCTTGCTTGATTTTGATGTTGCTGAGGATGTGGCTTTGACCCAACTTCTAAAAGAAGAAGGAGTTTCAGATATTCAGGCTTATAAAGACTATTATGTTCCTATGAACAAGGCTCTCTGGAAGGACTTGGAGCAAAAGAAAATCAGTAAACAAGAGCTGGTTAACACGCGCTTCTCTCGTTTATTTGCTCATTTTGGACAGGAAAAAGATGGTAGTTTTCTAGCCCAGTGTTACCAATTTTACCTCGCACAACAGGGACAAACGATTTCGGGCGCTCATGAACTCTTAGACAGCCTTATCGAGAGAGATTATGAGCTGTATGCTGCGACAAATGGCATTACTGCCATTCAGACGGGTCGTTTGGCTCAATCTGGTCTAGCACCTTATTTCAATCAAGTCTTTATCTCTGAGCAATTGCAAACACAAAAACCTGATGCTCTCTTTTATGAAAAAATTGGTCAACAGATTGAAGGTTTTAGCAAAGAAGAGACGCTGATGATTGGAGATTCCCTAACCGCCGACATTCAAGGTGGCAATAATGCGGGGATTGATACTATCTGGTACAATCCTCATCACCTCGAAAATCACACACAAGCCCAGCCAACCTACGAAGTCTATTCTTACCAAGACTTGCTGGATTGCTTAGATAAACTGTAAAAAGTGGTTTAGATAGCCACTTTTTGCTATAATAGAGGCAGTAAAAATGAAGGAGTCGACTATGGAACACTCGTCTTGGCATGAATTGATTAAGGAGCAATTACCTGAAGGTTATTTTGCGAAAATCAATCAGTTTATGGAGCAGGTCTATGCTCATGGAACTGTTTATCCACCTAAGGAAAAGGTTTTTCAGTCTCTCTTGACCACACCCCTAGAAGAAGTTAAGGTGGTGATTCTAGGGCAAGATCCCTATCACGGGCCAGGTCAAGCGCAGGGCTTGAGTTTTTCTGTACCTGACTCTATCCCAGCTCCGCCATCCTTGCAAAATATCTTGAAGGAATTGTCAGATGATATCGGGATTAAGAAATCTCATGATTTGACAGCTTGGGCTGAACAAGGAGTCTTGCTTCTTAATGCTTGTTTGACGGTTCCTGCTGGACAAGCCAATGGTCATGCGGGTCAAATATGGGAGCCATTTACAGATGCTGTGATTCAGGTGGTCAATCATCTAGATAGACCAGTCGTTTTTGTACTCTGGGGAGCTTATGCACGTAAGAAGAAGGCCTTAGTTACCAATCCTCATCACTTGATTATCGAATCAGCCCATCCCAGTCCCTTGTCAGTTTATAGAGGATTTTGGAGTTCCAAGCCTTTTTCCAAGGCCAATGCATTCTTAAAAGAGACAGGACAAGAGCCAATCGATTGGCTTAGATAAGGAGAGAATATGCCTCAGTTAGCGACGATTTGCTACATTGATAACGGGAAGGAACTGCTCATGCTCCACCGTAATAAGAAACCCAATGATGTTCATGAAGGGAAATGGATTGGTGTGGGTGGTAAGCTAGAGAGAGGTGAGACCCCTCAGGAATGCGCGGCGCGTGAAATCCTTGAGGAAACAGGGCTCAAAGCCAAGCCAGTTCTAAAAGGTGTCATCACTTTTCCTGAATTTACACCAGATTTAGACTGGTACACATATGTTTTTAAGGTGACGGAGTTCGAGGGTGACTTGATTGATTGCAACGAGGGAACGCTAGAATGGGTTCCCTATGATGAGGTTTTGAGTAAGCCGACTTGGGAAGGTGACCATACCTTTGTTGAGTGGCTTTTAGAGGATAAACCCTTCTTTTCAGCCAAGTTTGTTTATGATGGGGATAAATTGTTGGATACCCAAGTTGATTTCTATGAATAAAGGAGAAAGTAGATGCTACTAATCAAAAATGGTCGTGTAATGGATCCTAAGTCTGGTTTGGATCAAGTGTGTGATGTTTTGGTCCGAGATGGGAAAATTGTCAAAATTGCGCCTGAGATTAAAGAAGAAGGAGCAGAACTGATTGACGCTACTGGTCTTGTGGTTGCGCCTGGACTGGTTGATATCCATGTTCATTTCCGTGAACCTGGTCAAACCCACAAGGAGGATATTCATACAGGTGCCTTAGCAGCTGCGGCAGGTGGTTTTACAACGGTTGTCATGATGGCTAATACTAGTCCAACCATTTCAGACGTGGAGACTTTACAAGAAGTTCTTCAATCAGCTGCCAAAGAAAAAATTCATGTCAAGACGGTTGCGACCATTACTAAGAATTTTAATGGGCAAGATTTGACTGACTTTAAGGCACTTTTAGAAGCTGGGGCGGTTGGGTTCTCAGATGATGGTATTCCGCTTGAAAGCAGTAAAGTTGTCAAGGAAGCCATGGAGGAAGCTAAAAAGCTTAATACCTTTATTAGTCTTCATGAGGAAGATCCAGGTTTGAACGGTGTTCTTGGCTTTAACGAAAATATTGCTAAAGAGCATTTCCATATCTGCGGTGCGACTGGGGTGGCTGAGTATGCTATGATGGCGCGTGATGTCATGATTGCCTATGCAATCAAGGCCCATGTTCATATTCAGCATTTGTCTAAGGAAGAAAGTGTTAAAGTAGTGGAGTTTGCTCAGGGGCTAGGTGCGCAAGTAACAGCAGAAGTAGCGCCACAGCATTTTTCTAAGACAGAAGCACTTCTTTTGACTCAAGGTAGCAATGCTAAGATGAATCCGCCGCTTCGTTTGGAATCAGACCGTCGTGCCGTGATTGAAGGTCTCAAGTCAGGTGTCATCACAGTTATTGCGACAGACCATGCGCCTCACCATGCGGATGAAAAAAATGTTGAGGATATCACCAAAGCACCATCTGGTATGACAGGTTTGGAAACATCCCTATCTCTTGGCTTGACCTATTTGGTGGAAACTGGTGAGTTAAGCTTGATGGAATTGCTTGAAAAAATGACCTACAACCCAGCTAAACTTTATAACTTTGAAGCAGGTTACTTGGCTGAGAATGGTCCAGCAGACATCACTATTTTTGATTCTAATGCTGACCGCCTTGTGGACTCCCATTTTGCTTCGAAAGCAGCTAATTCACCATTCATCGGTGAAACCTTAAAAGGGCAGGTTAAATATACCATCTGTAAGGGACAAATCGTCTATCAAGCTTGATAGGAGTTGGAATATGAATTATTTTCGAAAACGTAGGGAGAGAAAAGC
>NZ_KQ970287.1:339247-340036 GCF_001579035.1 Streptococcus mitis | reverse complement strand
ATTTACTGTCCCGCATCTAATCGTTCTAAAATTCAATATGAAACTAAAGAAAAAGCTGACCATGCGGTTCAATATGATAATGGAGGTTTAGTTAGAAGCTATTATTGTCGTACATGTGCGTGTTGGCATACTACTTCAAAATCTAATAACCCTCCGCTAAGTTTGAAAAACTATGGTCTGAAACTCTTTGGTTTAGATAAATCAGAATAGAAAGAGAAGTATGTATAAGACAAAGTGTTTACGAGAGAAGTTAGTATTATTTTTAAAGATATTTTTCCCAATCCTGATCTACCAATTTGCCAATTATTCTGCCTCTTTTGTTGACACTGAAATGACAGGTCAATACAATACTATGGACTTGGCTGGTGTGTCCATGGCAACCAGTATCTGGAATCCTTTCTTTACCTTCCTAACAGGGATTGTGTCAGCCCTGGTACCCATCATTGGTCACCATCTTGGGCGAGGCAAAAAGGAAGAGGTTGCGTCTGATTTTTACCAGTTCATCTATCTGGCCTTGGGTCTATCTGTGGTCTTGCTGGGGATGGTGCTTTTCTTGGCATCACCAATCTTGAATCATATTGGACTAGAAGCACCGGTGGCGGCAGTAGCGGTTCACTATCTTTGGTTTTTATCTATTGGAATTATCCCCTTATTGCTTTTTAGTGTCATTCGTTCCTTGCTGGATTCGCTGGGCTTGACCAAACTGTCCATGTACCTCATGCTTTTGTTACTTCCCCTCAATAGTGGATTTAACTATCTCTTGATTTACGGAGCCTTTGGAGTTCCAGA
>NZ_KQ970287.1:332791-338414 GCF_001579035.1 Streptococcus mitis | reverse complement strand
TGGGGGGTTACACGGACTTTGAAGTCCTCAGAGTACTTAGCAACCATTTTTTCAACGCTAGAAGCATCGATACGATTTGGGACACCTCGATAGAGAGTTAGAAAGAGTGCAATGTCCGTCTTTTCAGCCTTATAGCGTTGATTTCGAATGGCCAGATAATTCTCTAAATAAGGTTTTGCAAAGGCAGCGACATTGACCGAGTCACGTTTGCCACCTTTTCGAGTGACATCGATAACCATCATCTTGAGATTGAGATCTCTTAGATCCAGATTAACAGCTTCAGATAAGCGGACGCCAGATGCCAAGAGAAGGGCAATGATGGCCAAATCACGTTCTTTATTTTTGTTGAATGATGAAAGAGCTCGATTTGAAAGTTGTTGTGGATACTCTTGGTCAATATAAGTTAGAAAACCTTCTGTTTCATCACCTAAAAAGAGTTTTTGCTTGATGTTTTCAGCTCTGGCAGCAAGCGTTTCTTTCTTTTTCTTGGTTGAAACTTTTTTCATTACATTACGATAGAAATAAGGTTCCCCCTGATCGTTTTCAACCTCCTCGGTCAGATACTTGTAAAGACTAGAAAGTGCTGATAAGGTTCGATTGATAGTTGTCTGTGAAACACCTTGTTTGGTTGTATTAGCATTCAGCAAGGGACGTTCACGTAGATAAAGGATAAAGGATTCCATGTCTTTCTTAGACATATTTTCCAAAACTGATAAAGGAATATCGGACATTTTATCAGTGTTTGAAATACCAGACTCCAAAACCCAGCTGAAAAATCGGTCATATTCCTTGAGGTATTCGTACAAGGTTGTAAAGCTATAGGGAATAGCAAGCTTAGATTGGTAGTATTCCAGTACATACCAGGGCATGATTTGTTTTAGTTTATCGATTCGTTCCAGTAAAATCTCACGTTTCATGTATTTTCTCCATAAATAAGTCTACAAGTAGTATATCATAGACTTATTTATTTTTCAAGAAAATTATAGTTTTTCGGAAAAATGTTGTAGGGATGTTTAAAAAAGACTTAGACCTGAGTAAAACAGATCTAAATCTTTGCAGTTTCTATTGTGAATCATTAGCTAGTGCTTTTTCTAGTTTCCAAATACTAAACCAGAATGAAATAGTCAACAGAATAAGGAAAATAATAAAAATCTCACCTACTAAACTTCTGTTCATACTACATAACTGAAGAGCTATATAAGGAGCTATGAGATACAAAATGCATTGTATAATTGCTATCGTTTTCTTTTTCATGATTTTAATCTTACTGTACAGATTTGATACAGTAAACTCCTTTCTAGCTTTATGCTTTATCATTTCTAACTTAATTATAGTCTTATTTTCAACAAAGTTCGATTACTTGATGTTAAACATCTTGTTAGTAAAGAATAACCGATCTCATTTCTGAGAATCGGTTTTCTAAATAAATTAAGTCAGCTATTTACATAACATAAATTATGTAAATAAACCCTACAACAACAAATCTTTGACTTTTCCAATTTCACTTTTTGGAATCACTAGGTGAATCATATCACCCAGATACATTCTGGTTGAGCCGTTAACTGTTTGGCTCTTTCCATTATGCACTTGGGTAGTGATGAGGACGTTGTGTGGTAAGTTGAGTTCGTGTACTTGTTTTCCAGCAATCTTATCAGAAACTGGTATTTCGATAAGGGTAACTTCTCCTTCGCTGGATACTTCTTCTGGAAGCATTTTTTCCAGCATGGCTTCATAGACTGGTGCACCCTTGAGCAAATCCATGATAATATAAGAGACAAGAGTGACAAGACCAAGTGGCATGAGGTTGCGAATATCTCCTACCATCTCAGTTACGAGGATCATGGCGGTTAAGGGAGCCTTGGATATTGCTCCAAAATAACCACTCATTCCTAGAATGACAAATATAGGGAATTGCTCTTGACTGACAAGTCCAAGATTGACACAGATAACACCAACTAGGGCGCCAAGTAAGGAACCGAGAGCCAAAATAGGTAGGAAAATTCCTCCTGGAAGACCACTTCCATAACTAATCATGCTCCAGATAAAGCGAATTAAAAAGTAAGCTAATAGAACTTGAAAACTAAAATCTTGCTCAGTTAAGGAAAGAACCAGCTGATTTCCACCACCAAGGATGTGGGGTAAAAAAATTCCGACTGAGATGATGAGAATGAAGGCCAGAATTGGATAATAAGCTCTATCCAAATGGATTTTTTGACCAATCAAGTCATAAACTCTGCCAACATTAAGTACAGCTTTTTCATAGAGAAAACCAGAAAATCCTAGAAAAATTCCCATGACGAGATAAATCCAATACTGGTCTAGGGTCATGAGTGGGATATTGTCTGGCATATCCAGTACGGGTGTTAGGCCAAATATGAGTAGAGACACAAAATTTGCTACGATGCTGGCTGCTAGAGTTGAGACCCAGAAAAAGCGTGAAAAGTGATGATAGACTTCTTCTACCACAAAGAGAAGTCCAGCAATCGGTGCATTAAAGGCAGCGGCTAAACCTGCTGCAGCTCCACTGGCAATCAAGGAACGTTCCTCTACTGGACTGGATTTGAGCCACTTGGCAATTCCTTTACCACCAACTGCTCCCAGTTGGATACTTGGCCCTTCACGCCCCAGCATGAGTCCGCTGGCAATAGCTAGAATTCCTAGAATATATTTTTTCCAGAGAACGCCCCACCAGTTGAGGGTCATGAGACCTTTTAGTTCGGCTTCGACTTGAGGGATTCCAGAACCCTTGATATCTTTTTCTGAGCGTGTCAGTTTGGCACTGAGCCAGCAGATGAATAAATAAAACAAAACCAGTACAAAAAGATTGCGTACTAGGTGCGCTTGATCTTGATAAAGTCCTTGTATCAGGTGGAAGCCTTTTTCGATTGAAAACCGAAAGGATCCGACGATGAGCCCGACAACGAGTCCCACAATGATTCCTCGTCCAACTTGGGATAATATAGTACTTGAGGCAAAGGCGAATTCTTTCTTAGAACGGACTATTTCCGACTGTTCCTCCATGGTATCTCCTTTCAATTAACTTTCTTTTTACCTAAAACCAGTGATTTAACGGGTTCAAAGCTGGTTCGGTGAATTGGGGTAACTCCTAGTTTTTCGAGTCCTTCTAGGTGTTTAGCAGTTCCATAACCTGCATTAGTAGCAAAATCATAGCCAGGAAACTGCTGATCATATTCCTTCATCAATTCATCACGTGTCACCTTGGCTACTATAGAAGCTGCTGCGATAGAGAGGGAATTGGCATCTCCTTTGATGATGGAAGTTTGCGAAATGGGTAAGCCCAGTTTCATGGCATCTATCAGGAGGTGCTCAGGTTGAGGACTGAGCTGGGAGATTGCTTCTTGCATGGCTAGTTTGGTTGCTTCATAGATATTGACTTGGTCGATGACCTGATTATCCATGATACCAATTCCAATCGACAAGGCTTGTTCTTGAACGGCTTGAAAAATCTCCAGATGTTTCTTTTTAGGGATTTTCTTGCTGTCGTTGAGGCCTTTAATCTTACAATTTTGAGGTAAAATGACGGCTGCAGCGACTACAGGACCAGCCAGGGGACCACGACCTACTTCATCAACACCTGCTATCAAGGTCAATCCTTGCTTGTAAAGTTCTTTTTCGTAGGAAAGCATGGATTCCAAACGAAGATCCTCATCCAATTCTGCCTGAATGGCTTTTTTACGCTTGCTGATTTCCTTTTGAACTCCAGAGCGATTATCCTTTTTAAGCTCTAAAAAAATAGGGCTTTCTAACTCCTTGACCGTAGCAAGGAGTTCTTTGATTTCTTTAATCGTCGCCATCTAGGTCTTCCAATGTATCTAAGGTATAGTTACCAAGTTTGCCATCGCGGACTTCCTTCACGAAGAGACTGTAAAAGCGGTCATAGTCATCACGGAAACCGAGGGCACGGGTCATGTCCATAATAATAACAGGTGCTTCTTCTTCAATTTTCATTTGTTTGAAGCGTTTAGCTAGCTTTTCTGGATAATGTTTTTTGAAATAATTAAGACCAAAAATTGTCACCTCATCCATAGGGAGCAACTGATCTTTAATAGCTCCAGTCAAGGCTAGTTTAAGTGCAACAGTTTCATCTTCAAACTTAGGCCATAGAATCCCTGGTGTATCCAAGATTTCCAGGTCTTTATTGGTTTTAAGCCATTGTTGTCCCTTGGTCACACCTGGTTTGTTACCGACAACGGCAATCTTCTTACCAGCCAAACGGTTCATGAGAGTTGATTTACCAGCGTTTGGAATTCCAATAATCATGGTACGCAAGGTTTCAATCTGAATCCCACGTTCTTTCTGGCGAGCAATCTTATCAGCCATGAGCTTCTTGGCCGCATCTGTTACAACTTTTACAGTCACTTGCTCTTTGGAGTTAATAGCCAGAGTCTGGATTCCTTGTGATTCAAAATACTGACGCCATTCTTTGGTCATTGCTGGGTCAGCCAAGTCCGCCTTGTTTAAAATCAAAAGTTTTGGTTTGTCACCAACAATCTTGGTCAACATAGGATTTTGACTAGATAAAGGTAAGCGTGCATCCACCAAAATCGTCACAAAATCAACAAATTTTAAATTTTCCTGCACCTGTCGACGAGCCTTAGACATGTGACCAGGAAACCATTGAATAGTAGCCATAAAAATTTTCCTTTAAATGTTAATTTAATATAAATCGAGTTCTTCTTACCTACTATTTTATCATAAATCAAGGTTTTTTGCATGGACTTATAGTTTGGCTAAAATTTTGTAACATAAAAATAGTTATGTTACAAACGTTCTTTTGATTTTTCTATTCTCAAAACTTGCTAGCTAATAAAAGAAAGCCAGTAGCATTAAAAAAAAGAGAGAACGGAATTGTTCTCTCTCATGATTTGCTCACAAGAATCTAGTTTTCATCTTCTTTCTTTTTGAAGAAGCCTAGTCCTAAACCAGCTAGCAAGGTCATGATACCAGCGCTCGCAAGGCTAGCATTGGTTTCTGTACCTGTGTTTGGTAATCCTGCTTTATCAGATTTGTTTGTAGATGTTCCGTTTTCTACTGGCTTTTCTGATGTAGCTACTGCTTCACCTTTTTGTTCTGAGACTTTAGCTGGTGCTGGGCTTGGAGTTTGAGATTTCTTTGTTCTAAACACATGAACTGTCAAATTATCCCCTTCGCGGTGGCTTTCAACAAATTCATAGCCTTCAACTTCACCTGCTTCTTGCTTCTCAACTGATGGTGTTTTCAAGTCTTTTCCATTTTCATCGCGCCATACTGTACGAATCACTGGATTTTCAGTCTCACTTGGTTTTTCCGGAATTAAGTTTACTGGTGGTAAGTTTCCGCTATTTATCTCAAATGTATGAGTTAAAATACCGTCTTCTAGGCGACTAGATAACCATTTATATCCCTCAAACTCTCCTGCTGGTTCTTTTCCACTTACTTCATCTCTTAGTGTTTTTAGTGTGATATTATCTATTTGAGCAACCCATCGTGTTACTAGACCTACCGGATTAGCTTCTGCAATAGAGAGAACTGCATATACAAATGAAGTATAATCACTATTTCCATTTCTAGATTGAGCTTGAACTTTTTGCTTATTGACTACAGCTTCTCGTGGGATGGTTAC
>NZ_KQ970287.1:331567-332771 GCF_001579035.1 Streptococcus mitis | reverse complement strand
GTACCTGTTTCTTTGTTTAATATCACGTTTTCAGGTTGTTTGTCTAAAGTCCATTCGCCATTAGATTGCTTGGTAAGTGTGAGCTCTTCATCACCAGATCCATCACTCTTAGGATAGATGATTCTTACTGTATCCGCATCTTTCTCAGGCGCTTTTACTTGTATACTTGCTTTATTCGGCTCTTCCACTATAGCTATTGTAGGTTGTGCTACTTTAAGATTTGGTTGTGCTACTTCTTTCGTACCTCTCTTAACAACTTTTGGTGTCATTACTTTTGTAGTTTGAGAAGAAGTTGTCTCAGTAATTTTACCGGTGTTTGGATCTACAATATAACGTGTAGTTATTGTTTCACTTCCAGCTTTCCCCTCAGTAACTACTTTCTCTGTTCCTTTTTCAAGAGTTGGATCATCTTCATAGGTCGTTGTTATCGAAATTTCTCTTATATCATCTTTCTGTTTTGTTCCAACTTTTACTACTTTTTCTTTTGGTTCTGTTCGGACAGTTGTTGGTTCTCCTTCCGTTACACTTCCATCAGAATTTACAATGTACGGTGTTGTTGTAACAACTTTTCCGTCTTCACCTTCTGTTTCTGTTGTAGTTTCTCCTTTTGGTTTTGTTGGATCTGCTTCGTAACGTACTGGTTTTTTAATTGGTGTTTCTTCGACTTTCGGTTTTGTTCCTAGAGTAATTACCTCTTCTATCGCGTCAGTTACTTCTACTGTCGGTTTATTTTCAGTCACGTCTCCATTTGTAGTATTTAAAGTGTAAGTTGTAGTTGTTATTCTTTTACCGTTTTTACCTTGTGTTGTTACTACATGATAATCCCTTCCTTTTGTATCATCTCTTTCATAACGCGTTGTATATGGTATTTCTTCTGTAACGACTTTCGGTTTTGTTCCTACTTCATAAATGTCATCTTCTTTATTAGCATCTTCAATCGTATCTCCACCGCCTTCTACATAACGGCGTCCAGTTACGACTTTATAATATCTAGAAAGTACAACACTACCATCATCTTTCACAATATTCTCGTCTGAGTCTTCATCAACAGTAATCGGCTTGTTGGAAATTACAACATAATCAGAGTCATCAAAAATACCGTCGGCACCCTCTATCGCTACTCTTATAGTAGGATCATACTTATCCGGTTTTGTACCACTATTACTATCTATACGATGTGGATATTTGGGATCAATTATACTAA
>NZ_KQ970287.1:328647-330851 GCF_001579035.1 Streptococcus mitis | reverse complement strand
CACATATTTTTCGTCCGGATCACCAGCTTCACCTTTTTCATCCACAATTGAAGAATAATCCGTCTCCCCTTCACTAACAGCACGTTTAACAGATTCTTTAGCATACAATTCTACAAATAGATTGCGCGTTTCATGGTCATTAAAATAATCAGGATCATGAGGACGACCGCTTAATTCTAAGTCATCCCAATCCTTTTCAAAGATATACTTAACACCATCCTGTCCCTTTTTCTTTAAAACAGGTACATGGCTTTCAACTTCATCATTTCTTATATATTGTTTTCCTTTAGGTTCGTGTACTTCGTACCCGTTATTTACACTTGCATTTTTCACATGAGGTATGTAGACGCTATCAATAGCATGCACTTCATTCAATGGTATTGTTGCAGCTACTCCGACAGCAATCATAGTACCAATCACACATGGTCCAAAATATTTTCCAATTTTTCGTAAAGCGTATTTCTTGTTTTTATTTGTACGTCTTAGCATTTTATTGCCTGCTTTCTATATATATATATATATATGCAAACGGCGTTTTGACACACTATTTGACACCGTCCATTATACATCAAATTTTATCTATTTTCAAATAATTTCTTCATTAACTGATAAGATTTTTAACTAGATGATTCTACTAGACTTTTACAACTTGAACCTCGTCTTTACCTAGTAAAATCAAGTATTTTTCAATATTTTCAATCGAATAGGCTCGAGATAAAGCCTCTCCGTATAGGACTAACTGACCACGATAGCGATCAATGAGTTGACTTGGTTCATCATAGCGGTCTGTCTTATAGTCGAACAGAATAATTCTGTCCTCATAAAGCAGATAGCCGTCCAAGATTCCACGGACAACAAAGTCTTCCTGACTCTTTTGGTCTCGTTTGAGCATGGAGAAAGGTTGCTCGCGATAAAGATGGTTGGTATTAGTGAGAATTTCCTGACCGAGTACCGTGTCAAAGAATGCAAGAATTTTAGCAAGATTGATCTTGTCTCTGACAGCTGGGCTGGTTTGAACTTGTTTGAGAGTTTCTGTCAGGCTAGCAAGTGTTGGTCGCTGACTGAGGTCAATTCTCTGCATGAGTTCGTGGGTAGCACTACCAATCTCAGCTCCTGTTACTTTTTCTTTGGTTGAAAAATCTGGTAAATCAAAGCTAATTTTCTTGTCTACTGACTGGTCTTGACCAGCAATCTCGACACCCTCCATATCCATAACAGGTTCGTAGAATTTCTTGATTTGACTTGGGGTTTGAACACTAGGCAGTTCAATGGCTGCGCGGTGAAGAGTATTATAGACTTCCACCTCTTTTAGCATTTCAAGAGCTTCTTTAATAGTTTCAGACTGGCGATTGTCTGCTTGAGAGCTATCTTGTAGAGGGCTCTTGGTTTCCAACTCTCCGATGGCTTCTTTAGTCAGCTGATCTTCACCAACAAAACGATAACTAAAGTTGAGATTGTCTTTGGCAAACACTTTGCTGATAGCCCAAAGCCAATCTTGGAAATTCCTTGCTTGCAGTCTAGTATTGCTATTTAGTTTTCCATTTTTAGCTGCTGGGTATTCCTTGGCTTCCAGCTTTTCACGAGAACCCTTGCCGACAAGATAGAGCTTTTTCTCAGCCCTCGTCATGGCAACATACAGCAGACGCATTTGCTCAGAATAGCTTGCCAGCTGTAATTCCTCTTCGTTCTGCCTATAGGTCAGGCTAGGAATGGAGAGTTTGATAGTTTTCGGATAGTGATCTTCCACTGCTCCTGTCTCCATTTTGGCAATGTATTTGACACCTAGTCCATTTTTACGGCTGAGAATGACTTCTGATATAGAGTCTTGCTTATTGAAATCTTGATCCATATTGAGGATAAAGACGTAAGGAAACTCCAGCCCTTTACTCTTGTGGATGGTCATGAGCTCTACTGCATCTTTTGGCGGTGCGATGGCCACGCTTGCCAAATCGTGCTGGGCTTCTAAGACTTGGTTAATCATACCAATAAAACGTGACAAGCCCTTGAAATTGCTCTTTTCAAACTGGTCAGCTCGCAGTGCTAGGGCATAGAGATTAGCTTGTCTAGCAGGCCCATTCGGCAAAGCCCCAACATAGTCATAATAAAAACGGTCGTTGTAAATCTTCCAAATCAAGTCATAGAGAGAGTGGGTTTTGGCATACAAGCGCCAAGAAGCCAAGATATCCATGAATTGGTTTAGTTTC
>NZ_KQ970287.1:327277-328470 GCF_001579035.1 Streptococcus mitis | reverse complement strand
CTTTTTGACTACTTGCCAGTTTTTGTGCATTGATTAGCTTATCATATAGATTTTCTTGGACTTTATCCTCTGCTTTCTGAAGGGACAAACGTGCTAACTCGTCCTCATCAAAGCCAAACATTGGAGACTTCATAAGGGCAACCAAGGCATAGTCTTGCAGGGGATTGTGAATGACACGAAGGGTGTCTAGCATGACTTGCACTTCTAGGGATTGGAGATAATTGTTTTGCTCTCCATCGGTTTTGACAGGAATTCCATACTCAGACAGGGCGAGAAGAATCTGGTCATTACGACTACGACTGGAGGTCAGAAGGGCAATTTCCTTAAATGCCACCCCTTTTTCCTGATGAAGTTTAAGGATTTCCTTGATAACTAAGCGCATTTCGCCTGTTAGTTTCGTTTCTGCCTGCCCCTCTTCTTCCTCACCTGTATCGTCCTTGTCGTAGAGGAGAAATTCCGCCTTGTTGTCTGGATTGGGAGTCAGTTTGGTATTGGCAAAAACAAGTTGGTGCATGTTATCATAGTTGATTTCGCCGACCTCTTGGTCCATGAGACGTTCAAAGACATCATTGGTTGCTGATAGCACTTCTGAACTACTACGGAAATTTTCTTTGAGGAGAATGAGCTTGCCCTCTTTTGGATTTTGCGCATAGCGTTGGAATTTCTCATTGAAAATCTGCGGGTCTGCCTGACGGAAACGATAGATAGACTGCTTGATATCTCCCACCATAAAGCGATTGTGACCATTAGAAAGTAATTCCAGCATCCGTTCTTGAATATGGTTGGTATCCTGATACTCATCGACCATAACTTCGTGGAAACGCTCCTGATAAGTCTCACGGACTTGTGGGAAATTCTCTAAAATCTCAATGGTGTAATGGCTGATATCAGCGAATTCAAAGGCATTTTCCTGACGTTTACGCTGACGATAAGCCTCTACAAAATCACTCATGAAGGCTTGGAAGGTTTTAGCTAGTTCCCATGTATCTCCATGATAACGTTCTTGATAGTCGAGAATGGTTATCTGGTCTGACAGTTGTCCTAGTTTAGCAAACTGTGCCTTTCTTTCTTCGTTATAGGCATCGGCCAGTGGCTTCAAATCAGCCTTACGGCTGGCATTAGTCAGAGCTCGACCGTTTTTCTCTTTTGAAATGGCAACAACACGCGCAAGCACTGCCTGATAAGCCTGACTA
>NZ_KQ970287.1:324107-327257 GCF_001579035.1 Streptococcus mitis | reverse complement strand
TGATAAGCCTGACTATCGGACTCCTGATTCAAGGAACCAATTTCATCTAAAATTAACTGGACATTTTCTAAATAAGCAGCCTTTGCAAATTCCTTGGCATCGTTATCCAGATGGTAACGGAAAAAGCTTTCCAAATCCCAAAGGGCTTGCTGGATTTGCTCAGTCAGTCTTTCTTTTTCACTGCTAAAATCAGCTTCTTCAAAGCCTTTGAGGAAAGATTCACTCAGCCACTTTTGAGGATTACTGGTGGATTGGAGGAAGTTATAAATTTTATAGACTTGCTGGCGTATCTCCCGTTCATCCTTGCCGCGCCCAGCAAAGTTTTTCAGCAAATGACTAAAGGTCTCTTTCTGTTTACCTTGGTAATGCGCTTCAAATACCTCATGAAAGACTTCATTTTTTAGAAGAAGTTGTTCGCTTTGGTTTTGTAAAATACGGAAATTAGGCGCAATATCAATCAGATAGCCATGTTTGCCAAGGAACTTTTGTGTGAAGGAATCCATGGTTCCGATGGCTGCGTTGGGTATGTCTGCCAACTGGCGTCCCAAGTGTTGTTTGAGGTCAACATCGCTACTTTCTTGGATTTGTTGGCTGATTTTTTTCTCCAACCGTTCCTTAAGCTCTGTGGCCGCCTTGACAGTAAAGGTTGAGATAAAGAGTTGAGAAATTTCGACACCACGCGCTAACTGATCCAGAATACGCTCTGCCATAACAAAGGTCTTCCCAGAACCAGCTGATGCTGAGACCAGGATATTTTGCCCTGCTGTATAAATGGCTTCAATTTGCTCAGCAGTTTTCTTTTGTTCCTTGCTCGAATTTGCTTCTGCTTCTTGCAGTTTTTGAATTTCCTCCTCAGTTAAAAAGGGAATAGGCTTCATCGATTCAACTCCTCTCTTATTTTTTCAAACCAAGCTTGCTTAAGTTTTTCTCCGACCAGTCGTTTGCCATCAGCTAAGTCCAACTTTTCTAGAAAACGGGCTTGGCCCAAGTGGTAATTGGCTTCAAATCCAGTGATGGCTTGGTGTTGCTGGACGTATGTGGCAATACTTCTGCCATTTTCAGTATAAGGGTTAATGGCGAACTGGCCTGCTAAAATCTTCTCAGCCGCTTTTTTATAAAGATGGGCATTGTAGTCCAGTAGGAGTTGGAATTCCTCATCCGTCAGCTGATTAGCCTTGTTTTTGTTATAAAATTCGCCCAAATGACTGCTTTCTTTTTCTAAAAAGAGGCCTTGGTATTTCATAGACTTGCTAGCTTCTACTACTGCACCTGCCAGACTTTTAACGGCCATCAGAGATTGGACAGGCTCAGCCATTTCCAAGTACATGGCACCGAAAAAGTTCTGTTCCCCCTCTCTTTTTAGGGTCAGCAAGATAGGTTGGTAACTGGGAATTGAGCCCATTAAAGAAATGAGGAAACTGGAACTGAGTTAAACTCGACTTGTAGTCTACCACTCCAATCGCTCCATCAGCTTTCAATCGGTCAATCCGGTCAACCTTACCTCGTACATGGACACTGCGTCCATTGTCCAATTGAATAAAGGCCTGGTCTTTGCCGCCAAAATTCGCTTCCTCTTTGATGGTTTCGATGGCTGGATTGTGTCGAAGAATATGTCCAGTTGTCCGTGCAACATCAAGCAAAACTTCCTTGGTAAACTGGGCTTCCAAACTTTCCTGATAAATAGCCTCAAATTCGCGTTCTTGACTGGTTTCTTGGATAGCTTGTTCTAAACGTTGGTCAAAGGAATCTTCGTCAGGCAACTGCAAGGCGCGTTCAAAAATGCGGTGCAAGAAATTTCCGTGACTGCGAGCATCAGGACGCAGGCGCAATTCCTCCTGCAAGCCTAACACGTAGCGGAGGAAATAACTGTATTCATTGCGATAAAACTCCGTCAAACCAGAGGTAGACAGGTAAAACTCCTGATCAGTAGGATAGAGAGCTTGTAAGGTGTCCTTAGCTAAGGGCTTACTGCTTGGACTGGTTGGGAGGGCTGGATTTTCCAGACCTTGTTGGTCAAGTTTTTTCCCCATGACACGCGTCAGAACCTTAATAAATGTCAAATCTTGCTCAGTCTCACTCATCTCGCCCTGCTGGTGATAGGCAACCAGACTAGACAAAAGACTGTGATAGGACCCCATATCCTCCTTAGATAGCCCTTTGTGATTCATCCTCCTCTCTCTCCGACCAAATCCAAAATGGATCAGCTCTTGAAGATAGGCAGATTCCTTACTTTCACTTTCGTTAAAAAGGCTTGGAGCTGACAAGACCAACTGCTTGCGAGCAGAATTGATCAAGGAAAGCATAGTGTAGCGATTTTTCTTGAGGTTTTCACTGCTGGCAATCAGTAATTGAACGCCTTCTTCTGTCGCTTGATTTAGGCTCTGTCTTTCTTCGTCTGTCAAAAGACTGGTGTTTTGCGCAATTTTTGGTAAATGATCCTGAGTCAGCCCAATGGCATAGACAAAGTCAGCCGTTAAGGGTGCAATCAAATCGTAACTCTGCACCAGAACGGTGTCCACTGTTGCTGGAATGGTACGGTATTGAGATAGGCTCATTCCAGAATGGAGCAAGGCTAGGAAGTCCTCCAGACTAACCTGTGAACCAGCAAAAACAGTCGCAAATTGTTCTAAAACATGACAGAATGCCTTCCAAACCTCGGCTTGTCTTTCCTGTTCAAGAGCTTCCATAGTGGCTGTCAAATCTTGTAACTGCTTAGTTACTGCTCCTTCTTTTAGAAAGACATTCCACTTTTGCAAGAGATTTTCAGCTTTCTGTTTTCGACTGGCAAAGAGAGTTTCAAGAGGGGTTAAAATACGCAGACGAAGAGCGTTCAAACGTTCCAGATTAAATTTTCCATGGTGGGATTTGGTAAAGGTTTGCTGAAAGGCTGGCAAGCCATTGATACCAAGATAACGGATATATTGCTCAAAAGCATCAATATCAGCCTGACTAAGGTCGGTATACAAACCTGTTCTAAGAAGGTTTATCAAATCCTCCTGACGGAAACGATAGCGTTTCAAAGCTAAAATAGACTCGACAAACTGTGTCAAGGGATGATGAGCCATGGATTCGCTTCTACCAAGATAGAAAGGAATCTGATACTGGTCAAAAATCGTTTTTAGCGATAACTGGTAAGCAGCTACATCCCCA
>NZ_KQ970287.1:316135-323888 GCF_001579035.1 Streptococcus mitis | reverse complement strand
TAAACGAGAGGCCTTGTCAAAACTATCCATCTTCTCATGAGTTTGAGAACAGTCCAGAGCAGGTGTTTGGTATTTAGAGGCTAGATGATGGAGAAACTCCACACTGGCTTGGTAGAGATTGCCCTCGCTAAAAGGACTAGTATAAGCTTTCTTACTAGCATAAGCCCCAATAACAATCTCAACTCCCTTGCCATGAAGTAGGTCCACAATTCTCTCTTCCTCAGCAGAAAAACGGGTAAATCCATCAATAACCAAGGCGATTTGATTAAAATCACTACTTACCTTGTTATTCTCAATAGCCTCAATCAATTGAGACAACTGACTTCCCTGAGCCAACTGGCCTTGATTGAGATAAGCAGTAACTTTCTCAAAATCAAGAGTAAATCGGCCCTCTTGTCCTCATCCGTCAAACTCTCCAAGTCCAAAAAACTCATCTGAGCTTTGGTCATCTCGTGGTAAAGCTCAATCAACTGCTGGATAAACTGAGGATCTTGCTTGATAGCGCCATAAACACGCAAGTCCTTGGGGGCAAGTTCTGCAAGGCATCTGTAAAAGGCCATCCCAAGACCGATGTCATCTAGACTGGTCTTGGCAGGCGAATCATTCAAAATCAGGTAACGAGCCATCTGCGCAAAGCGAGTGACGGTAATCGCAAAAGAAGCCTGCTGGGACAAGCATTCCAGCACGGCGCGTTCCTTTTCAAAAGAAAGAGAGTTGGGAGCGATGTAGAAGACCCGCTTGCCAGCAGCAACTAGCTCCTCCGCCTCTCTGGTTAGAATTTCAGTCAAAGAAGTCCGAATATCAGTATAAAGTAATTTCATCTCTGCCTCGTTGGAATTTTTCATTACCTTATATTATACCATGATTAGCCCGAAGATTCCTCCTCCTTTCCTCTAAAATATGCTATAATAATACCAAAAGATAAAGAAGGAAGTCTTATGATTAAACTACTAGCCTTGGATATGGACGGAACCCTCCTCAATGAAGCCAAGGAAATCCCACAAACTCACATTACTGCTATTCACCAAGCTATTGAAAAAGGTGTCAAACTGGTTCTCTGTACGGGACGCCCGCTCTTTGGTGTCCTCCCCTACTATCAAAAACTAGGACTTGACCTCCAGAACGAATATGTCATTGTCAATAACGGTTGTTCAACTCACCAGACCAGTGACTGGGGGCTAGTTGACTGGCAGGAACTCAGTCCATCTGACATTGAATACCTCTATGACTTAGCTGAAAAGAGTGATGTTCAGTTGACTCTTTTTGATGAGGAGCACTATTTTGTTCTCGGTGGCAAGCCCAATCAAGTCATTGAAAATGATGCTAAACTAGTCTTTTCAGATTTAACTGAAATTTCTCTTGAGGAAGCGACTAGTGGCAAGTACCGTATGTTCCAAGGCATGTTTTTGGGGACAGAAAGCCAAACAGATGATTTTGAGCAGCGTTTTGCTGAGGAACTCTGCCAACGATTTAGTGGAGTTCGTTCGCAGCCTGTCATTTATGAAGCCATGCCACTTGGAACGACAAAGGCTACTGCTCTTTCTCGACTAGCTGAGATTTTGAAGATTGAGCCTGCAGAAATTATGGCCATGGGCGATGCCAATAACGATATCGAAATGCTCCAATTTGCAGGCCTTGGTATTGCTATGGGAAATGCCAGCGATTATGTCAAATCCCTAGCTGATGACGTTACAGCCAGCAACGAAGAAGATGGCGTTGCGCGTGCCATTGAGAAATATATTTTATAATTAAGAAGCCCAGTTCATGTCAACTGGGTTTTGATATTTAAGAATTCCTAAAACTTTAGAAACTCTTTAGAAATCCTTGAGCTTTCTTTGATTTCTATGCTTTATACTAAAATTATCAAAATAAATCAAAAGGAGAGAATCATGAAAACAGTACTTGACATTCATGGATTGTCCAAAAACTTTGACAAACAAGCTATTCTTCAGGATCTTCATCTAACCATAAGAGAGGGAGATATTTATGGACTTATCGGAAAGAACGGAGCTGGGAAAACCACATTGATAAAAATCGTTACACAACTACTGTTTGCGGATAAAGGGACTGTTTCCCTCTTCTCTAGCCAAACGGAAAATGAGTGGAGCAAGGCTCTATCTCGAGTAGGTTCAGTGATCGAATCACCTGTGGCCCATAATCACTTAACAGCCTACCAAAATCTGAAATATTACTGTATGATTCGCCATATTCCAAATGCTGATCAAGTCATTCGAGAAACGCTGGACTATGTAGGTTTGGCAGATACAGGTAAAAAATTCTTTCGTGATTTCTCTCTTGGAATGAAACAAAGACTTGGTATCGCCATTGCCCTTCTATCTAAACCAGACTTCCTGATTTTAGATGAACCTATCAACGGTCTCGACCCAATCGGTATCAAAGAATTTCGACTCATGATTCAACGGCTCAATCAAGAGAAAGGGATCACCATTCTCATCTCTAGCCATATCTTGTCAGAACTCTATCTCCTAGCCAATCGTTTTGGTATTTTAGATCAAGGCAAGATTATCCGTGAAATCAGCAAAGCTGAATTTGAAACACTAAGTGAGGATTATATTGTTCTTAAGACAGCTGACCAAGAGAAAGCTTGTCAAGTATTGAAAGAACAAATCCAGCTCCAGTTCAAGGTTGTTAATCCAGAAAATGAAATTCATATCTTTGGTCAGGAACAAGATGTCAAACAGATTCTCAAGGAATTAACCTTGGCAGATGTTGCCATTGACGAGATTTACTATGCCCGTCAAAACCTAGAAGAATACTTCACTCAATTGGTCGAATAGGAGGAAAATCATGATACATACCATTCAAGCAGACTTTTACCGTCTTTTCCGTTCAAAAGGATTCTGGATTACAGAGTTCATTCTCTTTGTAATCATGTTAATGGGGGCTATTTTTGGAGCTACTGGTCATCTGATGGCAATCCAGACAGAAGAACCAGAAATTCCAACCCATGGTTGGGACGGTATACAAGCACTTATCAACGCATCTAGTCAAGGTTCAAACCTCGTTTTTCTCTGCATCGTCCTAGCCTGCCTCGTTCTTGGAGTTGATTTAATCGGCAAACTCTATAAAAATAATTTAACAGTGGGTGTTTCTCGTACCGAGTTTTTCCTTGCCAAAGCCTTTGTATTGGCTTGCATTGGACTTTCTCAACTCATCATCGGTCTCGTGATTGCCTTTATTCCAGCAACTATCTTAAATGGATTTGGAACTATGCCTGATGGCTTTATTGGAAATCTACTGGTAACCATTTTCCTTCAATTTCTTTGCCTTCTAGCTTGGCTTTCCATTGTTTCCTTCATCCTCTATGTTAGTCATTCTTATCTTGCGGTATTTATTGGTTATTTGGTCAGCTCTACCTTACTTTCTATGCCAATGATCATTTTTCCAAATATCAAATTTTTACCATATTTGTCCTTACAATTTTCCTATGCTATGACTGCTAATAGTGAGTCAATTCTCTACACATTTATAGGTAGCTTAGCTGTTATTGTAATCTTTAATATAGGTGGACTGACAGTTTTCAAAAAGAAAAGTCTATAAAAAATAACCTCCTCTAGCCTACAGAGGAGGTTTATTTCGTTAAAAGTAAATGCAAACCGACAACCACTGCCCATCTGTGCTTAGTTTCATCTCTGCACCGAGAAGATGACATAATTCCTCAGTGATATAAAGGCCTAAACCAGAGGATTCTTCCGTATCAGATAGATTTTCAGAATAAAAACGGTTGCTGAGATTTTCTATTCTTTTGATGGGCTGTTTAACAAGGTTTGCAATCTCTAAGACAAGCTGTTCCTTTTCCTTTCTCAAAGATAGACGCGCTTCTTCCTTACCATGCTTGAGGATATTTCCAAGCAGATTTTGTAAAATTCGATCCAGTAAGTCTTCATCAGTCCTCATTTTCAGACCAGCTTCAACCTCAAAATCAAGCGTGATATTTGCCGCCTGAAAAACATCATAATAAGTCAGAGTCTTTTTGGTAATAAAAGCGGAAAGATCCACTTCTTCCATTTTCGGTTTAACAGCTCCTTCCATCAAACGACGGTATTCTAGGAGAGCCTCCAAACGTTTGGAAACTAAATCAAGATGTTGGGCTATTTTTTGTAAGGTTTCTGATTTGTCTTCAGGAGTTTTTATCAATTGTTGCGTGTAGCCTGACGCGATAGTCAAAGGTGTCCGAATATCATGGGCAATATTGCTGATGGCCATATCCAGAGTCTGCTTTTCCCTTTTCATAACCAACCGAGACTGTTCTACTTCCAGAAATAGATTTTCAATTTGCTGGTAGAGTTGTAAAAAATGTTTGGAAAAAATGCTGACTCCGACTCTTTTCATACTACCTGTGAGAATCTTGTCCTCAATCTGTTGATTCAAGTTTTTAAGTGCTAGATGGTAGCGAATTAATACAATCGATAAAATAGTTAGGAGTATCAGTAGAACAAAGATCATCATGTAGGTCATTGCTTGTCTCCTTTTAATCTTATCCCAACTCCCCAAATGGTTTCAATATATTCTTGAGTTGAGTCAAGCTGGTTTAATTTTTTACGAAGATTACTCAAATGCGTATTGAGAGTATTATCTCCAGGTAGGTAGCTATCCTCCCAGACCAATTCATAAAGTTCTTCCTTGGTGAAAATTTTCTTAGGATGTTTGAGGAGAGTTTGGAGAATCAAGCATTCTTTTTTGGCAAGGCGAATCGTTTCCTGGCTATTTTTGATTTCAAAACTTTCTGCATCAAACTGGATATTTTTCAAGTTTTGTGGCAGATTTTCAGTTTTTTCTATTTCCATAGGCTGTTTTTCTACGTTTTGACGTAATTGAACAGTAATCCTAGCAAAGACTTCGTCCAAATCAAAAGGCTTGACGATGTAATCATTGGCACCGTCTAAGAGGTATTGACTGATTAACTTCTTATCGCTCAAAGCCGTTAGCATAATGACTGGAATTTGACTTTGTTCCCTGATGGCTTTTAAAACCTGATCCCCATTTTTCCCAGGAAGCATGATATCTAGCAAAACGAGGTCAATCCCACCTTGGTCAAAACGCATGATTCCTTCTGTACCAGAAAAGGCTTGAATTACCTCATGTTCCTCAGTAAGAAGTGTTCGTAAAATCTCTTGAATGTCACTATTATCTTCAATAACCAATATCCTAGCCATAAATACCAACCTTTCTGCAACTATTATAGCATGTTTTATTGATAAAGCTTAAACAGAAAAGCTCCTCGCATCAAAGCGCGAGAAAGCCTTAGAGGATTAAAATATAAAATCCACTTGCTAGATGACCTAGTATCCTTATAGTTGCTAGTGAAAACGAGTCTAGCAGAATGAATCTCTCATTTCTCCCCTACTAGTCCGTAATACGTTGATACATTTCAGGTCTTCTATCTCGAAACAAGCCCCAGTTTAGGCGTTCGCTTGCTCCCTTATCAAGGTCATAAGTAGCTAACAGAACAGCTTCTCCTTGTCTTTCAGCTCGCTCTAGAATAGCTCCTGTTTCATCCGTCGTAAAGGATGAACCGTAGAAGTCAAGACTGGAACTCTGTCCGCCATTTTCCTCACTTGGAGTGACTTCCTCTAATCCATAACGATTGGCTGCGATGACTGGAACAATATTTGCTGCTGCGTGTCCTTGCATGGTACGTTGCCAATGACCACAACTATCTGTATCCAAAATCGGCTCTGAACCGATGGCTGTAGGATAAAAGAGCAATTCAGCACCATTCAATGCAAGACAGCGCGCTGTTTCAGGGAACCATTGATCCCAACAGATACCGATCCCAATCTTAGCGTAGCGCGTATCCCAGACCTTGAAACCTGTGTTGCCAGGTGTGAAATAAAATTTTTCCTGATAATAATGGTCATCTGGTATGTGAGTTTTCCGATAAACGCCCAGCACTTCCCCATCTGCATCAATGACGGCAATAGAGTTATATAAGACATTGCCATCTTTTTCATAGAAACTGATCGGTAAAACAACTTCTAGTTCCTTAGCAATCACCTTAAAATGCTGAATGGCAGTATTTTCTGTCACCGACTGGGCATGCTGGTAGTAGTCATACTGACGTTCCTGACAGAAATAGGGACGTTCAAACAACTCGGGCAATAGAATAATTTGTGCACCTTGTTCTGCAGCCTGACGTACTAAACGCTCTGCGGTTTGGATATTTGTTGCCACATCCTTAGCGCATTGCATCTGAATGGCTGCAACTTTTACATTTCTCATCTTTTTCTCCTATTCTGGGATTTGTTGGGTGATACAGTGGATATTGCCACCACCTAATAGAATATCTCTGGCTGGAATTCCGACAACTTTACGGTCTGGAAAACACTTGCTGAGGATATCTAAGGCTACTTGGTCGTTTACATCCTCAAACTGTGGAACTAAGACAGCCTTGTTGGCAATATAGAAATTGACATAGGAAGCAGCAAGCCTTTCACCTGCGTATCGCTCTTCTTCTCCTTCTTCATAGATATAGCCTGGCAAATCCTCTTCTGTCACAACTTGACGAAGAGCTGGAATTGGAAGTTTATGAATGGTGAAGTGACGGCCTTTTGCATCTGTCTCTTGTTCTAAGAGTTCGAGATCTGCTTTTGACATGGCATACTGAGGATCGTTTTGATCATCTGTCCAAGCCAAAACAAGCTCAGCAGGACCAACGAAGGCAGCAACATTGTCAACGTGTTCATTGGTTTCATCCTGATAAATACCATAAGGAAACCAGATAACTTTTTCGGCACCTAGATAGTGCAATAATCTTCTCTCAATTTCTTCTTTACTAAGATGAGGATTGCGACCAGAACTAAGCAAGCAACTTTCAGTCACGAGAATGGTTCCTTGACCATCGCTATGAATGGCTCCGCCTTCTAGGACAAAAGGTTTGGCATCATAAACAGGCATTTCCAAGGCCTCAGCAAAATGACTGGCTACTTGGTCATCATCTTCATAATCTTGATAAAGACCATCAACAGCACCACCCCAGGCATTGAAAGACCAGTCTACTGCCAACTTTTCCCTTTTATCATTAAGGAGAATGGTTGGGCCAGTATCACGCGCCCAGGCATCATTGCTGGGAATGTCTAAATAAACAACGCTATCTCCAAGGTAGTTTTGAGCTTCAGCTAAGTAGTCTTGGCCCACCAAAAGATAGACTCTTTCCCCTTCTGCTATGGTCTTGATAATCTGGCTAAATGCTGCTTTAGCAGCTTTTCCTTGAAAAGGCCATGATCCTGGTCGAGTCGGCCATATCATAAGGGTACCATGATGGGGCTCGTATTCTGCTGGCATGCGATAGCCTAATTTTTTGGGACTGTCCATCATGATAATCTCCCTTTAAAATCTTGATAGCCAAAGGCTTTGACTAAGCTACAGTCTCTCTGTTCGTCCATAAGATAGAGACTTGGCAATCCAATACCATTAAAGGTATTATTTTTGACAAATGAGTAAATAGCCATATCTTCAAAATAAAGTCTGTCTCCGATTTGGACTGGATTTTCAAAGCTATAATCACCAATCACATCGCCCGTCAGACAAGTATTGGAAGAAAGTCTATAGGTATGGGCTTTTTCCTGTGCCTCAAAGCCATTTCTCAAAGGTGGACGATAGGGCATCTCAAGTACATCAGGCATATGGCAGGTCGCAGAGGCATCTAAAACCAAGATTTCCATACCGTTTTCTACAATATCTAATACCTCAGTTGCTAGATAACCCGCATTGAGTGCAATGGCTTCCCCGC
>NZ_KQ970287.1:307151-315741 GCF_001579035.1 Streptococcus mitis | reverse complement strand
CCCCCATATTGAGCCATTTGACCTGATGTAAGTAGGGACCAAACTGCTCTTCTACAGCTTTCAAAGTTGTCTCTAAATCATCTGCTCCCTGCTCGCAAAGGGTATAGAAAATGAAGGCCGTCTACCAATTCCAGCAAATCACTCGGTATCTTGTCTGAAGTTACGCCAAAACGAGAATCAGGTGCACAAGGGTCATAGAGCGCATGGTCACCCTGTGTTGAACATTGAGGATTGAGACGTAAACCAACACTGATACCAGCCTCACGACAACGCGAACCATGCTTACGCAACTGTCTCTCAGAATTAAAAACGATATGGTCTGTTATCTCAAGTAATTCCTCCAAGTCTGCATCCTTAAAGGCTGGCGCAAATACATGGACTTCCCCCGGGAACTCTTCTCTAGCGAGCTTAGCTTCATAGAGACCACTTGCAGTTGTGCCAGATAGATACTGGCTAATCAAGGGATAGGTTTTATAAAGGGAATACGCCTTCTGAGCAAGCAAAACCTTGCAACCGGCTTTTTCTTGTACATATTGTAGAATACGGCAATTGGCTTCTAACTTGGCTAAGTCAACAACATAGGCTGGTGTTGGTACTTGTTCTAGCTTCATTAGTCCACCATTTGTGGATTTTCAACCACAACCCATGGCAAACCGTACTCATTCAAAGCTTCCATAAATGGATCTGGATTCAATTCTTCAAGGTTGTACACTCCAGCTTGTTTCCAAGTACCGTTCATAACCAATTTTGTCCCAATCATGGCTGGAACGCCTGTCGTGTAAGAAATAGCTTGCGAACCAACTTCTGCGTAACATTCCTGATGGTCACAAACATTGTAGATGTAGATGGTCTTTTCAACGCCGTCTTTGACACCTGTAAAGATACATCCAATATTGGTTTTACCAACAGTACGTGGGCCAAGGCTGGCAGGATCTGGAAGCAAGGCTTTCAAGAATTGGATTGGAACAATTTCTTGGCCGTTGAAGTTAATGGCATCCGTACGAAGGAGTCCAACATTTTCAAGACATTTCATGTGCGTCAAGTAAGATTGACCAAAAGTCATAAAGAAACGAATGCGTTTGACACCTGGAATGTTCTTGGCCAATGATTCGATTTCTTCATGGTGAAGGAGATACATGTCTTTTTGTCCAACTTGAGGGAAATCGTACTCACGCTTGATAGACATAGCTTCGACTTCAACCCATTTTCCATCTTCCCAGTAAGAACCTGGCGCAGAAACCTCGCGTAGATTGATTTCTGGGTTGAAGTTGGTCGCAAATGGATAACCGTGGTCACCACCATTACAGTCTAAAATGTCGATATAGTGGATTTCATCAAAATAATGTTTGAGAGCATAGGCAGAAAAGACACTAGTCACACCTGGGTCAAAGCCAGATCCAAGCAGAGCAGTCAAACCTGCTTCTTTGAATTTCTCCTGATAAGCCCACTGCCATGAGTAGTCAAAGTAGGCTGTAAAACCAAGTTCCTTGCAACGTTTCTCATAAATAGCACGCCATTCAGGGTCTTCTGTATCCTCTGCCTCATAGTTGGCCGTGTCGATATAGTGAACACCTGTTACTAAACAAGCGTCCATAATGGTTAAATCTTGATATGGTAAAGCTACATTCAAAACAGCTTCTGGCTTGTAGCTTTCGATCAAGGCAATGACTTCTTCGACATTATCTGCATCAAGAGCAGCTGTCTCAATCTTTGTACTTGTTTTACCTTCTAGCTTCGCTTTCAAGTCATCACATTTTGATTTGGTACGACTGGCAATCATAATTTCTGTAAAGGTTTCGCTATCTTGGCAAATCTTTGAAATAGCAACTTGGGCAACGCCCCCACATCCAATAACTAGTAAACGACTCATTTTTTTCCTTCCTCTTCTTCTAAAATGTCCTCAACATACTTGGGCAACATAAAGGCTCCCACGTGTAAGTTTGCAGTGTAGTATTCTGTGAAAAGCTGGCGTTTTTTCCAGCCTTCCTTGTCAAAATCTTTGACAGGGTGGTATTTTTTCGATGCAAATCCAAACAACCAATAGCCAGCTGGACTGGTTGGGATATGGGCTTGGTAGACACGACTAATTGGAAAGGCTTGATTGACCTTGCGGTGCATGCTTCGGCAAGCCGACTCATCCTCGTCAAAGAAAGGACTCCCATGCTGGTAAATCATGATACCGTCTTCTTTCAAGGCTCTGTAACTGTTTCCGTAAAATTCCTTGGTAAAGAGGCCTTCCGTATGTCCAAATGGATCTGTCGCATCGTTGATGATAATATCGTAATCATCTTCGCAGTTTCGCAAAAAGCGTAGCCCATTTTGGTAGTAAATGGTAACACGAGGATCATCTAGCCCCGCAGCAAAATCTGGGAAATACTCACGACAGACCTCAACCAACATCTCATCTGGTTCTACAATATCGATTTGTTCCAATTCTGGATAGAGTGTTAATACTTGGGCAACACCACCGTCACCACCCCCAATAACCAAGACTTTCTTTGGATTTGGGTGGACAGCCATGGGAACGTGGACGGTCATTTCATTGTAGACAAAATCATCCGCATCTGAAAACAAGACGTGCCCATTTAAAATAAGTATTTTCCCAAAAGCTGGCGTATCCAAGACTTCGATATCCTGCCATTCACTTTTACCAGCGTAGAGTTGCTTGGCTGTTCTCAGGGACAATTTCACATCTGGAGTATGAACTTCAGAAAACCATAAATCCATCTAGTTCTCCTTTCTCTTAATGACGTTGATGTGATTGACCTCAGGATCTTCCGTCCCTTGGAGGGAGCAACCACGTTCCTTGGCAAATTGGATATATTCTACAATTTCTCGTGTAATGCGTTCGCCAGGAGCCAAGATAGGAATCCCTGGAGGATAGCACATGACAAATTCCCCACAGACCTGTCCAACAGACTCATCTAAGGTCAAACTTTTTCTCTCTGAATAGAAGGCTTCCTGAGGAGATAGCACTAACTCGGGCTGGATATATTCTCCTGCTATCAAGTCCTTCCCATCTCGTGAATATAGTCTCTTGATATCTGCTAAAGCACCGACCAAACGCTCGATGTCTTGGATGCGGTCACCAATCGAAATATAGGCCAAGATATTACCAATATCACCAAACTCAATCTGAATGTCGTATTCGTCTCGTAAGAGGTCATAAACCTCGATACCTGTTAAGCCAATACCCTGAGTGTAAACTGACAACTTGGTTACATCAAAATCACATACCGAGACACCATCTATTAACTCTTTTGAGTAGGCATAGTAGCCACCGATAGCATTGATTTCACGACGAGCATACTCTGATAACTCAATGACCTTCTCAAAAGACTCTTTACCACGAAGAGCCAAGTTGCGACGCGAAATATCCAGACTAGCCATCAACAAATAAGAGGCGGATGTTGACTGGGTAAGATTGATAATCTGACGTACGTATTCAGGATTCATCTGCTCCCCGATTAAAAGAAGCGAACTTTGGGTCAAACTCCCACCAGATTTATGCATGGAAACTGCTGCCATATCAGCACCTGCATCCATAGCAGAAATTGGAAGTTTATCAGTGAAATGCAAATGCGCCCCGTGGGCTTCATCTACTAAAACCATCATGCCAGCTTCATGAGCCATTTCTGTCAACCCCTTTAGGTCTGAACAGATTCCGTAGTAAGTAGGATTGTTAATCAAAATGGCCTTAGCATCTGGATGGTCCTTTATGGCCTGGGCTACTCGGTCGTTTTCAAGACCTAAAGCGATACCAATCTTAGGATCCACACTCATCTCGATATAGATGGGAATAGCACCACATAGAACCAGCGCATTGATAGCAGATTTATGGACATTACGTGGCAGAATAATCTTATCTCCAGCCTTGCAGGTAGAAAGAATCATAGTCTGCACCGATGAGGTTGTTCCCCCTATCATTAGAAAAGCATGGCTAGCTCCAAAAGCATCTGCAGCCAATTCCTCCGCATCTCGAATAATCGAAATGGGATGGCCAAGATTATCCAAGGGTTTCATCGAATTGACATCAATGCCAACACATTTTTCACCTAAGAGTTCGACAAGTTCTGGATTTCCCCGTCCACGCTTGTGGCCTGGAACATCAAAGGGAACAATCCTTTTCTTGCGTAACTTCACCAAGGCCTCATAAATTGGGGCTTGGTTTTGATCTAACTCCTTCAAGACATACTCCTTTCAATATTTTTAGGACCTTATGAAAACTAAGGAACTAAAGGTTGACTCATGAAAAAAGAGCAGGATTTCACCTGCTCTGCAATCTTCTGACGTTTTTATGTTTGTTTCTGTTGAGTATGTCTGTTCCCGATGTTTCCTAACTCTCTAGTAGCAAATATTACGTACTTTATTGATCGTTTCACAAGATGACGTGTGCTTTCACCACACTAAAAATTTATGAATTAGGATAAGTGTCCTAACATCAACTTATAAAAGTAGGCTTTTAACCCTATCAATAATGTGGTTTTTCAACCACGCTTCGGCATTCAACCCTGCCTGTCCGTAGGCATTTTTTACTCGGGTTTATATTTGCTAGAAAACATCATCTCATTTTCTAAGCTTTATTACTATATCATGTTTCCAAGAACTTGTAAAGCGTTTTACGTAAAAAATATAAAAAAGTTCGTAAAATAGTTGGATTTTATTTGATTTAATACTAATTATTCTCTTGTAAACGATTATAAAGTGAACAAAATGATTTTCATATTTAATTTAAAATTTTTTATGATATTCTATACTCTTTACCTTCGGTGTTTGATCTATTAGAGAAGATGTCGACATTTTTATATCATTAAAATCGTGCAACTTTTTTCAGATACTTTTAAAAGATTGATTTCATTACCTGTTTCCTTTATACTGGATAAAAAGGAGAATAGTATGTCAGAAACAAATCACGAAATTGATTCAAATTTTGCAGGTCGTTTAAATATCCTGCGTGCTGGTGTTCTTGGTGCTAACGATGGAATTATTTCCATTGCTGGTGTGGTTATCGGGGTTGCCAGTGCTACAAGCAATATCTGGATTATCTTTTTATCAGGTTTTGCGGCTATCTTAGCTGGTGCCTTTTCAATGGCAGGTGGAGAATATGTATCCGTTTCAACTCAAAAAGATACCGAGGAAGCAGCCGTTGCGCGTGAGCAACTCTTGCTAGACCAAGATATAGAGTTAGCCAAAAAGTCCCTCTATGCTGCCTATATTCAAAATGGCGAGTGTGAAACATCAGCCCAACTTCTCACCAACAAAGCCTTTTTAAATAATCCACTCAAGGCTTTGGTAGAGGAAAAATATGGGATTGAGTATGAAGAGTTTACCAATCCTTGGCATGCTGCCATCTCTAGCTTTATTTCCTTTTTCCTTGGTAGCTTACCACCAATGCTGTCAGTGACCATTTTCCCAAGTGAATACCGCATCCCTGCTACTGTCCTTATCGTCGGTGTGGCCCTTCTTCTCACTGGCTACACTAGTGCCAGACTTGGAAAAGCCCCAACCAAAACTGCTATGATTCGGAACCTTGCTATTGGCCTCTTGACCATGGGCGTTACTTTCCTGCTCGGACAACTTTTCAGCATTTAATACTCAATGAAAATCAAAGAGCAAACTAGGAAACTAGTCGCAGGCTGTACTTGAGTACGGCAAGGCGACGTTGACGCGGTTTGAATTTGATTTTCGAAGAGTATTAGAATACAAGAAATACCTCGATTTTGAAGTCGAGGTATCTTTTTTTACATTTGGACAATCTTGCGATAACTTCTTGAGGTAATCATGAAAATCAGCACATAGGCGATGAGGAAGATAGCGCAGATAGACAAGGTCACAATCAACATCATATTCGTATCTATTACACCAATCACTTTTAAAATCAGACTAAGCATATGGTAGGCAAAGGCTAGATGTATGAAGGCAAAAAGCAAAGGAAGGAAGAAAACAGTTAAAACCTGTTTGTTGATGGTTTGCTTGATTTGTTTTTGATCTAAACCAACTTTCTGCAAGATAATAAAACGCTCACGGTCTTCATAGCCTTCAGAAATTTGTTTGTAGTAGATGACCAGAACGGTTCCGATCATAAAGATAATGGATAGGAAAATACCGATAAAGAAGACACCACCAAAGAGGGCACTCATCTGAGAACGAGCATCTGATAGATTGCTACCATAAACATAGCTACCTTCCGTGTTTAATTGAGCATTAAATTGATCGAGGTATTTATCATACTCGTCAGCGACCTTGAGTTGTTCTTCTTCACTGGCATTTACATTTATGCCACCGTAAAACTGATTATAGATAGCCGAATCTGGGAATTGATCCAAAAAGGCTTGTAAATCAGGTACAACAAGGTAATTGTAATCAGCAGTCAAAATATTAAACTGATTTGGGACATGGTTGACAATAAAATCTTTATTAAATTCTTCTTTGACAGAAAATTGATGATCATTCAGAGTTAGAGTTTTCTGTTCTTTAACTCCCTCATTCTTGGCAAAGAGTCCGACCTCATTTCCTGATAGAGACAGTTTTTGACCAGTCATATTTTCATAATCTTTTTGGTCAAATACCATGAAAACTGTTGTGGGTTGGACACGATTTTGTCCTTTTTCAAAAATAGTTAACTTATTTCCTTCTTGGTTTGCAACACCAAAGTAAGCGTAACGAAGAACTTCTTTCTCTTTAATCTTATAACCTTTGTCACTTGCAAACTGGCTCAAGAGTTTGTCCAAGTCTTCTTTTTCAACATTTTGCCCTGAAACCCAAAATCATGAGGATTTAGAACTTTTTTAAAGGATTCTGCGGAATTGAAAATGCTTGTCGCTGCTGACATGGTTACCAAAACCATTGTTGACAAGATAGCGATGGTTGCTAGTCCAACCGCATTTTTCTTCATACGGAAAATCAAGTTGGAAACAGAGATAAGATTATTTGGTTGGTAATAGTATTTCTTGTTTTTCTTTAAGATTTGAAGAAAAACGGTAATTCCTGCATTAAACAAGAGATAGGTACCAAAGATAACCAGCAAAACAGCTAAGAAGAAAGTTGTTAAAGCTGTAAGAGGATCTTTTACTGTAAGGGCAAGATAATAGCCAATCCCTAAACTTATGGAACCAAGAATAGTTTGGAGAGGTAGGAAACGACCTCTTTTCTCTCCGCTTGCTTTCTCACGCGAGAGCTGGAGGGCATTCATACGGGCGATTCGAAGGGCATTCAGGAACATGAGGCCTAGGAAAATCAAACCGAAGACAAGAAGTACTGTAATGACAACTTTCATCTGGAAGGTAGCGACCAGTTCCACCTTCAATTTCATCAGTTTGAGCAAGAAAGCGAAAATCAACTTGTCAAACAAGGCTCCAATACCGATACCTGCTCCAACAGTTAGAATCCCAAACACCACTAACTCCTTAAAGGTCATACTGATCAGATGACGCTTCTCCAAGCCCAACATGCCATAAATTCCCAGTTCCTTGGAACGGTTTTTCATAACAAAACTATTGGCATAGAGGACGATAATGGCTGACGCAAGGGTGACGACAAACATACCAAATCCTAGAGTAGCTTGAATGCTTGATCCTCCACGGATTTCCGCAATCTTAGGATTGAAAGTTAGAGAGTAAAAGAGATAGGTGACAGTGACTGCCAAGAGAACAGCCAGCGCAAAAGGATAGTAGAGTTTGCGGTTTTTAATCAAGTTCGATACCGCTAACTTATTGGTTAATCGAAACATACTAATTCACCTCGCTTGCCATGACAGTCAAGGTATCAGAGATCTCTTGGAACATCTGACGTTCTGTCTTCTCTCCCCGGTAGATTTGATTATAAAGAATTCCGTCCTTGATAAAGAGCACACGCTTGGCTCTGCTAGCTGCTGCTGTGGAGTGGGTTACCATGAGAATGGTTTGGCCACGCTCATTGATTTCATCAAAAACATCAAGAAGAGCTGCAGATGACTTGGAGTCAAGAGCTCCTGTCGGTTCGTCCGCAAGGAGAATTTCAGGTTCTGTGATGATGGCGCGGGCTACTGCTACACGCTGTTTCTGACCACCAGAAATCTCGTAAGGGTACTTCTCTTGCAATTGGTTGATACCTAGATTCTCAGCTGTCACCACCAATTTCTTCATCATCTCCGTAATGGGTCTTCTTGACAAGACAAGCGGAAGCAAGATATTGTCCTTAACAGACAGAGTATCTAGCAAGTTAAAGTCTTGGAAGACAAAGCCCAACTTTTCACGACGGAAGCTAGAAGCCTGTGAATTTTTAATGGTTGCTGTGTCTGTTCCATTCAGGTAAACCTGACCACGAGTTGGTTTATCCAGCATAGCTAGAATATTGAGAAGAGTTGATTTACCAGAACCAGACTCACCCATGATGGCAACGTAGTCACCCTTTTCGACGGTAAAGTGAATATCCTTGAGAGCTTCTACTTGGTTGCCCTGAAAACGAGTTTTATAAATTTTTTGAACGTGTTTTACATCTAAAAGTGTCATGAGAATCTCCTTTCTTAATATCCCATCAAATGAAATGTTGCTTGCATCATAGCGCATCCCAGCTGAACACGCTCGATATCTTTGTGGCTTGGTTTTCTTTT
>NZ_KQ970287.1:306503-307076 GCF_001579035.1 Streptococcus mitis | reverse complement strand
TAGTCTCAGCCTTTGTTCTTTATGAGTCTAGTTTACATCAAAAAAAGACCGCTTGCCATAACCTAACCTTACAAAAGAGACTTTAATCTTACATTTTTGTAAGATTGGGGGAAATGTAAGTAAAATTACTTATAAAATAATTTGATTTTCTATTTTTAAAATTGTAAAATATAAGTGTGAAAAGGCTTACTTTGGAAAGGAGGAAGCGGGAACTATCATTTGAGTAAGCTTACCTAGATAACATACCATTAAATTGAACACTTGCAAGTCGTTCAGCCTATAAGGAAAGAAGGTGCGCTTTAATGAAACACAAAGAACATATACTCATCGGACTTCTCTATCTCCTCTCTCCATTCATCGGTCAGCTCTTAGTTGAAAAGACATACTTTATCGGTACACAATCTACAGCTACTGCTTATGCTATTTGCTGGCTATCAGTTGTTATCAGTATCCATCATTTATCAAAAAATGTATTGTCTCAGCATGAAAAATCAGATTAGAAATCTAAGTTCAAAATAATATTTTTAGTTTGTAGATGAATCTGGAAAAATATTATTAAAAGTAAAAAAGCTT
>NZ_KQ970287.1:303500-306337 GCF_001579035.1 Streptococcus mitis | reverse complement strand
TTTAGACTATTGATTAAGCTTTTTGCTTATTCCAAATCTTCTGTAGAATCTCACCAAAACCAGCCTTCATTGTCGTCAATGGCTTGGGCTTCTTTGCGTTTTCGTGGGCCTGTTCCGTACATTTCTGCTTCGATTTCTTCCTTAGTCGGCATGACAGAAGCTAGGATGATATAGATAATCACACCAAGGCCAAAATTTGCGACTGTAAAAATGGCAAACAAGAAACGAACAAGGGTAACATCAAAGTTCCACTTGTCTGACAGACCTGCCAGAACTCCTGAAATCATGCGATTTCGTCTCATTTTATAAAATTTACTGTTCATGATATTTCCTCTTTCTGCTAGGTTAGACATAGTATATCACGGTTAGACTAGGCTTTCATCAGTCCTCAGGCTGATTTACTAGTAGCAATTTACCTCTACAAAGTCCACAGCGATAGCGTTTGGTATCAATCCTTCGTTTGCGATGATAAATTTGCTGGCAGGATTGACAACGATAGAGATTGAGTGGTTTGGAGTTACTATTTGGCAAGGAGGGCACAAAACGTAATCCATCCACTGCTTTCAACAGTTCCTTAAAATCCCTATCCTTGTGTTGATAGCCCTTCCCTTGAAAATAGAGGTGATAGTGACAGAGTTCATGTCGGACAATTTTCCTAAAAACATCCAGACCCAGTTCCTGATAAACCTTGGGATTAAAATCCAAATGCCCATCTTTGGGGAAAAATCGCCCACCTGTCGAACGTAGACGCCTATTCCACTGGACATGATGGATAAAAGGTCTACCAAAGTCTTCTAGTGAAACCTGCTTAACGTAATCAGTTAGATTCATCTGGAGCGAGGAGCGACAGATTGACTTTTTCACGTTCAGTATCGATTTTCTTAACCCAAACGGTCACCAAATCTCCGACTGACACCACTTGGCTTGGGTGTTTGATAAATTTGCGACTCATATGGGAAATATGAATCAAGCCGTCCTCATGAATTCCAATGTCAACGAAGGCACCAAAGTCAACTACATTACGCACCACACCCTCTAGCTTCTGACCAACCACTAAGTCTTTGATATCTAGGACATCTTGGCGAAGTACAGGTGCGTCAAAGGAATCACGGAAATCTCGACCTGGTTTGAGAAGATCTGCAATGATATCTTTAAGAGTTTCTGGACCAAGGTCTAGCTCTTGTGCCATCTCCTTAACTGAAAGCGACTTAAGTTTGCTTTGGGCTTCTTCATTCAGATCCTTGATGTCTAAGCGTTTGAAGAGTTTCTTAACGGCAGCGTAATTTTCTGGGTGAACTCCTGTATTATCAAGGATATTGCTACTTTCAGGGATACGAAGGAAACCAGCTGCCTGTTCAAAGGCCTTGGCCCCCAGACGAGGAACTTTCTTGATTTGGGCGCGTGAAGTGATTTTTCCTTCCTCCTCACGGTATTTGACGATATTTTCAGAGATGGTTTTATTGAGTCCAGCTACGTGTGAAAGAAGAGCTGGGCTGGCCGTATTGACATTGACACCGACTTGGTTTACCACTGTATCCACGACAAAATCCAGACTTTCAGACAGTTTCTTCTGACTGACATCGTGCTGGTATTGACCGACACCGATTGACTTAGGATCGATTTTGACCAATTCCGCAAGAGGATCTTGCAAACGACGGGCGATAGAAATGGCAGAGCGTTTTTCAACGGTCAAGTCTGGAAATTCCTGACGAGCAAGTTCGCTGGCAGAATAGACCGAAGCACCACTTTCATTGACGATAACATAGCTGACTTCTGGAAAATCTTTAAGAACTTCCGCCACAAAGGATTCACTTTCACGACTGGCAGTACCATTTCCGATAGCAATAATTTCCACGCCGTATTGACCAATCAAATCTGCCAAATCTTTCTTAGCTTCTTCGATTTGACGAGCTGATGCTGGTTTGACAGGATAAATGACCTGAGTTGTCAGCATTTTCCCAGTTGCATCCACGACAGCTAGCTTGGCACCTGTACGAAAGGCAGGGTCAAATCCTAGAACCACGCGCCCTTTCAGCGGAGCAACCAAGAGGAGATTGCGTAGATTGTCCGAAAAGAGTTGGATAGCTCCTTCTTCTGCTTTCTCAGTTAATTCTGTACGAATACGACGCTCGATAGCAGGCAAGACTTTTTTCTTAACAGATTGCTGAACCACTTCATCTATATAGGCGTTTTTGACCTTAAAACGAGCAGCAAAGAAAGCTAGAATACGGTCCGTCGCATGTTCAAAACCGACCTTCAAGACACCTAGCTTCTCCCCACGATTGAGGGCCAAGGTACGATAACCCTGCATAGTTCCAACCGTCTCTGAAAAATCATAATAAATCTGAAAAACCTGCTTTTCATCAAGACTTTCATCCTTGACTTGCGAAGTGAGTTTAGAGTGTCTCAGCACTTCCTGATAAGTCATGGAACGTAAGGTCACATCTTCCGATAAAGCTTCGACCAAGATATCAACTGCACCAGACAAGGCTTCCTTGCCAGTCGCAAATCCTTCACAGACAAACTTTTCAGCCTCTTTCTCTAAGTCCGCTACATTCTGCAAGATTAAGCGAGCAAGTGGGAAGAGTCCGGCTTCACGGGCAATGGTTGCCTTGGTTCGACGTTTTTCCTTGTAAGGAAGATAGAGTTCTTCTACATCTGCTAATTTTTCGGCTGCTAAGATAGCTTCTTCCAACTCCTTGGTCAACTTGCCTTGTTCTTGAATCTTAGCCAAAACAGCTTCCTTGCGGTCATTTAGATTTGTCAGACTTTTATCCAAGTCAATAATGGCCTTAATCGCCACCTCATCCAGACTACCAGTCATGTCCTTTCGATAA
>NZ_KQ970287.1:302081-303478 GCF_001579035.1 Streptococcus mitis | reverse complement strand
ATATTTTTTTATCCATGAATCTATTATACCACAAGCTAATATTATTCAAATTATCTCTTACAATTTTAAAACATAAGTTGGGGAATAGATTTATATTCTATAGTGCAATAACTTGTACTTAGAGAGCATTGCCACCTTTTTTAACCAATCCATGACATCAAAAGTATTTAATGGATCAGACATAATAGCCAGTTCTGGAAGATGTTCCTGACCTGGAATAACACATTGACTTTTCAAATTTTTATAATTAATTCCTTTCGTTTCACTCAAGGCACAACACAGAATGAAAAAGTGTTGTGCTCTTTATTTTGTTTTATAATAATAGTGAGAAAGCCTATCACTACTACAAATCACGGGAAGGTGAATAAGTGAGTGGTATAGCTACTACCTCGCATATTTATAGGTGTCATTCTTTCCATCAAGCACAACTAACGGTGACTAGGAGCACGTAAACTTATAATTGAATAAGCGACTCGTTTGTGAAAGGATAGTCAAGGGATAGGCAGACTCAAATTTGGTGAAGGGAGACCCTCGTGTTAAAAATTATTTATCCTAATTGTTGTGGTGAAGAATAGGATTTAGATTGCTGTTTCTAATCGTTCAAAATGCATGTTTTTGAGAAATAAAAAAAATCGCAAGCCTGAGCCTGCGGTGGGGATAATCTTTTTTGAAATTTTTAAACAAAAAAGGAGCATTTAAGCTCCCTCCTTTGAAATAACGGACACTTGGCTGGTCGGTGTACCCAGCATCTCAGATACCTTTTTCAAGGTGCGGCAGGAACCTTTCTGCCCTCAAATGTCTTTCGTTAATGTTATTCTAGCACTATCTACTTTTTTTGTCAAGCTTTCTCAATCTACCAGACTTAATACGACTTTGTAACTTGAAATCTTGTAAGCGATACATGGTCGGAACATAAAAGAAATCGCCACTTTTATGTAACTTGATGGCAACAAGAACATTATCATCAAATCTTTTAACATATTCAAAACTAGCATCTTTCTCTCGTGGATTGACCCCAACGAAATCTGGATTACTTAGTATGAGTTCCAGATCTTCGATATGATGAATCACATCATTGTGATGGCGTTTTATCATATGGCTTCTCAAACCGTCTTTGTTGACTTTTATGTCGCTCGCTCCAAGAACAATATTAAAAATTTCTTTTACTTCGTCGGTCACCTGACCGATTTTTTCGTGTTCCATCATTTCCTCCGTTATTCCACAACTATTATATCACAATCATGGTGTATATTAGGATATATCAAGCTCTATTATTCGTTAGATACTCAATTTTAACTTTTCCCTTTTCCTCAAAATAATAGTATAATAGAGGTAGAATTTAGAATCGAGGTACACCTATGGCTGTAAAATTTACAAAACGAGACGACTTGGACAAG
>NZ_KQ970287.1:300110-301795 GCF_001579035.1 Streptococcus mitis | reverse complement strand
GTGCTTCAGACTGGGGCTATTTTCCTCTCCATTATCATTGAAGCCCTTCCCTTCGTTCTGATCGGAAGTATTGTTTCAGGACTGATTGAGGTTTATATCACACCTGAAAAGGTTTATCATTTTCTCCCTCGAAATCGTTGGGGGAGAATCTTTTTTGGAACCTTCGTTGGGATACTTTTCCCTTCTTGTGAATGTGGAATCGTCCCCATTATCAATCGTTTTCTGGAAAAGAAGGTCCCCAGTTACACGGCTGTTCCCTTTCTTGTAACAGCACCTGTTATCAATCCCATTGTTCTCTTTGCGACCTATTCTGCCTTTGGCAACTCCTTCCATATCGCCCTGTTACGAGCTCTGGGTTCCATTCTTGTAGCTGTGATACTTGGGATTTTTCTAGGATTTTTCTGGCAAGAACCAATTCAAAAAGAAAATCGTCTGGCCTGTCATGAGCACGATTTTTCTCACTTGAGCCCTGCAAAAAAGGGGGTTCAGGTCTTTGTGCAGGCCATTGATGAATTTTTTGATACGGGGCGTTATTTGGTATTTGGCTGTCTCTTTGCTTCTATAATACAGGTCTATGTTCCGACACGGATTCTGACCTCTATCAGTGCGACCCCTCTTTTTGCCATCCTTCTTTTGATGCTTTTGGCCTTTCTTCTTTCGCTCTGTAGTGAGGCAGATGCCTTTATCGGGGCTTCTCTTCTCTCGAGTTTCGGATTGGCACCAGTTCTGGCCTTTCTGGTGATTGGCCCAATGCTGGATATCAAAAATATTCTCATGATGAAAAATTACTTGAAAGCACGATTTATCAGTCACTTCATAACGATTGTAACTCTTGTCGTCTTAGTCTATTCTCTCTTGATTGGAGTCATCCTATGATTCGATTTTTAGTTTTAGCTGGCTATTTTGAACTGACCATTTATCTCCATCTGTCGGGCAAATTAAACCAGTACATCAACATGCACTATTCCTATCTGGCCTATATCTCCATGGTGCTTTCCTTTATCTTGGCAATTGTTCAATTGTATATCTGGATGAAGCGAGTCAAAACCCACAGTCATCTGAATAGCCGATTAGCTAAAGGAACTAGTATTGCTCTTCTGGCTATTCCAATTGTCGTTGGCTTAACTTTTCCAACTGTTAGCTTGGATTCTCAGACCGTTTCAGCCAAAGGATATCATTTCCCCTTATCAGAAGGCACGGATCTGGCCATTCAGACAAGTGAAGGGACAACCAGCCAATATCTGAAACCAGATACTAGTTCTTATTTTTCAAAATCAGCCTATGAAAAGGAAATGCGAACGGCGGCGGATAAATACTTATCCCAAGATAGCATTAACATTACTAACGAAAACTATATGGAAGTCATGGAAGCTATCTACGACTATCCAGATGAGTTTGAGGGCAAGACAATCCAGTTTACAGGCTTTGTCTATAACGACCCCAGTCATGCCAATAGTCAATTTCTGTTCCGCTTCGGCATTATTCACTGTATCGCGGATTCAGGTGTCTATGGCTTACTGACCAAGGGAAATACCCGGCAGTATGAAAACAACACTTGGATTACGGCCAAAGGAAAACTGATCAATCACTACCATAAAGAACTCAAACAAAACCTTCCAACCTTGGAAATCGACAGCTTTACCAAAGTCGATAAACCAGAGAATCCCTATGTGTATCGCGTGTTT
>NZ_KQ970287.1:288008-299762 GCF_001579035.1 Streptococcus mitis | reverse complement strand
TATGAAATATAGGAAGACGCCGAAAATTCTCACCCATCAAAAAAAGAGACAATATTCGTTTTTGCATTATAGATTTCTAATATAGTCTCTTTATTTATACTTACAAGAATTGAATAGTTGAGCTTAATTTTTTCCAATAATTCTAAACGAATGTTCAGAGACCCATTTGGCGTAAGTGGTTAAGCTTTCATCTGTTAAGGACTCTACTGCGATAGTTACACACATATTTACCGCTTCTTCAACCGTTACAGAAAAACGATAATGATTTAACTGTAGAAATTTCACCAAAACGAAGAAAGCAGTTCGTTTATTAGCATTGGCAAAAACATGCTTCTTTATCAATTGGACAAATAGTATCGTTGCTTTATCAAAAATTGTTGGATAAAGAGGCTTCCCAAAAACAAATTGTTCTGGTAAATTAACAATCATATTTAAAGCCGAAGGACTAACCGTTTGAATTTTCTCATTTGGAGAATACCGTTGAATTGCTAAAGCATTTATTTTTTCAATTTGCTTTTCTGTTAGATAGATTGTCATTTTTCCACCAAAGCTTTGAAAACATCGTCGTATTCATCAAATATTTTATCTAAATTTAAGTCAAAGGCATCATCAGATATATAAGAAACCTGCTGATCCAATTCTTCAGGAGTAAAGATAATTTCACCACTTGGTAACAATTTCGCTTCGTATTTAACACCACTTGGAATATTAAATTCACTTGGAATCGTAATGGTGATTGAATTTCCTTGTTTTCTTGTTTTTACTACCATCTGATTTCCTCCTTTGTCATATTATAACAAATCATTACGGTAATTACAATGGCGGGATAATTCACTCCCGTAACAATCTCTATCAGAGTAAATAAATATTATAGTTCTGAAAAGTTATTAATGCCACTATTTTAACAGATTTTGAACCAAGGTTAAATTATATTAGACAAATTAATAATCTTAGTCATAGTTTTCATATAATTTACCAAAACTTCAAATAAAAAAGAGAACAAATTTGCTCTCCTTTACTTTATACATTTTCAACTATTATGGTTGAATTAATCTTTACATTGCTCAGTTGATACATTATGATTTAATTGATGTAAATCTTACTTAATGCTATGCTTATTCATCTTTTGTTCAAAGATAGTCGTGATAATCTGACGTAGTTCTTCTCGTTCTTTTTCTGGAATTTCACCACTTGTTTGAGCTGCAGCGTAGAGTTCAGGGTGTTCAATTGAAATGCGTTTGATCGTACGTGTTGTTGCATGTTTTCTGACGAAAAACGGGATTCGCTTAATCAAGTCTTGTGGTACTAGCGCAAGAATCTTCTCAGCAGTTTCCTTGTCACTAATCTTAGACGTAGTCAGCCCCTTCTTAATCATTTCCTGTTCTTTTTCTGTAAAATCTTTTAATTCCATTCGATAAATCCTCCTATTTTCTTTACCTTAAATTATATACCAATTGTAGCAAGACGACAAATAATCAGTTTGTAAAATGCTCTCTATACTACAACTTTCCTGTCACTCTTAATTGCTCTTTAATGAAAAATCACAAATCCTTTTGGAGAGATGACAAACTGATTCTCCGATTCTTGGCAATTGCTTGCTAGTGCTACGGTTTCCTTCTCTAAAAGATAATCTTCTTTTGATTGGTTAAAGATAGCTTTAAGAATTTGTCCATCGTATTTCCATTCCAAAGCTACTAGATCAGGTTTGATTTCTTGAAGGCTATACTTGCCATGCTGAATGGTTGCTGACGCGTGTTTGCGAATCTTGATTAGCTTCTTCACGAAGTTTAACATATCATGGTCACTTGATACGCGTTCCCAAGGCATACAACGACGGCAATCTGGGTCTGGACCGCCAGTCAAGGATAACTCTGTTCCGTAATAGATGCAGGGTGTTCCCTTTTGTAAAAAGAGAAAGGCTAGGGCTGATTTAACCAGTTGCACATCCTCATTGGCCGTCCACAAGATTCGTTCTGTATCATGCGAATCCAAGAGATTAAACATTACTTCTGAAATCTGCTGCTTGTAATACATAGACTGACCATTGATTTCATCGATGAACTGATCAGTCTTCTTAATTCCTCGTAAGAAATAGTCCTTGATGCTATCAGATAAAGGATAATTCATGACGGCATGGAACTCATCTCCATTTAACCAAGGCTGAGACCTATGCCAGACTTCTCCTAGGATATAAAGATCAGGCTTTTTAGCTAAAACTGCCTTGCGAAAATCCCTCCAAAACTGATGGTCAATCTCATTAGCCACATCCAAACGCCAAGCATCGATATCAAACTCTTCAATCCAATAAGTCGCAACCTTTAAAAGATAGTCCTTGACCTCTGGATTGGCTGTATTTAGCTTAGGCATATAGTCCTCAAAACCAAAAGCATGATAAGGCAACTCTCTCTTGTTGGCTAGTTTTTCAGTCATCACTGGAAATTGTTGAATATGGAACCAATCCTTATAAGCAGATTCCTCACCATTTTTGACAACATCTTGCCATTGAGGAGATTGCGAACCAATATGATTAAATACAGCATCCAGCATGATTTTCATGCCACGCTGATGAGCTTGCTCGACCAGTTCCCGAAAGGTCTCCTTGTCCCCAAAATGACGGTCAATTTCAAAGTAATCCGTCGTATTGTACTTATGATTGCTCGTAGATTCAAAAATCGGACAAAGATAGAGACCAGTAATGCCCAAGTCTTGCAAGTAATCCAGATGGTCAATAATCCCCTTTAAATCACCACCAAAGAAATCATCACTTTTAGGTGTGCTTGATGAATCCCAGTCTAATGTTCCTTCTGGGTTTAATCGAGCATTTCCATTAGCAAATCTCTCAGGAAATATCTGATACCATACCATATTTGAAACCCAATCAGGAACTTGGCAGGCATCAATCTCATGTATATAAGGTAACTTAAATCCATTTCCAATAGCATGAAGATTTTCTAGAGAATTGTCCACGCACCCTTTATCACCATACAAAATACTTTGACCTTCTGTATCCTTGAGTTCAAAGAGATACTGGATACGTGCAAAGTCAACGGACACTTCAACCTGCCAATAATCAAATAAGACATCAGAAGTTATCTTGGACATTTCTTTTGTACCTTGATAAAACTCCTCCATAAAGATAAAAGGGTCCCCATAGTGCAAGTTGATGCTTTCAATGTCCTCTTTCTTAGTACGAATCCGAATATGAAGCTTCTTATCCTTATAAAGATAGGCAAACTCCGACTCTGGCCTATGGTAAATAGCACTTAATTCCATCAATTTGTCTCCTAAAGTATTCATTCAAATTTTACGCAAACGTTTTCATAATTGTGATTCTAGTATACTACTTTCGTATTTTATTTTCAAGGCTTGTCCGTAGATTCTAGTGGTTTGGTTCTATAAATAAAAAAGCAGCCAGTCTTACAACTTGCTACTTTTCAAATGATGATTTACAAATATCTTTGCAACCACTCTATTTTTTTAAAATCCTTATTGTTATTGTGCTCATTTCGATAAGAATCTTGGGAAGAAGCCTTGTAAATGCTTAAAAACTGTTCCAAACTTGGAACTCGAAAAGAGATGTCATCGAGATGAATCAGCTCTATATCCGATTCCGAAACTCCTGCAAAATCAGGTAAAGAATCGATACTTCCGAATTCAACACTCAGACCATCTTTTTTGAATTCATGCTCATGAATATCTATTAAGGCATAGCCTAAGTGTTTCATCACTTTCATTATCTTGTCCCACTCATAAATTCTGAGTTGATCGGGTGCTTCCCAACCTCTAGGGTCACCAGGCACATGAATGTCAATGTCAGACGGCCCCCATTCTTCATTTGAACGGTATTCAAAACCCAAGGACCCCATGAGCGTCGGAGTGATTCCGATTTGGTTTAAATGAGAACAGATTGTTCGAAATTCATCAAATAGAGAATTCATTCCTCCTCCAATCGTTGATATAGAACTTAATTTCGTTGTGAATAATAAACTAATTTTTATTTTCTACTCTTTCGGTTTTGAAAATACTTCTACTCGCTGAGCTAGAACTTTGATTTCTACAGGTAGGTTATCCGATTTATCGCCATCAACATCTGACTCCAATTCACTATCTGAAGAGATCTTAATATTACGCGCTCTGATATACTCAATATTATCATTGCCGACAACATCTCCTTTTAGTAAATCAGGAATGACTGATAATTTGGAGAATAGAGACGCATCTTTCAGAATCAAAATGTTGGCATAGCCATCCTTATTTTCTTCAAAGATTTTCTTATCAGCGAAGTAATTTGTCAAGAGAACCAAAACATGACTAGCTTCACCAACATAATTTCCATTTTCTGTCTCAATCTTAATGTTAAAGACCTGATCCGTCATGACAGACTTCATGGTATTTACAGCATAGGCTAAAATACCGAATTTTGTCTTGTCCTCGATTTCAACATTGTGAATCGCTTCAGGAAGAGAGCCGATACTAAAGATATAACCAAAATAATTGTCATTCGCTTTTCCGATATCAATCTTATTGGTTAAGTTGAAATCCAGTTCATCAATTGCGCCATCGATATCTTGATTGATTTTCAAAAGTTTTGTAATGAGGTTACCCGTCCCACCAGGGATAATTCCTAACTTAGGAATGTAGCCTCTCTCAGCAATACCCGAAATAACTTCATTGACAGTCCCATCTCCACCAAACACAACCACTGCATCGTAGTGCTCACGAGAAGCTTCTTCAGCAAAATGTGTTGCATCAAGCGCTTTTTCGGTAATTTTGGTTTCTACGTGCTCAAAATATTCTTTTGCTTTATTCTCCAGCTTTTCTTTGTAATCCAAAGCCTTCTCGCCACCAGAAGTAGGGTTAATAATTACCATTGCTTTTTTCATTGATAATACTCCTTCATTTTTAAATAGAAATGTTAACGTAGCTGCATTTACCATTACATATAATGCTATTATATAATGAAAACTCAGAAAAGAGAAATCTGACGTACTGGAGATTAATATGATTTTATTCTATTTTCCCATCGCATAACTACATCCTTTAAGGGTTTATCCAAGTAAGAATAAGCCTTATCCTTTATCCAATTAGGAATGCCGTAAGCTGCCTCGGCTATGCTGCCAGTGATTGCAGCGAGAGTATCACTGTCGCCACCAAGTGAGATGGCATTTCTTATCGCATCTTCGAAATCTGTACTTTCAAGAAAGGCAATAATGGCTTGAGGGACAGTTTCCTGGCATGTTTCATTAAAACGGTATGTAGAGCGAATTTCATCTAAAGTTTGAGATAGATTGTAGCCGTATTCCTTCTCTAGATAATCCTTAATCCGTCTTTTACACTCCGTAGGATTGTCGTTAATTGGTTGCTCGTATTCTCTACAATAACCACCAAAGTAAAAACGACACAGAAAGATAGCATCAGCTGTAGCCATAGCACCTTTGACACCTTCTGGATGATTATGGGTTACCTCTGCAGAAAAGAATAGGATTTGTATAATAGGCAACATACCCGATCTCGCATAAAAACCACAGTCCATGACCCAAGCACATGGAGAAACACGCATAGCCGAACCATTCCCAAAGCTATTATAAGGCTCACGCTTATCGCTCTTTAGCCATGCATTAAACCGAGCACCGTAATCAGCATCAGGATACATCCTTCCATATTTCTTCACGGCATCAATAAAGTCGTCTTTTTGTCCCCCATTCATAATCGCTTCTGCAACAGCACAGGTCATAACCGTATCATCCGTGAAAAATCAATCCTCACGAAATAAAGGAAAATCCCTCGTTTTGATATTGTTCCATTCGTAAACTGAACCTACAATACCTCCAATAATTGCTCCTAGCATAAGATTCCTCCTTGTGACATATCAGATTTATTACACATTCCCAATGGTTCACTCTTTAAAAATGGTGCCACCAAATCAATCCACTCTTGAGGCAGGTAAGATGATAAATAACCGTGATTATAACCCTTTGCTTCATACAAAATTGTATTTGAATGTAGCTGATGAAATAATTTCGCTGATTCTTTCACACAGTTCAATTCTTTTTCACCATAGATATACAGAACCTGAGCCTTGCTAGCAGAAATCATATCTTTCAGCTTGTAACGCCCCATATAGTTTTTGTAAATGGTCACCAATGTTTTAACAGGTGTCCTTGGCAGATCCTCCAAATAATAAGCTTTTATTTCCTCTGGATAAGCCAGTTTAGGATAGAGTTTGTTCATCATGCTTAACTGAAGTTTGCAAGAGAATTTATTGAACATCAGTTTACCAAATAGAGACACTAGAAAGATGCTGATTTTAGATAACCTTGGTTGAGGAATACAGAGGCTTCCGTCTATAATGCCCTTCTCAGCAATTTCACTATCTAAAGACAAAAGCTCCATGGCAATTTGACCACCAAGTGAAACACCACCGATTGCAAACAATTTCCTACCACAGTTTGCTTTGATATAGTCTAGAATCTCCAAAGCAGAATCTTCAGTAGAAACATAATCAAGTTGATATTCCTCACCGTGGCCATTCAAAGTGGGTAGAATAATACGGTATTCTTTTGACAAGATTCGTGCTTGACGAAGATAATTCCACCAAGAACTACCACCACCATGTATCAATAAAATAGGAGGCAAATTCTTATCACCAAATTCATGGAATTTCATGTTTAAACTCCTTACTGTAGGACTTTCACTAGCTAATTTTCCTTGTTCAATCAGCTCTTAAAAGCATTACCACACACTCGACATAAAACGAGTGAACACTATGTATGCCAAGTGAACATGTATGTGGGAACATGTCTATAAACCTTTTGACGATAGCATAAGGTTATCGTTAAAAGGTATTACCCCGACAAACTGTGATTTACTCATTTCATTAAATCAGCTATTTCTTTCTTCCCATACGCCTTTACATTCTGAATTACATTCTGTTTCCTCTTTATTGATTCAAACAATGATATATCTAGTACATTTGCAAATTCTTCAAACTGAACCTGCCCGATTCTTCTTATTTCTTTAAGTTTCTCGGTATCTCTTACCTTTCTCTCTGCCTCACTCTTGGGGTATCCTTGCCCAAATGGCTCCGAGAAAAGAGCTTCTATTGTTCTTTCAAGATTTTCAGTACCTGACCATGTATAATCTTCACCTAATGGTAATGATATCGCATTTCCATTATTAATCTGAGCGAATAAATAGGCATCATTCGGTGTAGGTGCATACCCGCAAATGACATCAGGCATACTATTACAAGCAAGCATCATTCCTTGTCCGGAAGAACAGCCCGTAACAACGAAATCAACTGTCCTACTTGCCAACAAGATACCTATAAGAATAGAAATTTCTATATACGAGTATTTTTCATTTTCTTCCATCGTACAGCCAAAATTTATAACCTCAGATTTCTTTGGAGCATACTTTAATACAGCATCATAGATTATTTGATTTTTGCTCGCTTGCGAACTTGCTTGAATAACTCCGATTCTCATTCTTCCCCCTACAACTTCTAATTTAATTATTTCTTTTTCTTTGGTTTGGGTGCCGGTAATTCATCATATATTGAATTGAACAAGCCTTTATTTTCTACACTTCATTTATTCACTGGTTGCAACTTTTAACATCAAAACTACCGCCCCCACATGTGGTGCTGGCAAGCATCTATATTATAGAACGAAAGCAACTGAGTTATTGTTTAAAATTAAACTTTAGAATGAAAATATTTTTAGTTACCTTTTTCTAACTTTATAGCTAATAATTGTCACTTAATAAATTTACGTGCTAACTTGTAAACTTGTTGAATCTCTTTACTCTTAACGTCCCAACTATCAAGTTCTTATTTAATAAACTCTGGAAATTTTTTGCTAATATCCCTTAAAGCATTACCAACTGATTTTCTAACATATTCACTAGAATCTTCTTTTAATGATGCGATTCGTTTAATAGCTTCATCTGGATTGTCCTTGAAATATGGTCTACTCGTCCATATTCTCAAACCTTCTGTAACAGCTCTTCTGACATTTGGATTATTATTTTGTAGCCAGTCGTCAATAACCGGAAGAGATTTTTCATAACCTGTTTGATTACAAAATTCATCGAATGCTTTTGCTAATACTTCTTGAACTCTCCAATTGTTATCCTTTGAAACCTCATCCCTCATGAAGATCAAAATTTCTTCATACGATAACAAATATCCAAAGAGAAATACACTGTACATTCTAACTTGGTATACATTGGATTTGAAGGCTAAAAATGCTAATTCTTTGGTATACGCATTATTGTTTGTTTGATAGTCAGCAAGAGCTCTACTCTCTTCTTCTTCTTTAAATCCATTTTCTATTAAAGAGAATTCTTTTTCTAAATTTAAAATATATTCTTTCATGTAACTTGAACCTGTCACTGAATTTTAATTATTTTTCTATTTTTGATTCAATCCTTTTTAAATATTTTTTTATCTCATGAACTAATCTTTTCTTTGAAAATAAATCCATTCTACCACCTGAAAGCATTCCACCAAAGAAAACAGGAATTTTCCTATCTCCGAAAACTGTAAATGTCTTTATATCACCATCACACAACCATTGAGAAACTCGTGAATTATTTATGTATACAAATTTTATACTTTTACCAGCTTCTATAAGAGACTCAATGTGAAGTTCCAACATTTCTTTGCAGTATTGAGGGTAAGATATTGATTTTTTAAGTGGAAGTTTTTTAGAACTTGTTTCATGATAGTAGAACATATCTCCAATATAGATTGATACTTTTCTATTTTGGTGGTTTAAATACTCTTCATGTATCACATTTTTGTCCTTAGAATGTTCTATTTCTTTACTTAAAATATCCCATGATTTATTACACCAATGCCATTTAGCATCATTATCAAAGATATCATTCATTAGTTCATAAATAGGTTTATAGTATTTATTATAAGCATATTTACTTTTAATAGACTTTTTTAAACTATATAGATATGTCCTAATATCTTCCTCATTTTTTGCATCTTCTTCATCTCCTGCAAGGTTTAGACCAATAACCAAAACACAATCTTTTTCAGATGTTGAGTTATCAAATTCAAAGCCTCTAACTCCAAGTCTTGGATCTTTCTTTTTTACATCTAAAGCCCTTGTTGTCTTTTCTATAAACTTATTATTTTCTGGACTAGTTGTCATAATTATAACTCCATTATTTACAGCTTTCTATAATAAACATTTGAAAAATAAAGTTACCAGTAGTACCTTTTCTCACTCAGATATTGTTCTTTTTGTTCTCTAGAATTTTCATGATTTCTGATTCCTAGTAATTCATCTGTTGAAGAAACTATTGGGTCTATCCAGTCAGCTTTGGATCTAATCCAATCAATTTCATCCTTACTAAGTTTCCCCGCTATCTCCAGTTTATCAGCCATCAATCTTAAATCATTTGCTGTTTTAAAATCTTCTAGCATATTCAGAAGAGACATTGTCCGCTTCTTCTCTTCTTCGATTCTATTTTGTAATTTTCTTTTTCGCTCTTGTTCCTCTTCGTATAGTCTTGCTTTCTCTTCACGTTCAAGGCGTAAGTTCTTAACTTTATAATACTCTTGGTATATTAAAACAATTATTTCTGGGATTGATTGTTCAAGTGTGAATTCTTTAGTATCTTTAATGTATTTACCATCTATTATCTTAAATCGAAAGTTTCCATTTGGAATATAGTCATACTTCTTTATTCTTGGTTTATAAGCATACCCCTTAAACTTTACGCTATCATTGTACTCTGCTAGTTCTTTAGCTTCTTCTTTTGTTAATTCATGACTTACTTTGTCTGTTGATTCTATAACTTCAAAACGAACAATATCCTTATCAATTTGAATATCCCAATTTGAAGTTACATTATCACCAATTCTTTCAATTACAGTAACTAGTGTATCTAAAAAGCGATATAAACGTGGAAGAGAATTGAGTGAAATATTTTTTACAAATTTAGGTTCTTTTAAATCATTATATCTGTGCCTAGAATCAAAGTAGGGATAGGAAGCAGCTGTTTCCCTCTTATTCCACTCTGCGATTTTATCTCTTAGATTAGCTACAGATTTATGTAATCTCTTATTTGGAGCCTGGTTTAGGTTTAAAACTGCTTCAATAATACGTTCTATTTTATCGTCCTCTATAAATGATAATGAACTTCTTATACTAGTTGTATCAAGCTTAAAAATATCTTTATTTTTATCTTCCGAACTCTCTTCTTTATGTTTACTAGGTTTTATTCTATTGTTCTTTAGACTTTTTCTATCAATATGAACTTCATTTACGTCATTTTGTGGTAATGGAACAATAAATTCACTTAAATCTTGTTCAGTATTCTTACGATACCAATAACTACCATTGGGAATTGGGATTTCAAATTCTTTGCATTTCTTAAGTAAGTCTGAATAGCTTAAATCATATTTCAATGAAACTTGTTTTGCACTTATCTCCCAGATTTCTTCATAGAGTTCCTCTCTAGAAAAGGTCTTTATCATCTTCATTTGAAACACCTTTACCCTTATATTTTACATCACCTTTTTTATATTTACCAAGCGAAAACGCAAATTCAAAAACTTCTAATTCTTCACTTCTGCATTTTCGCTTAATATAAAAAGTAGATCTTGTTTTAAAACGTTAAATTCCTCTATAATTTTATCTAAACTAGTTTCAATATTTTCAACACGGATCTCTGATAGCTTACCGTGATTGTATGAAATCATTCTTTCAGCGATAATATGATATGACCAACTCTCAGTGAAACGTCTGTCTCTTTCTTCGTTATGAATAGCAAAACCAATTGGAAGAAGATTATTTCTAAGGCCTATAGCAACTGCTTGTGAACTTATACCTAAATAATCACCTGCAATTTTTAATGTGATTTTATTTAATTTTCTAATATCTTCGTCGGTATATGTCGGCATGTTAGTACTCCTTTGCTACAATTACAAATGCAATAGTTTTTGAGCTGTCATAAAATGTGAATAACAATGCTCCCATGAACGATATCTATCATGTTCATCAGCTTTTAAATCGTTATAAAATTCAGTTGACAATTTAATAATCATATCAATTGTTTTCATACTTTCATAATCGACTTTCAAATATATAGCGTTTTCATTATTTTCTTAATCTATTATATCATTATTCAAAACAAAAAACTGCAACTTACTCGTTGCAGATACACAGATTTAATTCTATTCTTTTTAGAAACTTATATTTTCATTTTCAGGCATAGTAAAGACATCGTTTTTTTCAAAATAAGGTTTTACCATTTCTTTCCATCTAGCTTTATGAAAATTGATTGAGTTTAAAGGAGAGAGTCCATAATTTCCCAATGCATAACCATCATTTACTTCAACAACAAGTGTCCTGCCATCACTAATAACACCTATATCTAGTCCATAAGCTATTGGCGCATCTTTCCAACATGATATGGCTTTATCAATTACACTAGGATCAAATTGTGCATGATAATCACCTGTATAGGGTCGAACATCTAATACGCGACCATCTAAAACAAAACAACGCCATTCTGCTATGAATTCTACAACCTCACTAATCCGTATAGGATAGTCAAAAGGTAGACCAATACCTATCAAATCACGGGTTCCGTTAACAACTCTTCCAGTAAAGACTTTTGAACCAGCTTTAGGCTTAATAAATTTTCCCCAATTATCAGGTATATTTACAATCTCTCCTAAAACACCTTCATAAATCTTTCGACCATAAAAGTCTTTAAGCTCAATAGGAT
>NZ_KQ970287.1:286917-287736 GCF_001579035.1 Streptococcus mitis | reverse complement strand
GTCTTTAAGCTCAATAGGATAGTCATAAACCGGAACATTTAACCCCATCATTTTTAGCAATGCTCTGGTCTCCGTTATATAATCTACAACTGTATCATCACTTGTTAGCTGTTTTATTTCAGAAAAAGATTGATATAAAATAACTTCTTCTCCTTGTAAGTATGCACCTACTTGAGCATTGTATTTATTAATTGAAACCTCACTTGGTAATTTACTTTGTCTAATATAAACAACCATTTTATCACTCCTTTTTCACTAGTGTTGCACCTGATTGTAAAAAAATAATAGCAATTTTGCTCTTATTTTTTTGAGTAAATAGCTCCCATAATATCATCGAAATAATCAACGGTATTTAGGAGTAATTCAATAACCTGGGACTTTGTTAGTCGCATTCCTCTTCTATCTCTAGCATCTTCTACTAAATTTTCAAGTTTCTCTAGATTTTTATCATCCAAGCTAATCATTATTCTATTTTTATCGGTTGCCATTTTCTTCACCTCTAGTTAATTCTATCATAGGTGTAACACTTGTGTAAACTGATTTTTATAATATATTATTGAAAAAATGGGAACTTTTTATATTAGGTAACAAAATATCCCAACGGTATTAGAGAATTGAAATATTCTCTTTCTAATCTATAACAATACCTATTCTGTTCGAGTTTCAGCTAAATATATTCCCCATTCAGCTAATTCTTCAGACAAGTCATAAACAGTTTTTCCATTACTTTCATAGATTTCAGAGATTCCTGGTGAGGTCTCAGAAAAAGTATCCCAAGCTGTCACTAGTTCTTCTACAAATTGAATATTATGAGGTTCA
>NZ_KQ970287.1:286053-286720 GCF_001579035.1 Streptococcus mitis | reverse complement strand
TTACAATAAAATTGATTCATACCAAGCTTTCTAGGTTTTCACGAGCAAAGCTACACACTCGACGTGTAGTGATAGCTTTCTTCTATACTAATAGACGAAAGAGAAAAAAAGTGATTTTAGAATTATACTGTAGAAATAAATATTAACTTTAGTAATGACTAACTTTCTAAAATATCTTCAATAAGCAGTTCTATCCTCTGGATAATAAATCAGAAATTCTGAACTGCATGTAAACTCTATACAATTCAAGGTACTTCAGGAATCAAACATCTTCAACACTATTTTCAACTTACCTAAATATATAAAATAAGGAGGAAAGTTTATTAACCTTCCCCCTTATGACCTTTTGAAAACCTCTTTCAAGGATTTCACGCCGTCGTGGCACTAAAATATAACGTAGATTATTTTATCATAACCAGCAACTTTTTGCAACACTTACTTGCCAATTCTGTTAAAAAAATTTTTATTAACATCAAACTTCAATAGTAACATATTTTTTAAATAATAAGATTGAATAGCTCGATCAATCCTTTTAAGGGAGAATCTATTAAAAGAATTTAAAATTTTTAAACCTTGATAAAACTTTAAAACTCTATTATTCCTTTTAGGAGTAAGTAACAAATCAGAGATAAAAAGTCTATTGATTAGAATACTATTTCCCGTCCTA
>NZ_KQ970287.1:284991-286033 GCF_001579035.1 Streptococcus mitis | reverse complement strand
TGTCACTAGTTCTTCTACAAATTGAATATTATGAGGTTCAAAAAAGTCATTAAATTCCGATAGTTCTTTACTATAAATTGTCACAACATTATAGCTATCAAGCATGATCTCATCATGACTTTTATGCCCACCAAATCCAAACTGACTAAGTCCATCATTAATAAGCAAATCACCGTATCTAATCAACAGTGCTAGGCATTCCTCTCTTGAACAACCATCAATATAATAAACATCCTTATGGGATTCCTTGATAATATTCTTTGCTATTACTTTTTCTCTATCAATACTGACAGGCAATTCCAAAATAAAAAACAAGGGCTCGTCATGAATCGCAATAAAGTGTTGAAAAACCTCTAATATTTTTTCTGCGTGTACATTCGCCATCAAATGATGTTCAGTTAACTTTGTAAATGATTCAAACAGGTTTTCTACCAAGCTAACTCGGTGACCTTTTACTAAATTCAACATTATGTGTCCTCCAGAGAATTTAAACAATATCCACATTTATAATTTCATTATACCATTAAACCCCTAAAAAGACTGCAACTTCCCAGTCACAGTCTCTTATAAATCTACCTCAGTTCCTTCAAGGAAAGTTACTACAATTTGTCCAGCTTCTGAAATACTGATGTGGTCGAGAACTTGATTCATGATAACTCCATCAAATTTATCTAAATCTAGTATCTGATACATCTGCTTTGCATAGTGCTTATGGATAAGATTTGCTCCTTGCTCAAGCTTTTGCCACTTAGCTACCACATCAGATCTATGTTCTTGAGCAGTCTAATAAATCTTCTAAAAATTAAAACTCAAACTATGTTAAGAAATTCATCAACAACATCTGAAAATTTCCACAAGACTAAATCTTGCCTAAGTTTCATATATAAGAGGGGACACATTCATTCCCATAAAGCCATGCTCATTGGTAATGAATGTATCCCCTATGGGTAATTGGAAATAAAAACTCAGTAACACCACCTATCGGACCAAGACACTCAACTGCTGCTCTAAGTCTGATACTTCCTCATATATCACAAAAAGC
>NZ_KQ970287.1:277096-284132 GCF_001579035.1 Streptococcus mitis | reverse complement strand
TTAATAAATTTCTCCCGACTCCCACTAATAGAGGAATCAAATCCCATCTCACTCATAATTTTATTTTGTATAGCAATGTCTAATCCTTGAAATAAAACCAGCAAGTCATTTAACATTAGTGTATCAATAATAACCCAAAGCGGAGGATTTTTATAGCTAGAAATATATGGATATTTTATTTTACAGAAGTCAGAATAAGATAATTCAAAAAATCTTCCCTCTATGTTATTAATTTGAATTGTCACATTCGTAGAACCACTTAATGAAGAAATATTACTAGGAGTATTAGAAGCTTTTACTGAAAATTTCCCTCGGTATTGATTTTTTTTAAGATCATCAACTATTCCATCAAAATCACCTTCTAGGTTGTAATATACATCTCGGTTACGAGTATGAAAGGTACTAATATTACCTGTAAATGTTACATCTTTAATCTTAGCTGAAATAGTATGCACTCTAAAAAAAGAATGCGTTTTTTTATTATCCCCATGAGTATAAAAATATTCTGTAAAAGAGTTTCGATTGTGCGCTGTCGGTAGCACATAACAATTGATATCTAAATACTTCAAGTTAGAAGCAACACCACCATTGCAATGTGCTTTTGAAAATTCGTATGCAATTCTCGACTTTAGTTCAACCTCAATTTTTTCGATTTCTTGAAACAAGTACTTAGCTATATTTCTATCCAATGTGTATATTCTCTCAAAATCTTTGAAAGAGACTCTTTTCATATATTTTTTAGGATTAGAGGTCTCCAAAAAAATAGTTTCAAAACCATTTATAGAATTAAAATAATTTTTCTGCTGAATAAAACTAACCATCCCTGGCTCATCAGTAATCTTCAAATTCCTGTCACGTTGAATCAAAATCTGCTCTTCAATAGTCTTAAACTCTTTTTCTCTAGTCATATTTTATTATCCATCTGCAATATCTTTGATTATATCATATTTTTGAAAATATAACTATCAAATATAAAAGCCTTAATAGTTATTTTTCTTGTTTACTTTCAAAGTCATTCAACAATTTCAGTATACCACAAAAACGCAAAATAGGCTGTAACGAAAATGATTTCCCGCTGTTATTACAGCCTTTCTTTTTCTGTAACTGTACCTCAGTTCCCTCTGTGAAGGGTACTCTAATTTTCCCATCCTCTTAAATGCTGATGTGGTCTAGAAGTTGATTCATCATAACTCCTTCAAATTTATCTAAATCTATTATCTGATATATCTGCTTAGTATAGTCCTTATGAAGAAGATTTGTTGCTTGCTCTAGCAAAATAAAAATTACTTGATACCTCTCATCATAGATTTTATAAATTCCAAATAATCGTAATCCACCTGCTTGTCGTCACGATGCAAACCGATATATATTATCAGCTACTGTTCCTTTTTTAAACGTTGGATAGAATTTGTTTATGTAGTAGGTGAAAGTTTTGACATCAATGCTACAGCCCCGTTATAATGCATCTTTGGGACTCAAAAGGTTTGGGGAGTTCAAAGCTCCAGTGGAGCTTTGAAGCCTTCGCTTTGAAATGAAAAAGCGAGAGATTTAGCTACGTTTCACTAACAAACTTACACACTCGGCGGTTCGCTGTTACCCTATCGTTTCGTCGTAAACTTATTACTCTACGACAGCTATCCCATTGGCGGACTCAAAAGTTTTGGGGAACCTTTTGAGGATTAACTGCGTTTCACTAACAAACTCACACACTCAACGTGGTGCGTTTGAGGAAACAAATCCACCGGCTGGACTTTCTTTAACTCATATCCCAATTCTTGGTAGAGTTTGATATCACGTGCCATGGTTGCGACATTACATGAGACATAGGCAATGCGATCAGCTCCTGTTTGGCTACTTGCCTTGATAAAGCTTTCTGTCAAGCCCTTGCGTGGAGGATCAACCAAGATAACGGTTGGTTGAATACCGTCTTTGAGCCAATTTTTCATAGCATTTTCAGCTGTGTCACAGACATAGTTGGCATTTGAAATATTGTTCAGTTGAGCATTCTTCTTGCTATTCTCAACCGCTTCTGGAATGACTTCAACACCATAGACTTCCTTGACATGTTTCGCAACAGAAAGACCAATCGTCCCGATACCAGAATAGGCATCAATAACCACATCATCTTCTTTTAATTCAGCAAAGTCAATAGCTGTTTGATAAAGTTTTTCAGCCATTTCAGTATTGACTTGGTAAAAAGCGGGTCCAGCGATTTGGTAGTCATTTCCCAACATCTGGTCAGTGATAAAGTATTGTCCATAAAGCGTACGCCATTCCTTGCCAAAAATAGCATTGGTATTCTGGTCGTTGATATTTTGCATAACAGACACAATCTCTGGAAACTGCTTGATTAGTTGTTTAATCAATTGCTCAACACGAAAAACTTTGGGACGAGTTGTTACCAAAATAACCATAATTTGCCCTGAATAGTGTCCACGACGCACCACAAGATTTCGAATCAAGCCAGATTGTTCCTTTTCATCATAAGATTTCAGGTCATAACGGCGGAGCAAGTCGCGTAGGGCTACTACTACCTCGTCAATCACAGGATCTTGGATAAAGAAATCTTCCAAAGGCATGAGATCGTGGGAATTCTTACGGAAAAATCCTGTTTCCAAGACACCATTAACACGACGAACAGGCACCTGTGCCTTGTTGCGGTACTTGACTGGATTTTCCATGCCAAGTGTTTCAGCAACCTCTACATCAGCAATCCCAGCAATCTTGTATAGACTGTCCTTGACTTGCTTGGTTTTAAATTTGAGCTGTTCTGGATAGGCAAGATGACCTAAATCCGCGATTCCTGAACGCAGGTAAGCCAAATCTAAATCTTGATTACGGTGTGGTGATTGAACAAGGTATTCTTCAACCTTCCCAAAACCAATCTTTTTATTAACCTTGAGGACACGCATAAGGATTTTTTCACTTGGTAAAGCATTCTCTACAAAAAAGACCAAACCATCCACCTTGGCAACTCCTGCCCCTTCATGGGTCAAGTCAACAATTTCAACTTCTACAATATCATTTTTCTTTAACATTCTCTTCTCTTTCTATTGGCCGACAAAAAAGACGGCAACGTTACGGTTACCATCTATTATACCATGAAATTTCTTAAGAACCAAAACTCTTGAAGAAGTTGACAATGGCTTGCCAGAGGGAGCTTAAGAAGTTCCCGCCGTCCTCTAGCGCCTTATCCGCATCAAAGTTAAGGTTAATATTTTTAAAACTGTCGCCAGCTTGTGAAACAATACTTTGTTTAAGGTCATTCAGGGTTTTAGTGAAGTCTGCATTGCTGAGGATATCACTCTTTGAGAGATTCAAAGCAAAATTAATGATAATATTGATCTGGTTTCCTGTTATAACCTGATCAAGTTTGTAATTTTTCAAGGTATCTTCAACGATTTTGCGGACATCTTCCTCTGTCAGATTTCCCTTACTTTCTTTAGCTTTGGCGAGTCCTGACTTGATATCTGCTAGGGCAACATTTAATTTATTAGCATCATAGCCTGTCTTGTCCTTGTTTTCAGCATTGATATCGGACAAAGCCTTCAACTCTTCTTGAGCCAAATCTTTGTTGACTTGCGGCACCTTGGCTCCATTAGCTTCTAGCGAATAGTAAATCCCGGCTAAGGCACTCTCACCTGTAACTGGAATAGGTGCTGCTACAGTAATTTTAGCGTGTTCCACACCCAAAGTTACGGCCGCATTGCGGTACATATCCTGCGTCACCTTAGTGATGTTTTCTGGTGTTTCAATCTTGACCTCAAGTGGCGACTTGTCACCTAGCTTTTGAATCTTGGCTGATGAATACAATTGTAAGCTAGAGTCATTGGCCACATTCATAATCTTAGAATAGACATCAGGTGTCATGGTCTTGAGTTCTTTGGTGTCTGTTGAGGCATTGTAGCCTAGTTTTTTAAGGGTTTGATTTTTTTGGTCTTCTGACAATGATGAACCTAGGACATATTCAGGTTGGACGTAGGTTTCATCGATAACTTTTTGAACATCTGTTGCTGCATGGGCGCTATTCATAGCTGTTACTGCCCACAAGACCGCAGCACTGGTCAGAAAGAGTTTCTTTCTCATAGGGATTTTCCTCCTTTACCTTTCTAGAGTAATATATCTATCTTAAAGAAAACTTATAACAAAAACATCTGGACTAGCCAGATGTCGAAAAGAGAGTGAAACATTTGATGATGTAAAGGTTGAGTTGCACCTGTCTAGAATAGTAATAATTTCCTCCATTTACATAGAGTTCGGCTCCATGGAAAATGGAAATGGGGTGAATATAACTATAAGTCTTTCCAGTGGTATTGCCAAGCAAGGGAGCAACAGTCTCACGAGAGTACTGTTTGGCCAGAGCCAAGGTATTTTCCTTGCCATTTTGGGCGATAAAATCGATATAGGCAGGTCCAAAATTATAGGCTTGAACAGCAGTCCAGACATCTACATCCTTCTTCTGGGCCAGATAGAGATTGTCTGTCAGAGTTTGAACGCCTTGCCGAATGCTAGAGGCGTTATCATTTATGGTGTTGGTGGAACCACTGGCAGACTCACTAGACTGCATGACGTCGCCTTCTTTTCCTTTTGTTTCGGTATAAATCATAGCGAGCACAAGCTCTTCGTTTGCTGGGGTGTCTTTTTCACTCAAGATTTCTCTCACCATGGGTTGATAGGTCATGACTTGTTTGACATCTTGGTGAACGCGGTAAGCTTTATAGCCAGCAAAAAGGAAGACTGCCAGTACAAGCACTCTTCGAATTCGTTTAAACATTATTTACTTTGAATATCCTCGATATTTTTGATTAAGATAGAGTAAGTTCCATTGTCGTTTTGGATAAACTCAACAGACTCGGCATCTTGATAGACGTTATTGGGAACGATGAGCTCAATTCCATTTGACAAGGAAAGTTTTTGGTTTTCAAATTTTTTAAGCTGACGACTGGCATCAATTTCATCAAATTGAACTGGTTCTGGTACGGCTTCTTTGACTTGGTCAATAAAGCTCAAACGAGCCGTCAGATTGTTATCAAAAAGGTCGTTGGCCAATTTCTCAGGCGATAATTCATTGCTTTCTTCTAGGTTGTTGAAAATCGCTGATTTGACCTTGGATTGAAATTGAAAGTCATCTGTGTTAAAAGATTCAGCAATTCTCTGGGCTGTTTTTTCCAGTTCTTTGATAGATTTCTTAGGAGAAATCTTAGGAGCGACAGCAAGAAGATTATCTGAAAAATAGTTCAAGAAAGCCCCGTTGTACTTGATTCGTTTTTCAATCAGATGGTACTTGCGACTCTGAAGATTGACCACCAAGGCTTCGTCAGCACCTGTCCCAAATCCAGGCAGGTTATTCTGAGTTAGCTTGATTGGATTATCAACTTCTCCACCGAGGTGGGTCAATGTCTCCCGCAGGGCAATTCGCAAGAAAGCGAAATGTTCCACGCCTTCTTTAGAAAATTGCACAAAAATCAAGTCATTGGTCTTGAGATTTTCAGAAATGCTGAACTCTTCTTTCCAGAGATTAGCCAGCGTTACTGAAGTCTCCAACAAATCGTCTGTGATGTGATTGAAGAAGGGATTTTCTTCTTCGAAAATCCCAGTCTTGGCTTCATCTGAATACACACGTTCAATTTTTCTACGCAGGTATTCTTCGATTTTTGGAGTAATATTGAGAAACTTATCCGCTAGGAACAGCTCGGTATCATCCGGACTGAACTGATGAATAATGGCTTTCTTAATATAAATGTCCATAAAAGTTTTAGTCCTCGTATAATGGGAAGGCATCTGTCAATTCTTTGACTGCACTTCTCACTTCTTCTAATACAGCTTCATTTTCTGCATTTTTAAGGGTTTTAATGATAAGTTCAGCCACTTTGCGACTTTCTTCTTCACCAAATCCACGTGCAGTGATGGCTGCAGATCCGATACGAATCCCACTTGTCTTGAATGGTGACAAGGTTTCGTAAGGGATTGAGTTTTTATTTAAGGTAATATTGACTTCATCCAGCAAGTTTTGGGCAACTTTTCCGTTTTCTACAACTTTAGTCACATCCACTAGGAAGAGGTGGTTTTCGGTTCCTCCAGAAATGATACGGAAATCAGGGTCTTGTAAGAAGACATCTGCCATAGCCTTGCTGTTCTTGATGACATTGGCAGCATATTCCTTGAAAGCTGGATCTAAGACTTCTTTGAAAGAAACAGCTTTAGCTGCCACAACATGCTCCAAAGGACCGCCCTGAATACCTGGGAAAATAGCTGAATTGATTTTCTTAGCAAGTTCTTCGTCATTAGTCAAAATCAAACCACCACGAGGTCCACGAAGGGTTTTGTGAGTCGTTGTTGTCGTGATGTGAGCGTATGGCACTGGGCTAGGATGTAGACCAGCTGCAACCAAACCAGCGATATGAGCCATATCTACCATGAGCTTAGCACCAACGGCATCTGCAATTTCACGGAATTTTGAAAAGTCGATAATTTGAGAATAGGCTGACGCACCTGCTACGATCAATTTTGGTTTTACTTCTTGGGCTTGTTTCAAGATAGCATCAAAATCCAAGAGTTCTGTTTCAGGATCCACACTATAAGAAACAAAGTTGTAGGTTTGACCAGAGAAGCTAACAGGAGCTCCATGGGTCAAGTGTCCACCTGCTGCCAAATCCATCCCCATAACGGTATCACCTGGCTCAATCAAGGCCATGTAAGCCGCACAGTTGGCTTGGCTGCCTGAGTGAGGTTGGACATTAGCGAATTTAGCGCCGAAAATTTCTTTTGCGCGTTCAATGGCTAGAGATTCTACCACATCTACCACATCAGTTCCACCATAATAACGGCGACCTGGGTAGCCTTCGGCGTATTTATTCGTCAAGATAGACCCTTGAGCTGCCATAACAGCCTTGGAAACTACGTTTTCCGAAGCAATCAACTCAATGTTGTTTTGTTGTCGTTCTTCTTCTTTGGCAATAGCATTCCAGAGATCAGCGTCGTATACTTTAAAATCATCTTTGTCAAAAATCATAGGTCTTCTCCTTTATTGTGTGAC
>NZ_KQ970287.1:276280-277051 GCF_001579035.1 Streptococcus mitis | reverse complement strand
AGTCCATTAGTTTGATTTTACAATAAGAAAATAAACTAAAAGATGCGAATAAACCGTTTCTGCATTTTATCACAAGTATAACCAACTTTTTCATAAAATGCATGAGCTCCCAGACGATGATCGGCAGAGTTTAAGCGGATAAACCCACAACCACGTCTTTTGGCTTCTTCTTCCAACCCTTGTAGTAAACTTTTACCAATACCTTGACCTTGCGCTTGAGGTGAAACTGCTAAGGCTAAGATATTAAATCCTGCTTTGGAATAAAGTGATTCATAGACCTCAGCGTGGACATATCCAAGCAAGGCATGACTAGCTGCATCCTCATAGCCAAGTAGGAAATGATGTGAATCCTGAGACAGTTTAGCTAGTTGACTAGCTGTGTCCTCTGGACTAAAAGAATAACCCAAAGCCTCTTGATTTATGTCGCATATAGCTTTCACATCTGTTTCTTGCAAATCTCTTAGCATTTTAAGCCTCCTCAAAAGAAATCTCTGGCAACTGAGTAAGAATATCTTCTCGCTTAATGGCCCCTTGGCGTAAGATTTTTGCCTTGTCTCCAGACAAATCCAAAATAGTTGAATCCTGTCCAGTTAGAAAAGCATCGTCTTCCAAACCCAGAACCTCTTGGTCAAAATCCTTCAGAATTTGTTCAAAGGTTACTCCACTTGCCTGACCTGAGATATTGGCAGACGGCCCAATCAAGGGACCTGTCTCTCGAATTAAATCCAGTGTGATAGGGACTGGGCATCCGAAATCCAACAGTTTCAAGAC
>NZ_KQ970287.1:265887-276139 GCF_001579035.1 Streptococcus mitis | reverse complement strand
CCAATAGGGAACTTGGTCATTGGCTTCAAGGATAATGGTCAAGGGACCTGGTAAAAAGGTCTCTACAAGTTTTTGAAGATAAGTTGGCTGATTCTTAGAAAAGTGCAAGATGTCCTCGAGAGAGGCGATATTGAGATTGAGGGCCTTATCTCTAGGACGACGTTTGAGTTGGTAAACATAGTTAACTGCTTTTTCATCTAAGGCCTTAGCAAAAAGACCATAAACAGTCTCTGTAGGCAGAACGACAGCTCCACCATTTTCCAACTCTTGTCTAATCCTGTCCATCATCAATCACGACCATCCTATCTTGACCAAACTGGTCCTTGAGTGTTCGAACTCTTTTTTCAGGAAGATGTTTTCTAAAAAGTTCGGGAACACTTTGACCTTGCTTGTATCCAATTTCAAGGTAAATCTTACCACCATCTTTGAGATAGTCTTTTGCATCTTCCGCAATTCTACGGTAAATAGCTAGGCCATCCTCATCTGCAAAGAGAGCTAGATGAGGCTCCGAATGAAAAACATTCAAGCCGACCTCTGACTCATCTTCACGAGAGATATAGGGTGGATTGGAAACAATTATATCATATTTTTCAGAAATTTCTGTAAAACAGTCAGATTTTTTTAAAAATATTTGAAGATTTTGATTTTTAGCATTTTCCTTAGCTAAATCTAAAGCATCTTGGGAAATATCTGCTGCTGTCACTGACCAATCTGGTCTATTTTTTGCTAGAGCGAGAGCAATAGCTCCACTACCTGTTCCAATATCCAGAACAGAAAGATTCGTCTCAGGATTTTCAGCCAGGATAAGCTCCACCAACTCCTCTGTCTCTGGACGAGGAATCAAAACCCGCTCATCAACTGTTAACTGCATTCCATAAAAATCTGCCTGTCCAATGATGTACTGGGCAGGTTTATGAGCTGCTAACTGTTGGAAAATTCCTTTTACAAATTGTTCTGCTTCTTCTGTTACCTCTTTCTGGAGGGCAAAAACAAAGTCCGTAAAAGATAGATTTTTCAGGCTACGATAGACAAAAGAGAGGCTTTCAGCTTCCTCTCCTTGTCTTATCAACTCTTCTTCAAAATCTGAAAATAATTGAGCTAATTTCATTATTTGTTTAATTCTTCTAATTTTTGTGTTTGGTCATAGAGCACCAAGGCATCCACAACTTCATCCAATTTACCAGACAGAATGGTATCTAGTTTTTGGAGGGTCAAACCAATACGGTGGTCAGTCACACGGTTTTGTGGGAAGTTATAAGTACGAATCCGTTCTGAACGGTCACCAGTACCAATCGTTGACTTACGCTCAGCGTCTTGTTCATCTTGTGCAATTTGTGCAAAGTGGTCAGCAACACGCGCACGAATGATTTTCATGGCCTTCTCACGGTTCTTCTGCTGGGTACGTTCTTCCTGCATCTCTACCTTGATATTGGTTGGCAAGTGAACGATACGAACAGCAGTCGCAACCTTATTGACGTTCTGTCCACCAGCACCAGAGGCGTGATAGATGTCGACACGAAGGTCTTTTGGATCAATGTCGTATTCAACCTCTTCAACTTCTGGCATAACAAGAACTGTCGCTGTCGAAGTATGAACACGACCTTGACTTTCTGTCACAGGAACACGTTGCACACGGTGGGCACCTGATTCGTACTTAAGCTTAGAGTATACAGACTGACCTGAAACCATAGCAACCACTTCTTTAAAACCACCGACACCATTCATAGAGGCTTCCATGACTTCAAAGCGCCAACCTTGGGCTTCCGCATACTTTTGATACATGGTTAGCAAATCCCCAGCGAAGAGCGCTGCTTCGTCTCCACCAGCAGCTCCACGGATTTCAAGGATGATGTTCTTGTCATCGTTTGGGTCCTTTGGAAGGAGCAAGATTTTCAATTTTTCTTCGTATTCTTCTTTTTCAACCTTGGCGTCTTTGAGTTCTTGCTTGGCCATTTCTTCCAAGTCCGCATCTCCGCTTGATTCCTTAATCATCTCTTCAGCGTCAACGATGTTTTGAAGGACTTGTTTGTACTCACGGTAGGCTGTTACGGTGTCACGAGTGGAAGCCTCTTCTTTCGAAAGTTCCATGAAACGCTTGGTGTCCGAAACCACATCTGGGTCACTGAGCAATTCTCCTAATTCTTCATAACGGTCTTCTACAGCTTGTAGTTGATCATAGATGTTCATTTTTCTTCATTCTCCTTATTGATTTCAGGGGCAAAATAATGTTTACGGCAAACTGAGATATAGGTTTCATTACCGCCAATCTGGATCTGTTCTCCATCGTAAACGGGCAGTCCATCCTGTGTTCGCAAAACCATAGTTGCCTTTTTCTTACAATACTGACAGATGGTCTTGATTTCGTCAATCTTGTCTGCTAAGAGCAAGAGATACTTGGAACCTTCGAACAGTTCATTGCGAAAATCATTTTTCAAACCAAAAGCCATGACAGGTATGTCTAACTCATCGACAACACGAGCTAGATCGTAAACATGGTGACGCTTGAGAAACTGAGCCTCATCGACCAAAACACAGTAAGGTGTTTCTGGTAGGTCTCGGATATAGCCAAAGATATCCGTCGTCTCCTCAATCGCAAGAGCAGGGCGTTTCATACCGATTCGACTCGACACATAGCCAACACCGTCACGCGTATCCAGAGCTGAAGTCATAATCACAACACCTTTTCCTTGCTCCTCATAGTTATAGGCCACCTTGAGAATCTCAATCGTCTTACCAGAGTTCATGGTCCCATAACGATAATACAACTGTGCCATGCTTCTATTTCACGTCCATTTCTAAATTTTTGCTACATTCTAGTATATCATAATTTTCTTAAGCTTTAAACGGCAAAATGTGGTAAAATAGAAGTAATCAAAAACTAGTGGAGGAAGCTATTATGCCATTTGTACGCATCGATTTATTTGAAGGACGCACGCTCGAGCAAAAGAAGGCTCTTGCTAAGGAAGTAACGGAAGCGGTTGTCCGTAACACTGGAGCACCTCAATCTGCTGTCCATGTCATCATCAACGACATGCCAGAAGGAACTTACTTCCCACAAGGGGAAATGCGCACCAAATAAGCTAGCTTAAGCAGAATTGCTTAGGCTTTTTCAATCTCCAAGTAGCATCCATTGAAGAAATAGTTCAAATTTGTTACAATTTGAAAAGAGACTTGGAAAAATTTCCAAGAAAAGAGCTATTTATTAAAGGAAACATTATGATTACACGTGAATTTGATACCATCGCTGCTATATCTACTCCACTAGGTGAAGGGGCTATTGGTATTGTCCGCCTAAGCGGAACAGACAGTTTTGCTATTGCGCAAAAGATTTTTAAAGGAAAAGACTTGAGTCAAGTTGCTAGCCATACCCTTAACTACGGTCACATCGTTGACCCTCAGACAGGAAAAGTCATGGACGAGGTTATGGTTGGAGCTATGAAATCTCCAAAAACCTTCACTCGTGAGGATATTATCGAGATTAACACCCACGGTGGGATTGCGGTGACCAATGAAATTCTCCAGCTAGCTATTCGTGAAGGAGCTCGGTTGGCAGAACCCGGTGAATTTACCAAACGTGCCTTCCTAAACGGTCGTGTGGACTTAACTCAGGCTGAGGCTGTGATGGATATCATCCGTGCAAAAACCGACAAGGCCATGAACATTGCAGTTAAACAATTGGACGGTTCTCTTTCTGATCTTATCAATAATACCCGTCAAGAAATCCTCAATACGCTTGCCCAAGTCGAGGTTAATATTGACTATCCTGAGTATGACGATGTTGAGGAAGCCACTACTGCTGTTGTCCGTGAGAAGACTATGGAGTTTGAGCAATTGCTAACCAATCTCCTTAAGACAGCCCGTCGCGGCAAAATCCTCCGTGAAGGAATTTCCACTGCTATCATCGGACGCCCAAACGTTGGGAAATCTAGCCTTCTCAACAACCTCTTGCGTGAGGACAAGGCTATCGTTACAGATATTGCTGGTACTACTCGAGATGTCATTGAAGAATACGTCAACATCAACGGTGTCCCTCTCAAATTGATTGATACAGCCGGTATCCGTGAAACGGATGACATCGTGGAACAAATTGGAGTTGAGCGTTCGAAAAAAGCCCTCAAGGAAGCCGACTTGGTTCTACTGGTGCTAAATGCCAGTGAACCACTAACCGCCCAAGACCGACAACTTCTTGAGATTAGCCAAGATACCAACCGTATTATTCTTCTTAATAAAACCGACCTGCCTGAAGCGATTGAAACTTCGGAACTACCTGAAGACGTTATTCGTATTTCAGTCCTTAAAAACCAAAACATCGATAAGATTGAAGAGAGAATCAACAACCTCTTCTTTGAAAATGCTGGTTTGGTTGAGCAAGACGCAACCTACCTATCAAATGCACGTCACATTTCCTTGATTGAAAAAGCAGTTGAAAGCCTACAAGCTGTTAACCAAGGGCTGGAACTAGGTATGCCAGTTGACTTGCTTCAAGTTGACTTGACTCGTACTTGGGAAATCCTCGGAGAAATCACTGGAGATGCTGCTCCTGATGAACTCATCACCCAACTTTTTAGCCAATTCTGTTTAGGAAAATAAGAAAAATCCATGCTCGTTATTGCGGTCATGGATTTTATTGTCTTATTAGTAATCTGGTCTTAAGACACCTGTTACAGTTGCCTTGGTCGCTTCGTAGTCGCCATCTACGACAACTTTGATAATGCGTTTGGCATCTTCTTCTGGTGCTGGAACAAGAGGTAGACGAGTTGGGCCAGCTTCAAATCCCATATAGTTAAGAACTGCCTTAACTGGAGCAGGACTTGGATAAGAGAAGAGGGCATTGACCTTAGGAATGAACTTGCGCTGAATAGCTGCAGCTTTCTTCATATCACTTTCTGCAATGGCAGTAAACATCTCGTGCATTTCATCCCCATTTGTATGAGAGGCAACAGAAATAACCCCGTCAGCACCAAGGTTCATAGCATGGAAAGCATCTCCATCCTCACCAGTATAGACCAAGAACTCTTCTGGTTTGTGCTCAATCAAGTAAGCCATATTTGCTAAACTAGTACATTCTTTTACGCCAATGATATTTGGATGGTCAGCCAAGCGAAGCATAGTTTCTGGAGTTAATTCGACAACCACACGCCCTGGAATGTTATAAATGATAATAGGTAAGTCAGAAGCGTCTGCAATAGCTTTAAAGTGCTGGTACATTCCTTCTTGAGAAGGTTTATTGTAGTAAGGGACGATTGCAAGTCCAGCAGCAAAGCCACCAAATTCTGCTACTTCTTTGACAAACTCGATAGAGTCACGCGTATCATTGGTACCTACACCCGCAATCAAAGGAACGCGTCCATTGACAATCTTTTGTACAGCCGCAAACAGTTCCAACTCCTCATCGTGGGTCAAGGTTGGACTCTCAGCAGTGGTCCCTGCAAGGAGAATTCCGTCTGTATGATGCGCCAATAAATGCTCAATCAAGGCTGGAATGGCATCAAAATTAATGGAACCATCCTCATGGAAGGGGGTAATGAAGGCCGTGATGATTTTACACTCTTTTAAATCTTGATAAGACATGAAAACACCTCTCTATTTCAAAGAAGGAGTTCATATGAACTCCTAAACGTTATGACTATTTTAATTCAAATTTCAATTCAGCTGTTGGACGAACCAATCCACGTTCGTGCAAAGTTTCAGCAATCTGAACTGAGTTCCAAGCAGCACCTTTGAGAAGGTTATCTGAAACAACCCACATGTGAATTCCTTTTTCTGCATCCAAGTCTTTACGGATACGACCAACAAAGGTATCACGTGAACCCACTGCATTGATAGCTTGAGGATAAATTTGATGAGCTACATCATCCTCAAGAACAGCACCTGGGAAGGCTGCGATAGCTGCTTTTACTTCTTCGATTGGAGCCACTTCTTTTGTTTCGATGTAAACAGACTCAGAGTGAGCTGACAAGACTGGAATGCGCACACATGTTGCAGACACCGCGATGCTATCATCTTCCATGATTTTCTTAGTTTCCTTAGTCATCTTCATCTCTTCGTAAGTGTAATCATTGTCAGTGAAAACATCAATTTGTGGAAGAGCGTTAAAGGCGATAGGATAGTGTTTCTTGTCCCCACCTGAAGGCAAGATTTCCGCATGCAAATCACGTGGTTTCACACCATCATTCAACACTTCACGAAGTTCGCGTTGTGTTTCAAGAATCGCTCCCATACCAGAACCTGAGACAGCTTGGTAAGTTGAAACGATGATACGATCCAAGCCCCATTTTTGACGGACAGGTTCAAGCGCCACCATCATTTGGATTGTTGAACAGTTAGGGCAGGCAATGATACCGTTGTGGGCATCAAGTGCATGAGCATTGACCTCTGGAACAACCAAAGGAACGTCTGGATTTTGACGGAAGTAAGATGTATTATCTACTACTACCGCTCCAGCTTTAACTGCGTATGGTGCATATTTAGCTGATGTAGAACCACCTGCTGAAAAGAGAGCAATATCAACTCCCTCAAAAGCAGTTTCAGTCGTTTCTTCAATTGTAATATCTTGATCTTTAAATTTCAAAGTCTTGCCCGCTGAACGTGCAGAAGCAAGTAAACGAATTTTATCGATTGGAAGTGTTGATTCTTCCAACATTTTTATCATCTGAGCACCGACAGCACCTGTCGCGCCGACTACAGCAACTGTATATCCCATAAATAACCTCTTTCGGAATTTTCTAAAAATTTCTATAATAGAAGTATTATACTACTTTTTCCATGAATTGCAAAGCTTTTTCATCATTTTTTGGAAAATAAAAATCCCCAGTCGCTAGACCAGGGACTAAGAGGCATCTTCATGTGATGAGCAGGTTCACACAACTCATCAAGGTCCGCTCCTGCGTTATGACCTCCTTATGCTCAATAGTAGCCCGAAGACTACCTATCGACTCATCGCACCTACTATTCTACTAAAGAGAATGACTTTTGTCAACAGACGAAACGCTTTAACTTCATTTATACAGGTCGATAAGAAAAACCTTGGTCTCCCAAGGTCATTTTGTTTCTATCATGCTAATTGCCGGGATTGAACCGGCGACCTCATCCTTACCATGGATGCGCTCTGCCAACTGAGCTAAATCAGCTTACTTGAAAAGTATACTATAATCAGAAAAGCTTGTCAAGTTTCCTTAGAAATTTTCTATAAGAAAAAGCCAGGTAAAGGCTACCTAGCTTGTCCTGTTCTATTTGCTTAAATCGATTCGACGACCAATTTTACCAATAATAATCGCTCCAATAATCAATGAGGCAAATTCACCGATCCCTGTTGTAAACCAAGTAAGGAAGAATGGTAATTCTGCTACAATATTTAACTCTGCAGCGATGGTAAACATGGAAATTGAAAAGAGGATTGAAAAGAAGAAATGATCTTTTCGAATCAATCCGTTAAAGAGGTAATCCTTGCTATATTTTGCAAAAAGCCAAACACCTAGACTGAGGAATACTAAGGTTGATCCGCCACCAACAAAGACATCTAGCAGTCCGAAGCTAAAGAAATTAGCAATCATACAACCGATAGTAACTCCGATGATGTACTTGGGATTGTAAAAAGCCATAAAGTTCATCATTTCTGAAATACGAAACTGATAAGCACCATAGCTGATAGCATTTAGGGGCGGTGTGACAGTCAAAACGACATAGATAGCAGCAACGATTGCAATATCTGCAACATCACGAATAGTTAATTTTTTCATCTTTTCTCCTTTGGCGGTTGCCCGCGTGTAATATGCTTGGTGAAAGAAGCTAAGCACCAAGGGTTGCTTTATTCAACCTTACTAGTATAGCACAATAGCCTGCTTTATGCTATACTTAAAGCATGAAAAAACCTATTCAAAAATTTTTTAACAATGAAATCTTAGCCTATCTCTTCTTTGGCTTTGCGACAACTCTAGTTTCGATTCTCTCACGACTAGTCATTTATCAGCTAAGTCATCAGGAACTTCTTGCTACGGCCTTGGCAAATATATTTGGTATCCTCTTTGCCTTTATCACAAATGATACGATTGTATTTAAGCAAGCAAGGAAGAATCGCCTTATCCGTTTATTGAAATTTTCTCTTGCTCGCCTTTCTACTTTTCTGTTAGACTTGTTTTTAACTTTTCTCTTTGTAACCCAATTTCCTCACATCATAGGGAAATTTGTAAATGAAAATCTTGATAAGGTAAATGCAATTGAAACAATAATTGCACAAATACTCATTATTATCATCAATTATATCTTGAGCAAGATCTATATTTTTAGAAAATAATGCTCCATTTATGAGCCTTTTAATTGCCTTCTATAATGATTTAGGATACAATGAAACACGAAACGTTGAAAGGAAAACAGTATGTTAAAAAATCTAAAATCATTCTTGCTTAGAGGAAATGTTATTGACCTTGCTGTCGGTGTTGTCATTGCCTCTGCTTTTGGTGCTATCGTTACTTCACTTGTAAACGACATTATCACTCCTCTTATTTTAAATCCCGCTTTGAAAGCTGCTAAAGTCGAACGTATCGCTCAACTTTCTTGGCATGGAGTCGGCTATGGTAACTTTTTAAGTGCTATTATCAATTTTATCTTTGTCGGTACCGCCCTCTTCTTTATTATCAAGGGTATTGAAAAAGCACAGAAACTGACTGGCATAAAGGAAGAAAAAACTGACGAAAAAAAACCAACCGAATTGGAAGTCCTTCAAGAAATCAAAGCACTTTTGGAGAAAAAATAATCGTTTAAAAGGATCTAGCACAAAGCTAAATCCTTTTTCTTTACTCTTTGGGCAACTTGCCTGCTTTTTCTAGCATCTTCTTGATAAGATAAGGCATCTTAACATTCTCCCGTCCTTTTTTCTCAATCAGTTTTTTCACAAATTCTGGCATTTGTAAATCTTGAGATTCAGCCAAAATGTTTTTCGTCTCATCTGAAGGAACTAACTCATCAAAGGTTTCTTCTTCTGGGAGAAATTCCTTAAACTCTTGATGTTCATTGGCTCTAACTGTATTGACCAAGGCATCAATCAAGCGAGAATCTGTATTTGGCATTGGTGGACGATGGTAGTTTACCCCAAATTCCTGACACAAGTCATAACATTCCACATCATTGTCAAACAAGACTTCAATATGCTCGCTAATGAAGCTGATAGGAACAAAAATATAATGGTCTGGATGTTCTGTCTGTTCTCTGAGATACTCCAAAACATCTGGCTTAATCCATGGAATCCCAATATCACTCTCACTTTGCCAGGTATTTGTATATTGATCGGAACTCAAACCTAGTTTTTCAGCAACTAGCTTGCTATTTTCGAAAATTTGGTCTATATAAGGATCACCAAAGTCCAAGGCAAAAATAGGCACACTGTGGGCTGAAAAGATGACTTTAAAGCTATCTGGCTTTACTTCTTCTTTTAAAATCTTAGCAATTTCATCTGCCCAATAGTTTAAGAGCGCTTCTTCTTGATACCAATCCTTAATGACTAAAAATTGAATTTGTTTGCTTTCTAAAAATTTCTCATAACCCATGACAGAGTAAAAAGAATAATGGGGCTCCAAAATCAAGCAAATACACTGCTCAATTCCGTCTGCTTCCATCTGACCAATCACATCTGGAATAAAGGGACTGGAAAACTTATTGGCAAAATAGACACTATATTCATTTCCTAGCCTAGCTTCTACCAAGGCAACTTCTTCACGAGTAATTCTTTGCAGAGGCGTGCCTCCAATTCGTACATAATTATCGTAGAGAGTTTGAATTTCGTGGTCTTGAGGTCTCACTCCACGACGAATATTTGTGAAAAAATCAGCCACACCTTCAAAGGTAATCTCTTCTGGCGAACCGAAAGTCATCATTAAAATTGCTTTTTTCATAATTGCTTCCTTGTGATATTTTTATCAAGTTTATTTTATCATTTATCCATTAATAAGTAAACGCCAACATAGCGAATTTCCCTAACTTCTGTCTTTTGTTTTTCTCTCTTTTCTATGATACAATGGAAAAAATGAATTCAAAAGGAGTTTTTTATGACTTATCCCAATCTCTTGGATCGCTTCCTAACCTACGTTAAGGTCAACACGCGCTCTGATGAACACTCTACTACTACTCCAAGTACACAGAGTCAGGTTGACTTCGCAACAAATGTCCTAATTCCTGAAATGAAACGTGTTGGACTTCAAAACGTCTACTACCTTCCAAATGGTTTTGCAATTGGAACCTTGCCAGCAAATGATCCGTC
>NZ_KQ970287.1:263345-265800 GCF_001579035.1 Streptococcus mitis | reverse complement strand
GGGAATTCTGGTTTTAAACTGGATCCAGCTGACTTCAAGAGTCTTGAGAAATATCCAGGACAAACGCTTATCACAACAGATGGAACAACCTTGCTAGGTGCTGATGACAAGTCAGGGATTGCTGAAATTATGACTGCTATTGAATATCTAACTGCTCACCCTGAAATCAAACACTGTGAGATTCGTGTTGGTTTTGGTCCAGATGAAGAAATCGGTGTTGGTGCTAATAAATTTGATGCAGAAGATTTTGATGTTGATTTTGCCTACACAGTTGATGGTGGCCTACTAGGTGAACTTCAGTACGAGACCTTTTCAGCAGCGGGTGCTGAATTGCATTTCCAAGGACGTAATGTCCACCCTGGTACTGCCAAAGGTCAGATGGTCAACGCCCTTCAGCTAGCTATTGATTTTCATAATCAACTTCCAGAGAATGACCGTCCTGAGTTAACGGATGGTTATCAGGGCTTCTACCATCTAATGGATATGACAGGTAGTGTCGAAGAGGCAAGTGCTAGCTACATCATTCGCGATTTTGAAAAAGATGCCTTTGAAGCGCGTAAAGCAGCTATGCAGTCTATCGCTGATAAGATGAATGAAGAACTTGGTAGCGACCGTGTCACCCTAAACTTGACAAACCAATACTACAATATGAAAGAAGTCATTGAGAAAGATATGACTCCAATTACCATTGCCAAAGCAGTTATGGAAGATTTGGGGATTACTCCTATAATCGAACCAATCCGTGGAGGGACAGACGGCTCTAAGATTTCCTTTATGGGAATCCCAACTCCCAATATCTTTGCGGGAGGAGAAAATATGCATGGACGTTTTGAATACGTCAGTCTTCAGACTATGGAACGTGCAGTTGATACCATCATTGGTATCGTAGCTTATAAAGACTAAAAAGACGAGGTAGCTCAGCTACTTCGCCTTTTTTTATTGAGCTGGATTTTCTTGATTTCCAGTACTTGTTGTAGATTCTGTTGTTTCCTTTTCTGAAGCTAATTCAGCAGGTTTAGAATCTCTTGTGTTGCTTGGTTTGTTTTCGTCGCTTGCAGTATCACTGTTAGATTCTGTAGCTACATTTGGTTGGTTCTCAACACTGGTGTTATCACCATTTGCCTCGGCATTTGTTGCTGGACTTGTTTCTTTACTTGAGCTAGCTTTTGACTGGATTTGATGATTCAAAACTAGAATAGCTTTTGTCAATTTAAGTAAAGCTGCTTTGTCTTTACTCTTAGCAGAAAGTTGATCTAGTAATGCATCCACCTTATCAAAGTCCGCATCAGATCCATTATTACTTTCTAAATAAGAGTGAAGCGATATGAGAATATCGTAGAGTTTTTGATAAAGTACAAGTGTCTGAGGATCTTGTTCAGCATTTTCCTTTTCTTGTTGAAGGGCGCTAGCGATACGAGTCAAGACATCTTTTACCTGGCTGTTTACTTCATCCAAGTCTGCATCAGCCTTGTTTGTAGCAGCTTTGAGATTCTCTACTTCTTCTGCCAAGGATTGTCTGATTCCTTCTTCTTGGATTTGTTCCAAGAGTTGATTTGCCTTGCTCAAGAGATTTTCTACTTCTTCCTTGCTAACATGATTGACATGTTCTTCTTTCTTAAGATTAGGATAAAGATCTTTCAAAAATTCATAAATTGCTTGCTTAGCAGATTGGTTATCAACTGTTTCTTTATCTAAAACTGTTTCATTTACTTTTGCAGTAGCTGGCTGATTTTTCAAAGCCTCTTCTACTTCTTGTTTTGTTTGGTAAATGCTTGGGAACAGTTTATTCAAGTCCACAGCCTTACGGAAGGATTGGGATTGATATAAAGTAAAAGTCAAATTAGCTACTTTATTACGAAGCTCATCACTTAAACGACCATCGTTTACATGCTCATAGAAGTACTTGATGTATTCCACTGTTGTATCACCAGTACGATCATTAAAGTCTTGAAGAGCTTGAAGTTGTGATTCAACTGCTTCTAAACCAGCCTCATCTTTAGCCAATTTAGCTTCTTGGAGTCGAACGAGAAGGTCTTTCTTTGGAAGTCCATAAGAGTCTGTATCCAAGGTATTGATTTTATCAATCAAGGCCTGATATTTCTTATCTAAAGCACTTGTTTCAACAGGTTTGACACTTTCATCAATATGGATATATTGCTTATCAAAGAGATCAAGTGTCGCAAGATAACCTGCTGTAGAGTTAGTTGCCAGTTTCTTCATATTTTCAGTAAACTGTCCTAAGGCTAACTCAATCTGTCTTTGTTTGATTGGATCGTCTTTATAGACGTTTCGACTTTCAGCAAGAAGTTGATCTACTTTTGCTAAAACTGTTTTCTCATCAAAGGCCCCAGGCTGATAGTTGGATTTCAGGGCTGGAATCTTGTTTTTCAAGGCTACTTCATAGCCCTTAGTTTGAACCTTGATGTAGTGATTGTGATCACCATGAGGAATCACA
>NZ_KQ970287.1:260762-263246 GCF_001579035.1 Streptococcus mitis | reverse complement strand
AAGTTCTGGATTTCCAGTTTGGAGTGGCAAACGAACATGTTCCTTACGAACAGCATAGGGATGGATATGAGTTGGATCGTAGGCTTGGTCTGGATTTCCAAAAACAAAGAATCCGTTTGAAATTCTAATCGCTTCAAGTGGAACACCATAGGTCTTAGAAATGTAAGCAATCTTTTCTTCATCACTAGCATCTCTTGAGAAAGACTCTACCGTTTTAGCAAGAGGTTTTACAGGTTCTGCATCATGATGTGCTTTCAAATGGTCTTGTGCTGCCTTAATTTGCTCAGCTGTCAAATCTTTCTTGAAGAAGTAATGATTGTGGTCACCATGACTCATGACAAAGCCTTGATCATCCTCACTAATGACACGATCGGCATCAAAACCGTGATCATGGTCTTCCCCATGATGGTGCTCATGCTCATCATTATCGTGATCATCATGGACTGGACTTGGTGTTGCTGGACTTGCACCTTTCAAATGATCCTGTGCTGCCTTAATTTGATCAGCTGTCAAGTCCTTCTTGAAGAAGTAATGATTATGATTACCGTGACTCATGATAAATCCTGCTTCATCTTCAGCGATAATACGATTGGCATCAAAGCCGTGTCCACCTTCTTCATGTTCCTCATGTGAAACACTAGGATTGACTGGAAGAGATGGCGAAGGTATTGTTAGACCATTGTTTGGAAGAGTCGGTTGACCAATTTGATTCGTCTTAGGAATGTAATGGAAATGATCACCATGTCTGACGATATAAGCTGTGGCTGTTTCTTCAACGATATCTTTTGGATTAAAGATATAGCCATCAGATGTTGAAGAGATAGGCTTATTTGTAAGTAATGAGGCATAATTCAAAGTAGATGGATTGCTTGAAAGACTTCCAAGACTAGACGCTACTTCATGAGGTTTTTCATTTATAGAAACTGTAGAACCAGTTCCACTGATAGGCACCATTCTGGCAATCTTTTCTTCTAAGGCAGAAAGCTTGCTGTAAGGAATAAAGTGATAATGGTCGCCATGCGGAATCGCAACTCCATTTGGCGTACGGCTGATAATCTTAGCAGGGTCAAAAACCAGACCGTCTGATTCACTGTAACGTTGGTCACTAGGCGAATCATAGAGTTCTTTCAATAGACTTTGGAGATTTTCAACTGTGCTTTCTGGCTTGCTAGTTAATCCTTGTACTGTAGATTGAGTATTATTCTCACTAGCTGTTGAAGAATAGCTTAACTGACTCGGTTGCGTATTTTTCCCAGCCAGATGAGCTTTAGCTGTTGCTAATTCACTAGCAGACAAATCACTTTTTGGAATGTAGTGATAGTGACCTCCATGAGGAACGATATAAGCATCACCCGTATCTTCGATAATATCAGCTGGATTAAAGACATAACCATCATCTGTCGTATAGCGCCCCTGAGATCTTGCTACAGCAACAGCATTATCTGTGCTTGCATTATGATTATGACTGTGTTCCTGCTTCTGACGCTTAATCTCTTCTTTTGTCCGAATATTGTCCGCATGGGCCGCATCTTTAAGGTAAACATAGTATTTCCCGTCTACCTTAATGACATAACCACCCTTGATTTCATTTACAATGTCTGAATCCTTCAACTGATAATTCGGATCTTTCATGAGAAGTTCTTCACTAAAGAGGGCATCATAAGGAACTTTCCCATTATAGTAATGATAGTGGTCACCGTGTGACGTCACATAGCCCTGCTCTGTAATTTTGATGACAATTTGCTCAGCCTGAATTCCTTCTTTTTGACTGACCTGGTCTGGTGTCAAGTTTTCACTTTTCTGACTTGACTGGCTGCCATCCACATAAGAGACACGATTATTGTCCTTATTTTCCTGCGATCGATGCTGGTTCAATGCATAAGCACAAAGACTCAAGGATACGATAACAGCTGATCCGGCTGCTATATATTTTTTATTGATTTTCATTCTTTCCTCACTTTAATTCTTCTGCTAAAACACTTATATTTTCTTCCAGATTTTCTAAATAGGTCTTGTCATTTTGTGGGTCTGCCTCTAAAGGATTCAGAGTTTTAAGACCCACACCTGTTGATTTGACAAGAGTTTCAGCTACTTTTGAAGAAGCATTACTTTCTGTAAAAATCGTTTTAACCTTATAGGTTTTAACAAATTCCTGAATTTCTGTAAGTTGTCGTGGACTTGGTTCTTGTTCAGGAGAAATACCTGCAATACCAAGTTGATTGAGTCCAAATCGCTTAGCTAGATAAGAAAAGGCTGTATGTTGTGTTACAAAAGTTTTCTGACTCGCTTTTTCAAATTTAGGCTGGAATTTCTTAGTCAATTCTTGAGCTTTTTTGATAAAATCTTGCGCATTTTTTTGATAAGTTTCTTTATGTTCACTATCCACCTCTGAAAGTTTATCAGCGATAATCTGAGCTTCTTCGCCAGCTTTTTCAGGATCTAGCCAAGTGTGAGGGTCATATAGCGTTTTTTCATCAACTCCAT
>NZ_KQ970287.1:258797-260562 GCF_001579035.1 Streptococcus mitis | reverse complement strand
TGCTTCCACATCTTCTAGCCCAGGGACGCGGTCCAATGTCATTCCTTCAGAAGCCTCTAAAACTTTCACTTTGGATTTTTTTAGATTTGGATCCAGACTTCCTGCCCAAGATTCGAGCGTATGAGAATGGTAAACAAAGACATCTGCATCATAGATGGCCGCGATGTCATTTGCTGAAGGTTCAAAGGAGTGAATTCCACTACTTGACTGAATCATCCAAACATCATTCAAGTCACCAGATACTTCCTTAACCATAGCATAGATAGGATAAAAACTGGTCACAATTTTCATCCCCTTTCCTGTCTGGCTTTCCTTTTGACTACAGGCTCCTAGCAATAAAAGAAAGACACTTAACAAGACTAAAAATAAATTTTGTTTCTTCATGAACAACTCCTTAACCATTTAATTAACCAGTAAATATTCTACTCCTAAAAATTTAATCTGTCAAGATATTTTTAGAAAAAAATTGAAATTTCTTTCACATATAAAAATCTGCTGAGTGTCAACAACTCAACAGATTCTCACTTTATATACTCAATGAAAATCAAAGAGCAAATTAGGAAGCTAGCCGCAGGCTGCTCAAAGCACGACTTTGAGGTTGTAGATGAAACTGACGAAGTCAGTAACCATACATACGGCAAGGCGAAGCTGACGTAGTTTGAAGAGATTTTCGAAGAGTATTATTCTTCTATGGTAGAATGCTTATAGCCATAAGTAAAGTAAATGATACTTCCTATCAACAAAGCAACTAGGAAAGCAATCCAAGTTTCCATATTATACTGCAACATGAAGGATAAACAAATGATGATCGATAAAATTGGTAACAGAGGTACCAAGGGTGTTTTAAATTCCCCAGCTTTTGGCATCCCTTTTTCTTTCCGTAAGCGAATCAGACCATAAGCTAACATAATCAAGTAGGCTAAGGTACAAATATTTAAGAAGGCTGCGATACTAGCAAGAGGGAACATTCCTGCTGCTACCGCTGAAGCTAAACCTGTCAAGATAGTAGCATTCTTTGGTACCTTGCTTGTTTTGGTCAGTTCTTTAAAGGCAGCAGGCATTAAGCCGTCACGTGCTAAACTGTAAATCATACGCGATAGGGCATAGGTCATCGAAATACAAACTGTAATCAAGGTCAAGATAGCCACTAATGACACATAGTTGGCTGCCCAACCAATCCCAACGCTACGAAGAGCAAAGGCAACGGCATCATCGACATTTAGATGACTATAGTAAACCACACCAGTCAAGACAAGCGTCACCAAGGCATAGAGAATAGTTACGATAGAAAGTGATAAGACAATCCCTCTAGGAATATTTTTTTGAGGAGTCTTGACTTCATCTACAGCCATAGAGATGGATTCAAATCCCAAAAATCCAAAGAACATTAAGGAGGCACCAGCCATGATACCAGTACTAGCACCATAGATTTGTCCAAAACCATAAGGAGCAAAATTACTCCAATTATCAAGCTTGATATGCCAAATTCCCACCAAAATAAAGAGAGCTAAAGCGGAAAATTTCAAAATAACTAGAATTGAATTAAAGCGCAAGGCTGCCTTGGCATTTAGTAAAACAAGTGAAGTCACCAAGACCAAGACAAGAATAGGCAATAAATCAACAAATGTCCCTGCTTGAGGATTAAAGGTACCATTTAAAGCCTGAGGAAGGGCTATCCCGTATTGAGAGAGCAAGCCTTTAAAATAAGCTGCCCACCCCGAAGCCACACCTGATATGGCTGTCATAAACTCCATCATGGTTAACC
>NZ_KQ970287.1:256929-258745 GCF_001579035.1 Streptococcus mitis | reverse complement strand
CAGCCAACCAAGCTGGAAATTCTCCTAAAATGGCATAGAGATAACTGTAGGCACCACCTGTAGCAGGTACTCGCGAAGCAAATTCTGCAAAAAAGAGGGCTGACAATCCCACACACAAGGCAGAAATGACGATTGAAATCACTAGAGCTGGACCAGCAAGTGTTGCAGCTGCAGTACCTGTAATTGTAAAAACACCTGTACCAACCATGGCTCCGATACCCAGCAAAATCAAATCCCATAACTTCAAATGCCTGTGCATCTCTGTTTTATCCAAACTAACATTCTTTGTTCTAAATATATTCATCTTTTTCTCCAAAATAAACTGATGATTCTATTTTACCATAAATATAGGAGAATTGTGAATATTTATAAAATGTTTTTCTAAAAAAATCTGACTACGCTCTTGTAATCAGATTTTATCGATTCTAGTTCATTTCTTTAAAGGCTGCTTCTGCGTCCGCATTACTAATAGCACCAAATTGAATCTTTCCAATCTTGCCTTGGCTATCAATTAGGTATTCTGTAGGAATGCTTCGAATTTGATAAGCTTGGAAGGTGGTTGCCTTGGTATCATAAAGAACTGGGATATCCTTATAGCCTTGATCTTGGAACCATTGTGGGAATTGTTCAACAGTTTTTTCACCTTGAATTCCTGGTGCAATGACACTAAGAATTTCGAAATCGCGATCTGGTTTTGCAGCTAATTCCATCAACTCTGGCATACTTTTCTTACATGGACCACACCATGAAGCCCAAAACTTCAAGTAGACTTTTTTACCCTTGAAATCAGATAACTTAACTTCTTTACCATCCATTGATTGCAAGGTAAAGTCTGGAGCCTCTTTTCCAACAGCGATTTGTTGTACAGTCGTTTCTTGTTTTGGCTGTTGTGGGGCTTGAGTTTTTTTAGTCTCTTCCTCACCACAGGCCATCAATACAACTAATGACAAGAGGCTTAAGCCAGCAAACATTACTTTTTTCATCTTTTTCTCCTTTATTCAAAAATTCCAGCTAGAACATTTACTTGTCCTAATAGTAACAAAATTCCCATTAAAATAATGAGGAAACCACCAATTTTCTTTAGTAGCATCATATGACGTTTAATTTTACTAAAACATGGCATTACTAGACCTGAAGCTAGAGCCAAGACCAAGAAAGGAAGGGCCATGCCCAGAGTGTAAATAAGAGTATATATGGCTCCTTGCCAAGCACCATTGCCTCCAGAAGCCGCAAGCGCTAAAACAGAACTCAAAACTGGACCGATACAAGGCGTCCAACCGAAGCTAAAGGTAATACCGAGTAAAAAGGCTGACCAATAACGATTGGCTTCTGATTTCTTAAAAGTAAAGCTTTTTTGAACCTCTAATTTCTTAAAATGAAAAATTTCCATCTGGTGAAGACCCAAAATGATAATAATGGTTCCCATGACATATCGAAACCAATTGGCATAGAGAATATGACCAAAGTAACCAGCACCAAAGCCTAGAATAAAGAAAATAAGAGAGATACCTGCAATAAAGCAAAGTGTTCGAATCAAACCGGACCAAAGAACCTTTCTCCCAAATAAGGAGAAGCTTTTTGCACTTTCCTGATCATCCAATAAAATTCCAGCATAAACTGGCAGAAGAGGAAAAATACAAGGAGAAAAGAAGGACAAGACCCCTGCTAAAAAAACGGAGATTGAAAATACTATCGTTTCCAATAAAGAACCAACTTTCTTAAGATTTCTAATCCTATTTTACTATATTCAATTTAATTTGTATGCTTTCTGCTACGCAAATTGAATTATCCTGTAATGGAATAATCTTATCCTTTA
>NZ_KQ970287.1:251289-256530 GCF_001579035.1 Streptococcus mitis | reverse complement strand
AATTTTGCCCCCTATACACAAAAAAAGACCTACTGCCCAAGCTAGAAAGCTTGATACAATAGGCTTTTTAAAGGCTGATTATTTAACAGCGTCTTTAAGAGCTTTACCAGCTTTGAATGCTGGAACTTTAGAAGCTGCAATTGTCATTTCTTTACCAGTTTGTGGGTTGCGACCTTTACGTTCTGCACGCTCACGAACTTCAAAGTTACCAAAACCGATCAATTGAACTTTTTCACCAGCTGCAAGATAGTCAGCTACTGCTGCAAATACAGCTTCAACTGCTGCTGCTGAGTCTTTCTTAGTCAATTCTGTAGCTTCTGCTACTTTAGCGATCAAATCTTGTTTGTTTGCCATGTTAATGATTCCTCCAAATAATTTCTAATTAACAAATATAATCATATCCTAAAATCCCTTTTAGGTCAAGTTAAAAACGCTATTTCTTCCCATTTTATTTATTTTTTTAGGAGTGGTAACGTACCAAAATAGCCCAAGCGTTCTCACCCGTGTGAGTTTGAATAATGGAACCCGTTTCCAAAACAGAAATTGGCTTTTCAACATAAGCTTGTAAGCTTTCTTTCATCTCTTTTGCCCAATCATCACTACCAGAATATGAAATTCCAATCTCTGCTACAGAACGTTCAGAAAGCGATGTTATCAACTCATCTAACCATTTTTTAAAAGTTTTAGCTCCACGACCTTTAACCATTGGCTGCAATTCATGGTCTTTCATTTGCATGACAACACGGATATTGAGAAGTGAGCTCAACAATCCAGTTACACGGCCAATTCGTCCACCTTTGACAAGATTTTCCAAAGTTGAAACGCCAATATAAAGTTCTGTGTTGTTTTTAACCTCTTCTACATGAGATAAAATTGTCTCCATGTCTTTGCCTTCTTGTGCTAATTTAGCAGCTTCGACAACTTGGAATTTCAAGGCTTGGTCAGTGAAGGAACTATCGATAACTGTCACATCGGCAGTAGATAAACTAGCACCTTGGCGCGCTGCTTCTACAGTCCCCGAAAGAGCATGAGACATATGAATAGCAAGAATCTGGCTACCATCCTTGCATAGGTCTTCAAACACTTCAGCAAAGACACCTACAGGCGGCTGACTTGTTTTCGGAAGATTCTTAGCTTCTTGCATCAAGTGAAGGAATTTACCTTCTTCTTTCAAATCAGCATCAGAATAAACAACATTATCAATCATTACAGATAATGGAACAATTGTAATATCTAATTGTTTTACTAGTTCTGGTTCAATAGTAACAGATGAATCGGTTACAATCTTAATTTTTGTCATAGTATCAATCTTTCTATTTTAGGATTCAGATTGGTTTTCTTACTTCTAATTATATCAAAAAAAGATTAAAAATCCTAATGGAGTCATTCAAATTTTCCTTAAAAATTTGATATAATCTACTTATAAGAAAAGAGGTGTCCTATGATTAAAAAAATTTACCCCATTTTTACCATTTTACTAGGTGCTGCTATTTATGCTTTTGGCCTGACTTATTTTGTAGTTCCCCATCATCTCTTTGAAGGAGGGGCGACAGGCATTACCCTTATCACCTTTTATCTTTTTAAAATCCCTGTTTCTCTCATGAACCTGCTGATTAACATTCCCCTTTTCATCCTAGCTTGGAAAATATTTGGAGCAAAATCTCTCTATTCTAGTTTGCTTGGAACCTTAGCTTTGTCAGCTTGGTTGGCTTTTTTTGAGCGTATTCCCCTTCATATTGACCTTCAAGGTGATTTACTAATCACAGCCCTTATAGCGGGAATTCTATTGGGAATTGGCCTTGGAATTATTTTTAATGCTGGAGGTACAACTGGCGGAACTGATATTCTAGCTCGTATTCTCAATAAATACACTCATATATCAATGGGAAAACTACTCTTTATCTTAGATTTTTGTATTCTCATGCTTATTCTCCTAATCTTCAAGGATTTGAGATTGGTTTCCTACACACTCTTATTTGATTTTATCGTTTCTCGTGTCATTGATTTGATTGGCGAAGGTGGCTACGCAGGTAAAGGCTTTATGATTATCACAAAACGTCCTGACCAACTTGCTAAAGCGATTAATGATGATCTAGGAAGAGGCGTTACTTTTATTTCTGGTCAAGGCTACTATAGTCAAAAAGATTTGAAGATTATCTACTGTATTGTCGGTAGAAATGAGATTGTAAAAATGAAAGAAATGATTCATCGAATCGATCCTCAAGCCTTTATAACCATTACAGAAGCCCATAAAATCCTTGGAGAAGGATTCACCTTTGAAAAAGAATAAAAAGAGGTAGTGTAGTGACCTCAAAAGTTAGACTTATTCATCTACCTTTTGGGTTACAGACAATCTCTTTTTTAATTACCCAAACTCTTAATACCAATTCCGAGCTACTTCTTCATCAGCCTTTAACCGATCCACTAATTGGTCAACTGAGTCAAATTTGGTCATATCTCGAATGCGATCAAGCCAATAAACCATAACGGTTTCACCATAAATATCTTGATTAAAATCAAAAATGTTGACTTCAAAACGTGCTTCTTCTCCATCAAAGGTCACATTTTTCCCGACACTAGCCATAGCACGATACTTCTGTCTTTGAATCTCAACATCAACGACATAAACGCCATCTGCTGGCATATAAGTACGATCTAAAAGCACTAAATTCGCTGTCGGATAACCAATCGTACGACCACGAGCATTACCATGAACCACCATACCTCTGGATGGAAGCGGTGCCCCCAAAAGTTCTCCTGCTTCTTTCACATTTCCATCTAAAATAAGCTTGACGGATACGAGTTGAACTAATCTTTCCTTTCTCATCTTCTACAGGTGGTACAATGATAACTTCTCCATCAAAGTAATCCTTTAAGTCTTCTGCCGTTTTTTTGTCAGAACCAAATGTATAATCAAAACCTGCAACAATAATTTTGGCATTCATAGCCTTGATATAAGTTGCAAAAAATTCTTCTGCCGTGAGACTAGCGAATTGACTACTAAAATCAAGGAGATATAATTCTTCTACACCTTCTCGTTTTAATTTTCTTTCACGTTCAGCAGGGTTCAAAATATGCAAAAATAAATCCGGATGATAAGGCTCTAAAGCAATCTTTGGTGATTCATTAAAGGTCATAACGACGATAGGTAACAAATCCTTTCTCGCAGCCTTGTTGGCAACACGAAATAATTCTTGATGCCCCTTGTGTATGCCATCAAAATAGCCGAGAACAACGACTGAATCAGATGGTGTGCCAATATCTTTTTGGTTTTTTATAGGAATAGTAATAATCATAAACTAATTATATCATAGCGATAGCTATTTCTGGAACAGAAAATCTGAAATGTCGTTTTTTTCACCTGAAGTGTACCATTTTAGAAGAATTTTATTTTTGAAATCGTAATACAGAACAAGAGATTGAGATAAGGATCTTAAAATCAGAAAAACGCATTATACCAGGCATTAAAAGCTTGATACAATACGTTTTACTATAAAAAGATCTACTGGATTTTTTATCAAAATAAACTTCCAGTAGTCTTTTCACTTTTTATTAATAAGTTCCTTCTTCACCTTGGCTAGTCAAGATAACAGGTCCATCTTTCGTAATGACAAATTGGTGTTCATACTGACAAGATAGGCCACCGTCAATAGTCTTATGCGCCCAACCGGTCTTCATATCTGTATCGATTTCCCAGTCACCGGTATTAATCATTGGTTCAATGGTTAATACCATTCCTTCACGGAGACGAAGCCCACGACCAGCAATACCATAGTTAGGAACCATTGGTTCTTCGTGCATGGTTGGGCCAACACCATGACCAACTAAATCACGCACTACACCGTAACCACGACTTTCAGCGTATTCTTGAATAGCCGCACCGATATCACCAATGCGATTTCCAACAACAGCTTGCTCAATCCCCTTGTACATGGCTTCTTTAGTTACATCCATCAGATTTTTCACTTCTTCGGACGGTGTACCTACAGCATAAGCCCAACATGAGTCTGCTAGACCACCAGAGTAGCTCTGAGTGTATTTTTTCATTTGCTCCACATTGTTGAAGTTTAATTTTGAGACATTCAGGTCAGATTTAGCAATTGGACCACCCAAAACCATATCAACTTTGAGCAAATCACCATCTTTCAAGATGTAGTGACGAGGGAAAGCATGAGCTACTTCATCATTAAGAGAGCAGCAGGTAGCATAAGGATAGTCCATCATGGCACCGTCAACCCCAATCTGAAGCGGAAGGAAATTTTCTTCTTTACAACGACGGCGAACGTATTCTTCAACTTCCCACATATCTACGCCAGGCTTAATCAAATCACGTAAGCCGATATGAATACTTGCTAGAAAATCACCAGCCTTGTCCATAGCTTCAATTTCACGAGCTGATTTTAATGTTATCATTTTTTCTCCTAGTTTCTAATTAATTTTAACAGTCACATTTGCTTTTGAAACAATCTGATGACCATGATAAATATCGTAATCAATAATAGCTGATCGTCTAGTATGGTGGATAATGCGTGCTTGAATGCGCAGTATATCATCTATCTGAACAGCCTGCAAAAAGTAGATCAGCATTTGCTCGATAATGAGATTGCGACCACTATTCACAACTAAATCTTGGGTCATATGAGTCAGTATCTCTGCCAGTACACCGTTAGCTAAAACACCGTTTTTCTCAAGCATAAAGGGTTCCACTGTAATGACGACTTCATCATGGTGATAAGAAAGTTTTTGTCCAATCTGCTCAGAAAAAGTCGGTAGAGCCGAAACTTGGGAACGGCTCATCTTTTCCATGACATCTCGTCGTGTCACAACCCCAAGCAAGGTTTGATTATTCCGAACAACCGGTACCATTTCAAAGTCTTCAGCAATCATCCGTTGACTCACATTGGCAATATTTGTCGATAATCCAACCAAAAACAGACTACGAGACATGACTTTATCAATTGTGGTACCTGGTGACTTATCACCCGCATCTCTCATAGTAACAACCCCAACAACGACCTGATGTTGATTGATAACTGGGAAACGACTACTACGATTCTTACGTACCAAGTCCAAATAATCTTTGACTGTGTCGGTCTCTCTCAGAAAACCATACTCATGACTTGGACGATAAAGCTTCTCAACTGTCAAAATATCAGTCTTGATTTGGACATTTGACAAGGCTTTATTGATCATGGTCGCGACAGTGAAAGTGTCATGCTTGCTTCTCAGAACAGGAATTCC
>NZ_KQ970287.1:249479-251078 GCF_001579035.1 Streptococcus mitis | reverse complement strand
CTTACTAAATTCTCTCTCTAAACCTTCTTGTCCAGCCAGAACCTCAGAAGAGGTCACTTCAGCAATTTCAGCAAAAGTTAATCTTTCGATAGCAACTTTCTGGGATTTAACACGAATTGTTCCACTTCTAGGACGGGTCTCCACAATTCCACGGTTTTCAGCTTCCTTGATAGCGCGATAAGCCGTTCCATCACTAACTCCTAGATGGTTGGAAATGCTACGAACACTGACCCTTTTACCTACTGGTAATTCTTCCAAATAGCTTAGAATTTCCTGATGCTTACTCATTGAATTCTCCTTTTACATACCGAAATTCAAGATAATCCCGCATTTTTCTTGTGTAGCGATCACTTCCTTTAAACTGACGAAACAAACTAAATCCAGACTTAAGGGCAACCCGTTGGCTAGCTTCATTTTCAAGGTGGGTAATGATAGATAATTGTTTTAAGCCAAATTCCTCAAAAGAAAGCTGACAAATTTTTCTAACAACCTCTGTCATAAATCCTTGCGACCAAGCATCTTTTCTCAAAAAATAGCCAAGCTCAGCTTCTTTTTTGATTTCATCTAACTTCTCAAATTTAATAGAACCAATCATTTGTTGATTTTTCTGGTCACAAATTGCCCACACTCCCAAAGGAGACTTCATAAAGTAATTGGCCAGTGCATATTGACTTTCTTCCAGACTTGCCTGAGTTGGGGAAAATAAATTGAAGATTTTCTGGATTTGAAGCTATCTGGTGGAAGTCCTGACTATCACTAAAAAAGAAAGGACGCAAATACAAGCGATCCGTTTCAAAAAAAGAAAACATTGCTAATTTGGTCCAAATATTCATAAACACCTCTACGGTTTAATCCTCAACAAGTCTAATATCCGCTCCTAGATTACGTAATTTTTCAATAATATCAGAATAACCACGTAAGATAAACTCGATATTGGTAATTTCAGTTTGCCCCTCGGCCATCAAACCAGCAATAACTAAAGCTGCACCAGCTCTCAGGTCAGTTGCTTTAACACTGGCTCCACGTAAATCACGACCACCTGTGTACAAAATATGACCATTTGTCGTCGAAATGTCCGCATCCATCTTTGCTAGTTCAAAAACATGATTTACACGTTTTTCGTAAATCGTATCAACAATTGTACCACGACCATTCGCTCTTAGTAAAAGTGGGGTAATCGGTTGTTGCAAATCAGTTGCAAAGCCCGGGTAAGGAGCTGTCTTAATATTGATTGCTTTCAAACTAGACTGTTCCTCGACAAAAATGCTGTCTTCAGATACAGTCATTCTCACTCCCATTTCTTCCAGCTTAGCAATAAATCCTTCTAGGTGTTCGTAAAGAACATTATTTATACGAATCCCCTTGCCGACTGCAGCAGCTAAAGAAATATATGTTCCAGCTTCGATACGGTCTGGAATCACCTGATGACGGGTTCCATGTAATCTTTCAACACCATCAATAATGATGATATTAGTTCCTGCACCGCGTATATGGGCTCCCATATTATTCAAGAGGGTAGCTACATCAATAATTTCAGGTTCACGGGCTGCATTTTCAATAATAGTACGACCATTCGCTTTAACCGCAGCAATCATCGTA
>NZ_KQ970287.1:247176-249459 GCF_001579035.1 Streptococcus mitis | reverse complement strand
CCCTACACTAACCGTGTCCATGTAAATACTTGCACCATGAAGTCCTGTATCTTTAGCAGATAACTTCATGTTATCTCCCTCGTAGCTAACAGTGGCACCCATAGCTTCAAACGCCTTAAGGTGTAAGTCAATCGGACGAGGACCAAGATCACATCCTCCCGGTAGGCCAACTGTCGCTTCACCAAAACGCCCCAAGAGGCTCCCATAAAAATAGTAAGATGCACGAAGACTGTTGATTTTTCCATAAGGCATTGGAATATTTTGAACACCTCTTGGATCAATCTCCAATACATCGTCATAACGCTTAACAGTAGCTCCCATCAATTCCATAATTTCGACAAGACTGGCTACATCAGAAATATCTGGAACGCAATCCAAAGTCACCACATCATCAGACAAGATAATAGCTGGAATTAAGGCTACAACACTATTTTTAGCACCACTAATAGTGATTTCACCTTGCAGTGGTAATCCACCATTGATAACAATTTTTCTCATTCTAAGTTTTCAATACTCTTTCAAGATTTCTAATAAGGTCTTTAAAATAAATTATATCATAAATGCAACCTTTTTTCCATTCTTTTCAATTTTATTGGATAAATCAGAGTTGACGAGTTAGTAACTGAATTACTAATACTCAATGAAAATCAAAGAGGAAACTAGCCGCAGGTTGCTCAAAGCACTGCTTTGAGGTTGTAGATAGAACTGACGAAGTCAGTAACATATATACGGCAAGGCGATATTGACGTGCTTTGAAGAGATTTTCGAAGAGTATAATCTTTCTCGAAGAGCTATTGCCCCCTTTTTTGCCCCCTAAATACAAAAATAGCCCTTCGGATAAATTCCGAAGGGCTAGAAACGTTGTTAAATCAACGGCCGAACTTTTGAATTTCATGGTTCGGGATAAAATAGTTCACTGAACTATTTTATTTTTTAAGGTTGTAGAATGATTTCAATCCACGGTATTCAGCTACTTCACCAAGTTGATCTTCGATGCGAAGCAATTGGTTGTATTTAGCGATACGGTCTGTACGTGAAAGTGAACCAGTCTTGATTTGTCCTGCGTTAGTTGCAACTGCGATGTCAGCGATTGTTGAATCTTCAGTTTCACCTGAACGGTGTGATACAACGGCAGTGTAACCAGCTTCTTTCGCCATTTCGATAGCGTCGAATGTTTCAGTAAGAGTACCGATTTGGTTAACTTTGATAAGGATTGAGTTAGCAGCACCTTCTGCAATACCTTTTTCAAGGTAAGAAGTGTTTGTTACGAAGAAGTCGTCACCAACCAATTGAACTTTACCACCAAGACGTTCAGTAAGAGCTTTCCAACCATCCCAGTCATTTTCATCCATACCATCTTCGATAGTGATGATTGGGTATTTGTTTACCAATTCTTCAAGGTAGTCGATTTGTTCTGCAGCAGTACGTACAGCTGCTCCTTCACCTTCAAATTTAGTGTAGTCGTAAACTTTACGTTCTTTATCGTAAAATTCTGATGAAGCACAGTCAAATCCGATAAATACGTCTTTACCAGGAACATATCCAGCAGCTTCGATAGCAGCAAGGATAGTTTCAACTCCGTCTTCAGTTCCTTCAAAACGAGGAGCAAATCCACCTTCGTCACCTACGGCTGTTTCCAAACCACGAGATTTAAGGATTTTCTTAAGAGCATGGAAGATTTCAGCACCCCAACGAAGAGCTTCTTTGAATGATGGCGCACCAGCAGGTACGATCATGAATTCTTGGAAAGCGATTGGAGCGTCAGAGTGAGAACCACCGTTGATGATGTTCATCATTGGAGTTGGAAGAACTTTAGTGTTGAATCCACCAAGGTAGCTGTAAAGTGGGATTTCAAGGTAGTCAGCAGCAGCACGAGCTACAGCGATAGACACACCAAGGATTGCGTTTGCACCCAATTTACCTTTGTTAGGAGTACCGTCAAGAGCGATCATAGCACGGTCGATAGCTTGTTGATCACGTACATCGTAGCCGATGATAGCTTCAGCAATGATGTTGTTTACATTGTCAACAGCTTTTTGTGTACCAAGACCACCGTAACGAGATTTGTCACCGTCGCGAAGTTCAACTGCTTCGTGTTCACCAGTAGAAGCTCCTGATGGAACCATACCACGTCCGAAAGCACCTGATTCAGTGTAAACTTCTACTTCAAGTGTTGGGTTACCGCGTGAGTCTAGGACTTCGCGAGCGTAAACATCAGTAATAATTGACATTTTTTACTCTCCTTATGAGTTAAATTTTTTACACCTCTATAATACCTTAAAA
>NZ_KQ970287.1:242006-246956 GCF_001579035.1 Streptococcus mitis | reverse complement strand
AAAAAACGTTATCTTTGTGCAAATTTTCCTTAACTTTATAAAGTAATCGCTTTCTTTTGTCTGTTTTATTCTAACTTTTATGATATACTGTTTTCATGACAGATTTATCAAAACAATTACTTGAAAAAGCTCATGGTGGGCCAAAATTAAATCCGGATGAGCAAAGACGCTATCTTGGTACTTTTGAGGAAAGAGTTCTTGGATATGCAGATATTGACACAGCAAATAGCCCGCAGTTAGAAAAAGGTTTTTTATCTATTTTAGAAAATCTTCAGGAAAAAGCAGAGCCACTATTTGTAAAGATTTCACCAAATATCGAATTTGACAAGCAAGTTTTCTACTTAAAAGAAGCTAAAGAAACTGATAGTCAAGCTACCATCGTATCTGAAGAGCATACTTCTTCTCCTTTTGGCCTGATTATCCATAGCAATGCACCAGTACAAGTAGAAGAAAAGGACCTTCGACTTGCTTTTGCAAAACTTTGGGAAGTTAAAAAGGAAGAACCAGCCAAGACCTCCTTATGGAAGAAATGGTTTGGCTAAATCTTGCGCATATTTAATAAATGCCCTATATTGGCAGCCGTGTGCTCCAAATAGAGACTGGCATTTTTCAAACTATCTTCTAGAGGTTCACATTTCTCCAAAATTGAAAAGGTGGCTTGGATATTTTCAAATGGTAGGGAAGGTAAATCTTCAGCAAGACTACCACAAATAGCAATGACAGGAACTCCGACAGGGGTTCTTTTTGCTACACCAATAGGCGCTTTACCTGCTAAACTTTGACGATCTAGCCTTCCTTCTCCAATAATGACCAAGTCAGCATCTGAAACTTTCTTATCAAAGTTGATTAGGTCCAAGCAGGTATCAATTCCCGACACGATATTTGCCTGAGCAAAGGCACACAAACCGCCAGCAAGGCCTCCACCAGCTCCTGCTCCTTTAATTTGCAATGTTGCAGGTGAGACTTTTTCATAAAAGTCTTGGATTGCTTGATCTACGACTGCAAACATAGTAGGATTTAGGCCTTTTTGCTTGCCAAAAATGTAGGTCGCACCTTGAGGACCACATAAGGGACTCACGACATCTGCTAAAATACGAATGTGAACATCTTCAGGAATTTCATAGCGATTTTTTGTTGAAACAGAAGCTAAGTCCAATAAGGATTGACCGAAAGCAGGCAAGACATTTCCATCCCTATCATAAAATTGATAACCTAAACCAGCAGCGATCCCAATTCCTCCGTCATTACTGGCCGTACCACCAACACCGATATAGATTTCTTTAATCCCTTGATCGATGAGGTGGCGAATCAACTCTCCAATACCACAAGTTTGGATTTGAAGTGGGTTTCGTTTCTCTAGCGGAATCTTTCTAAGGCCAACCAAATCAGCAACTTCGAATAGGGCTAGTTGTTCTTTTTGAAAATAGCGCATGGCTTCTTTTTGTCCAAAAGGCCCTGTCACTTGGAACCATTTTTCTTCTAGGTCAAGAGAACGTCGAATAGCATCTACAGTACCTTCCCCACCATCACCAACAGGACAGAGGAGACATTCTACATCTGCTATCGATTGTTGGAAGCCTCTTTCTATTGCTTCAGCTACCTGTTGAGCTGTCAAGCTTTCCTTAAACGAATCCGGTGCAATAACAATCTTCATATTTTTCCCTCATTCTAAATAGTCAATAAAAGGAAGAACTTCTAAAAAATCCCTCTTGTCAACATGATTCGGTATTTCTTTTTTGATCACTTCTTTGGCACAAAAGGCGATTCCTATTCCTGCCGATTTCAACATTAATAGGTCATTGGCTCCATCACCGATTGCAACCGTTCTATCTTTAGAAAGTTTTAGTTCCTTTCTCCATTGTTCCAAAGTCTCTTTTTTAACCTCAGGACTGATAATTTGTCCAACTAATTTTCCAGTTAAAAGACCGTCTTTGACTTCAAGTTGGTTTGCAGAGAAATAGGAAATACCAAGGGATTTTGCTAATCTCTCAACTATTTGCGTAAAACCACCTGACACCAGACCAACTAGGATACCATTCTTTTGGAGAATGGAAATGAATTCCTGGGCATTTTGCGATAAATGAATAGAGTTGAAGACTTTATCAAAAGCCGAAATAGGAAGACCTTCCAAGAAGGACACTCTTTTTCTTAAACTGCTTTCAAAGTCCAACTCCCCTCGCATTGCCTTACTTGTAATCTTCGAAATTTCCTCCTCACAGCCTGCCTCTCTTCCCAAAAGATCAATTACTTCTTCTAGGATTAAGGTTCCATCAACATCCATAACACACAAGCCTTTTACTTGAGACATCAGTTCTCCTCTCTAAATAGCCCAAAAATCGTATGAAATCATCATACGATTTTATCTATTAATTAACTAAACTATGGTACAAGTCAAGGTATGACTTGCAGGCTGTATCCCATGAAAAATCACATTCCATAGCTTGTTTTTGTAGTTTTTTCCAAATGTCAGGATGGTTTCTATGCAAGTCCAACGCTGTTTGGAAAGTCCAATTTAACCAATAAGGAGATAGATTGTCAAAGCTAAAGCCAGTACCGCTTCCTTCGATTGGATTGAAAGCGCGAACGGTATCTCGCAAGCCACCAACTTCATGAACCAATGGCAAGGTTCCGTAACGCATCGCCATCATTTGAGACAAGCCGCATGGTTCAAAACGACTTGGCATGAGGAAGAGGTCACAAGCAGCATAGATTTCTTGAGCTAGTTTGACATCAAAAGTGATATTTGCTGATAGCTTGTCTGGGTAAATCTGAGCAAACCATGAGAAAGCTCCTTCAAAGGCTGGATCGCCAGTTCCCAAAAGAACAATCTGAACATCATTTTGCAAGATATGGTGAAGACTTTCTACCACCACATCAAAACCTTTTTGACGTGTCAAACGAGAAACAATTCCCACCAGTGGAACGTCAGCTCTAACTGGCAAGCCAACTCTCTCTTGTAATTTTGCCTTGTTTTGGGCTTTCCCAGATAAATCTTCCTGACTAAAATGATAGTCCAAAAGGATATCCGTCTGAGGATTATAAAGATCAGCATCAATCCCATTCACGATACCAGACACCTTGCCAGACTCCATTCTAAGGATCTGATCTAAGTTACATCCGAACTGACTGGTCATAATTTCATGAGCATAGCTAGGTGAAACGGTTGAAACACGATCCGCATAGAGAATACCTGCCTTCATCCAGTTTAAACAGTTATTCCAGCGAAGGGTTCCATCAGCGTAACGTTCAAAGCCAACTCCAAACAAATCCCATAACATTCCTTCTGAAAATTGTCCTTGGAATTCCAAATTATGAATGGTTAAAACAGTTTTTATTCCTTGATAGGCTTGAATCCAACGGTATTTTTCCTTTAACAAGAAAGGAATCATAGCTGTATGGTAATCATGAACATGGAGAAGGTCAGGAATAAAGTCAATTCTTTCCATAGCCTCAATGGCAGCCAATTGGAAAAAGGCAAAGCGTTCTCCGTCATCAAAATCACCGTAAACATGACCACGGAAGAAATAATATTGGCTGTCAATAAAGTAGAAGGTTACACCGTTTAAGACGGTTTTCTTAATCCCACAGTACTGTCTACGCCAACCAACACTCACCTCAAAATGAAGAACATCTTCAATCTGATTTCCAAATTTAGCCTCTACCATGTCATAGTAGGGTAAAATTACTGCAACTTCATGTCCCGCTTTTACCAGTGATTTAGGAAGAGCGCCAATGACGTCTCCCAAACCACCTGTTTTTGAAAAGGGCGCACCCTCAGCTGCTACAAATAAAATTTTCATGAATGAATATCCTCTGTTACTTTGCTACCTTTCTTAACGACAACTGGATGTTCTGCAGTTCCTCGAATCACAACACCAGGCTCAACTTCAACACCCTTGTCCAAGATAGCATATTCGACCTGAGCTCCTTCTCCAATCACAACACGAGGGAAGAGCAGGCTATCTTTAACCAAGCTATCCTTATGTACATGAATATTACGTGATAGAACAGAATTTGCCACTTGACCTTCAATGATACTACCAGACGCAAACTGAGAGGTGCTTACCTTAGATGTATTAGCATAGTAAGTTGGCTCTTCGTTTTTGACCTTTGTATAAATCTTTTGGTTTGGTGAGAAAAGAGAATAGAATTTTTGCGATTCAAGCATATCGATATTCGCTTGATAATACGACTCTACAGAATGAATGTTGGCTAGGTAGCCTGTATACTCGTAGGCAAAAGCTCCCTCTTTTGCAGCCAAATCCCGTAAAACATAACGCAACTTCTCTGGATGTTCTTTTTTAGCTTCTTCTTCCAAGCGTTCAATCAACCACGGTGTATCAACGACAAAGATATCTGTAGACATATTGAACGTTTCAGCTGTTGACTTGCTATCAAAGAGTTTGTGAGAACGAACATGGTCTGTTTCATCCACTTCTAAGATTGCATTTACTTCTGAAATATCTTTCTTAGCTAGTTTTTTATAAACTACAGTGATAGGCCCTTTTGTTGTACTATGTAGGTGGAAAACTTGGTTCAAATCAATGTTAATCAAAACATCACAGTTGAGTGAAACTGTTTGGTTTGACCCAGAACGTTTCAAATAAGTAAGAAGCTGCTGGTAGTATTCTTTTCCAACTGTGCTACTTTCTACACGGGTATTGTAAATCCCTAGATAGTAATGGCTAAGAAGAGTTGATAAGCCCCACTCGCGTCCTGAACGAATATGGTCAAAGACTGAGCTGATATTATCCTGCTGGAAAATACCAAAGACACTACGAACACCTGCATTAGCAAGACTAGAAAGCGGGAAGTCAATCAAACGATATTTCCCACCAAATGGCAAACTTGCTACTGGACGGTGGTCCGTCAATGTCGACATATCATGAAAACCAACTGTATTTCCTAAAATGGCAGAATATTTATCAATCTTCATCTGTTGCTACCCCC
>NZ_KQ970287.1:238831-241827 GCF_001579035.1 Streptococcus mitis | reverse complement strand
GACTATCCAAGGCATTTTCTGGAGAAATGTACTCCATGTTGGCTTCCCAAAGTGACTCAATGGTACCAACATCTTTCCAGTAACCTTTAAATTCATAGGCATAGACACTTTCACCTGACTCAAGGTAATTTGGAATGACATTTTTACCAAAGTCTGACATGTCAACCTTGCTCTTTTCAGCGACGACTAACATATTACGAAGACGTTGCCAATCAAAAATGTAGATTCCCATGGAAGCTTTTGTAGATTTAGGTTGAGCTGGTTTTTCTTCAAATTCAACAATACGATTGTTGGCATCAGTATTCATGATACCAAAACGGCTCGCTTCTTTAAGAGGGACGTCTAAAACTGCTACTGTCAAGCTGGCATTATTATCCTTGTGAGACTGGAGCATATCATCATAGTCCATTTTGTAGATGTGGTCCCCAGACAAAATCAAGACATACTCAGGATTGACACTGTCGATATAATCGATATTTTGGTAAATAGCGTGACTAGTTCCTTCGAACCAACGATTCCCTTCACTGGCAGAATAAGGTTGAAGAATAGAAACACCAGAATTGATACCATCTAGTCCCCAGCTTGAACCGTTCCCAATATGGTTGTTGAGAGCAAGAGGTTGATACTGTGTAATGACTCCCACATTATGAATCCCTGAGTTGGCACAGTTTGATAGGGCAAAGTCAATGATACGATAGCGCCCACCAAATTGCACAGCTGGTTTTGCGATGCTTTGAGTGAGTTTACCGAGACGAGTTCCTTGCCCACCAGCAAGAATCAAAGCTAACATTTCATTCTTCATTTTCTACTCCTTTTTGGTTTTTACTTGTAACGGTTTTTGCAGATTTCAAGCGACGTTTGATTTTCCAAACACTTGCTCCCATAGCCGGTAGGGTAAAGGTTAAGGTCTGCTCATAATCTTTCCATAGTCCTTCTTGCGTTTGAACAGTTTGATTATGTTCTTTCCAAACGCCTCCCCACTCTTCCAACTCAGTATTCCATACTTCTTCGTAAATTCCTGCAACGGGTAGTCCGATTGTAAAATCTTTCCGTTCAACAGGTGCCATGTTAAAGATACAGACTAACATTTCTCCCTTTTTACCCTTACGAATAAAGGAAAGAACACTCTGGTCTCGATTATCTGCATCAATGATTTCAATACCATCATAGCTGGTATCAATTTCCCACAGACAGCGGTTGTCTTTGTAAAACTGATTTAGCTGAGAAGTGAAATACTTCATCTTAGCATTCATTGGGTCTTCTAGGTTAGACCATTCCAACTGTTCTTCAGATTTCCATTCTAGGAATTGACCGTATTCGCTACCCATGAAGAGCAATTTCTTACCAGGGTGACAAATTTGGTAAGTGTAGAGATTGCGCAAGCCTGCGAATTGATTGTAACGATCTCCCCACATCTTATGCATCATACTCTTCTTACCATGAACGACTTCATCGTGCGAGAATGGCAAGAGATAATTTTCATTGAAAACATACATAAAGCTGAAAGTCACTAGGTTAAAGTCATATTTACGATAAATCGGATCTTCTTCGTAGAAACGGAGGATATCATTCATCCAGCCCATATTCCATTTGTAGTCAAATCCCAGACCACCAAGCTCTTTCATTCCCGTAATCTTGGTTGCAGACGAACTTTCTTCTGCAATCATCATCACATCTGGATATTCTAACTTAATAATGTCATTCAAGCGTTGAAGGAAATAATAACCTTCATAGTTGAGATTTCCCCCATCTTTGTTAGGTGTCCATGGAGCATCATCATAGTCCAAATAGAGCATGTTGCTAACAGCATCCACACGAATACCATCCAAATGATAGACATCAATCCAATGCTTAATGCAAGAAATTAAGAAGGACTGGACTTCATTTTTTCCAAGGTCAAAATTGAGAGCGCCCCAGCCATAGTTATGAGCCTTATTATGGTCTTGGTACTCAAAAGTCGGTGTCCCGTCATAATAGGCTAAGGCATCATCATTGATGGTAAAGTGACCTGGTACCCAGTCCACAATAACCCCAATATTATGGATATGACACTCCTCTACAAAATCTTGAAACTCCTCTGGTCGGCCATAAGCATGCTCTAAAGCGAAGTAACCCATAAGCTGATACCCCCAACTCAACCCCAAAGGGTGGGACATCAAGGGCATAAACTCAATATGAGTATAGTTCATTTCAACGAGATAAGGAATGAGTTCATCCTTGAGCTGGGCAAAACTATAAGGACTACCATCAGGATTTCTTTTCCATGAGCCAGCATGAACTTCATAGATATTGACAGGACGTTCAGCAAAGCCCCAACGTTTTCTTCGTGCCAACCAAAGTCCATCCTTCCATTTCTTTTCTGGAAGCTCTGTTACGATTGCTCCTGTTCCTGGACGCGCCTCATATCTGACAGCAAAAGGGTCAATTTTCATCAGTTGATGACCATTTTGACGTGTGACATGATATTTGTAAATATGCCCTTCTTGAGCCATATTGGTAAAGACTTCCCAGACCCCAAAGTCATTTCTTACCATTGGAATCTGATTTTCAATCCAGTTGGTAAAATCACCAACCAAGTGGACAGCCTGAGCATTAGGTGCCCAAACACGGAAAGTATAACCATACTCTCCATTTAGCTCTTCCTTATGTGCTCCTAGATAATGCTGAAGGTGAAAATTTTCTCCTGTCATAAAGGTGCGCAAAGCTTCTCTTTTATCCATAATACCCCCTCTTTTCTGTAAGCGTTTTCTATGTTTTTATTATACTACCTTTTTAGAGAAGATTCAAGTAAATTACTATACTTCTTTAAAATTATTTTGAAAATCTACAAAAAATTCACTTTCTCGTTCAATTGTAAAGCAATATTTTTTCAAAAAAATGTGAAAACGCCTTTCTTTTTCTACTATAATACCAAAAAGTTCGTATTTTTGCTACCAATATCATTTTTTTATAATCGAGTAGGGGATAGTCTCTAGCCCCTCTCACACCACCGTACG
>NZ_KQ970287.1:236240-237856 GCF_001579035.1 Streptococcus mitis | reverse complement strand
CGCAAAAAATAAAACCAGGAAAATAATTTCCTGATTTTACATGTTATTTCACATCAAAAACAATGGATTTGACATTTGTCATCGCTTCAATGCTATATTTAATCCCTTGAACACCAGCACCAGAACCTTTGACACCAAGGAATGGGAAATTATCTGGACCACGCTGGGTTTTATTATTAATATGGACTGTTCCCACTTCAAGTTTTTCAGCGATTTCAAAGGCCTTTTTGAAATCATTTGTAAAGACTGAGGATTGAAGGCCGAATTCAGATTCGTTGGCAAAGGCAATTGCTTCTTCTACACTAGCCACACGAATAATTGGTAAAACAGGCCCAAATGGCTCTTCCCATGCTACTTTCATATCTTTTGTAACTTGGTCAAAAAGCACTGGCCAGAGAAGATTGCCCTCACGTTTGATTGGTGTAAGAGCCTGAGCCCCTTTTTCTTGTGCATCCTCAATCAAGCCCCAGATGAAGTCGGCTGAAGCATTGTCAATGACAGGTGTAATATCAGCATTGTCAAATGGGTCACCAACTGTTAATTTAGCAACTTCTGCTTGAAGCAAAGTAGCTAATTTATCTGCTACACTTTCGAGAACAAGAACACGTTTAATGGCCGTGCAACGTTGGCCTGAATAGCTAAAGGCTCCTGCAACAATTTGCTTGGCAGCATGTTCCAAATCTGCATCTTCTAGTACAAGAGCTGCATCTTTTCCGCCAAGCTCCAGCATGATAGGACGCATACCAGCTAAACGACCAATACGTTCTCCGATTGGAGTTGAACCTGTAAAGTTGATGAAGTTGACTTCTTTATGCTCAATGATATAATCTCCAATTTCTGAACCACGACCCGTAATGGTATTGAATACACCTGCTGGAATTCCTGCTTCTTCAAAGGCTTTAGCCAGCAAGAGCCCAGAAATAGAACCTTGTGTTGGTGGCTTAAACATAACCACATTCCCTGCAATCAAGGCAGGTGCTATTTTAGAAGCAGATAAATTAACTGGATAATTAAAGGGAGCAATCGCTAGCACAACACCAACTGGCTCGCGACGGACAACAGCCAGTTTGTTTTTGCTTGCTGCCTCAAAACCGCCACCTTCCATTGCTTGGCCAGTGATACGGAGACCTTCTTCAGCAGCAAAGCGAATCAAGTCTGCGGTACGCACTACTTCTCCAATGGCTGCTTTAATCCCTTTTGCTACTTCTTTGGCAAGGATAGTACCAATTTCTTCCTTATCACGTTCTAAAATAGCTGCTGCTTTATGTAAATAAGCCGCACGTTCAACTGCTGACAAAGCACGCCATGCTGGCAGGGCTGCACGCGCAGCTTTCATAGCCTCATCAACTTCAGCCTGAGTCATGGCTGGAACTGTACCCAATTCTTCTTGATTGATTGGTGAATAAATCGTAATTTCTTGTTCAGATGATTTCCATTTTCCATTTACTAAATTCTGATATCTTGTCAAATTCTCGTCCTCCTGAAAATGATTAAGATATATTTTACCAAATTTTCAGAAAATTACAACCCTTTTTACAATATTTTTGAGATTATTTTCACAAACTTGATTGTTCAAAGTATATTCGATAAAAATAAAAAATCAGACTAAAACTCTT
>NZ_KQ970287.1:232249-235879 GCF_001579035.1 Streptococcus mitis | reverse complement strand
TCTCTTCAAACCATGTCAGATCTATCTGCAACCTCAAAGCACAACTTTGAGGTGACGCATAAAACGGATACAGTCAGCTCAAAATACCGTTTTGAGCTTGCATATAAGGAGGCTGAGAAAAAGTCTTTAAAACAAAAAGACGTCCTACCAAGTGTTCAAACACTTTGATAGGATGCCTTGTTTCGTGAAAATATTTATCAAATTTTCTATACAAGTGAGTTATCAGCCAAGTTCTTTCTATTCGTTCACTTCCAATGATGTGTTAGAATAGCGAGATAGATGGTCTTTATAAAACACTCAAGACGGCTAGACTAATATCATCTAACACATTGTCTTCTTTTGAGCGACTGTTGGTTACCAACATAGCTAAATTTCCTGCATTTTCAAATGGATAGGGTTCTGATTTAGCATTCACAACCACCAAGAGGTGTTCTTTGCCGTGAATTTCATAGATAAGGCAGCCACTATGTTCAATCGCAGAATGCACAAAGACATGATGGTAAATTTCATCATAGCTAGAATAAGAAAAGGCACCAGTTTTGGTCTTCAATCGAATAATTTGACGGATAAACTCAATACTATCTTGACGCTCATTGATCAAGTCCCAGTTGACTTGATTCACACTGTCAGGAGCGTTATAGCTATTCATAGCACGTTCTCTATCATCATGGGTCAACTCACCATTTTCACCAGTCGCAACCAGTTTGGTACGACCAAATTCTTGGCCGATTTCCATAAAGGCCATCCCCTGCATGAGCAGATTCATGGCTGTGGCTGTCTCAACCTTGCGCATGATTTGTTCTGAACTTTGGTCTGGATGAAGGGTTGCCAATAAATCGTGAAGATTGTAATTGTCATGGGCTTCTACATAGTTAAGCACCTGATTTGGATGTGTATAGGTTCCTAATTCACGACTGCCTAGGATTGCTTTGGCAAGAATTGGCTCTGTCGCAGCACCACTGACAAAACCTGATTTAATTGCACCGTAAACTTCTCCACCTTTGACAGCATCACGCTGATTGTCATTAAAGAAACCAATATTTGGCATTTCGTAGGCGTTGTCTTTCTTAGCCTTATCATAAGGGGCAAGACCTGTTCCCATATCCCATCCTTCTCCATAGAGGATAATGTTAGGGTCGATTTCATCCAAACTCTGACGAATCATCTGCATGGTCTTGACATCATGAATCCCCATCAAGTCAAAGCGGAAGCCGTCAATATTGTATTCTTGCACCCAGTATAGAAGAGAATCAATCATGTACTTGCGGAACATTTCGTGTTCACTGGCTGTTTCATTTCCAACACCCGTTCCATTCTGGAAGGTACCATCTGGATTCATACGATAATAGTAATCAGGGACAGTTGTTTGGAAAGGTGCATCAACAACTGAAAAGGTATGGTTATAGACCACATCCATAATGACACCAATACCCGCATCGTGGTAAGCTTGAACCATGGTCTTCAAATCGCGAATGACCTGAGCTGGATCATCTGGATTAGTTGAAAAACTAGTTTCTGGCGCGTTATAGTTTTGTGGGTCATAACCCCAGTTGTAGGTTACATTTCCATCCTCATCGTATTCTTTGTGACGGTCTGCAATTGGTTGCAACTGAACATAATTGTAGCCCAACTTCTTGATGTGATCAAAAGCAGTTGACTGACCGTACTGGTTAACCGTTCCAGTCTGAGCAGCACCCAGGAAAGTTCCTCGAAGATGTTCATCCACACCTGAGGTCGGTGATTTGGTCAAATCACGAATATGCATTTCACAAATGACTGCCTTACATGGATTTGCCAAGCGCCAAGTAGCCTCAGAACCGTGCTTGACCTCAAAGTTTTTAACTTGCTTCTCATCATGACTCAAAATAGCTGAACGTTTACCATCAGGACTAGTTGCGATGGTGTAAGGGTCGCGTGTCAGTGTTTGGTGATGAGGGAATTGGACTTGATACTGATAAGCCTTACCAGTCAAATCTTCCTCAAGATCCAAACTCCAGACACCGATTGTATTGTCTTTATGGTTATAAGAGTAGCTATTGCCTCTTTGCATCTCAAAAGTCTTCCAAACAGGGGCATCGTTAGCAGCTGATTCATAAACCACAACCTGCACTTCTGTCGCTGTAGGAGCCCAAAGGGCAAAATGAGCCTGATTGTCCTCTACACGACAACCTAATTCTCCTTGGTAACCCCAATGATGGTCAAAACTAGCACTGTTAATGGCCTTATCAAAGGCAAAAGGATTTTGATTTTTATAGAAAGGACTGGCAATAGCTGGATTTTCAGAATAATAAATCCTATCATCCCCTTCCAAAATCCAGACCTCTGTTAAAAGAGGATAGTGATTGAAACGGATAGCATATTCTTTACTGGTTTGACCTGTGTGAACTACAAAATTCAAGCTTTCTAGGGGATGAGCGCTTGGATGTTCAAAACTAAATAAAGCACCAAAATAATCTTCTTTGTAGGTCAGTAAATCAATTCGTTGATCCTTACTCTTTACAAAAGAGCAAGTATCGTATTCTCCATTCTTACGATGGTAATGAATGCGCATAGGGTAGTTATACATTTTTTATTTTTCCTTTTTAAATTTGTTTCTATTTCACTAATAAATGCTTGACCGATTTTGTCCCAATTAACAAGCATTGCCATACTGTCTAAACTCTGGTTTTAAACAATCATTATAAACTTTCTAGCCAAGCTTCATCTCGAACTTCGATACCAAGTTCTTGTGCTTTTTGAAGTTTACTTCCAGCATCTGCTCCTGCCACGACGAGGTCGGTCTTTTTAGACACACTGCCTGTTACCTTGGCACCCAGACTTTCTAGTTTGCTTTTAGCTTCTGAGCGCTTGAGACGTTCCAATTTTCCTGTCAATACCACGGTCAAACCTGACAAGGCTGCATCCGCTACTACCGTCTGACCTTTATAGTCCAGATTGACCCCAGCTTCTTTCAATTCTCTTAGGAGAATTTCAGAGCCTTCTGTCGCAAAATATGTCTGAAGACTCTTGGCGATCACGCCACCCAGACTTTCAATACTAGCCACTTCCTCTGGATCTGCCTGAGCCAGATTTTCAATCGAGTGGAAATGTTGAAGTAACAGCTGACTAGCCTTGTTTCCGACATGGCGAATTCCCAAACCAAATAAGAGTTTCTCGGCAGAATTTTCCTTTGATGCTTGGATAGCCTGATACAGTTTAGTAGCAGACTTTTCCTTAACCCCCTCTAAAAGTAGGAAATCCTCTTCTTGCAAACGGTAAATATCCGCCACATCCTTGACTAAATTGGCAGCAAAGAGTTTCTCAACAATAGATGGACCAAGGCCTGTGATATTCATGGCATCACGAGAGGCAAAGTGAATCAAACCTTCCATAATTTGGGCAGGGCAACGCGGATTGATACAACGGAGAGCCACTTCATCTTCAAAGTGCAACAAGTCAGAGTCACAACTTGGACAGTTTGTAGGGATATCTAGTTTCTCTTCAGAAACCCGCTTGGACTCTACCACACGCAAGACAGCAGGAATAATATCTCCAGCCTTATAGACGATAACCGTATCGTCCTTGCGGATATCTTTTTCAGCAATATAATCCACATTGTGCAGAGTTGCACGGCTAACAGTTGTACCAGCT
>NZ_KQ970287.1:221158-232161 GCF_001579035.1 Streptococcus mitis | reverse complement strand
GGGTCAGATTAGCAGTTGGAGTCACAACACCGGTACGACCAACTGTCCAATCAACTGATAAGAGTTTAGCTTCTTTTTCCTCAGCAGGAAACTTGTAGGCTACTGCCCACTTTGGAGCCTTAACAGTAAAGCCGAGTTCTTCTTGACTTGCTAGGTCGTTTACCTTGATCACCACCCCATCGATATCATAGGGAAGATTGTCCCGTTTCTGTCCTACTTCTTGAATAAAATCCCAGATTTCATCTATGGTTTCAGCCAAGATTCGCTTAGGATTAACCACAAAACCGAGCTGTTCTAGGTGCTTCAAAACCTTTTCTTGGCTGTCACGAGTTGAAGGGCTGGCTTCCTGATAGAGAAACGTTGCAAGATTACGCTTGGCTACTACTGCTGTATCCAGCTGACGTAGTGTTCCTGCTGCCGCATTACGAGGATTGGCAAATTCAGGCTCTCCATTTTCTTGGCGAGCTTGGTTGACCTGGTCAAAAGAAGCGCGTGGCATGTAACATTCCCCACGAACTGTGATATCTAGTTCTTCTGGCAAAGTTAAGGGAATATCCTTGACGCGTTTGAGGTTTTCTGTGATATTTTCCCCAACAGAACCATCTCCACGCGTTGCCCCAGCAACGAAAATCCCCTTTTCATAAGTAAGCGAGATAGATAAGCCATCGATTTTCAGCTCACAAATATAGGTTGGATGAGCCACTTCCTTACGAACACGCGCATCAAAAGCTTCAAGCTCCTCACGTGAAAAAGCATCCTGCAAACTATAAAGAGGATACTGATGACTGTATTTTTCAAAACCATCTAAAACCTTGCCACCAACACGATGGGTCGGACTGTCTGCTAATACTTGATCTGGATAGGCAGACTCTAACTCGACCAACTCACGATAAAGACGGTCATACTCACTGTCTGAAACCGAGGGATTGTCGCTAGTATAGTACTCAGTCGCATAACGATTGAGCAAGGCGACCAACTCATTCATTCTTTTATTCATAAGACCATTTTACCATAAACTAAGCCCTCCTCACAAACGAGAAGGGCGGAAAAAACACTTAGTTTGAAATTATTTTTGAAACTCAAGCAGCCTTATATCAATTTTTCAAAATGAGTTCGAACATAAATAAACGATATACAAGACAAGATGATAACACCACTTCCAATTATCAGGAAAGAAGAGAGATGTACACTTGGCAAGACTGTCATAAATCCTTTTGCAATAGGCATAAATAGAATAGCTAAGGTAAAAATTGTACTCAGTACTCTCCCAAGAAATTCGCTCTCAACCTTGGTTTGTACTTGAGTAAAAAAGTGAATATTAAAAATCGTCATAAACAATTCACAAACTAAATTTCCAGAAAAGGAAAGAAAAGTTGGAAGTGGTAATCCCATCATAAAAACTCCGACACCTGTCAAAGCCAGTAAAATCAAAAGATTATAAACATTAGCTTTAATTTTACTAGCTAGAAGAGCCCCAATGATGGAACCAATAGCCCCCATAGTTAAAATACTTGCATAGGCTCCTTCTGACCCGTAAAGCTGATTCGAAAAGGGGAGTAGAAATTCAAAAGCTGCAAAAAAGAAATTAACGCTGGAAGCTACCAGCAAAAGGAAGAAAATCTCTTGCTGATGCCAGATATAGTGTAACCCATCCTTGATATCTACAAAAATATCTCTCCCAGTAAAAGCCTTTTTCTCTTGAACTTTTGCTTCCTCTTTTGGAAGGAAAGCCACTAGAACAAAAGCAATGAAAAAAGTCAGCGAGTCTAGCAATAGCGTCATATGGAGACTTGCAAACTGTAAAACAAGGAAGGAAAGAACAGGAGAGCTAACACCTACAACCTGCAAAACCAGCTCTAAGCGAGAGTTATAGATCACAATCTCATCTTTCTCAACAACCTCAGTTATAATGGCTTTATTGGCTGTACGAGAAAAGGCGGAAGCAATAGCCTGAACAATGTTGGCAACAATCAAAGCTCCAATCATCCAGCTGTCATTCCTTATGAAAGAAATAGCCAGACAAAGAATCCCGCAAACAAGGTCCGTCGCCATTAAAATCCTACGACGAGAAAAACGGTCTGAAATGACTCCGCCAAAGGGGTTGACGAGAATGGATGTGACGAGTTCAGAAATCTGATACATTCCTAAAACTGTCTGTCCCATAGTCCCCATGGAAGCCAACCAGACACTATTGCCATAATCATAGAGCATATTCCCTATCTTGTTAACAGCTCCACGGCTAATCAACTGTACTGCATAGCGATTCATATAAAAACTCCTCTCAAATTTTGAAACTATTGTATCAAAACCGAAAGGAGCTTTTTATTTTTTCCCTTATTTGGGAAAATTAATCTTTGACAAATTTTTCGTAGTGTTCCTGATAGTAGGCTACTTGCTCTGGAAGATCTAGCACATCAAAAATATGCATGGCCTCTTGCATCTGGCTACAACCTTCTTTACACTTTCCTTTTTGGTACAAAGCAAAACCTTTTAAGTAATGTAAAATATTTCGTTCATACAGACTAATGTTTTTACCAATAATCTTCTCTGTATAAGTCTCAAAATAGCTGGCATTATCAAAAGAAAGATGCTCTAAACAATGCTGGTAACAATTAAGGGCCAAAATCAACACTAATCTCTTATGGCGACCAATTTCTTGATAAAATTCCTCCCTCTCCATAACTTCTCTACCAATCCGAGTGACATAATCCACATCGTAAAAACTATAAAGGTTCCCAAAAAGAATCAACTCATACATGGTCCATTCTTCCGTTTTGAAGAGATAATCTGCTACCTTATCCAAATCATCCTGCTTCATATCATAACTCGAATCTCTTTGACAAATCAGACCTTGTAGCAAAATCCAGTTCAGCTCAAAATAGAGGGGATTTGTCGAACTCTTAGCCTTTTCAAGTTGTTCTCTTTGAAGCTTTTGAAAACCTGCAATATCATTTGAGTAGTAAAGGGGTACAATTTGTCCCATCATGGCAACATGTTCATGATTATGGAAATTCCTAGCCTTATCCATGAAATTTTCGATTGTGACATGAATGTTATCCAAAATCTCAAAGAAACGTGAGACTGCTAGGTCAGACTCCCCAAGCTCAAATCGAGATAATTGAGAGGTTGAACAGGACTCCCCTGCCGCCTCCTTTAAAGAATAATTTCCACTTGTCCGAAATTCACGAAATACTTTTCCAAGATGTTCCATCTTTACACCTGCTCTGATAATTCTTCCCACTCAAGCATAGCTTCTTCCTGACGATGGCTGATTTTGTCCAGCTCAGTCTGCAATTCCATCAGTTTACCGGCATCGTTTGTTTCCAACATCTGTTCAGAAATGGCTTGACTTTGACTTTCTAACTCTTCGATTTCAGCTTCTAGACTTTCGATTTGTCGCATGAGTTTGCGGGCTTCTTTTTGACTTTCTTTCTGGGCCTGATAATCATTGACTGGACTTGATTCTTTTACTTGATTGTTAGTTGAGGTTTCCTCAGTCTGACCCATTTCTACTTCTGCTTTCTTCTCAACATAGTAGTCATAGTCTCCTAGATAGAGAGTTGAACCATTCTCAGACAATTCCAAAACATGAGTTGCCACACGGTTGATAAAGTAACGGTCGTGGCTGACGAATAGAAGAGTTCCATCAAAGTCAATCAAAGCATTTTCCAACACTTCCTTGCTATCAATATCCAAGTGGTTGGTCGGCTCATCCAGAATCAAAAAGTTGTTGTTTTCCATAGACAATTTAGCTAAAAGCAAACGTGCTTTTTCGCCACCTGACAGCATGCCGACTGATTTTTTAACATCATCTCCTGAGAAAAGGAAGGCACCAAGACGATTACGGATTTCAACTTCTGGTGTCAGTTTAAAATCATTCCAGAGTTCGTCTAAGACTGTATTACTCGGTGTCAGCTTGCTTTGGGTTTGGTCATAGTAACCAACCTCAACATTGGCACCAAAGCGCTTTTCGCCCTTGATAAAAGGAATTTGATCCACGATTGATTTGATAAAGGTTGACTTGCCAATACCATTGGGACCAACGATCGCGATAGCATTCATCTTGCGAAGGTCTAGGTTGATAGGCTCTGACAATATTTCCCCATCATAGCCAATAGCAGCATTTTCAACAGTCAAAACAACATTGCCCGACGTCTTATCAGACTGGAAGGTCATGTTGGCTGATTTCTTACCAGCTTCAGGCTTATCCAAACGCTCCATTTTTTCCAGTTGTTTACGACGAGATTGGGCGCGTTTAGTCGTTGAAGCTCGGACTAGATTGCGGTTGACAAAGTCTTCCAGAGCTGCAATCTCCTTCTGTTGCTTTTCATAGTTTTTTGCCTCAGTAGCTAGTTTTTGCTCCTTCAACTCGACAAAACGAGAGTAGTTGCCCACATAGCGATCCAAAGAATGCTTGGTCAAATCTAACGTAATCGTCGCAACCTTGTCCAAGAAATAACGGTCGTGGCTGACAATAATGAGGGCACCGCTATAGTTTACCAAGTAATTCTCCAACCAAGCAATGGTTTCAATATCCAAATGGTTTGTCGGCTCGTCTAGTACCAAGAGATTGGGCTTTTCAAGGAGCATTTTGGCTAGTGCTAAGCGAGTATTTTGACCGCCAGAAAGCTCGCCAATTTTCATCTGCCACATAGACTCATCGAACTTGAATCCATTTAAAATCGCTCGGATATCAGCTTCATAGGTAAAGCCACCTGCTTGGCGAAAATTCTCAGATAAGCGGTCGTAATCTGACATCAGTTTATCCAAATCCTCACCAGACTTTTCACCCATCTCCAGCTCCATCTGACGAAGTTGTTTCTCAGTCCGACGTAAGTCATCAAAGACATGAAGCATTTCATCGTAGATGGTATTTTCAGACTCAAAACGGCTATCTTGGGCTAGGTAAGATAGAGAAATATCTTTTTTCTTATTGATTTCTCCACTAGTTGGCTCCTCTTCTCCAACCAAAATCTTCAAAAGAGTAGATTTACCTGCACCATTTTTTCCAACAAGAGCAATCCTGTCTCGTTCATCAACTTGCAGATTGATATTATCAAAAAGAACCTCTCCTGCAAAAGAACGTTCAATTTTATTAGCTTGTAAAATAATCATACAAGTAGTATAGCATGTTTCCCTAAGGCATTCAAGACAATCGTCTTGACCCAAATATCCTAGAAAAACCGGCTCTGCTTATTCTTAGTATTAAAAAATAGACTTCCTGCGAAACTAAAATCCTAGTTTCACGGTTGATAATACCAGCAATCAAATTCATTCGTAATCCGAAGCGTTTACGATGATTTCGATAGGTTGTTGAAAACATTTTAAACGTTTTTACTTTGGCAAAGATATTCTCAACTTTGCTTCTCTCCTTAGATAGCGCATGGTTATAGGCTTTATCTTCAGCTGTTAGCGACTTGAGTTTGCTGGATTTCCTCAGAGGGATTCACGGAACGATAAATACCTTATTATTGGACGCTTACCAATCTTCTACCTTAGAACTTATGACAAAAGAGGCTGGCAAAAAGTCTTTAAAATCAAAAAACGCATAATATCAGGCATTGAAAAACCTTGATACTATGTGTTTTATTGTGGGAAGATTTACTTCATTTTCTCCTGAAATTGAGTTTTTGCCCAGTCTCCTTCATTCATCCTAGATTACAAAATGTATTACTTCTCATCTTCTTTCTTGAAGAATCCTAGTCCTAGACCAGCTAACAAGGTCAACAATCCTGCACCAGCTAAGCCAGCATTAGCTTTGGTACCTGTATTTGGCAACTCCTCTCTCTTACCTGTCTCAGAAGTCGGAACTTCTGGATCTGGACTCACTAGAGTTTCAGTTTTTGGAACTTCTGATGCTGGACTTAGTGGTGGCATTGGAGTCTCTTGATTAGGTATTTCTGGAATCGGTGTCAGAATACTTGGATTTTCTGGATTTTGTTGTGGAGTTGGACTATCTGGAGTATCTGTTCCCTGAGGATTTGGTCTTTCCGGTTGTCTTGGTATTAATTCATAGTAGACGTTGACGATAGTATCTATTGTCGTTGAATTTACTTCTACTTTTGCCACTGAAGTTGGCTCTGGTGTTTTGTAATTTTCTATAGCCCCCGGTATTACCATATCCCATATCCCAGTTGTCCATATTCCTTCAGTTACTCCGTTTCTCTCTTTATTTACAGTATTTGTTTTTGTCAGTTTTATCGATTGAGTTGTCGCTTTTTTCAAGGCTTTATTTGTACCTTTTTCCAAATAATTGATTGTTCTTGTGACTGTTTTTTCTTCTGTAATTGGCACTTCTTTAACTTCTGTCTTGTCAACATAATAATAATTAACTACAACTCCTCCAGTTACTACTTTACCTATTTTATTCGTTGGTTCTTCTTTTAAAGTGTACGTTTTCGTCGTTACAATAATTTTCCCATCTTTTTCTTCTACTGTAACTTTTGGCTCAATCGTTTTTGCTGTTGTCTCATAATATGAACCTATATTTTTTTGTCCTTGGTCATCGCTATCGGCTACTTTTTCACTTGTTCCATCTTTGTAATAATTCGCTATTACTCCTGCTTGTTTCGATTTTTCAACGGTAATTGTATATTCTTGACTTGGTTTTTCTTCATCAGAATTATTATCCACCATTCGATTACCAGTTGCGAATGTATTTTCTACAACATCGTAACCTAATTTTTTTAATTCAGCTATTTTCTCATCAAGAGAATTTTGAGGAAATTCTTTTCCTACAATTCCGTCAATCGTAAAATCATCTTGCCCTTTAATGGATTTTGTAGTGCCATCTTCATTTCGTTCTACCACATGAACTAACGCTTTTCCTAATTCTTCATAAACATAGGTTACAACTGTTTCTCCGGGTGTTAGTTCTCCTGATGCAGTCGCTGAATCATCGGTTCTCTCAGGTTGATTATCAGCTAACGTACGACGTACACGATAACGTTTACCATCTCTTGTTGAAATAATATTATCTGCTTTTTCATCGAATGTATTTCTATACATTAATCCTAAAAATCCAGCTCTATTTTCTGTTGTTTCTTCTTCTTTTGGCACAAAAACTTCTTGATCATGATTATTGTTGTCTTTAATTGTTACTTTAGTCAGAACTACATTTCCTGCTTTATCAACATAACTAATCTTTTGTTTAGCGACTTTTTCCACCGTTGTTTTAACATCTGTTTTAATATCTAATTTTGAAAATGAGATCGGGTTGCCATCTTCATTTACAATTTTTCCATCAAGAGGAATATCGTCTTTGGCATCAAGATGAATTTTCAATACATTAGTCAGAGGAGTCATAACTTCTTTATTGATTATTCCTCCACCTTGTTCAACTTTTTTGTATTCTTTTATTTCCTTTACTTTTCCCGTTTTTGAATCAATAACACTCACGTGAATGGTTTTATGGATATCTAATTCCTTAATGACTGTTTTTCCATGCTCATCAACATTTTTCACTCTGACTTTTTCTAAAAATTCTGGCGCTCTATCAGTTGTTTCCTTAACGAAAAGTTCTGTCTTTATAGTTTCTATAACAGGATTTTTCTTTTTGTCTAATACAACATTCCCATCTCTATCTACAACATTATTTTTACTAGTATGTGTGCCATTTTCAAGAGTATTTCCGTCTTTATCAATGATTGGAACAGTTATCTCCTCTAACACTTTTTCGACAAATTCACCCGGCTTATCAGTTATATTCGCGGTATTTCCATCTTTATCTACGAAGCTCTTAAGATACTTCTCTTCTTTTAATTCATTTCCATTCGTATCTACATAGCGAACTTTTACACTTCCTTTTAAAAGTTCTTTTAATTCAGAAGTTTTCTTAACTTTTTCAATCTTTTCCTTAATTTTCTTCCCTTTATCTTCTGGAATTTTCTTTTCTTTCACTAATTTATCAATAATACGACGAGAAACTTCTTTTGCTGGCTCAACAGTATCTTGAATAACAGAAAAATCAGCTAAAATTGGGAGATTATATTGAATACGGTGACTTTGAGTATTTACACCTACTCTTTCATTATTTTCTGAAAATACTTGTACCGTATAAGACACAACATCTTTCCCTAATGGAATGTCCCCACTAGAAAAATAACCTCCTTTTCCTAGTTTACTGTCCCCTTCTCCTAGTTTTTCTTTGATTTTGTTCGACAATTGATCATCTGTCAGAACTTTATCTGCTGGTCGTTCTATTTTATCTGTCCCAACAATGTGTCCAAAGATCCTATATTCCTCACCACCTTTTACAATCCCATCTTTACCATATGAATTCGCTTTAGTGTTCGTTCTAGTCCTTTCTAACATATCCCTAGTAATATTATACTCGTTTGCAGTACCAGTGGCTATTATCGTTGATCCTTGAATAATAGTCTCTTTCCCATTTTGAGCTTGTAGATAAGTGTAACTATATTTATCCTTCAGCTTATTTCTGAGTTCATCACGCACCTCAACTAGTTTGTCACGTTCAACCTTATCTTTAGTTACTGTAATTGCTTCATTTTTTTCTTTAATCCCTTCTAAAATTGCCTTCGTCTCTGGACTGACATAATTGTTCTCAATCTCTAGTCTATCCTCTTCTGGATGATAGGTGATTTTAGATGCTTGTGGAAGCAGAAGTCTAAGCAGCTTGTACACGCGATTGGGATCATGTGCTTTATCTCTTTCTCTAACAGAATTAGTCCAAGTCGGGTCAGTTGGTTCCTTAATGACAGTTTTTAAGAAATTATTCAACTCATTTGCTGTTTTTGTATAGCTTTTACCTATACCTGGTAAAGTTTCTTTTAACTTATCTTCTTTTAAAGCTTCTTCACTGACTTCCATCACGATATCGCTTTGTTTCGCCTCTTCTTTTGCTTCTTCACTCAACTGTTTTTTTAATTTTTTCTCTGTTTCCGACAAAGTATTTTTATTTAATCCATGTTCCGCTAATTTTTTATTTTGGATTTCAATACTACGATGGTTTAGCTCGTAGTCTAAGATCTTTTTAATAGTTCTTGTAGCATCCGCCTCTTTTAGATTCCCATCAGGTTCAAGTTTTAAACCTTTTTTATATAAGTCTTCATTTTGAACGACTGTATCTATACGATGAAGTGTTTGATCGTATACCGTTTCTTCTGTACCATCGCTTTTCTGAGCTTTAACAACTACTCGATAAGTCCCTTTAGAACCATTAATATCTGAAATATAACCTGTTACAAACTCTACCTTGACACGACTTCCATACTTAGTCGAAAAAGCACTAAATTTCTTTTCAATTCCATTAAATCCCTTCACATTAGGAGAGTACTTAGTATACTTATCTCTCTCTACTAGTGGGAGTTTCTCTAATGCCGTTAAGTCAAATGAGTAGCGTTCATTTGGGGCATGAGGATCATAAGCTTTTCCATCCGAAACTTCTTCAGTACGATTGGCACGAGTACGTCCTTTAGCAAGCATAAGCATATACTTGAAACGACGATCTAAGGCTTGTTCATGAACATAGACATTATCTAGACCATCTCCACCAAGCATACCACCTTGCTCAATAATAGGCGTCCCATCGGCATTATATCCTTTGACACGCCAACCTGTGAAATAGCCATCTTTATTTCTTCTCCCAATAACAAATTTCCCTTTAACACCATCTTTATCAATAGCTTTCCAACCACCAAATTCCGTTAACTCTCTTATTTCTCCTGGTTTCAAACCTAACGCATCACCAAGTGTATCCATATTCCTTAGATAAGAACGTTCATTGTTTTGAAAGTCATCTGGTAAATTTTCTAAAGCCTTAAACATTTCTTCGACGGTCGCACCATCTTTCATTTCAAAAGTTAAATGAGCATTTTCATCTCCAGCAGGACTTTTATCATCTTTTTTTACCCATTCAAGATTTTTTGAAAATACTGATCCTTTTCGCTTATTGATTGCCTCTGCAACAGATTTATCAACATATTCAACCTCCTCTGTTTGAGGTTGTCCCGTTAATGTAATCACCTTAGGACCTGTTACTACTGGTACATATGTTCTACTACCAATGGTAATTTCTTCTGGCATATAAGAAATGATTTTACCTTGATAATGTTCCCCTTCAGGTATCGAAATAGTTTTTGCTTCTCCTAGATTTTCTTCTTCAAATTTCGGTTGATATTTAATATCTGTTGAAACAAGAGAACGTTTGCGCCGAATTTTAGTTTTATCGACTTCTTCAGTTTTATCCCGACTAGACTCTGTTTCTTTATTAGAGGAAATCTCTTTAGTGGTAGATGAAGAGACTCCACTATCATTACTTTCACTAGAAGGAGGATGTTCTTTATCAGAGGCTATACTAGTATCCCCAATAGTATCCGTCGCTTCTTCATTTGTTTTCCCAGAAGACATCTCTTCATTACGCGCTGGACTCGCTTCATAAACTGTCCCATTTACCAGAGAGTCATTTCCAGACCGCTCTGGATATGCCAAGCTTGCAGTCCTCTCAACTCCCTTATCTGACTCCACACCCTCAGCATGAGCAATCCCTGCTCCCATCAAAAGATAGAGCGCCCCAATGACAACACTAGCTGCACCGACACTCACTTTTCGAATACTGTATTTTAATTGTTTTTCTGGATTATTCATGTCGCACTCCATATATCTGACACCATTTTTATTTAATTTCAACTATATTAACTTTATCAATCTATTATACACTTAATTGGTTTGGATTTCAATTTTTTTAACAGAAGAGAAGAAAATGGAGGTTCATTTTTTCAAAAAGAAGGCAACTTAGCCAATGTCATTAAGTTAGTGATCTAAGCACTTGAATAGGAGGTGTGATTGAGGTCATCAAAGTGATTATCTATCGCATCTTCTGTTTTTTTGCATGACAAATAAAGGGTTTTTCACCCTATTTTTTGAGATTTATGTTACTCTATAGATGAAATCAACTACCGATTGGGCCTTTAGCTTTCTTGGATATTTTCGATTCGGTCGAATAATAGATAAGTGTTTCTTGAGGTAGTTTTTCAACTGGAGGG
>NZ_KQ970287.1:215666-219919 GCF_001579035.1 Streptococcus mitis | reverse complement strand
CCTCCTTAACTATAAGTTTATCACATAAAAAAGAAACCCAAATACAGAATTGTATTTGAATTTCTTAACTTAATGACATTGGCCCTAAAACCTTCTTTTTTACTACTATTCTGATTCCGATTTATTTGTACTCGTCTCAGAGCTTTTTGAGGTTGAAGAAGTCAAATCTTGACTAGTTGAAGCGCTTGTAGCACCTTCATTCTGTCTAATTTCTTTACTTTCAAGATCTTTTTTCACTACTTCTTTCGATTCTTTTATTTCTGAATGACTTGTGACTTTAGTTGTAACAGATTTCTCGACCGGAACATCCACTAACCAGGCACCACTTGAATCAACAGTATAGCCTTCTGGTGTCTTACCGTTCACAAGCAATTGACCATTTTCTTTCAAGAAGTACCATTTATCCTTGTCTTTAATCCAACCAACAGCTCGTGAACCATCTTCCTTGTAGAAATACCAATCATTTGCCTTTTTAAGCCAACCTTGCTTCATAGCTCCTGAATCTTCCAGATAGTAATGATGACCAGCAACTTCTATCTCGCCTATCTTCATGATACCAGTAGAATCCATATAGTACCAGGTTTCGTTATCTTTTACCCAGCCCGTTTTCATTTCCCCTGATGGAGCAAAGTAATACCATTGCCCCTTATATTGAAGCCATCCTGTCTTCATAGAGCCATCATAATCCAAATAATACCACTGCTCTTTATCTTGAATCCAACCAGTTTCCATCTGGTTTTCTTTGTTAAAATAATACCAGATTCCAGCGATTTTCTTCCAATTTTTTGCAGCAGTACCAGAGTCTGTCAAATAGAACCAACGATTGTTCCATTTTTTCCATTGATTATATAACAGGATTCCCCTCTGATTAAAATAGTACCATTCACCCTTAATTTCATTCCAACCGACAGCATACTCTCCTGTAGAATCAGGTGCTTGATACCACCAATTCCCATATGCACTCTTATGCCAACCAACTTGAAAACTTGGAATCGGCTTGTAGGATGTTGAAATATTGACAAAACCGTCTTGTCGAATATCAAAAACTGTCGCATCATAGTCTTTGCTGGCTGCGTTTATATGTTGAATTCCCATTGATTCAATCCAGCTAATATATTCCCTATTTATTTCTTGACCGCTATCATACGAACCAATTGGTGAGGAAGAAGTTTGAACAATTATCTCAGGAGACAAATTTCTTATAAAATTTTTTGTATTAGAATTTTTTGTATCTAAATGATGGTTAAACTTCATCAAATCAACTTTTCCAATGAGAGAACCGTACTTGTCTTCTGCTCCATGAACATTATCTAAGTCGCCCCCAAGGTAAATTTTCTTGCCATTGACTTTTACCACACTAATCAAGGAATTGGAATTATCATCCCAAACAGGTTTAAGATTTCCATTCTCATCATATTCATTTTCATAATTATAGAGCTGAATATCCATGTCCCCAAACTGAAAATGAGCATCTCCTTGTGTGATGTTTTGAATAACTGAAACACCTTTTTCAGCAGCAGTCTGTAAAACCTTATCATAGCCATACAGATTATCCCATAGACGTTCAGAATTAGTAATACGACTATCACTATATTTTTTAAGATAGACTCGGTCAACTGGATAGGTAGACAGTAATTCATCAACATTTCCAATATGATCACTGTGAGTATGGGTCACCAAAATAAAATCAAGTTTTTGGACACCCAATTCCTTCAAGCGACGAAAGACACGGTCTGTTAGAACATGCTTATAAGTGGTATTAATACCCTGTCTCCATGGATAACGAGAATCACTTCCATCTGGGAAATCATAATCTTCTCCTGTATCCACCATGGCAAAATGTCCGTTGCTTTCAAGAATAATCGCATCACTACCACCTTCATGAACATTGATAAAGTGAATTTTATTTCCTGAACTTTCTTGAGCTTGAACATTTCCATACCATGGCAAACCTAAAAAAGCGCCTGCAAGTGCTAAACTAATCAATTTCTTTTTCATTCTTACTTCCTTAATCTCTCCAAAGTTTCCTTAAAAATATCTGGGATATCTGCTGTAAATTCCATGGTCTCACCTGTTCTCGGATGAGTAAACCCTAGAGTCTTAGCATGAAGAAATTGTCCATGTCCTTTCAGAGTCTTACGTGGACCATAGATCTCATCACCAGCGACTGGATGACCGATATAAGCCATGTGAACACGGATTTGATGGGTACGCCCTGTCTCCAGTTGCAACTCCACTAAGCTATAATCGCCAAAGCGTTCCAAGACGTGGAAACGAGTTACCGCAGGCTTACCTTTAGCAGTCACAGCCTGTTTCTTACGGTCTTTTTCACTACGACCAATCGGCGCTTCAATCACACCACGATCATTAGGCAGATTTCCATGAACAATCGCCCAATATTTGCGGAGAGACTTTTTATCCTTCAGTTCTTGAGCAAGTGCTAGATGCGCCTCATCATTTTTAGCAATCATAAGAAGACCTGACGTATCCTTATCAATACGGTGAACAATTCCTGGACGCAGAACTCCATTGATACCCGACAAGTCCTTAATATGATACATGAGGGCATTTACTAGGGTTCCACTGGTATGACCAGCACTCGGGTGCACCACCATCCCTTGAGGTTTGTTGACGACGGCCACATCCTCATCTTGGTAGATGATGTCTAGCGGAATATCCTCAGCCACATACTCTAAGACCTCTGGTTCTGGCACATGATAAGTGACGACATCGCCCTCTTGGACAGTGTATTTAGCTTTCTTGACTTGGCCATTGACCAAGACCTGGCCTGATTTAATTTGTTCATTCGCGAGACTGCGTGATAATTCTGTCAAATCTGACAAAGCCTTATCTAAACGCAGGCCACCAGTTTCAATTTTAATTTCCATTTATTTCCTCTTTTAACATTGCAATCAATAAAATAATCACTCCAACCGTCAGATAGCTATCTGCCACATTGAAAATTGCAAAATTGATAAAGTCAAGGTGGATCATATCCACAACAAAACCCTGACTGATCCTGTCAATAAAGTTTCCAAGACCACCCGCGATTATTAGAGTCAAACCCAAGACCATCCAGAATGAGTCCTCCATGTGTTTATGTAAATACCAAATGGCACCTATCACGACAACCAGAGTAATGACAGCGAATAACAACTGCTGATCTTGTAAGATAGAAAAGGCTGCCCCTCTATTTTGCAGGTAGGTCAAACTAACGAAATTGGGAATCCAAGAACGCACGTCACCCAGTGGAATTTGCTGGACGATATAGGATTTGACCAACTGATCCAGCCCAATCAAAAGCAGTACAATGACTGCCACTATTCCTCTTTTTTTCATGATTTCCTCTTCTGATTAAAATATTCTTGCATAACTTCTACGAAGAGAGTCCCAGCTTGACTAAGCTCCACTTCCTCACGTTTAACATAGACCATGCGATTATCTAGGTTATCCTTGAGACGAATAACTGTAATGCCATTAACACTATCGCTATCTAAAAATCCAGAACCAGTCGCATAAGCATCCGTCCGCTCCAAAATACCATTCAAGGTAGCACGGTCTGTCACATTAAACATCTGCGAGCTCGCACTGGTATCAACAAAGTTCTCTGAATAATAAAGGTACTCATCTTTCTCTTGAGTGAAACGAACCGTTGGTAGATCCGCTAAATCCTCCATAACCAATTCCTCTTTCTGGGCTAAAGGATGCCCCTCACGGAGATAAATGTGGGTATGGAAGGGAATCAATTCAATGACTTCAAGACCTAGCTTTTCAACCCGCTGCATGATCCCCTTTTTATTTTGATTGTTAAGGTAGATAATCCCAATCTCACTGTGCCCCTGAGCAACTTCGTCTAAGATTTGAACGGTAGTCGATTCAAAAATACGGAAGTTCTTATAGTCAGGATAGCGCTCTGAAAAGGCCGTAATGGTTGGTGGCAAGAAGTCATAGTGCTGACTAGCAATGGAAAATTCATCTTTTTCTTCCTCAGGGTTGGCATACTGATTTTGAAAAATATCAAATCCCTTGACCAATTCTTGCGCTTTTTCATAAAATTCCATACCTCGACGGGTCAAGAAAGTCCCTGAGCTTGTCCGACGGAAAATCTTAAAGCCCAATTCTTTTTCCAAATCACGAACAGAAATAGACAGACTCGGCTGACTAACATACATCTTTTCAGCAGCTTCACGAAAAGTACCACTATTGGCAATGGCCACAACATAGCGTAATTGTTGAATGTTCATCTTCTACCC
>NZ_KQ970287.1:212971-214752 GCF_001579035.1 Streptococcus mitis | reverse complement strand
GGGGGCTGGCTGTGGTGGTAACACATACCCTAGCTCTAAAATATTAGCATCTACTTTGTGGATAGGTAAATTTGTAGCAGAATCAAGACTTAACCAACCACTACCTATTCGACCTGCATTTGGGCGAACATTTCCTTCAACTGATCCTGTTACACTCAAGAACTCTTTTTTAGCTGCCAATTCTTTTGCCTTATCTTGTGCAATACGAACTACCATCTCATTGATTTCTTCAGGACTCTTACCAGGAAACAATTCTTTAAGCTCTGTTGATGAAAGAGTTTTAAGTGTCATATTACGCATAATCGTTTCTGCAATAGACTTCCCTTCATCTGGTTTTATAACACTCTCAGCTATACGCTCATTACGTTCACTTTCCGGTCTATCACTATCATATCCGTTTGAAGATCTAAGAATCATTCTAAATGTTATATTATTGTAACCTTTAGTTTCAACACCAAATGTAACTCTAGGATCTGTATTACTAACTAATGAATTAAAGCTATCTTTTGTTTTTCCTAAATTTGTTCCATCTTTTGAATAAACATTTAGAATTTCTTTTGTTCCGTCTTCCTTAATTCCTATAGCATATAAAGGTCTCCAGGAGTAACCATTAAACTCCGCATATAATTTTTCTGGAACCACTAAACCTTTTTCTAAATTTACATTTAAGTCTACATATGTGTAAGTCTTTCTTCTTTCATCTACTTCAAATTTATTACCTTTGTATGTGTTTGATAAAACAGGGCCTACATATCCTACATGAGGATTTCTATACACAGTCATCGCTGTAGTGTTATCCATTTCAAACTCAGCTTTTAAAACCACTTCATTAACCTTAGTAGTATCATTATTTTCCGGATTCACTTTGTCAATGATTTTTCGAACGTTCCCATCTATTTCTTCCTTATGTAGTTTAGTATTTGGCAATACATCTTCTGATTTAACATTCGTATCAATATGAACCTTATTATCGTTAATTTTAAATTTATTCATTCCACCTATAATAGCAAGTCCCATACCGAATCTGTCTGATGGGAAAGGCTTATCTTGGTCATTTAAACTGGCATATACACCGTATAGCTTGGAATCAGCTTTCAATCCATCTGGAAAGGCTGTTGACACTGTATCTTTTGGTGAAAACAGTCTTGCTCCTTCAGCTATCTTCCCATCTACAGGCGGTTTATCAGACCAACCAAGAAAAGTCTTGGCAACTCCACGAAAAAGTCCCGGATTAGGTAAGGGATCACCTAATTTATCTGTAGCATTCTTATATGTATTTTCAGTATCTTTTTTTTCGTGTGATTCATTTGTCCATTGACCGATAAGACTTACTTTCCCATCATAATTAGCTGGTTCTGCTGTTGAACCTGCTGCGCCTGCTGCGCCCGCTGAACCTGCTGCGCCTGCTGCACCCGCTGAACCTGCTGCGCCTGGTGTTCCTGTTGCACCTGCTCCACCTGTTGGTCCTGTTGCACCTGCTCCACCTGTTGGTCCTGTTGTTCCTGCTCCACCTGTTGCTCCTGTTGCTGCTGGTCCACCTGTTGGTCCTGTTGTTCCTGCTCCACCTGTTGGTCCTGTTGTTCCTGCTCCACCTGTTGCTCCTGTTGCACCTGCTCCACCTGTTGTTCCTGCTCCACCTGTTGCTCCTGTTGTTGCTGCTGGTCCGTCCGCTTGAACAGTTGCCACGCCAGTTGCAAAAAATAACACCGAAGCTACTGCCACACTAGCTACTCCCAAATGATGCTTTCTAATAGAATAGCGTAAAACTTTTTTCCCGTTTC
>NZ_KQ970287.1:210600-212843 GCF_001579035.1 Streptococcus mitis | reverse complement strand
GGGGAGGTTCGATTTCTAAGCCTAAAATTGTAATTTTCACGATGTTTTCAAAAAAACAATTGATATTACTTTACCATTATATACCTTTCTCTAAAAAATGTCATGTAAAACTATAATTTTCATAGTAAATTACAGCTATTTTCTTAACAACCTGTTCAAGAAATATGGTAGTTCAAGTTTGAAAAAAATAAAAATTAGTTGATTGTTTATTTCTCCAAATTTTGGACATACTAAAAAGAGGTTTTGACACCCAAGAGCAAGTTGAATCCATGTCGCTGTGCGAAGCGAATAGCGTCTTGAAGAGACATTGCCTTATCAGGATTTCTTATTTCTGTAAGACCTTGTAATCTTGGATTATAACTCTCCCGTGTTAGGAGTACGTGGTAGATTTTGACTGTTTCTGTATCTCCTTAATCAATTTTGAGATATCATCTTTCTTGTTTATAATTTTAACATCTCCAGAGATACTTTTCTGCAAATAAATTACAGATATCGTTTCTGGTTCAGGAAGAATAAGTTTTTTGTTACTAACGCAAGCAGATAGAGCAAGAAAAGAGACTGAACAGACTATAATTGTAATCATCTTTTTCATACCAGTTCACATCCTTTTATTCTTCTTACTTCTTCTTTTAGATACAATTATAATATCAAATCTTAGCAATTTTTACAATATCTTATTCCCTTATAAAATTCATTACTGTAAAAGTTTCACATGCTACTATTTTATAATTTTACAACAAAAGAAAAAGTAGGCGATAAGTTCGCCTCGTACATAGGATTTTAGATATGGGTATCAATATGGGTACCAAAACAAAAAAACAGACTCTCCGAAATCTCGGAAAGCCTTATTTATGCTATTTCAGCATCCTCGCCTTTACATTTCAAGGCTCGGGATAAAAAGATTCACTGAATCTTTTTATTTTGCGATTGGGTAAACAGAAACCTGCTTTTTATCGCGTCCTTTACGTTCAAAGCGTACTACGCCTTCAACTTTAGCGAACAAAGTATCGTCTCCACCACGTCCAACGTTTACACCTGGGTAGATGTGTGTACCACGTTGACGGTAAAGGATTGATCCACCTGTTACGGTTTGTCCGTCAGCTGCTTTAGCTCCAAGACGTTTTGCTTGTGAATCACGTCCGTTTGATGTAGAACCTCCACCTTTTTTGTGGGCGAAAAGTTGCAAGTTGTTAAGAGTCATTTTTAACATAATGTTTTCCTCCGTGTTAGTTTTCTGTGATAACTCTGGTTTGGACGAACTCTGAAGAGTTCTCCGATAAGTTTGCCATACCTAAGAAAAATGATTCAAAGAATAACTGAGTCATTTCTCTCTGGTGTGAAGGAAGATCTTTTGGAATTTCAACCATCAGATAGCCACCTTCATCTTCGTTTAATTCTAGGATTGGTTCATAGCCTGCAAATTTCTCAATAGAATTGATAAAGTTAATGGCAAGCGTAGAAACCGATGCACACACGACATCTAAGCCGTATTCGCCACTCTCGGCGTGTCCAGTAATTTCCGCACTCCTCAGCTCGCCATCTTCGGCTCTCTCAAAGACTGCTTGTATCATGTGTTCTCCTTAAAATTAAGCGTTGATTGCGTTGATGACAACTTTAGTATATGGTTGACGGTGACCTTGTTTACGGTGGCTACCTTTTTTAGGTTTGTACTTGTAAGTAACAACTTTCTTTTGTTTTCCTTGTTTTTCAACAGTTCCAACTACAGTAGCTCCAGCAACAAGTGGAGTTCCGACAACAGTGTTTTCACCACCAACAAGAACAACTTCGTTAAAAGTAACTTCTTGACCAGCTTCAACGTTCAATTTTTCAACGTAAACTGCTTGACCAACTTCAACTTTAACTTGTTTTCCGCCAGTTTTGATAATTGCGTATGTGCTCATTATGCACCTCCTATGATTTTTATGGGTTTCCCCGAATTTTTTGTGAAGACTCGCCTAGCATCGTGGGACGAACCACTTAAACTTGAATAATCAAGCAACGATGTTCGTGCGGTTGCACAGGAACGTGCATAGTCAACTCTTCAAGTATAGCATATCTCCTATTTTCTTACAAGTAATAACACCTAAAATGAAGCTTTTTCTTTTACTTTTTTCCGCCACTTAGCAAAAAGCATGCTGAGATAAAAAATGCTCATCATAATAGGAACCCCAAGAATGGTCTTTTCATGATAGAAAATCGTCAAATAGGCTGAAAAAACAACTCCAAATACAAAACTGCTAAGC